>SEGS01000003.1 GCA_004210915.1 Variovorax sp. | reverse complement strand
TTCACTGTGTTGCGAGCCAGGCCTGTACGCCTTGAGATCTCGCGGATGGACATCTGATCTCGCAATGCCCAACGCCTGATGACATTCAATGTCGCCACGTCTATCACTCCTAATTTCCCGTGCTTTTAAAACAAGCAGGGTAGTGCCTACGTGGGTCAGTTTTGGATGGAAATTACTGCGCTAAGTGGGTCAGATTTCGACGGAATTCAACAATTAGGCGTTGATGCGCGCATGTTTAGCATAGACGCTCCCACACTACCATTGAACTCACCTGGGTCAAGGCCGAAATTGGAACGAACGTGGTGATATTGCTCTTCGACTGCAGGCCGCGTCTCCGCTCAAAAAACTGGCGGGTCAAGTGAATTTGGTCGGCCATTGGTTTCAATAGGGCCAATAGGCGCTATCACCTTGGGAGCTGAGGTGGTTTGTGATCGACCAGCAATCGGAGTGTCTTGACGGGGTCAAGCGACACTGCTTCGCAGAAGTCGATGAATTCGAACACGTCCAGTTGCCTCTCACCCTTCTTGACCTTGGCGACAAATGACTGGGCTTTGTTCATGTCTTGCGCCACATCTGCCTGGGTTCGACCAGTTGCTTCGCGCGCCTCTTCAAGAAGGCGTCGGAGCAATAGTTGACGGGAAGAGTGAAGTCGGGACACCCACAAAAGGTAAATCCTGTTTTAGAATATACCATTTTAGGATTTCACTGTGGGCGCATGGCGTTGGTTACTGGTTGTGGAGGTCTGGGCAAAAACGTATTTCGACGTATCCGTGAGCGGCACACCGACTATTTTTAAGTCTTTCTCTTCATTGCGCTCGTACCGATCAGGCCAATCCATGACCCTCTTCTCCAAAACCCCAACCCAAGGCTTCATGGACGCGGACGTAGCCGCCGCAGTCATCCTCGAACTGCTCGAACTTCTCCAGCAGAACCAGCAACACGCAGACAAGGGCGATCGCCCGCCCAGCCCACGCCACCTACAGGGCTGGGTTTCGGGTGCACTGGATATCGTCATGCGGCGCCGTTGTGTCCCGCAGCAATTCACCAGACAGGCGCGCACTGCCGCCCTGAACCTGGTCTTTCGCCAGCATCCAGCCCTGTCCGTCAACTGGCCGACTTACGCCAACGACGAGGAATTTCAAAGCGGCCTGTCGCGCGGGCGCGCCATGACGACGGAGTTCCTTGGTTCGGGAACGACGGGCAATCCAAACTGCGGGCGAGCCGCAACCCGGACCGCACCAAGCCAGTGAGCTTGGCTGAAACCTGAACCATCGCAGGGTTTGGACACGCTTCCGATCTGAAACTTGGGGTGGTCAGTTCCCAGCCTGTTGCGGCGTAGACAACGGCGGTGCGGGAGACGCGCACGCATGAAGGCGTGAGGTGGCAGCAGAGCCTGTTTGAACCCGTGCCAGGCAAGCGTCATGCGCGTTGAGTGTGGTCACGGCTCCAGCGCGTTCGCCCGAAGCTCACTTGACGTGCTTGTCGAGGAAAGCGCGGATGGCGGTGCCGATCTCCACGCCGTTCGTTTCCAGCGCGAAGTGGCCTGTGTCGACGAAGCGGATCTCCGCCGTCGGGAGGTCGCGCTTCCAGGCCTCTGCACCCGCCGGCAAAAAGAACGGATCGTTCTTGCCCCAGATGGCCAGCAGCGGCGGCTGGTGGTTGCGGAAGTAGGTCTGGAATTCCGGGTACTTCGCGACGTTGGTCGCGTAGTCCAGGTACAGATCAAGTTGAATCTCGACGTTACCCGGCCGCGAGATCAGTGCTGCGTCCAGGGTGTACGTCTCTGGCGCAACCAGGCTGTCGTCGGGCGTTCCATGCGTGTACTGCCACTTGATCGCGTCGATTTTGAAGAAATCGCGCAGGGCATCCCGGTTTTCCTTTGATGGATCCTTCCAATACTTCTGGATCGGGCTCCACCCTTCGCTCAGGCCTTCTTCGTAAGCGTTGCCGTTTTGCGAAACGATGGCGCTGATGCGCTCGGGGTGTGCTGTGGCCATACGCCAGCCAACCGGCGCGCCGTAGTCAAACACCTGCAGCGCGTAGCGATCCAGCTTGAGCTGGACCGTGAACTGGTCGATGGTCCTGGCGAGCTGGTCAAACGTGTAGGCGTACTGACCGCGTTCTGGGGCATCCGTGAAGCCAAAGCCCGGCAGGTCCGGCGCGATCACGTGGTAACGGTCTGCCAGCATCGGGATCAGATGGCGGTACATGAATGACGACGTGGGGAAACCGTGTAACAGCAGGACCGTCGGCAAGGTGCGGCTGCCAGCCTCGCGATAGAAGACTTTGACGTCACCTACCTGTTCGAATCGATGATGAATCGCGGCCGGGGCCGTCGGCGAAGAGGGGTCTGCTGCGGTGCCATCGCCGACGGGCAGCGTGGTGGCAGGGCCGGCCGCGGTGATTAATTCGGAAGTCATGATGATCGCCTGTGTAACTGTTAAAAGAAGTTATGAAGGTTACATCCGAATATGTAACCAGTCAAATAGTTTTTATAGGTTACACTGCGTTCGTGAGCACAAACACACATGACGCCTCTGGACCAGTCTTTGTCGCGGACAACTGCGCGCTCGACTTCATCAACACGGAGTACGGGGAAGGCGCTCGGCATTGCGAGTGCCTGGTCGATGACGACAGCGTGGTCGACTGGTTGAAGCAAGCCGGGTTGTTGTCGCAGGCGCCCGGGAAGGCCCCTGACGGGCTACTGGCGCTCGCTTTAGAGATGCGCGAGGCTGGCAAGGCGATGGTGAAGGCTGCCAAGACAGGGCAAAGGGCGGACGCTGACGTGGTGAACCGGGTGTTGACGTTGGGGAACCCGACCCGAGAACTGCAGTGGGATGGCGAGACCGCAAGCTACCAGATGGTCAGGCGCCGCGACACCACCCATGCGTTTGGCCTGCTCGAGCCGGTCGCCGATGCCCTGGTGAACCTGCTCACGACGGCGCAACTCGATCTGGTCAGACAGTGCGAGGGCGACGATTGCACGCTGCTCTTTCATGACCTCACGAAGTCGCACCGCCGTCGCTGGTGCAGCATGGCCGCGTGTGGCAACCGCATGAAGGTTGCCGCATTCCGCTCGCGCCAGAAAGCCGGCTAGCGCGCGAAGAGCCGGTCGATGGTCTGTCCTTTTCCGACGCGTGAGAAGAGAAACGTGGGCGCCCCGTAGCGTCGTGGCAAGATAAACGCTCTCCTCATTGACACGATTGATTCCATGAAAAACCACCCTGCGTTTACTTTCATCGTTGCGGCATTGTTTGGGGCCACAACCTGGCTGTTGGCGCCTTGGGTCATCGGACACCAGGAACCCTGGGACGGCGACGGCACCTATTACTTTGTTGCATTGCTCGTCACCGGTATTGCCGCTGGAATGATTTCTCCAAAGCCGGTTTGGGCGCTCTACACAGGCGTTTTCATTGGGCAATTTGGCTACCAGTTGCTTTTTCTCGAGGTCGGTTCCCTTGTTCTGGTTGGTGTTGGAACTTTGCTTGTCTGCGGGTTGGTTTTTGTAGTGGCCGCCCTGGTGGCCAGTAAACTCTGGGCGCTCCTGGTATCGCAGAGAAAAATGGCCGGGCACGATGCCGACCAGTAGAACAATCTGGCGGGTGTAAGAACAGTTCATCCTCCAGCTGGTGCGGCCGCCAAGGGCTGGCTCGCGCCCTCATGTCGCCTCCCGAGAGGCTGCTCCATGTATTTTCAGAAAAAGTTGCAGTTTCGCCCGTTCCCAACCGTCTATAAGGCATGAGAAACCAAATGCCATCACTGCCGGTGCCGCCCGGGGTGCAGGGAATGGGCGGCCTGCCCCGCGCAACGCTGGAGCGCCGGGGGGCGCGCTGGCTTTCGCCACTGCTGGCGCTCGTTGTCACCAGCCTGACCTCGCCGACCTTGCTGGTAACGGGTGCGTTGCTAGCCCGTGATGCGCGCAGCGACCATCCTGCCTTCTGGGCCGGCCTGGTCGCGCTGGTGCCGCTCGGCAATTTGATGGCGGCGCTGGCGGTGAACGCCGTGCATGCGCGCCACCCCTTTACCAGCCGCTTGCAGGTGGTCGCGGTTTACGCGATGGCCAGCCTGTTCGCCGGCGGCATCGGCTTCACGTGGCTGGGCTGGGAGACGGGATTCATGGCGGACGTGTTGCTTTCCGCGAGGACAGCTGCGGGGCTGCCGGGCCTGGCCGTATTGCTCGCGAGCCTGGGCATGACCGCGGCTTTCAGCGTGCTGTCGTTTGCACACGCCGGCGTGCTGCATGCCTGGCTGGTCTTCTCAACCCGCCTGCCAGCCGCCGCGGCGAGTCGCCTTTCGTGACACTCACCGGCGCCGGTCCGGCAAGGGCTACCGCGCCGGACGTTGCGGCACCACTGAATTCCCGAACGCATTGCCCATGCGGTGGCTGGTCGCGGCGCGGTTGAAAAGTCCAAGCTGGTTGCCCGGTTTCTGCACGATGCTTTCAGAGCCGAGGGCGGGCGGCGGTGCACCCGCGGCCTGCGTCCCTGGAACTGGCACTGGCACTGGCTTCGGCTTGAGTTTGAGCGTGAGGCAACCGTACGAGGGCGCGGTGACGCCGTTGACCTCGACTTCGATGCAGGTGTCGTCGTCGAGCGTGCCGGGCGGCGCATCGGGCACAGGCTGGGCTTGCACGCCGCAGCACACAGCGACGACCGACAGCGCGATGAGCCTGGCGAGGCGAAGGAGGCAGCGGAGCAGGCGAAGGTGGTTCATGAAAATTCTCCCTTCATCTTGTGCCTTCGATATGTCAGCGACGTGTCGGTTTGCGCGCACTGCTGGCCTGTCACGAAGATTTCACGAGCCGCTCCTACGATCCCGCTGCACCCGGGCGCCGGTTGGTCCGAGGCCCTGCATATTTACGCCGTCAAACTTGATACTCCCGCGAAGCCGGACTGCTCGTCTTGCCTGCCTTCCTGGTTTTTCTGGCCTTCCTGCTTCTGCCCTCTCGATCTCCCTTTTGATGCCCAGACTCCATCCTGCAGGAACCCCCATGCTTTTGTCATGGTGTCTTGCCGTTTTGTTGCTGACGGCCGCACAAGCCGCGGCTGCCCGTGAGGGCGTGGACGGTGCATCGCCGACGGTGCATGCGTTCGACGTGCCCGCGCAGCCGCTGTCATCGGCGCTGGAGGCGTTCGGCGGCATCACCGGCTACTCGGTTCTGGTGTCGAGCCAGCTCACGGCCGGTCGGCAATCGAACGCGTTGAAGGGCGAGTTCAGGCCGAACGAAGCCTTGTTCCGGATGCTGGCCGGTACCAACCTCGCACCGCGATACGTCGGGCGTGATGCCTTCACGCTGGCGCCGCTGCTGCCGGAGCCGTCAGGCCCGGAAAATCTGATGCACCCGGAGGATGCCGCCCCGGCAGGCGAAGGCGCGGCCGGCAGGGCCCTGGCTCCCTTTTCAGCCTCGCCTTTCGCGGCCACGCTGCAGCAGTCCATCACCCGGCAACTGTGCCGCGCGCAGCCCCGGCTTTTCGGGCGCTACCGCATCGGCTTGCAGGTGTGGATCAATGCTGAAGGCGCGGTGCGGCAGGTGAAGGTGCTGGAGTCGAGCGGCGTTCGCGCGCAGGACGATGCGGTGGCGGCCGACCTGTCGTCGCTGGTGCTGGACGCGCCGCCGCCCCACGGCATGGCGCAGCCCGTCACGCTGCTGCTGGTGCCGCGCCTGAACCCGGCGCAGGACTGCCGCGCCGTGGCAGCGACCGCGAGGAGTCGCTAAAGGCATGACGGAGTCGCTCAAAAATACGCTGCGCGCGCTCTTCATGACGCGCTACAGCCAGTTCAGGAAACACCTGCAGCTCCGGCTCGGCTCGGAAGACCTGGCGAATGACGCGCTGCACGAGACCTACCTGCGCCTTGAAAATATGCGCGACCAGGGGGCCGTGCAGTACCCGTCGGCCTACCTCTTTCGCATCGCGCTCAACGTGGCGGAAGACCAGCGCAAGAGCAGTGCGCGCCTGATCACGGTGGCGGAGGTCGAAGAGCTTTACGACATGGCCGACGAGATGGCCGACCCGGCGCGGACCGCCGAAGGGCGCGCCGAGCTGGAGGCGCTGGACCGCGCGATGGCGGAGTTGCCGCGCCGCCGCCGCGCCATGTTGCTGGCCGCGCGGGTCGAGGAACTGCCGCACCGCGACATCGCGCTGCGCTTCGGTGTCTCGCCGCGGACGGTCGAGAAAGAATTGCGCGCAGCGCTGGAGCATTGCTGCGAGCGGCTGGGCCGTGATTTCATCCAGCGCTTCGGTCCCGGCGCCGGAAAACAGTCTAGACAGGATGCGTGATGAAAAGCCAGGAAACCCGTCCATGATCGCCATCGAACGCGAGGCCGAAGCCTGGGCCGTCCGGTTGGCATCCGGCGACGTGACTGCCGAAGACGGCGAGGCCTTCAAGCGCTGGTGCCGCCAGAGCCGTGCGCACGCCACGGCTTTCGTGCGGGCTCGTGCGGTCTGGCAGGCGGTGGCGCCGGCGTCGGCACTGTCGGCGCAACCGGTGCATTCGGCGCCGAGGCAGGGCGGCCATCCGTCTGCCCGCCTGCGTGCCGGACGCAGGGCTTTTTTGGGCGGCACGGCGGCCGCGCTCGTCGGCTGGCTTGCCGTCCGCCCGCCGCTCGACTTGTGGCCCGCAGTCACCGTGCTGGCGGCCGATTACCGAACCGCGACCGGCGAGCAGCGGGAGTTGGCGCTCGACGGCGGCGTGCTGGTGCAGATGAACACGCAGACGCAGATCAACTTGCGCGACGGCGCGGCGGGCGGCGGTTTCGAGCTGGTCTCGGGCGAGGCTGAAATACTGGCACCGGGCAATGCGCAGGGCGATACCGCACCGCTGCGCGTCAAGGCTGGCGCCGGCATCGTCGCCGCGTCGGGCGCGCGCTTCAACATCCGGCACACCGGCCGTGACGCCTGCGTGACCTGCCTGTCCGGCGATGTGCTCGTCAGCGGCGAGGGTAGCGGCGCCCGCGTGACGGTGCCGGCAGGCGCGCAGGTGACCTACGGGTCGGCTGGCCTGGGCGAGGTCATGCGCGCCGACGCAGATGAGGTCACCGCCTGGCGCCGCAGCCTGCTGGTGTTCAACCAGACTCCGTTGGCCACCGTCATCGACGAGGTCAACCGCTACCGGCCCGGCAAGATCGTGCTGACCAGCCGCGAACTGGGAAAAACGCGCGTGCAGGCCAGCCTGTCGACGCGGCGGCTGGACGACCTGATCGCGTTGATACGTGACGGCTACGGCGTCGAGGTCACGCACCTGCCGGGCGGCATCGTGCTGCTCGGCCGTGCCGCTGCCTAGCCATGTCCCGGCGAAGGCTTTGCGGTTGTCATGCCGCCGACATCAACCGTTTGTGAAATTTTCGTGACAGGCTGCAGTCGCGCCCATCCCCGGACTGTCATAGCAAGCACAAGCCAGGACCGGGTCGGTCTGCGCGGCCGCATTGCGGCGAGCGCGTGATCGTCCTTTTCCTGCGCAACGGCCAGCCAACGGATCACGAAAAGGGATAGTCTTCATGCAGCGCAGCACCACCGCCAACCCGTCCAACCTGTCCAGCACCACCAGCCGTCAAGCCGGCGCGCGGAATGCCTCTGTAAAAGCACTGCGCCTCAAGCCGCTGGTGCACGCGCTGGCACTGGCCCTGCTGGCGGGTGGAGCCGCCGATGCGGCGCATGCGCAGCGGGCCTTCAGCGGCGCATGGTTCGCCAACAAGGGAGCGGTACAAAACCAGGCGGTGCAGACAGGTCGTTTGCCGAACGGCACGCTGGCCTCCAGCCTTACCAGCCCGGTCGCGCAACAGCAGCAGGCGAATGATCAACTCAGCCGCTCCATCAACAACCTGAACATCGCCGCACGCAGCATCGCGGCGCAGCAGGCCGCGCAGGCGGCAGCGCGCGCGGTAGCCATTGCTGCCGGCAGCGCGGTACCCGACGGGCTGGTGGAAGGCGGCCTGAAGGTCGACACGAACTCGCTCACGGCCGGCTGGATCAACGCCAATGGGCCGGTGCAAGCGAGCCAGGGCGGCAAAACGAATGTCACCGTGGCGCAGACCTCGGACAAGGCGATCCTGAATTGGGAGACCTTCAACGTCGGCAAGAACACGACGCTGGAGTTCCAGCAGCAAAAGGAGTGGTCGGTGCTCAACCGCGTGAATGATCCGCTGGCGCGCCCGAGCGAGATCCGCGGTCAGATCAAGGCCGAGGGCACGGTGCTGGTCGTCAACCGCAACGGTATCCTGTTCAGCGGCAGCAGCCAGGTCAACACGCGCAATCTGGCGGCTTCCGCCGTGGGCATGACCGACGCACAGTTCAAAAAAGGCCTCTACAGCGATGCACAGGGCAACGCTTTCATCCCGTCCTTCGCGAACGACCTGTCGACCAGCGCCTCCAGCTTCAGCCACAGCGCGGCCAGCGCGGGCGTGACAGTCGAGGCCGGCGCGCGCCTGCAGACGCACAAGCCTGGCAGCGTTACCGAGGGCGGCGGCTACGTGCTGCTGCTCGGCAGCGAGGTGCGCAACGCGGGCGAGATTGTCACCGAGTCGGGCCAGGCGGTGCTGGCGGCCGGGGACGCTTTTGTCATCCGCCGCGGCGTGGCCAGCGACGCCAACCAGAACTCGAGCACGCGCGGCAACATCGTGACCACGCTGCGCCAGGCCGGCTCTGCCAGCGGGACGGCCAGCAATACCGGACTGCTGCAGGCGGTCACCGGCGACATCACCCTGGGCGGCCACGATGTGCGCCAGCAAGGCGTTGCCGTGGCGACCACCAGCGTCTACACGCGAGGCACCATCCACCTGAACAACGCGGCTGGCGATGTGGACGGCCGGGTCATGCTGGACAAGGGCAGCCTCACCGCCGTCCTGCTCGACGGGGCGGCCGCGACGGCGCTGGACGCGCAGCGTGATGCATTGATCAAGGACTCGGACAAGGTCGGCGACGGCGTAGCGCATCGCCGTGACCAGTCGCTGGTGCTGGTCGACAGCGCGGGCATGGTCGGCTTCAAGGCGGATTCAATGACGCTCGCAACCGGCGGCCAGGTACTGGTCAACGCCGCGCGCGCCGACGTCGAGGGCGGCGCCACCATCGATGTTTCGGGTGCGGTCGGCGTGCGCGTGGCGATGGAGTCCAACAACGTGCTGGTCAACGTGCAAGGCAACGAGCAGCGCGATGCGCCGGTCAACCGCGACGACAAGAGCCTGAACAGCAAGGACATCTGGATCGACCGCCGCAACCTGGTGCTGGTGCCCGCCGGCACCAATGGCTACGTGACCGAGCGCTGGTACACGGCCGGCGGCCTGCTCGAGGTGGGCGGCTACCTGGGCATCACCGGCCACGGCATCGGCGAGTGGATGGCGCAGGGCGGCACGGTGCAGTTCAGCGGCGGCGACGTCGCGACGCATGCGGGCAGCCTGATCAACCTCGCCGGCGGCACGCTGGACGTGCAGACCGGCTACATCAACCAGACCTTTCTCAAGGGTGCGGACGGCAACCTCTATAACGCCTCGACCGCACCGGGTGACCTGCTGTACACGGGGGTGTACAAAGGTTTCGAGGACACGTCGAAACGATGGGGCGTGACCGAGTCGTTCTACAACCCGCTGATAGCGCCTGCGCGGCGGCTGGAAAACGGCTATACCGTGGGTCGCGATGCGGGCCGGCTGGTGGTCGCCACGCGGGCGGCAACGCTCGAAGGCGAGGTGGGTGGCGACGCTTTCCACGGCATGCGCCAGACGCGCGCGCGGGATGCGGGCCTTGACGGTTACGAGCAGGCACAGACGGCGGCGGCGCAGCGCGGGCAACTGGTCGTGGGTTCGTATCAGCCGGTGTATGAAAAGGACTCCGGCCAGCTGCGCTACAACCCCGGTGCCCTGGCCAACGAAATCATCATCGGCAGCGGACCGTCGGCAGCAGGCCGCATCGTGCTGGACGCAGGCTGGCTTGGCGCGCAGCAGTTCGGCTCGCTGAACGCATATGCGCTCGGCAGCCTGGTGGTCGACGAAGCTGTCGGCGTGGCACACGGCGGCAGCATCGCACTGCACGCCACCGACGTGCAGGTCAATGCCGACCTCACCGCGCGCGGCGGCTCGATCGTGCTTGGCAACCTGGTCGAACGCGTGACCAACGCAAGCCTGGGCTGGCAGATCGGCGCCATCGCGGCGCAGCCACCGGCAGGCAGCGTGGCCCAAACCGTCATTTCCGATGGCGTGACGCTCGACGCGCGCGGCGAGTGGACCAACCTGCGACTGGACCCGGTCGAAGGTCGGGGACTGCCCTTCATCGACGGCGGCCGCATCGACATCCGCAGCAGCGGCAACGTCACCGTGGCATCCGGCGCGCTGCTCGACGCGTCGTCGGGCGCAGCGTTGCTGGCCAAAGGCAACGAAAGCGGCGGCAAGGGCGGCAGCATCACGCTCATAGCCGATGGCCTGTCGCAAGGCGGCGGCACGGGCGGCCGCCTGGTGCTGGACGGCGAACTGCGCGCCCATGGCGTCAAGGGCGGCGGCACGCTGCACCTGCAGACCGGCGGCGCGGTCGTGATCGGCGGCCAGGTGGCCGGCAGTGACGGCACACTGCAAGCCGGGCAAGCATCGCTGTCCGACCTGGTCACGCAGGATGCATTCACGGTGGCCGCAGGGGCAGCGCTGCCGGCCGACTACCACTACATCCGCACACGCGCGATGCCGGGCGAAGCCGTCGCCGGTGCGCCGCTGGTCCAGTGGAACGTGCCTGACAGCTGGGTCACGCTGGGCGCGGCCTGGACCTTGCCCCGGCCGACCGGCTCCAACGACAACTATTCGATCGGCACGCAGGCCGGCCAGAACTACAACATCTATTCATGGGCCTCGCCCGTAACCTTGCCGGCCGGCACCGTGATCACGAGCATGGCCGGCATGGGCTTTCCGGTGGCCTACGTGTTGCCGGCAGATGCCTTCCCGACCGGCATCGGCATCACGCCGGCGGCCGGCATGATGAAGGCCGGCACGCTGGCAGCCACAGACATCACCTTTGCAGCCGGCACCTTGCTGCGGGCCGGCACGGTGTTGCCGCAGGCGGTGGCCGTGGCACCGTTGATGCACCTGAAGGCGGATACTTTCCGCCAGGGCTTTTCACGCTACGAGGTGGTGGGCATGGGCGGGGTGGCCGTCGCTGAAGGTGCCGATCTCGCCGTGCGGATGCCTGTGCTGCAGTTCGACCGCCATGCGGCGCACGAGCTGGCGACGGGAGCCGACCCGGCAGGCGCGCTGGCGGTCCGCGAGTTGCCCCTGTTTACCGAAGACGCGACAGCCCGGCGGCTCACGCAGCGCGCGGGTGCCAGCCTGGCGCTGGCGGCCGGCGGTCCCGGCATGGCGCTGGCGCCGACGCTGGCCGTGGGGGTGGATGCGCGCATCACGGTCGACCCGGGCAAGTCGATCGCACTGGCCGGCAACGGACAGGTCACCATCGATGGCGAGCTGCATGCAGCGGGCGGCCGCATCGACGTGAAGGGCCTGGGTTACGGCAACGACGATATCGGCTCTGTCAGGGGCCATGACCGGTCGGTCTGGATCGGCGAACACGCGGTGCTCGATGTGGCGGGCATCGCCCACACGGCGCTCGACGCGCGCGGCGGCCGTTATGGCGTCGTGCAGGGCGGCGGCAGCATCCAGATCGGCGGCACCTACGACGCTGCTGCCGGCAGCGCCAGCGCCATCGACAACTTCATCGTGGTGCGCTCCGGTGCGCGTCTCGATGCGTCGGGTGCGGCCGGCGTGCTCGACCTGCCGCAACAGGGCGCGGTGACCGTGGCTTCAAACGGTGGCCTGGTCTACCTGAGCAGCTTCAATGGCCTCTATCTTGACGGCGACCTGCGCGCGGCCTCGGGCGGTGCCGGTGCTGCCGGCGGCACGCTGGCCATCGCACTGGAGACACCGAACTACCAGGTCGCTGCCGGTCCCGATGCGCGCGTGCTGGTACACCGCGAACTCACGCTGGCGATGCAGCAACAGCCCGAAGCGCTGGCCGCCGGGTTGCTGCCAGGCCAGGCCGATCCGGCCCTGGTCTACGGCCATGCACGTCTGGGTGCCGACCGCATCGAAGCCGGTGGCTTTGACAACCTGGGCTTGCTGGTCAACGGCGTGATCAGCCTGGAGGACGGACTGGCCCTGCGCATGGGCCAGAGCCTGCGCCTCACGGCCCGCAACCTGAGCCTCGCGCAGGGCGCGGGTAGCGGTGCCAGCGTCCAGCTGGCCGCCCCGTACGTGCGGCTGGCCGGCACGACCCGCAACCAGAAGGACTTCAACCTCATGCCGACGCCAGGCGCTCCGACGGCCGGCGCGGCGGCATTGCCGGGCGTTGCCGACGGCTCGACGCTGCAGGTCGAATCGTCGCTGCTCGACGTCATCGACAACGTGTCTTTCGGCACCGAGGGCTATGTGCGCCAGAACCCGGGCGATGTCCGGGTCACGCGCCCGGGCTTCGATCTCGTGGAGCTTCGCAGCGAAGGAGACCTGCGCTTCCTGGCCTCCAGCCAGGGCTCGTCGATCAACACCTCGCTCACCACCGTGGGCGACCTGGTGCTGGCCGCCAGCCAGTTGTACCCGGCCACCGGCGCCCGGGCCGTGGTCACAGCCGGCCGCAAGGGCGCCGTCGACCAGTGGGGCACCTACCAGGTCAGCTTCGACGCTGAACGCAGCCTTCGCATCGAACACAACGGGCCGGTTGCGGCGGCGCTGCCTTACTCGGTGTTCGGCTCGCTGCAATTGCTGTCGGCGAATGTGGAACAGGGCGGCGTGGTGCGCGCGCCGCTGGGCACGATCACCGTTGGCATCGGCTCGGCATCGAACGTGCCGGCCTCGTCGGTACGACTGCTGCCGGGCAGCATCACCTCGGTCAGCGCCTCCGGCCTGGCGATGCCTTACGGCGGCACGGTCGACAACCTGACCTACAACTACGCCGGTCTCGACGTGCCCTATTACGGCCTCGGCGACCTGATGGGCAGCGTGCGCCTGGCGGCCACCGACATTGACGTGCAGCCAGGCGCCACGCTCGACTTGCGCGGCGGCGGCGAGCTGAAGGGCGCGGGCTTCCTCACCGGTCGCGGCGGCTCTACCGACGCGCGCCTGAACCCGCTGGTGCAGCTCGGCAAAAACGGATTTGTGCTGCCGGGCCTGGCGACCAACCCTGTCTACGCCATCGTGCCCGGTGTGCAGGCACCGGCCGCGCCCGTCGCGGGCGTTAATGGCGAAAAGGGCGCGGGAGAGCCGGCGGTCGGTCGCCAGATCACCATCAGCGATGGCGTGCCCGGCCTGGCCGCAGGCACCTACACGCTGCTGCCGTCCACCTATGCCCTGATGCCCGGCGCCTTCCGTGTCGAACTCAATGGCCTGGCGTCCAGTACGGGCGTGTTCGGCGTGGCCAGCCCCATGCGCAACGGCTCCTGGAGCACGGCGACGCGCCTGGGCATCGCCAACACCGGCATTGCCGATGTGCTGCCCACGCAGGCCGTGCTGACGCCTGCCGACACGTTGCGGGCCTATTCGCAATACAACGAGACCAGTTACGCGCAGTTCGGCCTGGACTGGGCCCTGCGCGATAACGTGCCGCGCCCGCAACTCGAGCGCGACGCGCGTGTCCTCACGCTGCTGCCGGGCCAGCAATTGCAGGTCGCGGCCGGCACGGTGCACTTCGCGGCGGCAGAAGGCGGTCGCGGTGGCACGGTTTCGCTCATCGCCCCGCGCATCGAGGTGCGTGCCGTTGGCACCGCGCCCACCGCCGGCTACGGCGGCATCTCCGTCGAGGCGGGCATGCTCAACAACATCGGCGCGGGGGTGATTGCCATCGGCGGCATGCCCTCGTCGACGTTCTCGGCCAGCCTCGGCTACGGCTCGACGAGCAACGCCTGGAAGGTTGGACTCGGGTCAGCCTATGACGCGCCGGCGGAGATCGTGCTGCGCGGCGGAGCCGTGCTCTCGGCCGCGCAAGTGCTGCTCGTCACCGGCCGCATTGCAGGCGGCATCACCGTGGAGCAGGGCGCCGGCATCGACACCCTCGGGCGCGGCGCGGCGGCCTGGAGTTCGGCCGACGGTTTTGTCGTCACGCCGGGTTCGACCTCTTTGCTGGCGCTGACCAACGGCCGGCTCGACGTGCTGGCGCCAACGGTCGGCGACAGCTGGACAGGCACCGGCGCGGGTTACATCCATATTGGCACGTGTGCCGCGGGCACTGCCTGCGCGGGCGAGACGCGCCTGTATGCAGAAGGCAGCATCAGTGCCGTCACCGACCAGTCCTTCCTGCTGGCCGATTCGGTGCGCTACGGCGCACGCGATCTCGTGCTGGCCGTAGGCGCGATCAACGTCGGCAGCCAGGCCCAACTGGTTTCGGCCGGCGCCGGCGGCATTCTGCCGGCGGGGCTCACGCTCGACCAGCAGGTGCTCGACCGCCTGCTGCGCGGCGACACCAGCACCGGCGCACCGGCGCTTGAAAACCTGGTGCTGACCGCACGCGATTCGGTCAACTTTTTCGGCAACGTGAACCTGTCGACGGTGGATGCGGCGAGCGGCAAGTCGTCACTGGAGCGCCTGGTGCTCGGGGCGCCCGCGCTCTACGGCTACGGCCAGGCCGGCGAAGTGGCTCGCATCCAGACCGACACGCTGGTCTGGAACGGCGCCACCACGCCTGCAGGCAGCGTGATGGCGGGCGGCGCCGGGACCGGCAGCGGCCAGCTTGTGGTCGATGCGCGCCAGATCGAATTTGGCTACGGCCCGCGCAGCCAGCCTGACAGCGTCAACAGCCACGACCGGCTGGTGCTGGGCTTCGAAAGCGTCGACCTCAACGCCAGCGAACGCATCACCGCCAACCACAAGGGTTCGCTCGCTGTGTACCAGCAGCAGGGCGCGTGGAACGCAACGACCAAAGCGTTCGACTACAGCGGCGGCAACCTCAACCTGCGCACGCCGCTCCTGACGGGACACGCGGGCTCGGTCAACACCCTCAAGGCCGGCGGTGCGCTCACGGCCACCGCGCTCCAGGGCGGTGCATCGCCGTTGCCAGACAACGCCACGCTGGCCGATGCACTCGGCGCCACGCTGTCGCTCGATGCCGGTGGATCGCTCACGGTCGACACCGCCGTGCTGCTGCCGAGCGGCAAGCTCACGCTCTCGGCCGCAGGCGACGTGGCCCTGGCGGGCGGCGCGCAACTCGATCTCGCGGGCCGCAAGATCGCTTTCTTCGACGTCAGCCAGTACAGCTGGGGCGGCGATGTCACGCTGGACAGCCGCAGCGGCAACGTGACGCAGTCAACAGCTTCGCGCATCGACCTCTCGGCCGACCGCAACCGCGCTGGCGCGCTCAAGGCCCTGGCGCTGGACGGCACGGTGAACCTTGCGGGTGCCATCGACGGCAGCGCCACGGGTTACTACGACGCGGGCGGCACGCAGGTTCCTTTCGCGGCCGGCACGCTCGATGTGCGCGGCCTGCGCATCACCGACTTCGCCGGCCTCAACACGCGCCTGAGCGAAGGCGGCGTGTTCGGCGGCCGCAGCTTCCAGCTGAAACAGGGCGACCTGGTGATCGGCGATGAGCTCAAGGCGCGCGAGGTCAATGTGTCGGTCGACAACGGCAGCCTTGCCGTCAATGGCCGCATCGACGCCAGCGGCGAACAGGCCGGCAGCATCCGCCTGGCCGCCAACCACGGCGTGACCATCGCGGGCACGGCCGTGCTCGACGCGAGCGCCAGCGTGCTGCGCCGCGACAGCTACGGCCAGGTCATCGAGGCGCCGAACCGCGCCGTCATCGAGATCGATTCGGGCGACGGCCGGCTGGTGCTGGCACCAGGCGCGACGATGCGCCTGGACGGTGCCGGTGCCAACGCCAGTTACGGCACGGTCGCACTCAACGCCCCGCGCCTGGGCGGCGCCACCGGCAGCGATGTCAACATCGATGCCGCAGCTACGCTGACCATCACCGGCGCGCGCTCCATCGCCGTCAACGCCTTCCAGCGTTACGCCAACGCGCCGGTAGGCACGGAAGCCACGGCCGATGGCCGCCCGTACCAGACCATCGACCAGAAATGGCTGGACGACCGCCATGCTGAAAGCGCCACTTTCATCACCAACGCGCTGGCCAACGGCGGGCTGATGAACGGCAAGCTCGCCGGCCTGCGCGCCTACGCCGACGCCTTCCGCCTGCGCCCCGGCGTTGAAGTCGCGACGACTGGCGACCTGCATGTCGACGGCGACATCGACCTCTCGGGCCACCGCTACGCCAGCGTCAACCCGCACTCGCCGCTGACCGGCGTTTATGGCTCGGGCGAGGCTGGCGCGCTGGTCTTGCGCGCGGGCGGCAACCTGCAGGTCTTCGGTAGCATCAGCGATGGCTTTGACGGCTCCAAGCTGGGCGCGTCGCCCGACGACAACGGTTGGGTATTGCCGGCCGGGCGCATGCCTTTCGGCGGCGACCTGGTCATTCCCCACGCGGGCGTGGCGACGCTCGACACGGGCACGGTTTTCAAGACCGGCCGCACGCTCAACTACGACCTGCCCGTTGCGGGCGTGACGCTGCCGGCCGGCACGGTGCTGCCGGTGGCACTGCCGCTCGGCCAGACACTCACGCTGCCTGCGGGCACCGTGCTGTCAGCAGCCGTGCGCGATGCCCACGGCGATGTGCTGCTTGCCGCCGGCACCGTGCTGCGCGAGCCGCTCGCGCTTGCCGCCGGGCAGAAGCTGGATGCGGGCTTTCGCCTCACGACGTCGACGCAACTGGCGGCCACATACTGGCCGGCCGGCGTGGCCTTGCCCGCCAACCTCACGCTCTCGCAGCCGCTCACGCTGGCCAAAGGTGCCATCGTGCCGTCCGAGACCGACGTGGTTTTGCCGGGCGGCGCCGAGATGGTCAACCTTCGCCCGCTCGATGCACAAGGCAGCCAGGGCCGTACTTGGGCGCTGGCGCCGCTGCTGGCGGCCGGATCGCAATCGAGCGACCTGCGCCTGGTGGCCGGTGCCGACCTCACGGCGGCGGACTCGCGCATGACCTTGCCGAAAAGCACCGCGCGCCTGCAACTGGCCGACACGCATTTCGGCCTCGGCACGGCCTATGAGCAGACATACCAGATTCCGCTCGATGTCGAGGCCTCGTTCCTGGACGACCTGAACGGCGCTTACGGCTTCGACTGGCAGGCCGGCACCCTGCTGGATGCCGCCACCATCCAGATGCTGAAAGACTACGGGCTGTTCTCGCAGTCAATCGAGGAACTCAACGACTATGGTTATGGCACGGTGGTCGAATTTGTCAGTGCCGTGGAGTCCAGGAAGCCCGTGCGCCAGCAGCTGTTCAGCGTGCTGCGCACCGGGACCGGCGACCTCGACCTCGTCTCGGCTGGTGACTTCGACATGCGCACGCCCTATGGCGTCTACACGTCGGGCACCTCTTCGGCGTCGCCGGGCGCGGGCTTCGACCGTGCGCGCGCACGCCTGCCGGACGGCAGCATCCTGCAGCCCGAAGGCGCGTCTTACGAATCGCTGGTCGACGGCGGCGCGGCCAGCCTGTATGCGGCCTGGTACCCGGAGCACGGCGGCAACGTGCTGGTGCGCGCTGGCGGTGACCTCAAGGGCGACCTGATCGGCAAGGGCGGAACTACCGACATCGGCTACACCTTCGCCAACTCGCGCCCGCAGCACGGCACCACGGCGGTGGGCAACTGGCTCTGGCGCCAGGGCACGGGATCGGTCGAGCAGGGCGCAGGCGCCGTGCCAACGGCCTGGTGGATCAACTTTGGCACCTACGTGGCCGGCTCGGCAGCCGGGTCGCGCGACCTCTACGGAAGCTTCCTCTTCGGCAACGACCCGTCGCTGGTCGGCTTCACAGGCGTCGGCACGCTGGGCGGCGGCAACCTGCGCGTTGAGGCACGCGGCGATGCCGGCATGGTCGACGCGCGCGGCAGCGGCGTTGCCAACGTGGCCGGGCAGATAGGCACCGGCTCCGGCCACAGCCCGCGCAGCCAGGGACTGCATCTCGTCGTCGGCAGCACGGGCCGCATCACGGCCGACGGCACGCTGGTGCAGACCGGCGGCGGCGACCTCGACCTGCGCCTGGGCGGCACGCTCAACCCGGACGCCACGCAGCGCCGCAACGAGCACGACCTCAACAGCACCTTCGTCAATTTGCGCGGTGCCTTGCACATCGAGGCCGGCTCCATCGGCGGCGTGCAGCCGCGCTACGGCGTGTCCAACCACATCGACACGCGCACCGGCGACGCGTTCGCGGCCGGCGCTGCACTCGCCGGTGGCGGGCCTATCCTGGTGCTGGGCGATTCCACCGTGCGCATCGACACGCGCGGCGACCTGGTGCTGGGCGGCGTGGCCGACCCGGGCCGCACGCTGCTGCTCGAGTCGACCTCCTTCAATTACCAAGGCACGCAGCATGCGGCCCTGGGCTGGAACTGGTTCTCGATGTGGACCCCGGCCACGTCCATCGACCTGTTGAGCGCCGGCGGCAACCTCACGCCCACCACGGCGTGGGGCGAAGGCGGCGGCCAGGAGGACGTTCGCTGGAACGCGGAAGGCCGCAACCAGTCGGCCGGCGACGACGGTTATTTCTACCCGTCCATCCTGCGCGCCGCTGCTGCCAACGGCAGCCTTTATTACGGCGTCAGCACTGCCACGATGACCAACCCGTTCGGCCCGACGCCGCTGCGCGTGGCGTTCGGCGTGACGCTGGCGCCGTCTCCTATCGGCCCGCACTTCACCAACGTGACCGGCAAGGGCGAGCTGCAACTGCTGGCCGGCGAATCGATCTACGCCAGCGGCCTGACGTTCAACGCCTCGACCGCCGACCCTGCTGCGCTGCCGGGCGTTTTCCGGCCAGGCTTTCTCGGCCAGGTGGCAGAGCGCGGCGGCGGGCAGTACGGTTTCGATCCGCTGTGGGTCCACAACAGCCCGGCCGAAGCCGCAGCCATGAATTCGTGGCTGACCACGGAGGGAGGGCGCTTCAACGTGGCGCCGCTCTTCACGTTCGGCACGCCCGCCACGTCGGCCTATGCGACCGTGGGCCAGGATCCGGCGCGTTACTACGCGGTGGGCGGCGACATCGTCGGCCTGCGCGTGGGCAGCGAGGTGTTGCTCGGCTTCCCGGCGGGCGCGACAGGCGTGCGTTATGAAGCTTCGACGCCGGTGGCGATACGCGCCGGCCGCGACATCACCGACTCGGGCACGCAACTCGGCCGCAAGGACACCGTCACCGGCCGCAAGACCAGCACGGCCGATTCGCGCGGCAACCTGATCGCGCACGCCTTTGCCGACGACGTCTCGGTGGTCGAGGCGGGCCGCGACATCCGCTACAGCAGCTTCTATGTCACCGGCCCCGGCCTGCTCGACGTGAGCGCCGGTCGCAACATCTACCTGGCCGACAAGGGCGAGTTCAAGAGCCTGGGCGCCATCGTCGACGTGGTGCCGGGCGACCGTGCCAGCGGTGCCAGCATCTCGGTCGCGGCCGGCATGGGCGCGGGTGCGCACTGGGATGCCTTCGCCGCGCGCTACCTCGATCCGGCGAAGCTCGCCAACCTCGAGCAGCCTTTCGCCGACCAGCCGGGCACGTCCCTGTACGACTACAGCGGCGCACTGACCATGGCCCAATGGCTGACGCGCGAGTTCGGCTACGACGCGCAGAAGCACGGCACGCCCGATGCGTTCATGGCAGCGCGACAGGGCGAACTGGATGCGGCACGGAATGCGGCGTTGAACCAGGGCGGTACCGCCGCCAACCGCTCCCTGGCGCGTGAATACAAGGTCGAGAGCCGTTTGCATCTGGTCAACTGGCTGACCGAGCGCTTCGGCACGACAGCGGGCAACCGCTCGGGCCTGCACTTCGACGCCGCCACCATGGACCCGCGCGCCTTCTTCGCGGCGCTGCCACTCGAGCAGCAGCGCGGCTTCCTGCGCGGCGTGTACTACGCCGAGATCAAGGCTGCGGGCCGCGAGTACAACGACGTCGATGGCAAACGCTACGGCAGCTACCTGCGTGGACGCGAAGCCATCGCCACCTTGCTGCCGTCTCAGGACGCGCAAGGGCAGGCACTGTCGTACGAAGGCGACCTGACCATGTTCAGCAGCGCGCTTTACTTCAACGCCGACTACGTGAACAACAACACCGGCCAGGCACGGCCGCGGCCGGGCGTGAAGTACCTGACGTATGACGAGTGGGTGGCGCTGAACCGCCCGGGCTACGGCGTGTCGTTCTTCGACGTGCTTGACGCCGGCATCCACACCAACTTCGGTGGCGACATCAGCATCATGACGCCGGGCGGGCGCACGCTGGTCGGCGTGGACGGCGGCTTCAATCCCGGCCCGGGCTCGGGCGTGATGACGCAGGGCGAGGGTGACATCAACATCTTCGCGAAGGGCGACATCCTGATGGGGCAGAGCCGTATCTTCACGACCTTTGGCGGCAACATCCTGGCCTGGTCTGCCGAAGGCGACATCAACGCCGGTCGCGGCAGCAAGACCACCGTGGTGGCCACGCCGCAGCGGCGGGTGTACGACAGCGTGGGCAACGTGTCGCTGTCGCCGGCAACGCCGACCACTGGCGCGGGCATCGCGACGCTCAACCCGATCCCCGAAGTTCCGCCAGGCGACATCGACCTGATCGCGCCGCTGGGCACCATCGATGCGGGTGAAGCGGGTATTCGTGTGTCGGGCAACGTCAACCTCGCGGCGATGCAGGTGGTGAATGCCGACAACATCCAGGTGCAGGGCGAGGCGATCGGGATACCGGTGGTCGCAGCCGTGAACATTGGTGCGTTGACGAATGCCAGCGCCGCCGCGTCCCAGGCCGCGGTTGCCGCGCAGGAGGTCATGCAAAGGGAGCGCGCGGCTGCGCGGCAGAACCTGCCGTCCGTCTTCACGGTGCGGGTGCTGGGCTTCGGCAGCGAGCCGATGGAGCAGGCGCCGGCGGGCGAGTCTCAGGGCAGGGCACAGCAGGTGAGCTACAACCCGCAGGGGGTGGTGCAGGTGCTGGGGGCTGGGGCGCTGAGTGAGGGGGAGATGCAGGCGCTGACGGTTAGGGAGAGGCGGGCGGTGGGGAGGTGATCGGGCGGTTGCGGTGGTGGGTTCCGCCTGGCGTGAAGTCATTGCCTACTGTCTGTCATACCCGCAGAGGCAGGTATCCACTGCTCGGCTAGGAGGTGGGTGTTGTGACGACTTCTAGCAAGCCGGGGGTTGCCCGGCGGCAAGTCACTTTTCTTTGCTTCGCCAAAGAAAAGTAACCAAAAGAAAGGCGACCCTGCTGTCTGCGTCCCCTTCGCTGCGCTACGGGGCAACCTGCGGTGCTCGGTCTGAACGGGGTCAAAAAAAACTCGCTGCGCTCAGACAGTTTTTTGCCCTGATCCGTCCAGACCTGCGCTCCTCGGCGCAGACAGAAGGGGTTTGGATCGGGATCGGGATCGGGACCAGATTAGCGTTCCGGTTGGGGTCAGGGTTCGTAGTCCGCTCTCTTCCCCGCTTCGCTCCTTCACCCTCCGGGGGAAGGCTGGGATGGGGGCTTCCCCGATCCCGACCTGTCGTTTGGGCATCACACCCACTCTCAACTTGTCGCGTTCCGAAGCGCCCGGCAACGAGGCGGCTTTTTTTGTTCTCCGCGTCAGACCTGTCCCACGCCCGCGCGAGCCGGTCCAGAAAAAGTTTTATGAAGATTTCGTGACAAACGACAGTCCACGCCCGGGCTGTCCGTCTATAGCTGTGTACGCAATGTTGTCATGGCGACTCTTCACCATGCAGGCTTGTTGCGGACGATTTTGCGGTTGATGCGACGCTTTATATAGCGGCGCACCGGCCACCCGAGCCTTGGCTTTTCAGAACTTGAGTTGATGACATGCGTGACCTGAAGAAGAGTGACCCGCCTCCTTACTGGAAGGCCGTTTTCGTGGCGCTGCTGGGCATGGGCGCCGAGGGTGCCGCTCTGGCGCAGTCGCCAGGAACGCCTGCCGCTGCGACCGTGCCTGTCGCTGCGGCACCGGATGCCGACGCGTCGCGCCCCGTGGATATCCTCGAATACATCGTGCGCGGCAATAGCGTGCTGGACGCGCGCACCATCGAGCGCGCCGTCACGCCTTTCATGGGACCGCGCCGCACGATGAAAGACATCGAAGGCGCGCGCGACGCGCTGCTGGCGGTCTACCAGGCCAAAGGTTTCCAGTCGGTCTACGTCGACCTGCCGGAGCAGCAGGTGACGGAAGGCATTGTCTTTTTGCAGGTCAACGAAACCCGGGTCGGCCGGGTGCGAGTCGTCGGTGCGCAGTACAACTCGCCGACCGAAGTGCGCGAGCAGGTGCCTGCGCTGCAGGAAGGGATCGTGCCTGACTTCAACCAGGCGCAGAACGAACTCACCGCGCTGAACCGCGGCGGCAAGCGCCAGGTCATGCCGCTGGTCCGCCAGGGCGCGCTGCCCGGCACCATGGATGTCGACCTGAAGGTTGAAGACAGCAGCCCGTGGCGCTACAGCTTCGGCCTGAACAACGACTACAGCGCCGACACCAAACGCCTGCGCACCACGGCGTCGATCGGCCACGACAACCTCTGGCAGCTCGGCCACAGTGCATCGATCAGCTTTTACGGCACGCCCGAAGACTTCAGCCAGACCAAGGTCTGGTCGGGCTCCTACACCGCGCCGCTGGCCAACAGCAACTGGGCCATCGAGGCCTCGGGCTACGTTTCCGACAGCAACGTCGCGACGCTGGGCGGCACCGACGTGCTCGGCAAAGGCCATTCGGTGGGCGTGAAGGCGACCTATTCGATCCCAAATGCCGGCGACTGGTGGCACACGGTGAGCCTGGGCGTGGACTTCAAGGACAGCGAGGAAATCTTGCGCCTGGGCGGTTTCGCCGGCACGCCGGGCTCGCTGCAGTACGCGCCGCTGACCTTTGCCTACTCGGGCTTCACGCAGACCGAGCGCAGCCAGTACAGCCTGGGCCTGCAACTGGTCACCGGCACCCGCAGTTTCTTCGGCTACGGCAGCAGCGTGCAGGAGTTCGACGACAAGCGCTTCAAGGCATCGCCGAGCTTCACCCTGCTCAAGGCCGACATCAACGGCAGCTACACGTTCGAGGGCAACTCGCAGGTCGGCTTTCGCCTCTCGGGGCAGCTGACGGATTCGCCGCTGGTGTCCGGCGAGCAGATGTCCGCGGGCGGCCTGAACACCGTGCGTGGCTACCTCTCGTCCGAATCGACCGGCGACTTCGGCCTGGTCGGCTCGCTCGAATGGCGCACCCGCGTGTTCGACACCTCGGCTTCTTTCGCACCCTGGCTCGAAAGCTGGCGTGCCTATGTCTTTGCCGACGCAGCGCAACTGCGCCTGCGCAGCCCGCTGCCACAGCAGGACGACAGCTTCCCGATGGCGTCGGTCGGCGTCGGCAGCAGCTTCAGGCTGGGCAGCAACGTCAGCGGGCGCGTCGACCTGGGCTATCCGCTCAGGGACGGTGCCCGCACCGAACGCCACAGCCCGCGCCTGACGTTCAACGTCAACGCCAGTTATTGAGCCCTGGGTCCAGCCCGCCATTCAAGCCACAACGTCCCCGCAAACCCGTCTTTCACCCATTCCACAAGAGCCTTCGGAGAACCCTGTCATGCGACGCATCCTTTTTCTTTTGCTCACCGTCGTGAGCACCTTCCTGCCGAGCCTGGCCCACGCATGGTGGCAGGCTGACTGGGCTTACCGCAAACCCGTCACCATCGACGCAGGCCCGCAGGGCGGCGCCATCGGCGGCGATGCGGGCCGCACCGCCGTGCTGGTCCGCCTGCACACCGGCAACTTCAGCTTTGAAGGCGTGAGCGAGAGCGGCGCCGACCTGCGCTTCGTCGCTGCCGACGACAAGACCGTGCTGAACCACCAGGTCGAACAGTTCGACCCGTTGCTGGGCATGGCGCTCGTGTGGGTTGAAGTACCCGCGCTGTCGGCCTCTGCACCGCAACAGGTCTGGATGTACTACGGCAACCCGAAGGCGCCGGCGTCCGGCAACGGCCAGCGCACGTTCGACCCTGACTACACGCTGGTCTACCACTTCGGCGAGACCGGCGCGCCACCGCGCGACACGACGGCCTACGGCAACCATGCGCAAAACCAGCCCGTCGCCCTCGAAGGTGCGGTCATCGGCAAGGGCGTGCAACTCGGCGCCACCGCGCTGATGCTGCCCGCATCGCCATCGCTGCAGGTCAAGCCCGGCGACAAGTTCACGTTCAGCGCGTGGGTTCGCCCTGATACGCTGGGCCCGCGCCAGGTGATCTACTCCCGCCGCGACGCCGCGGGCGAGTTGAGCATCGGCATCGACCAGGGCGTGCCGTTCGTGCAGGTCAACGGCCAGCGCAGCACGCCCGGCCAGCCGGTCCAGGCCGGCCAGTGGTCGCACATCGCGGTCAAGGCCGACGGCCAGAACGTTGCGCTGTATGTGGGCGGCCGCTCGGCCGTCTCGCTGGCCGCATCGCTGCCTGCGCTGAACACTGCTGCATCGATCGGCGCCGAAGCCGTCGGTGCGGCCACGCCGGGCGCGCAAGCTGCTTTCGCGCCATTCACCGGCGCCATCGACGAAGTGCGCATCTCCAAGGTGGCCCGTGCCGATGCGTTGCTGCTGGCCGACGCCGTGTCGCAGGGCGCCGAGTCGCGACTGACCGCTTTCGGTCCTGACGAGCAACAGGCCGGCAAGAGCCACTTCGGCTTCATCCTGTCGGCCATGCCGCTGGACGCCTGGGTCGTGATCGGCATCCTCGGCGCGATGATGGCTTTCTCGTGGTTCATCATGATCGGCAAGAGCCGCAACTACGGTGCCATCTCGCGCGCCAACAACGCTTTCATGGGCTACTTCCGCGAAGCAGCCGGTGCGCCGCTGGATTCGCTGGCAAAGAACAACAAGGTGCCGGAGCACGTTCGCAGCGAGTCGTCGCTGTGGCGCCTGTATGAAGTGGCCGTTGGCGAGATGCGCCGCCGGCATGACCGCGGCTACGACCTGAACTCGGTCTCCAACGCGACCATCAGCGCGATCCGCGCGGCGATGGACGGCGTGCAGGTGCGCGAAAACGAACGCATGTCCAAGCGCATGAACTGGCTGTCGACGACGATCGAAGGCGCGCCTTACGTCGGCCTGTTCGGCACCGTGCTGGGCATCATGCTGGTGTTCGTCGTGGCGGCCATGGCCGGCGCGGTGGATATCAACTCGGTCGCACCGGGCATGGCCGCTGCGCTGCTGTGTACGGCTGCTGGCCTGGGCGTCGCGATTCCTGCGCTGTTCGGCTACAACTGGCTGGCATCGCGCTCGGACGCCATCGGCGCCGACATGGCCGTGTTCGTCGACGAGTTCTCCACCCGCCTGGCCGAAGAGCAGGGCGAAGGCCGCCAGCTGCGCGCCGGCCAGCCTGCATAAACGGAGCGGATGACCATGGCAAACGCAGCCAGATTCGGCACCAAAAAACGCACAAGCGGCATCAACATCACGCCGTTCGTGGACGTGCTGCTGGTGGTGCTGGTGATCTTTATCCTTACCAGCAACGCCAGCATCCCGGGCCTGAAGGTCGACCTGCCGAAGGCCAGTTCTTCGGTCGCGCTCGAAAAGCCCAAGACCAAGGCGATCACCATTGACAACGGCGGGCGCATTTTTCTGGACGCCTACCCGGTTACCTTGCCGGAACTCGAGGAACGCCTGCGCACCGAAAAAGCGCTGACCCCGGACTTCCCGGTCATCGTGCGCGGCGACTCGGCCGTGCAGTACGCCAAGGTCGTCGAAGTGCTTGACCTGTTGCGCCGCATCGACCTCAACCAGGTCGGCCTGGTGACCGGCAAACCTGCCGCCTGAGGAGGAGACAGGTGGTCATTCATCCATACTCCGCCTCGACAGGCCCTGCAGCAAAGGCCGGCCTGGTCTGGCGCCGCTGGGGCGGGAGCATCATCGGCGTGGCGGTCCTGGCCCTGCTGCTGGCACTCGCCTGGTATTTGCTGTCTGGCACGGCGAGCACCAAGCGCGAGGCGCCGTCGACATCGATGCTGATGTTGCCGCCTCCTCCGCCACCGCCGCCCGAGCCTGAAAAACTGCCCGAGCCCAAGCCGGAGATCAAGCCCGAGATCACAGAAGTCGATCCGAAACCCGTCGAGCCGCTGGACAAGCCGGTGGACGAACCGGCTCCAAGTCCTTCAAAAGACCTGGCCGACCCGATCAGCATCAATAGCGACGCGCAGGCGGGCAATGACGCCTTCGGCATACAGGCCGGACGCGGCGGCGGCTCGACCGGCGGTGGAGGCCTGGGCGGAGGCAGTTTCAATGCCTATGTCGCCAGCCAGCTGCAACGCGTGCTGCAACGCGACCCCCGCACCCGCTCGATGGCGTTCGACCTCAACGTGGACATCTGGCTGCGCGCCGACGGTGTCATCACGCGGGTGCAACTGGTTCGCAGTACCGGCAACGAAGACCTCGACGCCAACATCACGGCTGTGCTACGCGGCATTGAACGCATCGACGAGAGGCCGACCCCGTCCACGCGCATGCCGATGCGCGTCACCATGAAAGGCGCCCGGCCGTGAACCCGGCCAGTGCTCGCGCAGTGGCTATCAGGCCTTGCGCGCCTTCCGCGACCCATTTTCCAATTCACAACCTGTGACCAACCGATGAACCACTTCTCCACTCCAAAACAACTGGCCGGCCGCGGCGTTGCCAACACCGCGCGCCGCGTGCCGCGCGTTCGCGCCGTGGCGATCGCCTCCGCGCTTTCACTGTTGCTCGCAGGCGCCGCCCACGCGCAGGCCGCGCCTGCCGGCGACAGCGCCATGGTCCGCCTGATCCGCGGCCTGGTGCAGAGCGGCGCGCTGACGAAAGACGTCGGCGACGCCCTGCTGGCCCAGGCACAGACCGAAGCGCTGGCCGCGCAGCAGGCGCAGCGCCAGGTAGCCGTGGCACCAGCCGGTGGCCTTCGGGTCGAGCCGGGCGATGTCCGCGTGCCCTACATTTCCGAAACCATGCGCGACCAGATCCGCGACGAGATCAAGGGCCAGGTCATGGCGCAGGCGAAGACCGAAGGCTGGGCCGCGCCGAACGAGACACCTGAGTGGAGCAAGCGCATCCGCATCGAAGGCGACGTGCGCATGCGCGGCGAGTCGCGCATCTTCTCGGCCGACAACAGCACCATCGAGACCGACTGGCGCGCCATCAACAGCGGCAGCGGCTACGACGTCAACCCCAACACCAACCTCACCGGCCCGCCGCTGCTCAACACCCGCCAGGACCGCCGCAGCCTGCTGCGTGCCCGCGCGCGCCTGGGCGTGCTGGCCGATGTGTCTGACACCGTGGCGGCCGGCGTGCGCCTGGCGACCGGCAGTGACGATAGCCCGGTCTCAACCACCCAGACCCTGGGCGGTGGCCTCGGCAAGAAGAGCATCTGGCTCGACCAGGCCTGGGTTTCATACAAGCCGATGGACGGCCTGACCGTTACCGGTGGCCGTTTCGGCAACCCGTTCGTCTCGACCGACACGCTGTTCTCCAACGATCTGAACTTCGACGGTGTGGCCGCGCAGTTTGAAAAAACGCTGGGCAACAACAAGGACGTGTCTGTGTTCGCCACGGGCGGCGTGATCCCGCTGGAGTATTCGTCCGACAGCTTCCCGAGCAGCAGCCAGGACAAGATGAGCAGCGAGAACAAATGGCTGCTGGGCGCGCAGATCGGCGCCAACTGGAAAATCGACAATGTCAACAAGCTGCGCGGCGCGGTCGCGTACTACAGCTTCAACAACGTCAGCGGCAAGGTTTCCGAGCCGTGCGCGATCTACGCTGGCGCGCAGAACTGCAGCACCGACTGGAGCCGGCCAGCCTTCATGCAGAAGGGCAATACGCTCATGCTGCTGCGCAACATCGCGCTCGACCCATTGAATCCTGCAGGTACCCCGCAGCCGCAATACGTCGGCCTGGCCTCGAAGTTCCAGTTGCTGGACCTGAACATGCGTTGGGACACCAAGGTCGCCGGCGGTTACGGCCTGCGCCTGGATG
Source organism: Variovorax sp. (assembly GCA_004210915.1). Taxonomy (GTDB): domain Bacteria; phylum Pseudomonadota; class Gammaproteobacteria; order Burkholderiales; family Burkholderiaceae_C; genus Variovorax. The sequence goes on along the minus strand of SEGS01000003.1, from coordinate 62,301 downwards.
CCAACTTCATCCGCAACATGGCCTACGACGAAGACGAAATGTTCACGCGCTCGCAAGGCGGCATCGTCAACAACCTCGGCAGCTCGGCCACCCCGACCCGTGCCGACTTCAAGAGCGGCCCGAACGCCTACATGATCCAGGCCACCTTCGGCAACCCGAGCCCTGCCGTTCGCGGCGACTGGAACGTGCTGGCGGGCTACAAGCGCATCGAGCCCGATGCGATGCCCGACGGCTACAACGATTCAAGCTTCCACCTGGGCGGCACGAACGCGCGCGGCTTCTTCCTGGGCGCGTCCTACGCCGTTGCGAAGAACGCCTGGTTCAGCGGACGCTGGAATTCCACCAAGCAGGTCTTCGGCGCGCCGTTCGCGATCGACACGCTGCAGGTCGACTTCAATGCACGCTTCTAAATCGAAGGAGACATCTGTGCCCAACAACCGATTCTCTTTGGCCGCATGGCGTGCAGGCGCGGTCGCGTGCCGCGTGAAAACCGCGTCGGCCGGCGCCGCTTGGTTGCTGCTCGCCTCGCTGGCCGCCGCCCCCGCGCATGGCCAGCAGGCGCAGGGCATGGAAGAGCGCCTGCGCGCGCAACTCCGCGCCACCACGACGCAGCTCCAGCAGGCGCAGAACGAGCTGGCGCAGCTCAAGGCCGGCCAGGCAGCGGCGCCTGCAGCCGCCGCAGCCGCATCGCCTGCAGCCGACGTGGAGGCGCTGAAGAAAGAGCTCGCGCAAAGCCGTAGCCAGCTCGCGGCCGAACGCCAGCGCCAGGGCGACAGCGCTGCCAAAACGCAGGCTGAGGCCCAGGCCGTGGCCGAGAAAGCCAACGCGCAGGTGGCGCAGTTTCGCAATGCGTATGACGAACTTCTGAAGCTCGCCCGCGCCTCTGAAGCCGATCGCCAGCGCCTGGGCGCCGAGGACACCATGCAAAAGACCGCCCTCGCGCAGTGCGAGTCGAAGAACCTGCAGCTGTACTCGGTCGGCCAGGAGATCTTGCGCGCCTACGAAAACGTCGACATCGGTGAAGTCATGGCGGCGCGCCAGCCCTTCGCCGCCAAGACCCGGGTGCGCTATGACGAGATCGCGCAAAAGTACGGCGACAGCCTGTATGAAGGCCGCTTCGACGCGCGCGCGGCGCGCATGCCTGCCGCACCGGCAGCCGCTACTCCCGCTACCCCTGCTGCTCCGGCTGCTCCCGCCGCCCCTGCGACGAAATGAGTTGCAGCGTGGCGCATGACCGCATCACCGTGCCGGCCACCAGCTTCCTGCTGATGGACCTGCACAGTTTTGTCATGTTGTTGCGCTGTAATGACAGTCATGCCGATGTCACGGGCGGTGATCGCAGACCTCGTGTGCCTGCGTTACCTGGACGGACGACCATGTTCTGTAAACGCCTCTTGAAAGAATGGACACCATGAAATTGAAAGCCAGTGCGGCGCTGACCGCCTTGCCGACCACCGCCACCTACTCCCGCGGCGCGCGCGGATTCATGTTTTGCCGCATCGCACGCGGGATCATGGCCGCGTCTGCCGCATCGCTCGGCCTGCTGGCCGGCGGTGCCTTCGCGCAGGCCGCCGACCCTGTCGTGGCACGACTGGGCGCCGTCACCATCGGCCAGGCCGAGGTGGAACGCATGTTGCAGGCCATGCCGCCGGCAGAACGAGCCGCAGCACGCGCAAACCGCGCCGCGCTCGAGAGTTTCCTGCGCCAGCGCGTGGCCGGCGATGCGCTGCTGCGTGAAGCACAGGGCAAGAACTGGGCGGCGCGCCCGGAGGTCAAGTCGCGCATCGACGAGGCTGTCAGGGAAGTCACGTCCCGCATCGTCACCAGCACCTACCTCGCGTCGGTGGCGCAGCTGCCGGCGGGCTACCCGTCCGATGCAGACGTCGCGGCTGCCTATGAGCAGGCAAAGCCCACGCTGAACCTGCCGACGGCGTACCGCGTGTCGCAGATCTACCTGGCGACCCCGCCCGGTGCCGACGCGGCTGCGGTCGCGAAGGTGCGCGACGAAGCCGGCAAGCTCGCAGCCCAGGCTCGCACCGGTGACTTTGCTGCGCTGGCCAGGAGCCGCTCGCAGGACCCGCGCAGCGCCGAGCGCGGCGGTGATGTCGGCGCTATCCCGCTCGAGCAGATGCTGCCTGAAATGCGCGAGCCGGTTTCAAAGTTGAAACCTGGCCAGGTCGCCGGCCCGCTCCAGAGCTCCACCGGCTTTCACATCGTCAGGCTCACCGACGTGCAACCCGCACGCACTGCAACGCTTGAAGAAGTCAGGCCGCGCCTGCAGCAGGTGTTGCGAGAGCAACGCCAGCAACAGCTGGTGCGCGACTACATGTCGCAACTGGCACCTGCGGCCAGCGTGACGATCGACAACGCAGCGCTCGACGCGGCACTTCAGAAAACCAATTGATCCGCGGCGGGCTGGCCAGCCATGCCCCCGAATGTTTACAGCTTCATCCCTCACAGGAACCCGACATGTCCAGAGAAAACAACGAATCCCAGGCCTTCAACGCGTTCGCGCAGCCGTCTGATGCGCCCGCGCAGGACACGCCTTCTGCCAACGCGGCCATCATCACCTTCATGACACCCGACCAGGTTTCCGACGCCATCAAGGCCGCCGGTTGCGCGGTGACTGCCATCGAGCAGGACGGCGTCGTTCGCCTGCACAGCGCCAGCCACGGCGTCGGCTTCCAGGTGCTGTGGGGCAACGCCATGGCGCCAGGCCAGTATGCCGACTTCACGCTGAGCTGCCCGCTGCGCGTGCAGGGCGGCACGCTGCCGGTCGAGGTCCTGGGCGAATGGCACCGCACCAAGCGTTTCGCCCGCGTCGCGCAGCACGGCGATTTCGTCGTGCTCGAGATGGACGTGATCGCCGCCGGCGGCATCACGCCGGCCAACCTGTCGGTGTCGCTTCAACTCTGGACGCAGATGATGGGCCAGTTCTTCCTGCACCTGCGAAATTTCAAGCCGGCCGCGGCACCGCTGGCCGGCGAGGCCTCCACTGGTGAGACCTCCAGTGGAGAGACGGCGGCTGAAGAAGCCGCGCCGGCAACTGCAACCGCAGCAGCCTGATCGCGGCGGGACGGGGCATTCGCGTGGGCAGGACACCCGACGGAAGGTTCGAGGCGGCGCAAGTCGTCACCGCTCAGCAGCGCAACGCGGCAACCCTGCGTGAGCTTGAACGCACGCGCCGGGCCGGCCTCTTCTGGCAGCGCCAGCGCGCGACCTTCCTGCGGCTGCTGGTCGAGGGGATGGAGGAGTTCGGCATCACGCAGGCCGAGCTTTTGCAGGCACGGCGCATGGCGGTGGAGCAGGGGCGCAGGCATGGGGACCGCAGCGGTCGCGATAGCGCGGACGTAGCGGACGCCGACTTGCCGGAGTGAACGGATGTCTGCGTCAGGTCGCGGCCTGGCGTCGACCTTGCCGCGACGACAGCGAGCCATCGCCGCTTCAGGTCATGGTGTGTTTTCGACTTCAGGTGCAGCAGGGATTTGCGCTGGCGGGCGAACGGGTTTTTCCGGCTTCGCCCTTGGGCGTTGGCGAAGAGACCAGCCACCGGTGGTCAAGGTCGTGTTGCATGCCACATCCGCCCTCGCTGCTGCCTCGATTCGAGTCATGCCGCCGTCACATTCAAACCCTAGCATCGCGCCACGTCGCCGTCAGGTCGGGCGCACGTCATTCTCCGCAGCGTTCGACGCGCGACCCCTGGCGGCTTGCCGTACCCACCACATGTTTTTTGACCGCCCATGGACCGACTCATCGCCTTCACCATGGCGCTCGCGTGGAGTGCGGCGGTGACGGTTGCCCACGGGAGCGATGCGAACGCTTCACCGCGGGTCGGGCAGGCCGCGCAGCAGCGCAGCCACGCGCCTGGCCCTCACGGTGCCACGCCTCGACGCTTCGACATCGCATCGCAGCCCCTGCACGCGGCGCTCGATGCGTTCAGCGCCATCACCGGCTGGTCGGGTTTCTATAGTGCCGATGCCACCGCAGGACATGTCTCGAACACGCTGCTCGGCTGGTACGCGCCGGACGTGGCGCTGGGGCTGCTGATGGAAGGCCGCGGGCTGGCCGTGCACTACACGGCGCACGACGCCTTCGTGCTCGAACCAGTGGTTGCCGCCTCGCCTGCGCTGTCCTCGCCGCCCTTGGCTCAAACGCAGCCCGTGCAACCCGTTGAGGCTTTGTTGCAGGCGGGCATGCGAAAGGCGTTTTGCGCCGATCCGAATCTGGCGCGCGGGGATTTCCGGGTGGCGTTCAGCCTGAACCTGGGCCCGCGAGGACGTGTGCGGGATGTGCGCCTGCTCGGATCGACCGGCAGCGCCGCACGTGACGCCGCGGTGTTGGCGGCACTGCAGAAAATCGACATCGGCGCGAGTGCCGGCTCCGGTGCCCCGGCCGCCGACGTGGCGCAGCCGTTCGTCATGCTGGTCTTGCCCAGGCCGGCGACCTCGCGCGAATGCGCTGCCGTGCCATGAGCGCATCCGGCTTCGCGCCCCTGCGCGACTTCATGCTCAAGCGCTATGACGACCTCAAGCGCCGGCTGACCTTGCAGCTCGGCAATGTCGACCTGGCGGGCGACGCCCTGCAGGACACCTGGGTGCGCCTGCAATCGCAGGATGCGGCGGACGCCGGCGACTCGAAGACAGGTGACTCGCGCGAGCCGGTGCAATACCCGCTGAGTTACCTGATGCGCATGGCGACCAATGCTGCGCTGGACCGGCTGCGCGCCGACAACCGCTTCCTGACCGGCGAGGAGGTCGAACTCGTGTTTGAAAACCTCGCCGACACGGCGCCGGGCCCGGCGCAAACCGCCGAAGCGCGCTCCGAGGCCGAGCGGCTGGCAGAGGTCATGGCTGAAATGCCGCCGCGCCGCCGCCGGATCCTGATCCTGATCCGCGTGGACGAGATGCCGCGCCAGGAGGTGGCCGAGCGCCTGGGTGTTTCGTTGAGCCTGGTGGACCGCGAACTCAAGCGCGCGCACGACTACCTGACGGAGCGGATGCGATGAGCGCCTGCACCCGGTCACGTGTCCTTCGCGGTAACAGGCACTCCGCGCCCCACGACATTGGCGTGCAGCTTTGCACCGCGCCAACCGTCTGGTCTATATCGGGCCGGAGAACTGCATCGACCGCAACTGCGACCGCGACCGCAAATGAACCAGACACCCTGACGCAGGCGGCCATCGGCGCCGCGTGTCTCCCGTAAGAAGATGGACGTGATGAAGTATCCGCAACAAGGCCTGCCTCGCGATGGCGGCCCCCGCGCGCCGGACCTGCTGGAGCAGCAGGCTAAAGACTGGGTGCGCAAGTTGGGCTCCGGCGCAGCGCGCCGGTCGGACGCACGTGCGCTCGAGCGCTGGTGCGCCACCAGCCCAGCGCACCGGCGGGCGTTTGCGGCTGCGCATCTACAGTGGGCCGCACTGCGCCCTGCGGCAGAGCTGGCCGCCGAAGGGGACGTGGAGCTCCACGCGCTGCGTCGCGCGCCGCTGGGCAGCCGCGCGCCCGTCATGCGGCGGCGTGTGTTCATGGGCGGCGCAGTGGCGGCTTCTGCTACTGCAGCCGGCGTGTTGCTGCTCCATCCGCCGATGGATTTGTGGCCCTCGCTGCAATCGATGCAGGCCGACTACAAGACCGGCACGGGCGAGCAGCGCCTGCTCGCGCTGGCGCCCGACGTCAAGGTCGAACTGAACACCCGCAGCAGCATCAGCTTGCGCGCGGACAACGGCCTTACCCACGGCATCGACCTCGTTGACGGCGAGGTCGCAGTCGATGTGGCGCGGACACCGGACTCGCAGGCCTTCACTGTCTTTGCAGGCGGTGGCCGCGTGCGCGCCACGCGGGCGGTTTTTGAGGTTCGCCAGCTGGCGAAAACCATATCCCTGACCTGCAGGGAGGGCGTGCTTGAACTGTCTCTGGCCGGTCGGTCGCAGCCGTTGGCGTCGGGCCAGCGACTGGTCTATGGCCGCGACACACTGGCCAGGTTGGGCACGATGGGTACCGTGAGCCGCGTCGACAACGCGGCAGCAGCGGGCTGGCGCGAAGGCATCCTGAGTTTTCATCGGACCGCGCTGGCGCAGGTGGTCGAAGAGATCAATCGCTACCGCCCGGGGCGCGTGGTGCTGATCGGGCAGGCGCTGGCCGTCAAACCGGTGAGCGGACGTTTCTACATCCGCGACCTGGACATGGCCATTGCGCAGATCCAGCGACTGTTCAGGCTCGAAGTGACGTCGCTGCCCGGCGGCGTGGTGGTGCTGAGCTGACCTGCGGGGCTGCAGCAGGGCATCGACAAGGCTGTTGAGGGCGATCTGCCGCAAGTCAGTGTCGTGACTGTCATGGCGCCGACATGCCTGGAGCTTTCCGGCGATGGATGGGCGTTGCACATGAATCGGCAAGGGCGCGTAAATAAAGCGCAGCTGGCGTGTGCAAAGCGTACAGCTTTTGATGCCGGCATCCGTCTAGAACGCATGACTGCCTGCACCGGGTGGGTCAGCTGTTCAAACGAAAACGCCTTGAAAGAAACCTGACATGCCACCACGCCAGCCCGCGCAGGAAAACGCAACCCACCAGATCCGGCCGGACGAAGGCGTGCCGGCCTCGCCAGGCTGGCGGCAGTTGAAGCCGCTTGCCCGGGCCATTGCCGTGATGCTGGCAGCGGGCGGCCTGGCCGCGCCCGCCCATGCACAGCGTGCATTCAGCAGCGCCTGGTTTGCGGGCAAGGGCGTCGTGCATGACCAGGCGTTGCGGACCGGGCTGCTGCCGAACGGCCAGCCGGCGTCAAGCCTCACCAACCCTCAAGGCACCAGGCCGGCAGGCAACGCGGCGCTGGAGCGCTCGCTGGGTAACTTGAACGCGGCCGCGAGAACGATCGCTGCCCAGCAGGCCGCGCAGCTCGCCGCGCGCCAGGCCGCAGTGGACGCCGCCTCGGACACGCCCGATGGCCTCGTCCCCGGTGGCCTGGTCGTGGATACCAACAGCCTGACGAAAGGCTGGCTGAACGCCAACGCGCCGACGCAAGGCGCCGCAGACGGCAAGACCGTGGTCGGCATCCAGCAGACGGCCGAGAAAGCCATCCTCAACTGGGAGACTTTCAACGTCGGCAAGCACACGACGGTGCAGTTCGACCAGAAGGGTGGTGCCAAAGCCGACGGCACCAACAGCTATATCGCCTTCAACCGGGTGAACGATCCGAGCGGCAAGCCGAGCGAGATCGCCGGGCAGATCAAGGCGGGCGGCGCGGTCTACATCGTCAACCGCAACGGCATCATCTTCAACGGCAGCTCACAGGTCAATACGCGCTCGCTGGTGGCCAGTTCGCTCGCGCTGAGCGATGCGCAGTTCAACGCCGGCATCAACAACCCGCAGCGCATGTCCAACCAGGGCAATGACTTCCCGATCCCGCAGTTCGGCGCCTTCAGCTCCGAGCAGCCGTTCATCTATGGCGCGGGTGGTTTTGTGCCGGGCGTCAATGGCCAGCCGGATCAGCTCGGCCTGGTGAACCGTTTCGATCCAGGTGCGGCGCCAGGCCCGGTCAGCGTTCAGGCTGGCGCCCAGCTCGACGTCAACAGCGGCGGCAAGCTGATGTTGTTCGCACCCAGGGTTTCGAACGCGGGCCGGCTCTCGGCGCCCGATGGCCAGGTGATCCTCGCCGCTGGCGAGAATATTTACCTCAAAAGCCCGACCATCGACGACCTCAACCCGGTGCGCGGCCTAGACGTGGCCGCGTCTGCCGTGCCGGGCTGGGCCTTCACGGGCGGTCAACTGATGGGCGCGATGAATTTATCGCCCGTCTACGCCGATGCCCAGTTCGTGGCGGGCATCCGCAACGTCGTGCTGCCCGAGATGGCGGCGCGTGCCCGGGCGGTCGGCTATGAGGTGGTCAACAGCGGCACGGTGGAATCCGCGCGTGGCAACATCACGCTGCAGGCCCAGGACGTCCGGCAGGACGGCGTGCTGTCCTCCAGCACGGCGCTCAACAACCGCAATGGTTCCATCCTGCTGCGCGCATGGGGTCTGGGCATGCAGTACTACGCCGACGGCGTCGATGCCCTCAGGACCTGGTCCGCGGGGACGCTGGCCCTGGGCCCCGGCAGCATCACGCTGGTCATGCCGGACACCGCCGACACCACTGAAATCGAAGCCACCGCGCTGGCCACCCGCTACCAGCCAGGTCGCGTCGCAATGTACGGTCAGCTGATAGACGTGCGGCCGCATGCCGGTGTCCTGGTGCCGGCCGGACAGATCACGCTGGACTCGGCGGTCAATCCGCTGCTGGCGCATGTGCCCGACAAGCCAGGCAGCACCGACAACAGCAGCCGCATCTATCTCGACAGCGACTCCTTTCTGAGCGTCGCCGGCCTGCGTGACATGCGGGTGGACATGTCGCGCAACTTCATCACGGCAGAATTGCGCATCAACGAGCTGCGCGACTCGCCGCTGCTGGTCGACTCCTGGCTGCGCGGCCAGAAGGTGGTCATCGATCGCCGCGCCGGCGGGATTTTTACCGACGGCCCGATGGCCGGCGTGCAGTGGGTCACGGGCCCTGACGGCAAGACCTTCATCCCGGGTGCCTGGGTCGGCACGCCGCTCGCGGATGTCGCGGGCTGGGTCGGCGTCGGCAAGACTGACCTGGCAGAACTTTCGACCGATGCCGGCAGCATCCGGATACGTGCGGGTGGTGACTTCATCACGCGGCAAGGCTCCCTGCTCGATGTCTCCGGCGGCTCGGTGCGTTATACCGACGGCCTGAACACGTCGACCAAGCTGATGGGTGCCGACGGCCGCATCTACACCATGGACAAGGCTTTGCCGGACATGGATTACACGGGCATCGCCGGGCGCTACGCCCGCAACCACGAGCGCTGGGGCGTCTCGGAAGAATTCGCCTCGTCCGTCATCGGCCGCGACACGATGGAAGGCGGCTACACAGAAGGTCGCAAGGCCGGCTCGGTGCAGATCCTGGCGGGCAAGTCCATGGTGCTCGAAGGGAGCTATGCAGGCGCCGTGGTCGTTGGCGACCGGCAGCAGAAGCAGCCCTCGAAAGGCCAGGGCGGCAGGCTTGATTTCGGCGGCGGCAGCGTGGAGGACCGGCCCTGGTCTCTTGGCGAATTGATCATCAGCCACGACGCTCATCGCCTCGCGGCAGGTTTCGGTTCGGGCTCGATGCTTGGCCAGGATTTCGTCGCCGCGCCGCGCCCCGGCCGCAACGAGACCCCGGGCAAGCTGACCTACCTGCTCGACGACACGCTGAGCGAATCGGGCATGGGCGCCGTCAACTTCAACCTTCTACGCGACTTCACGCTCGAAGAAAATGCCACGCTCCAGATGGCGGCGGGCACGAGTGTCGGCATCGGCCAGTTCGAGAACTCGACCAACCGACTGACCATCAATGGCCGCATCGTCGCGCCCGGTGGCCAGATAGGCGTGGCTGCGGCGATGGGCACGTTGCAGATCGGCCAGCACGGCCGGCTCGACACGGCGGGCGAATGGGTCAACACCTGGCTGGATGGCCAGTTGCCGGCTCGTTGGGCCATGAACGGCGGCAGCCTGCTGCTGTCGGCCAAAACGTTTGAAGTGGACAGCCGCGCCGTGCTCGACGTCTCGGGCGGCGGTCGCGTCGATGCGGGCGGCAAGGGCCTGCCGAGGCTGCGCGCCGGCAACGCCGGTTCGGTCTCGCTGAGCGGCGTCGGCGCGTTGACTGACCTGGGCGCGCTGGACTTGCGCGCCTGGTCGGCCGGTTCGGCCGGTTCGCTAGGCATCGTCACCGAAGCGCCCGTGCACATCGGTGGCGGGCGTGCCGAGGCCATCGCCGCAGGTGCGCTCTGGCTGCCTGAAGGCCTTTATGCCGAACGCGGTTTCGGCCAGTTCAGTATCGCGATCAACAACGGCATCAATCCGCAAAACCCGGGTGCCATCGTCATCGCGAACGGCGCGCAGATACGTCAGTTGGCGAGCAGCCTGGACTTGAGCGGCTTTGATTACCGCTTGCTCGCCAGCGGTCAGCGCCTGGCCGGGGCCGCACCCGTTGCAATCCGGCCCCTGCAAGACCGTCTCGCCTTCACGCCGTCCAGTCTCTTGCTTTCCAGCTCGGGCGATATCGAGGTGGGTGCCGGCGCGCTGGCCGCCACCGACACCGGCGGCCGCATCGAGCTGCGCAGTGACAAGGGCCAGATCGTCGTGCGCGGCACGCTGGATGCGCCGGCCGGCAGCATCACGCTCGCCGGCCGGAACATCGCGCTCGAGTCCGGCGCCAGCCTGCTGGCACGTGGGGTGCCGGTGGTCTACACCGACGGCAGCGGCCGGCGCGTCGGCCGCGTGCTGGATGGCGGCTCCGTGACGGTCGATGCTTCCGGAGGCGTGCTGGCGCTGCAGGCGGGCTCGCTGATCGATGTGTCGGGCGCGTCGGCCGTCGTGGACGGTGTGGCGACGGGCCTGATCCGTGGCGCTGCCCCTGACCGGCGACTGGCCAGCAACGGCGGTGCGATCACCATAGCTGGCAGCGGCCTGATGGAAAGCTCGCTGGTCGCGCGTGCTGGCGGCGCCGGTGCGCGTGGCGGCCGGTTGTCGTTCGAACTCGACGCACCTGCTGCAGAAGGCGGCACGCCACAGGACCAGCTCAAGCGCGGCCTGGTCGATCCCGACTGCTATTTCCCCGGCGCAGTCGATGGCATTTGTGACTACAGCGAAGGCTGGCGCCAGGCGCTTGATTTCGACTGGGCACCGGGCTATATCGAGTATGGCTACGAGGTCAACGGCCCGCGTGTGCTGACCTCGGCCCTGATGGCGCAGCTCGCCGAAATCCGCGAGCTCGTCTTGTCCGACAAGCTCGCCGCGCCAGGCACGCGCGCGCCGCTCGATGCAGCGGCCTTCGGCCTCAGCGCCGACGCGCTCGATTTTTTCCGCGACAACTTTTTCTATGACGAGACTCTTCGCAACGTGTTGCAAAGCCCCGGTCAGGCCTATGCGCTGACGGTGCGGCCGGGCGGTTTTGCGGGCGGCGGTTTTGCCGACCTCGCGCTGACCGGCACGACGCGCCTCGACCACGTCGATCTCGCGCTGGCCCGTTCGATCACGGTGACCGGCGATCTGACCGGCCATGCCGGTAGCAGCTCCAGCCTGCGCGCGCCACATATCGTGCTGAACGGCGCCCCACAGCTCTCGCCACAGACGCCCCCGCCGGTACGCGCCGACGCGGGCGGCCAGTTGCTGGTCGCGGCCGGCCTGCTGGACCTGGCGCTGAACCAGTCCACCCGCATCTCAGGCTACAGGACGACGCAGCTCGAGGGCGGCGAGATCCGCATGGGCGCGGCCATGCCCGAGGTGGAGGGGCCAGACGCCCGCTACAGGGTCTATATCGATGTCGACGGCGATCTCGTGCTGCGCGCCGGCCAGGTCTATCCGTCCAGCGCCACCACCGCTGTCGTGCGCGCCGGTGACGCGATACGCGTCGAGCGCCTGGGCAGCGAAGCAGGTGCGCCGCCGCTCTCGGCCGGAGGCACGCTGCGCCTGGAAGCGCCCGTCATCGGGCAGAACGGCGTGCTGCGCGCACCTTTCGGCCAGATCGAACTCCTTGCCTCCGAACGCCTGACGCTGGGCGCCGGCAGCATCACCTCGGTGTCGGGTGCCGGCCTGGTGGTGCCTTACGGCACGCTGGTCAACAACGAACACTGGCACGACCCGCTGCTGGCCGTGGACGCCACGGCCCCCGGCAACGGCTCGCTCGTCGCGCCGCCCGAAAAGCGCATCAGCCTGAAGTCGCCCGACGTGGTGCTCGGCAAAGGCGCGGTGGTCGATATTTCCGGTGGCGGCGACCTGTACGCGTGGGAGTTCGTGCCGGGCCCGGGCGGCTCGCATGACGTGCTCAAGGTGCCGGGCATGTACGCCATCCTGCCGGGCTACAGCGCCAGCGCGCCGCTGGACGGCAACACCGGCGGCGGGACAGGCGGCTCACCGGGCGCATCTGGCGCATCTGGATCTGGCCAGCGCATCTGGCTGGCCGGCGGACCGGGCCTGCCTGCGGGCTGGTACACGCTGCTGCCTGCACGTTACGCCTTGCTGCCCGGCGCCTTCGCCGTGCAGGGCAACGGCGCGCAGTGGTCCGTGCCCGGCGCGAAGCCGGTCGCAGTGGCCGACGGCAGCGTGGTCATGCAGGGCCGTATGGGCGATGCGCATGGCGGCGCGCAGGACGCCGAGCCCTCGGCCTGGCGCGTCATGTCGGGCGCCACCTTGCGCAAATACACCGAATACAACGAGGCGCTGGCCAACGATTTCTTCTCGTCCGAGGCCTTCAGGCTGACGCAATACCGCCTGAACGGACAAAACATCGTCACGCCGCGCCTGCCCGGTGACGGCGGCGCGGTGGTCTTCGATGCGACCCGCAGCCTGGTGCTGGACGGCACGCTGCGCTCGGCGCCAGACAAAGGCGGACGCGGCGGGCTGGTGGACATCGCAGGCCAGAAGATCGCCATCGTCGGCGCCGCGCAGGACAGCGCCGGACTGCAGGCCGACGGCTACCTCGTAATCGACGCGGCGAGTCTTTCGAACTTCGGCGCCGGCAGTTTGCTGGTCGGCGGCAAGCGCCAGGGCAATGCGCTGGGCCTGAGCCTGGACGTCACCGCGACCGACGTCATCGTGCGCAATGGAGCGGGCTCCGAACTCTATGGCTCCGAGATCATCCTGGCCGCCAGCGGGCAGGTTGGCATCGAGGCTGGCAGCGTCATCACGACCCGTGGCACGGCCGGCGCCAGCAGCGGCAAGCTGGTCGTCAAGCCGCGTGTCACGGCGGTTTATACCGACCCGGACGGCCAGCTCGATGACAACTTTGACGGCGTGATCGATGCGCGCGACGCGGCGGACGACGTGCTGACCACGCCTTCACGCGACTACGGCGCGCTGGTGCGCTTGTCGGCTGGCGGTGCCACCAGCGTGGTGCGCGAAAACGTCGACACCACCACCGGCGGGCTGGTCCGCATCGGCGCAGGCGCGACGCTGGCAGGCGGCATGTCGCTGCTGATCGATGCCACCGGCAACACCGAGCTGGCCGGGTCTGCGCGGATTTCTGCAAGCGATCTGTCGGTGGCTTCCGGACGCATCAGTTTCGGTGGCGGCACGGGCGGCATGGTCCTCGACACCGCGTCCCTGGCACGGCTGTCGGACTCCAGCCAGCTCACGCTGCGCAGTTACAGCGGTTTCGACTTCTACAGCTCGATAGACCTCGGCGCTGCCGGTTTGCGTTCGCTGACCTTTGACGGCGCGGTGTTTCGCGGCATTGGCGACGGTGCCATCAATGTGCGCGGCGAGACGGTGTCGCTGGTCAACAGTGGCGGCAGTGCGCCAGCAGGGCAGAACCCGGCCCCGGGCAGCCGCCCGCTGGGCAGTTTGTCGATCGACGCCGCCACGCTCGTGCTGGGCGAGGGCCACAAGGACTTTTCCGGCCTCGGCAGCGTCCTGCTGTCGGGATCCACGCAAATCATCGGCGCTGGCAACGGCACCCTCGACGCCGGTGTGGCCATGCTGGCGCTTCGCACGCCCTTGCTGACGGGGCGAGGCGGTGCGGCGCAAGCGATCACCACCACAGCTTCCCTGCAGGTGCTGGCGGCGCCGGTTGCGGATTCGACTGGACTGCAGGACAGCCTGGGCACGCGCCTGAGCCTGCGCGGCTCCAGCATCCAGTTCGACGGCCGCGCCGTGGCGCTGGGCGGCAGCATCGACATGACCGCGACCGCCGGCAGCGTGGTGGTGGGCGAGCACGCGCTGGTCGATGTCGGCGGTTTCGCCAGGCAGTTTTTCGATGTCTCCGATTACGCCGATGCGGGACGCATCACGCTCGCCTCGCTGGGCGGCGACGTGAACCTGCAGGCCGGCAGCCGGCTGAACCTTGCGGCACATGCCGGCGGCGGCAGCGCCGGCACGCTGAGCCTTGCGGCGTCCGGCGGCGGCACCGTGGTGCTGGATGGCGCCATCGCGGCGCAGGCCGGTGCGGGCGGCCGTGCAGGATCCTTCACCCTCGACATCGCTGCGTTGCCCGACTTCGCGGCTTTCAGCGAGCGCCTGAATGATGCCGGCTTCAACCGCTCCCGCCAGTTCCGCATTCGCCAGGGAGACGTGGTGCTGGGCGGCCTGACGACGGTGGAGGATTTTGGCCTGGTGGCCGACCAGGGCAGCATCAACATCACCGGCACGATCGATGCGCGCTCGGCCTTCGGCGGCGCGATCCGCATCACCGGCGCAGACGGCGTCGCCATGCAGCAGGGCGCGCAACTTCTGGCCGGTGCAACCGGTGCGTTCGGCAGCGGCCGGGTCACGCTTGAAGCGGCCGGTGGCCAGCTCAACCTGAAGGGCGGCCTGGTCGACGTCGCAGGCAATGAAGGCGGCAAAGTCCGGCTGCGCGCGCGGCAGAACGCGGCGCATGACGATCTCGACGCGACGGCGGTGAATGTCCGCATCGCCGGTGCGCGCTCGGCGGTGCTCGAAGGCGTCAGCAGCTACAACGTGGCCGACTACGACGGTGCGACCGTTGACTCTGTCAAGGCAGATGCGATGGCGCATGCTGCGCAGTTTGCAGCAGCCTCGGGCGCGATCCAGAACCGCCTCGGTACCAGCGTGGCCGTGATGCCCGGCATCACCATCAGCAGCGCGGGCGACCTGGCGCTGAACAGCGACTGGAACCTTTTCACTGACTTCACCGACCTTGCCGGCCAGCGCGAGGGCACGCTGACCCTGCGCGCCGGCGGCAAGCTGGCAATCAACGGCAACCTGAGCGATGGTTTCGACCAGGCCGGCCGCGCTGGCACGCTGCAGCAGGGCGCCTCGTGGAACCTGCGGCTGCTCGCGGGCGCTGACCTCGACTCGGCCGACATGCTGGCGCTCAAACCACCTGCCGCGCTGGCTGCAGGGCAGGGCAGCATCACCATCGGCAAGGCAAACACCAGCACCGGCACGGACGCCGACAACGGCGCGGGCTGGCTGGTGCGCACCGGCACCGGCGACCTCGAGGTGCGCGCCGGCGGCGACGTCACGCTGGCCCACAGGGACTCTGTCATCTACACGGCCGGGCGCAAGGACCTGTCGACGTGGAGCGACTTCACCACCGCCAGCCTGAATGCAACCTACGGCATCGAAGGCGGCAACCTCGACATCGCCGCGCAGGGCAGCATCAGCGCCGCGCCATCGAACCAGCGTTATACCGAGTGGCTGAACCGCCAGGGCAACGTCAACGCTCAGTTTGTCTTCGGCGAGTATTCGGCCAGCGAGTACGGAGTGCGGCCCGACGGAAGTTATGGACCGATTCTCCGGGCGGCCGAGCAATCGAGCTGGTGGATCAACTACGGCGAGTTCCGCCAGGGCGTGGCTGCGCTGGGTGGCGGCAACGTGAAGGTGACGGCCGGCGGCGACCTGACCGATCTCGGCGTATCGCTGGCCACCAACCTGCGCCTGCGCGGGGGCCGCACGACTGGTGAGGCCACGACGAGCGAAATGCGCAACGGCGGCGCGCTGACGGTTGATGCCGGCGGCGCGATACGCGGCGGCCAGTATTACGTCGCGCGGGGCGCTGGCGACATACGTGCCAACGAGACCGCCGCGGGCCGCTCCATCACCGTGCGCACCGACGACAACAATGGCAACGTCACCACTCAGGTCTTCCCGCTGGCGCCGGTGCTGGCCTTGGGCGACGCGACGCTCAAGCTGCGCACCGCAGGCGACCTCAAGCTGCAAAGCGTGATTGACCCGCTGCTGGTGCGCTATGGCGACACCTTCACCGAGTCGGGACGGTTGTTCGACCACGGCGCCTTCATGAGCGGCTACACCGATCGCAGCGCGCTGGACCTGTCCTCGACCGGCGGTGACATCACCCTGGTCAACCAGGGCGCCTATATCTTCCGCGACCTGCTGTTTTCCAACAACACCCGTGAAGACAACGGGCTGGGCGGCAAGTCGGCAAATCGCTACCCGGCGCTGACCCATGTGACGGCCATGAACGGATCGCTCGATATACAGGGTCCGGCCTACCTCATGCCAGGAACGACGAGCGACCTGCGCCTGCTGGCCCGCGAAGACATCCGTTTTGACAATGTCTCGGGTATTCGCTACCCGAATCAGGCGCGCGCTGAAATCGTCATGGCTTACGCCACGCCGTCGATGATGCCGTCGGCGCAGGCGCCGGTCGGCGGCGATGGCTTTGATCACCAGGTCAACCTGGACGCGCTGCTCCACAACATACAGGGCATCACCGACATCGGCGCGACGCAGAAGAATTATTACGCCAGCCTGCGCAACCCCGGGGTACTGGCACTGGCCGGCGACTACCAGCCGAGCCGCATCTACGCGGCGCAAGGCTCGATCACCGGCATGGACCTGACCGCCAGCGAGCAGACCTGGACCCGCGCCGGCACCGACATACGCGGGCTTTACCTGCGCGCGCGCAACGTTCATGCCAGTGACACGACGCTGCTCGAGGCCGGCAACGACATCCTGGCCATGGCGCCGCTGCAGGGGAGAAGAAGTGCCGAGCTGCTGATTGAAGGTGCGGGCTCGCTGGTGCTGTCGGCGGGCCGTGACGTCTACGCAGACCAGCTCGAGGTCCAGAGCCTGGGCAACCAGCTGTACGACCTCAACAACCGGCCGATCGCCGATACGCAAGTCAGGGGGTTGCCGGCGCAGGGGGCGTCCATCACCGTGATGGCGGGCATCAATGCGGCGGCAGGCTATGACGCTTTTGCAGGCGCCTACCTCGACCCGTCGAAAGTCGCGGCCATGCCCGACTACCTGAAGGCCCGCGCCGCGGACGGCAGCGTGTTGCCGATCTACCTCACCGACGGTGTCGAGACCCGAAGGAACGGCGCCGACAAGACCGTGCGCCGCGGACTGGTTTCCTACATGAAAGACATGACCGGCGAGACGCTCGCCCCGCTCGATGCGTGGGTGCGTTTCCGGGAATTGCCGCAGCTTGCGCAGCAGCAGTTCATCCGCCAGGTCTACATGCTCGAGTTGCGTGACGGCGGCCGCGACCAGAACGAGCCTGGTGTCGCGGGCCTGCCGCTCAACGGCGGCTTCAACCGCGGCTATGCGGCCATCAGCGCGCTTTTTCCGGGCGACAGCTGGAAGGGCGACGTCGCAGCCAACAAGCTCATGCTGCGCACCATGTCGGGCGGCGACGTCAGCGTGCTGACGCCGGGCGGCAGCCTTCAGGTGGCTGCGCTTGGCACGACGGTGCCCGACGGCTACGGGCTGGTGACGCTCGCGTCGGGGCATATCAGCGTCTTCGCCAAGGATGACGTTGTTGTCAACCGCTCCCGCATCCTGTCCTTTGTGCCCGAGGCCAGCGCACGAGGCAGCGACCAGATCATCTGGTCCAGCGACGGCGATATCGATGCCGGGCGCGGTTCGAAAACCGTGCGCGTCCCATCCGCTCCTGAGGTACTGACCGATGTCGACGCCAACACCACAGTACGCGAGAAATCCGACA
Source organism: Variovorax sp. (assembly GCA_004210915.1). Classification (GTDB taxonomy): domain Bacteria; phylum Pseudomonadota; class Gammaproteobacteria; order Burkholderiales; family Burkholderiaceae_C; genus Variovorax. The sequence goes on along the minus strand of SEGS01000003.1, from coordinate 44,844 downwards.
TGAGTGGCAGTGGCATCGGAACCGTCGGTGACGGCGACGTCGACCTGCTGGCGCCCAAGGGCACGGTCAACGCCGGCGATGCCGGGGTCCGTGTGGCTGGCAACCTGAACATTGCCGCTCTCCATGTGCTGAACGCCGACAACATCGAGGTGGAAGGCGAGATCAAGGGCCTGCCAGTGATCGCGGCCGTGAACATCGGCGCGCTTACCAACGCCAGCGCGGCGGCTTCGCAGGCCGCGGTTGCGGCGCAGGATGTGTTGCAGCGAGAACGCAGCGCAGCGCGGCAGAACCTGCCGTCCGTCTTCACCGTGCGGGTGCTCGGCTTCGGCAACGAGCCAATGGAGGCCGCGCCGCCTGCCAGGGGCGCGGCTGCGCCTGCAAACACCGCATTGCAGGTGAGTTACGACACGGGCAGCTCTTTTCAGGTCCTGGGCCGTGGCCGGCTGGACCCGGCGCAGCGGGCGCGGTTGACGGAGGCCGAGCAGCGGCGCCTGGCTGAATGACCTTGCCTTGTCGCTGGCGGGCCGGCGATGCTGCATGTCGGAATACAGATGGGGCGTCCACCACTTTCCGCCATACAACGGCGGAAAAGACGGCATCACGTCGCCCGGACACCCGCCTTTATGAAATTTTTGTGACAAACGACAGTTGACCCGGAGCCCAACCGTCTGTCTTTTAACCATGGGAATTTTTCGTTTTAACGCGGGTTTTGCGGCCCGCCGCCTGGCCTGCGCCATCGCGTACGCCTGCCTTGCCTGCGCGTGCCTGGCCGGCCTGTCGCGCCTGGCTGGCGCGCAGGGTCTGGGTGAGATGCCGCCATCGCTGGACGCACACGCCAGCAGCTTTTTCATCAACGCCGCCGGTGACGTGATGACAGCGCGCCATGCCGTTGCGAATTGCGGATCGGTATACGTCGTCAAGGACAGCCGCACTGTGAAGGCGTCCATCGTCGCCATGAGTCCGTCGCTGGACCTGGCGGTTCTGGGAACCGGCCTCAAGCCTTACCTGAGCGCTACCTTCACGCAGGCACCGGCCACGACCCGCTACAGCATCGGCGTGTTCACCGAAGCCTACAGCGTGCTGCGCCGCCTGCCCGATCGCGGCCGCATGCTCAGCAATGCAATGACGATTCCCGCTCCCCTGGCGGCCACGGATGCCGCGGTGGACGCCGACGGCGCCGAAGCGCAGGGCGCGGGCCTGCAACTGCTGTCGGGCGCGCAACCCGGCGCCAGCGGCAGCGCGGTGGTGGGCAACAGTGGCTTGCTGCTGGGGGTGGTCGTCGAGCGTGTGGCCGCCAGCCCGGGGGCCACCGGGCGCATGCTGAGCCGCGCCCCGGTCGCGGCCGGCGCGCCGGCCGGGGCGACGCAGGTACACGCGGTGTCGGCGGCGCAGGCCAAGGACTTCCTGCGCGGCAACGGCATCGCCTTCTCGGAAAGCGACGCGCCGCAAATCGGCGGCACGCAATCGCCCGCCGCGCGCGCCGCGACGCTGGCCGTCGGCGTGGTCTGCGGCTGAAGGCATGGCGATGAAAAAACCTTATCCGACCCGGCAACTGTCGCTGTGGGCGCGCGGACTGCCGGAGAGGCCGAAGAAACCGGAGATGCCGATCATCCCTGCGTTGGCGCGGCCCCGACAGCAACCGCACGTGCGCCCTCCGTCCTTGTCTCCGGTTGCCTCCTCCGTAGACAGTTGTCACACACATCCGCTACACCTGAAGCCTGCGGACCCGTCCGGCCTTGGGTCGCAGGCGGCCCGTCCAGAAATCAGTTTACGCACATCGCAAGGCTCACCCATGACACGACCCCCGCCTCGACCCGACACCCGGCGCCATCCGCCATCCTTCATCGACACGTTGCCGCGCCGCGGCCTTTCGCGCCTCTGGTCGCGCGTGTTGCGCATCCTGGGCGGGGTCGGCATCGGCATCACCGTCTCGGCCGCGCCGGCACTGGCGCAGACACCCGCCAGGCCGCAGGCACAACCGGCCCAACCGGTCCCCCAACACTGGATCAGCTACGCGCAACTGGTCGGCAACCAGTTGCAGGATCGCCTGGGCGACGCGCAGAGCGAAGCGGTGGTGCGCCTGCACGGCTGGATGCAGGAGCGCATCCTGAAAGAAGGCCAGGCCGTGCCGCCGGCGCCGCTGGTTGTCCGCCTCTGGATCGCGGCGGACGGCGGCGTCAGCCGGCTGGAGTTCTCGACCCTGGGCCAGGCGCAGGCTGATGCCGACCTGCGCGCCGTGCTGGCGACGGAGCCGTTGTCCGAGTCGCCGCCGCGCGACATGCGCCAGCCGATGGTGTTGCAGCTGTCGCTGGCTTTCGCCGCCGCGACCTGAGCGCCGCCTGACAGCGCGGTAGTGGAGCCCGAATGAACATGCCTGCGATGGAAAGGTTTCAGGTTGCGGCCGGATGGCCTACAGCCCTGTGGTGCGCCTTGCTGCTCACGGCCCTGGCGTGCATGCCCGGCTGCGCCCCGATGCAGTCGCTGAACGCGTCCGACTTTTCAGCCCTGGCGCGCAGCAACGGGCCGGCCGTCGTCAATATCAGCGTCGCGCGCGAGGCCGGCGACCGGGCGCTGCAGGGCGCGCGGGCCGCGCCCGGCGGCGACCGGCTCGACGACGGCACGCTCGGCTCGGGCTTCATCGTCAGCGCCGACGGCTATATCCTGACCAATGCCCATGTCGTGGCGCGTGGCGCGCAGATCAACGTGCGCCTGACCGACCGCCGCGAGTTCAAGGCGCGGCTGGTCGGCATTGACCCGCTCGCCGACATCGCGCTCCTGAAGATCGACGCCGCAGGCTTGCCCACGGTGAAGATCGGCAACCCTGCCGACACCGATGTCGGCGACTGGGCGCTGGCCATCGGCTCGCCCTATGGGTTCAGCAACTCGGTGACGGCCGGCATCGTCAGCGCCAAGGGCCGCGTGTTGCCGGGCGCCCACGCCATGCCTTTCCTGCAGACCGACGTGCCGGTCAACCCGGGCAACTCGGGCGGCCCGCTGTTCAACCTGCGCGGCGAGGTGATCGGCATCAACTCGCGCATCTACAGCAGCAGCGGCGGCTATCAGGGCCTGTCGTTCGCAATCCCGATTGATGTGGCGATGCGCATCAGGCAACAGTTGCAGGAAAAAGGCAGCGTGACGCGTGCACGCATCGGCATGGCCGTGCAGGAGGTGTCCCAGGCGCTGGCCGATTCGTTTCGCCTGCCGAGGCCGGCCGGTGCGCTGGTGAGCTACGTGCAGCCCGGCGGTGCGGCGTCCAGGGCGGGCCTGAAGCCGGGCGACGTGATCCTGCAGGTCAACGGCGCCGACGTGCTGCAGTCGGCCGATGCGCTGGGGCTGATCGCCGACATGACGCCGGGCGAGACGGCCCGGCTTTCGCTCTGGCGTGACCGTGCGCCGACGGTGATTGCCGTTGTCGTCGAGGCCCTGCATGCGACGCCCGCCGTGCCGCTGCCCATGGCCGACCCGGCGCCGCCGTTCGGGCTGGTCGTCCGGCCGCTGTTGCCGCAAGAGCGCCAGGTGCTGCGCATCGAAGGCGGCCTGCTGGTGCAGCGGGTCAACGCCGCCGCATTGCGTGCGGGCGTGCAGGCCGGGGACGTGATCCTCGCGCTCAACGGCCAGCCCGTCGCCAGCCTCGAAGCACTGGCCGCGGAGGCGAAGTCGGCCGATGGGGCGGTCGCCCTGCTGGTGCAACGCGGGCCCTCGCGTCTGTTCATACCGGTCGATGTCGGCAGGCCGTCGCAGCGGGAACCGCAGGGCTCGCGCGCGGACGGGCAGGGTGACTAGGCATGCAGATGCGCATGGCCTGTCACCGATGCGTCACGAGCGCTGCCTACGATGGCGTCTCGCGGCGTGCCGTGCAGGCGCCGGCGCCGGCGTCGCCATCGATATCGATATCGATATCCAGGCCTCTGCCGACGTCGCGACCGGTTCAGGCGCTTTGCCGGCCACCCGCAAGTCCCCATCCTCACCTGCAACGCACCGGATCACCATGCACAGCGAGGACAGCCAGGCCGCAATCCCTTGCGCCCGCGCGTCGTCGCTGGCGGGCGGCGCGTTGCGCGGCGCGGCCGGATTCGCGGCGATGTGCGTCGTCGCCCTGCTGGTACCGCTCGCGTACGCGCAGCCGTCTGCAGGGATCGGGCCCGGTAACTCTCTGCCTTCCACGCCTTCGCTGCAAGCGCAGGGCGCCCTCGCCTTCGACTTGCCGGCACAGCCGCTCAAGAACGCGCTGGCCCGATACGACGCGCATACCAGCCTCTCCGTCTTTTACCCGTCCGAGCTGGCCGAAGGAAAGTTGTCCTCGCCCGTGCACGGTGTGTTCACGCCCGAGCATGCCTTGCGGCGGCTGCTCGAAGGCACCGGCCTGGCCGTCCAGTCGGTCGCGCAGGGTGCGTTTGTCCTGTTGCCCGGCGCGTCCGCGCCGGCAAGGTCTCATGGTGATGAAACGCCAGCGCGTGGCAGCCTTGCAGCAGGCGGGCGGGCGTTCCTCCCGGACGCAGAACTCGTTCAGTCGCGCGTCTTCGAAGCGCTGTGCGGCGTTGCCGGATGGCCCCTCGGCGGCTTTCGGCTGGCGCTCACGGTGCAGGTCGGAGACGACGGCCGCGTGCGTGACGCACGGCTGCTCGACAGCACCGGCAACCGCGCCCGGGACGCCGCTGTCCTTGCCGCGCTCCGCTCGCTCGACATCGGCCGTGCGCCGGCCGACACGGCAAACCCGTTCGTCCTGCTGGTGCGGCCGCGCAAGGGCGGCAGCGCCCCGGACGCGTGCCAGCAACCAGGCGCAGCCGCCCTGCCTCCCGCTCACTGAACGGCTGCATCCATGAGCGACTCCAGCCTCTCCGCGCTGCGCCAGCTGCTGGCCCAGCGCTATGACGACCTCAAGCGCCGGCTGGCCTGGCGGCTCGGTTCGGTCGAACTGGCCAGCGATGCGCTGCACGACACCTGGGTGCACCTGGAAAACCGCAAGGAAGGCAGCGGCCCCGTCCTCAGTCCGCTGGCTTACCTGCTGCGCATGGCGACCAACCTGGCGCTCGACCGGCTCCAGCGCGAAAAGCGCTACCTGAGTGCCGACGAGGTCGACCAGATGATGGCGGAGATCGCCGACCCGGCGCCCGGCCCCGCCGAGATCGCGTCGGCGCGTGACGATATCGAGGCGCTGTCGCGCGTGATCGACGCGATGCCGCCGCGGCGCCGCGCGATTTTTCTGGCCGTGCGTGTCGAGGAGATGTCCAACCAGCAGGCCGCCGCCCGCTTTGGCGTCTCGGCCCGGCTGGTTGGCCTCGAACTGCAGCGCGCCCACGAGTATTGCCTGGCGCACCTTCCGCGAGACGTCGTGCGCGACGCCGCACGCACCGCGACCGGTGCCAGTCCTGCCGTGGATGCCGTGAATGCCGTGGATTCCAGTGATGACGACGATCGGCCATGAATAAATTGCCGATGCGCTTCGCGCCAATCGTCTTGACAAGGAGGGTCGCGGCAAACCTGCATGCGACTCCGTTGATGTCCTTTTTTTTGCAACCATGACTTCAGTCGCACGCCCCATAACCGCCGATGCCGCCCATGCTGCCCGCGCACGCGCCGAACAGCAGGCGCAGGCGTGGATGCGCCAGATCGCGGCGGGGCGCATGACTGCGTCCGACGGCCAGGCGCTGGTGCGCTGGTGCAAGGCTGATCCCCGGCATGCCGACGCAATGGCCAGCGCGCGCCGCGAGTGGGAAATGATGAAGCATGCGGGCCAGCTGTCGCTCGCCAGATATCCCGCCTGGGAGCCCCCTGCGGCTGCTTCATCGCTGCAAACGGGCGGGTTGTCGACGGGCCTGTCAGGCTCCTCCGGCCCCTCTGGCCCTTCCTCACGAAAGGACCCCTGGCCCCGCCGCGCATTTTTGGGATCGGCATTTGGTGCGGCCGCTGCGGTAGCCGCCACTGCGGTGGTCGTCCCGCCGCTCGGCTTGTGGCCCTCGCTCGGTGAGCTCCGCGCGGACCTTCGCACCGGTACCGGCGAGCAGCGGCGCGTCGCGCTGGCCGGTGCGGTGGACATCGAGCTCAACACCCGCACGAGCGTGGCGGTGTGGCCGGGGTCGCGGGGCGAGGCCGGCATCGACCTCGTCGCCGGCGAGGCCGCGGTCGACATGTCGGCACTGGGCCCGGCGACGCCGTTTTCGGTCAGGGCCGGCGCAGGCAAGGTCGTGGCGACGGGTGCCCGTTTCGAAGTGCGCTGCCTGGCCGGCGAGGTGCGCGTGACCTGCCTGCAAGGCCAGACAAGCGTCGAGCATGTGTCCGGCACGGTGCGCCTCGCTGCGCAGCAGCAGTTGCGCTACACGGACGTCGCGGTCGGCCGTGTCGTGGATGTCGATGGCGCGAAGGTCTCGGCCTGGCGCGACGGTTTCCTGCGCTTCAGCGATACGCCGCTGGGAGAAGTTGTCGACGAGATCAACCGATACCGCGCCGGGCGCGTGGTGCTCGTCGGCGAGCGGCTGGCCTCGAAAGCCGTCACTGGCCGCTTCCAGATCCATGCCCTGGACAAGGCGATCGTACAGATGCAGCGGTCGCTGGATTTGCAGGTGCGGTCTCTGCCGGGCGGGGTGGTGCTGTTGAGTTGAGGGGGCTTGCTTTCGGGCGCGTGAGAGAGGGTCGGGGCCAGGGGGCCAGCAACCATGACCATTCTGCGGACAACGATGTTCCCTGCGGTTGGAGCTTGCGGTTCCGTCCGCGCCGGCATGGGCCGGAACCCCTTCATGACCGTCACGAAAGTGTCAAAAAAATCTTTGCCGATCCGGCGCGCGCCGTTGGTCTAGGTCACAGGGGCGCAGGTAAATCTTGCCCGCCCGTGAACAACGCTGATTGACACCAACAGAGGTCGCCATGGTTATGCCGCATCGGGATTCGAAGAATTTTCCACGCCAGGTTTCTGGTTTTGCCTCGCCGATACGCCTGGCGCCGCTCGCGCAGGCCGTCGCGGTGATGCTGGCGGCCGGCGGCATGGCGGCGCCTGCGCACGCCCAACGCGCGTTCAGCGGCGCGTGGTTTGCGAACAAGGGCGTGGTTCAGCAGCAGGCCGTGCAGACCGGCCTGCTGCCCAACGGCAAACCCGCGTCGAGCCTGAACAACCTCCCAGGCGCGGTGACACCCGGCAGCCTGGCGCTTGACCGTTCGCTGAACAACCTCAATGCGGCGGCGCGCGCGATTGCGGCCGAACAAGCTGCGCAGATCGCAGCACGCCAGGCTGCCCTGAACGGCGCATCGAACACGCCCGACGGGCTGGTCGCAGGCGGCCTGGTGGTCGACACCAACAGCCTGACCAGCGGCTGGATCAACGCCAACGCACCGATGCAGCAAAGCGCCGAGGGCAAGACCGTGGTCGGCATCGAGCAGACGGCCGAGAAAGCCATCCTCAACTGGGAGACTTTCAACGTCGGCAAGCACACGACGGTGCAGTTCGACCAGAAGGGCGGCGCCAAAGCCGACGGCACCAACAGCTATATCGCCTTCAACCGGGTGAACGATCCGAGTGGCAAGCCGAGCGAGATCGCCGGGCAGATCAAGGCGGGCGGCGCGGTCTACATCGTCAACCGCAACGGCATCATCTTCAACGGCAGCGCGCAGGTGAACACGCGTTCGCTCATTGCCAGCTCGCTCGCGCTGACCGACAAGCAGTTCATGCTGGGCATCAACAAGCCGCAGTATTTCGACGACGCCTATGAAGGCCAGCTGGATCTTTTCGCGATCCCGCAGTTCGGCGCGTTCACGGCCGTGCGTCCCGACATCAACCTGGGCTTTGTCAAGGGCGTCAACGGCGCGCCCGACACGCTGGGCGGCGTCGCGCGGTTTGATCCAGGCGCAGCGCCCGGCGCGGTGCAGGTGCAGGCCGGCGCGCAACTCGCCGTCGACACGGGCGGCAAGATCATGCTGTTCGCGCCCAAGGTCAACAACGCCGGCCGCCTCTCCGCGCCGGACGGACAGGTCATCCTCGCGGCCGGTGAAAACGTCCACATCAATACCTCGAAGCTGACCGACAAGAACGGTGTTCGCGGCCTTGAAGTGGCGGTGTCGGCCGTGCCGGGCTGGGCTTTTGCGTGGACCCATATGGAAAACGCGCTGGCCAGCTGGCCTGTGCAATGGAACGTGCAGTTCATCGAAGGCATGCGCAGCGCGTTGCTGCCGGACATGGCGGCGCGAACGGCCGCGATCGGCTACGACGTGACCAACGCGGGCATCGTGCAGTCCGAGCGCGGCAACATCACCGTGCAGGCGCAGGACATCCACCAGAACGGTGTGTTGATGTCGACCACCGCACTCAACAACCGCAGCGGCTCCATCCTGCTGCGCGCCTGGGGCCAGGGCACCCACGCCTACCAGAACAGCGACAACCACGACATCCTCACCAACTGGCTGGCTGGCACCCTGACATTGGGCGAGGGCAGCGTGACGCAGGTGATGCCGGACGCCGGCGATACCAGCCTGATAGAGACCACCGCGCTGGCGACGCGCTACCAGCCCGGCCGCATCGGCCTTTACGGCAAGCTGATCGATTTCAGGCCGCGATCCGGCGTGCTGGCACCTTCCGGCGCCATCGACATCGAGGCGGCCGTGAACCCGCTCTACACGCAATTGCCGGGATACAGGCCGGGTAGCCTGGGCGACGCCAGCCGCATCTACATGGACCGCGACGCCTACGTCAGCGTAGCCGGCATCCAGGGCGCGGCGGTCGACATGTCGCGCAACTTCATCGAGGCCGAGTTGCGCATCAACGAACTGCGCGACTCGCCCCTGCTGCTCGATTCATGGGTGCGCGGCAAGAAGATCGTCGTCGACCGCCGCGCGAGCGGTGTCTTCACCGATGGCCCGATGGCGGGGGTCGAGTGGGTCAAGAACAGCGCCGGCGTGGTGGTGCCCGGCGCGTGGGCGGGCACGCCGATCGGCGACGTGACGGGCTGGGTCGGCGTCGGCATGACCGACATGAAAGAGCTCTCGGCGGACGCCGGCAAGATCACGCTGCGCGCCGGCGGCGAGTTCATCTCGCGCGAAGGCTCGCTGCTGGACGTCTCTGGCGGCTCGGTGCGCTACACCGACGGCATCAACACGGCGACCAAGCTGATGGGCGCGGACGGCCGTATCTACACCATGGACAAGGCCATGGCCGACAAGGACTACACCGGCATCGCCGGCCGCTACACGCAAAGCCATTCGCGCTGGGGTGTGTCCGAGGAGTTCGCGTCTTCGGTGATCGGAAGAAACGTCCTGGAAGCAGGCTATACGGAAGGCCGAAACGCCGGATCGGTGGTCATCTATGCCGGCAAGGGCTTCGTTCTGGAAGGTGATTACGCAGGCGCGGTCGTGGTCGGCGAGCGGCAGCAAAAGCAGCCTTCGAAAAACATCGGCGGCAAGCTTGACTTCGGCGGCGGCAGCGTGGAAGACCGGCCGTGGTCGCTGGGCGACCTGATCATCAGCCACGACCCGCACCGGCTCTCGGCCGACTTCGGCGCCGGCTCGGTACTGGGCGCCGATTTCATCGCCGCGCCGCGGCCGGACCGCAACGAAGAGCCTGCCAAACTGAGCTATATCCTCGACGACACGCTGAGCCGGTCCGGCATGGGGTCGGTCACGTTCAACATGCGGCGGGATTTCACGCTCGGGCAGGGCGCGGTTCTGGACATGGCACCGGCGTCGACCGTCTTCATCAACGAGTTCGAGAACTCGACCAACACCGTGACCATCGACGGCGTGATTCGCGCGGCGGGCGGCACCATCAATGCCACGGCGGCGATGGGCACCTTGCGCATCGGCGAGAACGGACGCTTCGACGCCAGCGGCCAGTGGATCAACACCTGGCTGGACGGCGCGCAACCCGCGCGCTGGGCAATGGACGGCGGCAGCGTCCTGCTGTCGGCAAAAGACTTCGAGATCGACAGCGGCGCCGTGCTGGATGTCTCGGGTGGCGGGCGGGTCGACATGAAAGCCAAAGGCCAGCCGTCGCTGCGGGTCGGCAACGGCGGCCTGATTACGCTCGAAGGCGTGGATGCGCGCACCGACCTCGGCGCGCTGGACATGCGCGCGCTGGCCGCAGGCTCGGCCGGCCGCCTGGCCATCAACACCGGTGCCGTCGTGCAGATCGGCGGAGAACGCAACGATCCGGACCGGCTCTGGCTGCCCGAAACGCTGTATGCGGAGCGCGGCTTCGGCGTGGTGAGCATCGCCGGCAGGGCGGACATCACCATTGCCGATGGCGCGCAGGTCAATCTGGTGCCGGTGAGCCTGGACACCGCCGGCTTCGACTACCGCGAGCTCGCCAGCGGCGCGAACCTGGCGGCGGCAGCGCCGTCCGTCGTCCTGCCGGCGGAGCAGCGTTTTGCGCGCAAACCGGTCGAGCTCAACCTGAGCGCGATGTCGAGCAGGATTGACATCGGCGCGGGCGCGGAGGTACGGGTCGACACCGGCGGCAAGGTCAACATCAAGGCTGAAGGCGGCAGCGTCCTGGTGCGCGGTACGGTTGACGCGCCGGCGGGCGCCATCAAGGTCGAGGGCGGTCAGGTCACGCTCGAAGCCGACGCGAAACTGCTGTCGCGCGGCGTAGCGCTGACCTACACCGACGACAAGGCGCGCCTCGTGGGCCAGGTGCTGGATGGCGGCAGCATCGAGCTGGTCGGCGGCACGGCCAGCCTGGCCAGCGTGGCGCTCAAGGCAGGCTCGCTGGTCGACGTGTCCGGCAGCACCGGCATGATCGGCGAGGTCGGCAACGTGGCGTCCGGCTCGTTTGGCCGTTATCTCGCCGGTGCGCCGCTCCTGACGCTGGACAGCGATGGCGGCAGCATCCGGGTGCAGGGTGCCCTCGCGCTCGACGGGCAACTGCTCGGCCATGCGGGCGGCGCTTCGGCCAGCGGCGGCGGGCTGACCCTCGTCGACAGCGGCGTCAAACCGGCGGGCGGCGTCACCGTGCCGACACGCCTGTACTACCGCGACAAGGCGGGCGCGATCAAAAACGGCATCTACACCACGCTCGACCTCGATATCTTCGATGAGTACGGTACCGCGCCGCTGCGGTTGACGGCCGCCATGCGCACGGCGCTGATCAACCTGTCGCCTGTCCTCGCGAGCGGCATGCTGGTCGACGACGGCGGTTCGGGCGGCGGCAATGGCGGAGGCGGCGTGATACAGAAGCCGTGGGAAGCCAACCCGGTGCTGGACGCCCGCGTCATCAACCTGCTCAACAAGTACTTCTTCACCGACACCGCGGCCACGCAGAAAGTAAAAATCGCCGACGTGCAGGTCACGTCGAGCTCCCACGTGTCTGCAAGCGCGCTGGCGAGCGGCGGTTTCGCGGACCTTTCGCTGAACGGAAAAATCTCGCTGGACAACGTCAACCTGCAGGCAGGCCGTTCGATCACCATCGGCGGCACGCTCGCAGGCATGAACGGCGCCAGCTCAAGCCTGTCGGCGCCGCACCTGATGTTCAGTGGCGCAGGCGGATCGGTGCCGGCCGCCAACACGACGCAGGCCGCAGGGCAACTCACCCTCAAGGCCCAGCTGGTCGACATCCAGGGCAGCAGCGCCGCCGCCGGAGCGGGCATGCGCATCACGGGCTTCGGGCGCACGGTGATCGAGGGCAACGAGGTCCGCTTCATCGGCGATATCCAGCAGCAGTTTGCAGGAACGGCCAGCCCCGACATCATCCTGAGCGTGGACGGCGACCTGGTCGTTCGAGCCGGCCAGGCCTACCCGTCCACCGGCGTCACGGGCATCATGCGCGCGGGCGATTCGATCACCGTCGAGCGCCTTGCAGAGGCCGGCTCGGCGCCCTTGTCGGCGGGCGGCACCTTGCGCCTCGAGGCGCCCGTCATCGACCAGAACGGCGTGCTGCGCGCACCGTTCGGCCAGATCGAACTCATCGCCACCGACCGCCTGACGCTGGGCGCCGGCAGCCTGACCTCGGTCTCCGGCGCAGGCCTGAACGTGCCGTACGGCAGCCTGATCAACAACGAACACTGGCAGGACCCGCGCAAGGCGCAGAACACCGTGACCCCGTCCGAAGGTGCACTGGTCGCGCCGCCTGAAAAGCGCATCACGCTGAAGGCGCCTGCTGTCGACCTGGCGGCCGGAGCGGTGCTGGACATCACCGGCGGCGGCGACCTGTTCGCGGCTGAATTCGTGCCCGGCCCTGGCGGCTCGCACAACGTGCTGAATGTGCCGGGCATGTATGCCGTCATACCGGGCTACAACAGCGCTGCGCCCGTCCTCGGCCAGGCCGCGGGGCAACGCGTCTGGCTCGCTGCAAGCCCAGGCCTCGCCGCCGGCTGGTACACGCTGTTGCCGGCGCGTTATGCCTTGCTGCCGGGCGCCTTCGCCGTGCAAGGCAACGGCAAGGCCTGGCCCGGCGTGGCCGGCAAGGCGGCAGCCGTGTCCGACGGCAGCTACGTTGTCCAGGGCAAGGCCGGCGATGCGCTGGGCAACCCCGGCAACCTTGGCAACCTCGAAGCAGGGGCCGGCACCGGCTGGCGCGTGATGTCGGGCGACACGCTGCGCAAGTACACCGAATACAACGAAGCCTCGTCCAATGCTTTCTTCTCGTCGGATGCCTTCAAGCTCACGCAGTACCGCCTGACCGGCCGCGACATCGTCACGCCGCGGCTCGCGCGGGACGGCGGCGCGGTGGTGTTCGACGCCACTGAATCGCTGGGACTCGACGGTGTCCTGAAATCGGCTCCCGATGCCGGCGGGCGCGGCGGCCTGGTCGACATCGCCGGCCAGAAGATCGCCATCGTCGGCAGCGGCCTCGATGCAGGCGACCTGCGCGCCCAGGGCTTCCTGGTCATCGACGCGGCGAGCCTGTCGAACTTCGGCGCCGGCAGCCTGCTGGTCGGCGGCAAGCGCAGCGGCAATGCACTCGGCCTGGGGCTCGAAGTCACGGCCAGCGACATCGTCGTGCGCAACGGCGCAGGCTCGGCACTGACCGGTCCCGAGATCATCCTGGCCGCCAGCGGACAGGTCGGCATCGACGGCGGCAGCGTGCTCGCCAGCGTGGGCGCTGTGCCGGCGGGTGGCGGCCAGCTGGTCATCAAGCCGCGCGTGGCTGCGGTCTACACCGACCCCGACGGCAACCTCGACGACAACAACGACGGCGTCATCGACGCGAAAGACACGAAGGACGACGTGCTGACCAGTCCGGCCCGCGACTACGGCGCGCTGATCCGCCTGTCGAACGGCGACGCGACCACCGTGTTGCGCGAAGGCGTGGACACGTCCACCGGCGGGCTGGTGCGCATCGGCGCCGGCGCGGCCATCAACGGCGGCGCATCGCTGCTGGTCGACGCCACGCGCTCGACCGAACTGGCCGCCTCGGCGCGTGTCTCGGCCGACCGCCTGTCGGTTTCTGCAGGGCGCATCAGCTTCGGTGGCGGCACCGGGGGCATGCTGCTCGACGCGGCCACGCTGGCGCAGTTGTCCAACTCGAAAGCGCTGACCTTGCGCAGCTATTCCAGCTTCGACTTCTACCGCTCGCTCGACCTCGGCACGAGCGGGCTGGCATCGCTGACATTCGATGGCGCCACGTTTGCAAGCCGCGCCGCGGGCGACGTGACGATCAGGGGCGACGAGGTGACGCTGGCCAACAGCGGCGGCGCTGCGGCCTTTGAGGCGGCCAGCGGCGGCGGTGCTTTCGTCCTCGATACCCGCACGCTGGTGCTGGGCGCCGGCGAGAAGGTTTTCGCCGGATTCGGCAGCGTGGACCTCGGTGCGCGCGAACAGATCACTGGCGAAGGCAGGGGCGGCATCTCGACCGCCAGCGCGCTGACCCTGCGCACGCCGGTATTGACCGGCCGCGGCGGCGCGGTGCAATCCATCACGACCACCGGCGACCTCCGGGTGCTTGCGCCGGCGGCGCCGGCCGTTGCGGCGGTCGACCCGCAGGACAGCCTGGGCGCACGCCTGACACTGGCCGGGCGCGACGTGCTTTTCGCCAGCCATGCGCTGGCACTGGGCGGCGGCATCGACATCAACGCGACCGGCGGCAACCTGGTCGTGGCTGGGGGCGCACGGCTTGACGTCGGTGGCTTTGCGAAGACATTCTTCGACGTCGCCGACTTTGCCGACGCGGGCCGCATCAGCCTGTCGGCCATCGGCGGTGACGTGCGCCTGGCCAGCGGCAGCGCGCTGAACCTGGCCGCACACGCCGACGGCGGCAGCGCCGGTACCCTGAGCCTTGCGGCATCAGGCGGCGGCACCGTGGTGCTGGACGGCGCCATCACCGCGCAAGCCGGCGCCGGCGGCAAGGCCGGCGCTTTTGCACTCGACATCGCCGCGCTGCCGGATTTCGCGGGCTTCAGCCAGCGCCTGAACGATGCGGGATTCAACCGTGCGCGGCAGTTCCGCATCCGCCAGGGCGATGTCACGCTGGGCGGCGTGACCACGGTTGAAGACTTCGTGCTGACGGCCGACCGGGGCAGCATCAACATCACCGGTACTGTCGATGCACGTTCGGGCTACGGCGGCGCCATCCGCGTCACCGCCGGCAATGGCGTGGCGATGCAGGACGGTGCGCGACTGCTGGCCGGCGCGACGGGCGAGTTGGGCAGCGGCCGGGTCACGCTGGAAGCGGCTGGCGGCGCGCTAGACCTGCAAGGCGGCGTGATCGACGTCTCGGGCGCGGACGGCGGCAAAGTGCGCCTTCGCGCGCAGCAGACGTCCGACCACCAGGACGTGAAGGTCGCCGCCCTGCGCACCACGGTCACCGGCGCGCGTTCGACGGTGCTGGAAGGCGTACGCAGTTACGACGTGGCGAACTACGACGGCAGCACCGTGGACTCGGTGAAAGCCGATGCGGTGGCCGATGCCGTACGCTTCGCCGGCATGGCGCCGGCGATCGGCGCGCGCCTCGGGCGCGGCGACGTCGCCGTGGCCGCGGGCGTCGAGATCACCAGCGCTGGCGACCTCGCCATGAACGGCGACTGGAACCTGTTCAACGACTTCACCGGCAGCCGCGAAGGCAGCCTGACCCTGCGTGCCGGCGGTAACCTGCTGGTCAACGGACATTTGAGCGACGGCTTCGACAAGGCCGGTCGGGACGGCGTTTTGCAGGCTGCGGCATCGTGGGACTTGCGCCTGGTGGCCGGCGCGGACCTGTCCTCGGCCGACAGCCTGGCGCTGCGGCCGCTGGCAGGCCTGGCCGCGGGCAGTGGATCGGTTGTCATCGGCACGGCCAACACCAGCGCGGACGCAAGCATCGACAACGGTGCCGGCAAGCTCGTGCGGACCGGCACCGGCGACCTCACGGTGCGCGCGGGCCGGGACATCACGCTGGCGCACCAGGACTCGGTCATCTACACGGCCGGCCGCAAGGACCTGACCACCTGGGCCGACTTCACGACTGCGCGTGCAGACGCGACGTACGGCATCGGCGGCGGCAACCTCGACCTCGCGGCCCAGGGCAGTATCAGCGCGCAGTCTTCAGGCCAGCGCTACACCGAATGGCTCAACCGCCAGGGCATGGTCAACCAGGACGGCTACTTCGGCGAATACTCCACCAAATCCGGCTGGAAACCCGACGGCACCTACGGCCCGATCATCGAAAGCCCGGACCAGTCGAGCTGGTGGGTCAACTACGGCGAGTTCCGCCAGGGCGTGGGCGCGTTGGGCGGCGGTAACGTCAAGGTCAGTGCGGGGAGTGATCTGCGCGACCTCGGGGTCATGCTCACGACCAACCTGCGCCTGCGCGGCGGCCTCAGCTCGGGCGCGGCGATGGCGCAGGAAATGCGCAACGGCGGCCTCATGACGGTGGATGCCGGCGGCGCCATCCGCGGCGGCCAGTATTACGTCGCGCGCGGCGCGGCCGATATTCGTGCCAACGAAACCGCGACCGGCCACGCCATCCAGGTGCGCCGCACGACCGGCAGTTCGCAAGAGGCGGTCGGCGACTTCGCGCTGGCGCCGGTGCTGTCGCTCGGCGACGCCACCATCAGCCTGCGCACGGCCGGCAACCTGCTGCTGCAAGCGGTGATCGACCCGCTGCTGGTGCGTTATGGCGACGGCTACGACGAAACCCAGAACCTGATCGACTACACCGCCTACATGAGCGGCTACACCGGTCGCAGCGCGCTCAACCTGTCGTCGACGGGCGGCGACGTGACGCTGGTCAACCAGGCCGAATTTGTGTTCAAAAGCCTCGCACTGCAGAACGCGACGACCACGTTCGATGGCCTCGTCGGCAAGGGCGCCAACCGGTTCCCGGCGCTGACGCACGCGACGGCGATGAACGGCTCGCTGGAAATCCAGGGCCCGATGTACATCATGCCCGGCACCACCAACGACGTGCGACTGCTGGCCCGGCAGAACGTCAACTTCAACAACCAGAACTACAGCCTGGTCCGCGCGCTGGCCGGTAATTCGCGCTACAGCAGCACGTACAACAATGAGCCCTACGCGGAAATCATCATGTCGTATGCCACGCCAGAGATGATGCCGTCGGCCCTCGCACCGCTGGGCCGGTTCCGCCAGGTCAACCTCGATGCGTTGCTGCGCAACGTGCAGGGACCTAATGTCGACATCGGCGCCTTCCCGAACGGCGCTTACGGCAACGACCTGAAGAACCCGATGGTATTGCCGCTGGACGGCGACCACGAACCAAGCCGCATTTACGCGTCGCAGGGTTCGGTACTCGGACTGGACGTGATGGCCAGCGAGCAGACGTGGACCCGCGCCGGTACCGACATCCGCGGCGTGCGCATGAGCGGGCGCAACAACCATGCAGACGACGTGACCCTGCTCGAGGCGGGCAACGACATCCTGGCGATGGTCGCCCTGCGCCCGCGCGGCGGCAGCGGCATCACCTTGCAGGGCGCCGGCACCTTGTTGCTGGCTGCCGGACGTGACGTGTATGCCGACGACATGCAGGTGAAGACCCTGGGCAACCAGCTGTTCGATGGTGCCAACCGCGCACAGCCCAATACCAAAGTCCGCGGATTGCCCGACCAGGGCGCGTCGATCACGGTGATGGCCGGCATGAACCACGCCGCCAGCTATGACGCCTTCGCCAGTGCCTACCTCGACCCCGAAAAAGTGGCGGCCATGCCCGACTACCTCAAGACCCGCGCGGCCGACGGCAGCCTGGTGCCGATCTACCTGACCGACCTTGCCGAAAGCCGCAAGAACGGCCAGGAGAAAACCGTGCGCCGCGGCCTCGTGTCTTACATGAAAGACATGACCGGCGAGACGCTCGACCCGCAAGCCGCATGGGTACGGTTCCAGACCTTGCAGCCGCTGGCGCGCCAGCAGTTCCTGCGTCAGGTCTACCTGCTCGAGCTGCGCGAAGCCGGGCGTGATCAGAACGAGCCCGGCATCGGCGGCCTGCCGCTCAACGGCGGCTACAACCGCGGATATGCGGCCATCGCCACGCTGTTCCCGGGCGACGACTGGAAGGGCGACGTGGCGGCCAACAAACTGATGCTGCGCACCATGTCGGGCGGCGACATCAACGTGTTGACACCGGGCGGCGGCTTGCAGGTCGCGGCCCTCGGCGCCACGGTGCCTGAAGGCTACGGCCTGGTGACCCTGGCTTCGGGCCACATCAACGTGTTTGCCAAAGAGGACGTCACGGTCAACCGGTCCCGTATCCTGTCCTTCGTCCCGGCGGCCACGCAGCAGGGCAGCGACCAGATCATCTGGTCCACGCAGGGCGACATCGACGCGGGGCGCGGCTCGAAAACCGTGCGCGTGCCGTCCGGGCCCGACATCACGACAGACGTCGACGGCAACACGACGATCCGCGAGCGCTCCGACATGAGCGGCAGCGGTATCGGCACGGTCGGTGACGGCGACGTCGACCTCATCGCGCCGGGCGGCACCGTCAATGCCGGCGATGCAGGCTTGCGCGTGGCGGGCAACCTGAACATCGCCGCCTTGCAAGTGCTGAACGCCGACAACATCGAAGTCGAGGGCGAGGCCACCGGGCTGCCCGTGATCGCCGCCGTCAACATCGGCGCGCTGACCAACGCCAGTGCCGCGGCCTCGCAAGCGGCCGTTGCCGCGCAGGACGTGTTGCAGCGCGAGCGTGCTGCGGCACGCCAGAACCTGCCATCGGTGTTCACGGTGCGCGTGCTGGGCTTCGGAAACGAACCCATGGAGGCCGCACAGCCGGCAGATCGCAAGGGGGCATTGCAGTCAGGCGCCAACCCACAGGCTGTTGTCGAGGTGCTGGGACAGATGAACCTCGCGCCGGCGCAGATGGAGCTGCTGACCGCTACAGAGCGACGTAACCTGAAGCGCTGAGCATCGGTGCAAGCCCGGTGCGGCTCCCCGGGCGCACCGGCTGTTTGCAGGTGCGTGGCCGCGCCTCACGCTGGTTGATGGTGCAACCGCCGCCACGACGCGCAGTGCGTCTGGCATGGCGGCAGGCTGGCCACGCGGATTCTCAGGGATTTTTTCGTGCCGGTGAGCGGCGGCGGTGTCGGACCGCTTGGCGTGTCGGCCAGCTTAAGGCTGTCGTAGTTCTACGGTGTGCCGTCTTGTGCGCATGCCTGCTTGGTGCGGGCATCGCTTCCATTCGAGGTGCATGGCGGCGGCGTTGCGGCTGTCCGCGGGCGCGCGGGCCCGGCGCCGCGCAATGATCTCTTCCAGGTGCGCCCGCGCACCCGGGGCGCAGCCGGCGTGCTCAGGGAATCTCGTGCAACTGGACGGCGAGGTCCAGCAGTTTTGCCTTGCTCATGTAGTAGCGGTCCAGGCGCCATTCCTTCAGCACTTCCAGTGCCAGGTTGAAATGTTCGTAGTCGAGTTTGTAGAGCTCGGCCAGCTGGAAGGATTCGTCCGATTCGAGTGCGCGCACCAGACGGGCAAGCGAGATCGCGGTCTCGGTATGTGGTTCGGACGCAATCAGGCGTCTGGCCTTCTTGATGGCATTCATGGGGGCCTTTGCATGGAGTGGAGGCAGCGTGGCTGCAGACGAATCTGATTATGGTCAGGTAATTCAAATGCTGTCTATCGCGACCCTGTTGGCCAGGCGGGTTCCGATGGAGGCGGGTCCCCAAAAAAGGGTAGGCCCACTGGTTCATGGCACTTGTGTTTCGCGCTATTGAGACTATCGCCAATTGGCTTTTTCTCGAGACCCATACCGGATTGTGATGATTAAGTCCTGCATCGCTCTATCGCAGCCCTGTTGCAGGGCTGGTTCGGCGTCAAAGGGAAATTCAATGAGAATTTTTACCGTTGGACCCGATCGTGTAAGTCGCGGGAACATCAAGCAGAATCTTGTCCGTCTTGTCACAGGCCATGCCGCGCCCACATGGGGGCTGATCAGTTGGGCGCTTGCAGCTCTGACCAGCGCGGGCGCGACGCCGGCTGCAGGCTCATGCGACTCGCGAAAGCGGCGGTGCGAGGTGGCGCGTGATGGCGTCCCGCATCACGCGTGAATAGCGCTCGGCGTTGTCCATGACCACTGAGCCGACGCCGCCGATGCAGACGGCCATGGGCTGGCCGTCGAATTTCTGCGGCAGCAGCATCGCCAGCACGCCGCCGCCATTCGTCACGGTTTGGGTCGACAGCAGGTAGCCGAGCTTGCGGATGCGGCGCACCGCCTTCATCACTTCTTCCTGCTTTGCAGCCCGCGCGCCCGCGTCGTCGGGGTGGGTGCGTTCGATGGCATCGCTGATCTCGGCATCGGTCCTGTCAGAGAGGAACAGATGTCCGGTGGACGATCCGGTGAGCGGCCGCACGGCGCCGGCCCGCAGGTGCATGCGCAGCGGGTTAGTGGCCGGAATGACATAGATGTAGTGCACCGACAGGCCCGCCGGTGATGCCAGGAAGATCATCTCGCCCGTCTTCTGGCTGACTTCTTCCAGCGTGGCCATCAGGTTGCCATCGCCCAGAATGTGCGAGCGAATGCCCCGGCCCAGCAGCGCCACACGTGCGGTGGGCCGGTAAGTGCGGTTGTCGTAGGCGAGGTAACCGAGGTTGAGCAGGCTCTTCAGGAGGATGGACGTGCTTGACTGCGGGTAACCCAGTTCACGGGCGATCTCTCCGACGGAGGCGGAGGTTTTTTCCGCATCGAAGTACTCCAGTACCTCCAGCGTGCGCTTGATGGAGCGGGCCTGATCCTGCTGCATGGAATGCTCTCGTTATGGTGGCGCCGGACCCGTGGCGGCGCGGGTGGCGGCGGGGTCGGATTTACTTTTCTTCGAGGATGATCGCCAGCGCCGGACACAGCCTGGCGGCCTTTTTCACAGAGGCTGTCAGGTGTTCAGGCGGATTCTCCATCAACAGGATGACGATGCCGTCTTCCTCGCGCTGGTCGAAGACTTCAGGTGCTGCGAGGACGCAGGATCCGGCGCCCACGCATTTCACCTGGTCAATGTGGATGGTCAGTTTCGGCATTTTTTTCTTTCGCGTTGTCACCAGACCAGGGGCAGCTTGTACAGCCCATAGATCTGCGAGTCGTATTTAAAGGGGATGGTGTCGAGCGGCTCGGCCAGGCGCAGGTTGGGGAAGCGCTTGAACAGGGCCGGGAACACCACTTCCAGCTCAATGCGCGCCACGCCCTGGCCGAGGCAGCGGTGGATGCCGTAGCCGAAGGCCAGGTGGTGGCTGGCATCGCGGCCAATGTCGAATTCGTCGGGGTCGGGGAACTCTGCTTCGTCGCGGTTGGCCAGTGCATTGACCGCAAAAATGCCGTCTCCCTTTTTGATGTGTGCACCATTGACCTCCACGTCTTCCAGAGCCACGCGCCGCGGCGCAAACTGCACCGGCGACAGGTAGCGCAGCAGCTCGTCCACCGCGCCGCTGATCAGTTCGGGCTCGGCCTTCAGGCGCGCCAGCTGGTCGGGATGTTCAAGCAGCAGCAGCGTGCCCAGCCCGATCATGTTGGTCGTCGTGTCGTGGCCCGCGCGCAGCACCATCGAGCACATGTTGGCGAAGTCCTCGCGACTGAGTTCTCCGGGGATGATCCATTCCTGGATCACGCGGCTGATCATGTCGTCCTCCGGGTGGGCTTCCTTTTTGGCGATCAGCTGGCGGCAATAGTCCACCAGGTCGGCCGCTGACTGCGCCGCCTGTTCTGGCGACTGCGACAGGCCGTGCCGGCCGGCAGCGCACTTCGCGATGTAGGTGTGGTCTTCGTAAGGCGAGCCGAACAGCGCGCACATCACCAACGCCGGCATTTCCACGGCGAGGGCAGATACGAGGTCGACTGGCGGGCCTTTCTTTTCGATGTCGTCGAGCAACTGTTCGGTGATGGCCTCGATCTTCGGCCGCAGCGCCTGCATGCGCCGGGTCGTGAATTCCTTCATCAGCATGCGCCGGTAGTGATCGTGCCGCGGGTTGTCCATGCCGACGAAGGCCTTCTCGGCCTTGTCGATGCCGCGGCGCGCCTCGGTCACGGTGGGGAAGTCCTCGTGCGCGAATTCGCCACTGAAGCGCGGGTCCAGCAGCACCGACTGGAAGTCGGCGTGGCGCGTCAGCAACCAGGCCCTCTGGTCGTTCCAGAGACGCACGGGAACGACCGGGCACTGGCCGCGAGCGGCGTTGTATTCGGCAGGTAACTCGAACTGGCGTGTGCGCGAGAACGGGAACAGCGGCAGCGCGGCCCTGTCCTGGAGTGGCGCTTCGGCTGCCGGTGCTGGCTGCTGCATGTGGTGCATGGGGCAGGTAATGGGGATGGACACGTTAAAACTCCTCTGGAACATGGTCGGTGTGGGCGGCTGCGCGGCTGCGGGCGGAACGTTGTCAGGTCCTGTTGATGGCGCGCTCCGCAGCCATCAGGGCGGCATTGGTGATGACGGCAAAGAGCGCGATCAGCACGAACACGCCCATGATGGTGGCGGTGTCGTTGACGTTGATGCTGTTCATCATCAGGTGGCCCAAGCCGCGGCTGGATGCGAACATCTCGCCGATCATCACGCCCAGGAAAGTGATGGAAAAGCTGATGCGCACGCCGGTGACCACCTCGGGCACCATCGCGGGAATAATCACTGTCGAGATGGTTTGCGCCCTCGATAGCCGCATCACCCGCGCCGTCTTCGGCAGCGTATGGTTCATGCTCTGGATAGCGTTGATGACGATCAGCATCATCGGGATGAGCCCGTACATCGCGCCGAAAACCACCTTCGCGGTCAGCCCGATGCCGAAGAACAGCAACACCAGCGGGTAAAGCGCCACCTTGGGCAGCGCATAGAGCGTGACCAGCATCGGCGATGCGACGCGCGTGGCCGTCGCGCTCATGCCGACCAGCGCGCCCAGCACGGCGCCTGCCACGCAAGAGATAAGCAGCGACAGGCCAAGTGCCTTGAAGGTTTCCGCGACATGGCCGTGGAAGTTGTCGGTGCCTATCAGCGTGCCCACGTGCTTAAGCGTCTGCAGCGGCGCGGCCAGCACCTCGTCGCCGACGCGGTCGTGCGTGAACTGCCAAAGCCCCAACAGGATCGCCGCAACGATGGCGGCGGCCGCCGCTTTCGACAGCGCCGATGCCGGCTTGCGCTCACTGCCTGCATGGGCGGAACCGGAGCGGTGCTGGACGGCACGCTCGGCTCGGTAGATCAGTGCGGTCAGCAGTGACACCACCAGCAGCAGGAACAGCAGCAACGCGTACATCTTCTTGTCTTCGAAGTTGTTGTAAGCGAAGGCGATGTCGTAGCCGAATCCGGAGTCGGCAAGGATGAACTCCGAGCCGATGACGCCGGTGATGGAGTAGCCGAAGGCCAGCTTGGCGCCGGTGAAGATATAGGGCGCGGCAGCCGGCATCGAGATGTACCAGGCCTGTTGCAGGCGGCCCATGCGAAAGCTTTCGCCCGTCCTGCGCAGCACCGCAGGTATGCGGTCCAGGCCGTTGAGAACGCCGATGATGATGGCCATGAAGGCGTAGAGAAAGCCGATCAGGACGATCGGTTTCTGGTTCATGCCCATGAGCACGATCAGCAGCGGATAAAGCGCGAAGAACGGCAGCGCGTAGTAGGACGAAACCAGCGGCTCGATGGCGCCGCGCACCCGCGGAAACGCATGCAGCACCAGTCCGGCGATGCTGCCCAGCACGATGGCCGAGACGAAGGCCATGGCGATGGCGCGCGAACTGGTGCCGACGCTGTTCCAGAAAGGCGCGGTTTGCATCAGGCGCCAGAGCTCGGCCACCATGGCAGTCGGCGGCGTCAGCAGACCCGTGCGGACCCAGCCCATGCGGCTGACCAGCTCCAGGCTGAACACGATGGCCAGGATGATGCCCAGCCGGATGACGGTGTGACGCTTCATGTCCGCAGCGCCTTTTCCGTGTGCGCGGCCATCGCCTTGATGGATTCTTCGCGCAGCAGGTGCCAGATGCGGGTGGTGACGAGCCCGAAGTCGGCCTGGCCGGCGATACGGCTGTCGCGGTCGCGCGGCCAGCCGGTCTCGATCACCTCGATGAAGCGGCCCGGCCGTGATGACATCACGCCCACGCGGTCTGCCAGCATCGCGGCTTCGTCGATCGAATGCGTGATGAGCACGACGGTAGCGCCCGTCTCGCGCCACAGTCGCAGCAACTCGTCGCCCATCAGAAGGCGCGTCTGCTGGTCGAGCGCGCCGAAGGGCTCATCGAGCAGTATCAGGCGCGGCTCCATCACCAGCGTACGCGCGATGCAGACACGCTGGCGCATGCCGCCCGATAGCTGGCTGGGGTAGGCCTTCGCAAAGGCTCCCAGGCCCATGAACTTGAGGGCGCGATCGACGCGCCTGGCGATCTCGTCCTTCGCCACGCCGCGGCGGCGCAGGCCAAAGCCGATATTGCTTTCGACCGTCAGCCAGGGGAAGGTCGCGTCTTCCTGAAACACCACGCCGACGCCGTCGGGCACGTTGCCGTCGATTGCCTGGCCCTCGAACGTGATCTGGCCGCTGGTTGGCTTGTTCAGTCCCGCCAGCACGTCCAGCATCGTTGACTTGCCGCAACCGGAGGGTCCGACCACCGCGAAGAATTCATTGGCACGCAACTGCAGGTCGATGGGGCCCAGCGCGTGAAGGGCGCCGTAGTGGCGATTGACGTCGGAGAAGGTCACGCTGGCGGGCTGTACGCCGGCAGAGCTGGCCTCAGGGGCTGCGGTGGAGCCGTAGACGGGGGTGGCCGGCACGGCGGCGGATGAGTTGTTCTGACTGAGCATGTCGTGGGGCTTGTTGAAGTCTTGAAGTCAGGCGAAGGGCGGCGTGACCGCCCTTCCCACGGAGGACGCGGCCCAGTCGGGCCGGTCCCGGTGCACCGGCGATGCGGTCAGATGGTGCGGCGCAATTCCTGCGGCAGGAAGGACTGGTCGAGCATCTTGGACCAGTCGGGCGTGCCCTTCCATTCCCCTTGTTCGGCCATCGCCTTGACCCAGAAGTTCAGGCCCGTCGTGTCGATCTCGCCGCGGCTCCAGTACTTCACTTTCTGCATGTTCTTCACAGCGGACTGGGCGACGTCGGCCGGCAGCACGGTCGGAAAACGCTTCGACATGAGGGTGCCGGCTTCGTCGCCATGGGCATAGGTGAAGTCCACCGACTGCTCCCAGGCCTTGACCAGGGCACGCAGCACTTCGGGCTGTTCCCTGATCATCCGGCCACTGGCCACGCCGACCATTTGCGACATGGGCGGCAGCTCTGACAAGGTGAAGGCGACCTGGTAGCGCGACTTGCGTGCGCTCCACAGCGGCTCGAGGATCAGCGCCGCATCGACACCGCCCGACTCCAGCGCAGACAGGCCGACACCGACGGCACCCAGCGAGACGAGTTGCGCCTGGCCTTCCATGCCGGCTTCACGCAGCTTCCACTTCAGCATCGTCTCGCTGATGGACTTTGGTTTGGTGAAGCCGATCTTCTTGCCCTTCAAATCCTGGATGGACTTGATGCCGCTGTTGGGCATGGAGACCCAGAACAGGTCTTCCATGGTGCGGATCGCGCCATGCACGATGCGGAGGTCCAGGCCTTCACGCATGCCGGTCAGGGCGGCCGAGGTGCCGATGACGCCGTAGTCGACGTTGCCGCCCACCATGTTGCGCACCGCGGTGCCGCCGCCGCCGCCGGTCACGACGTTGCCGACGTTCACCTGTGCGTTTGAGTAGTAGCCCTTCTCGAGGCCCACCGCGACGACCGCCGTATTGATCAGCGCGCCGTAATAGTCGGCCATGATGTCCATTTTCTTCTGTGCCCGGGCCATCTGTGGCAGCAGCAATGCCGAGCCGGCGCCGATGCCCATGGCGAGGGCGTGACGGCGACTGATGCTGGTTGTTTCGTTCATGTGGTTTGTCTCCTACTTGGGTAGAAATGTGTGACGTATCGTGTGACGTATCGCAAGCCACGCGTAGCGCTTCGTGCTGGTTTGCAACTGCATGATAGCCACCACCATCATAAATGTGAACATATATATCATATTAATAATGGTATCCCCTAGTCCACGAGCGGCCCTCACCGCCTGAAAATCCGGGAATACCCGGCGTCGGGCCTGGCGCACCTCGGCATTTCTGGCCCGCGCCGTGCCTTTTCGGCCATATACCAGGTGGGTTCAAAGCCCCGCAGGAGACATAAAAATGCGCATCGGATTTGTGGGCCTCGGCCTCATGGGCATGCCCATGGCTCGCCACCTCGTGGCGGGCGGGCATCAGCTCTTTATCGCCAGTTCATCAACTGCCCAGCTCGCGGAACTCGCTGCGAAAGGCGCCACCGCCTGCGCCTCCCCGCGCGAGATCGCGGCGGAGGTCGAGGTGTTTTTTTCATGCCGTGTGACGCCGCAGCATTCGCTCGACACCTTCCTGGGCGCCGACGGCGTGATCGCTGCGGGCAACCCGGAGGTGCTGTGCATCGACCTCGCCACCATCGACCCTGAGACGACCACCCGCATTGGCCGCACACTGGCAGGGCAGGGGATGGCTTTCCTGGATGCGCCCATCAGCGGCGGACCCAATGGCGCGACCGCGAGGACGCTCAGCATCATCGTGGGTGGTGATGCTGCGGACGTCGCGCGCGCGCAGCCGCTCTTCGACCTGCTTGGCAAGAAAACTTTCCACATGGGCCCGGTCGGTTCCGGGGTGATGGCAAAGCTGTGCAACAACATGATCACCATCACCACGCACGCGCTGCTGGCCGAGGCCATGGTAATGGGCGTGAAGGCTGGCATCGACGGTGAACGCCTGTACGAGGTTCTGAGCAGCAGTTCGGCCTATAGCCGCACGCTGGAACGTGTGGTGCCCAACCACTTCCTCACGCGTAACTTCGTTGCCGCCAGCAATGTCAATTCGGTCATGAAGGACCTGCAATGCGCCATCGACACCGGCACGCGGCTCGGCCTGCCGCTGCGCCTGCCCCATGTGGCAATGGAATGCTATGTGGCGGCGCGCGAGGGTGGACATGCCGAGTCCGACATTGCGGCGGTGATCCTGCCGATGGAAGTGCAGGCTGGCGTGCAGGTCGGCAAGGCGGCAACCCCGGCTACGGTCGCGGGCGCCTGATGCTGGCGCATTAACGCTGGGCAGCAGCCCTTCATTCCTTTTCATTACTTTTCATTCCTTTCACCCCATCGATTCCTCAAGGAAAGCACATGTCAGTCACCCGGGTTCCGGAAGTCAGCGCAGATGTGGAACTGCTCTATCGACCTTTTACATTCGGTCGCGCAACCCTGCGCAACCGCATTGCCATGGCACCCATGACCCGAAACCACTCGCCGGGCGGTGTGCCGGGCGAGGATGTGGTGCGTTACTACGCGCGCCGTGCGCGCGGCGGTGCCGGCCTGGTCATCACCGAGGGCACGCCGATAGACCACCCGGGCGCCAACGGCTACCGGAACGTGCCGGCCTTCTACGGTAAAGCGCTGGCCGGGTGGAAGCGTGTGGTGGATGCGGTGCATGGCGAGGGCGCGCTGATCGTGCCGCAACTCTGGCACGTCGGCTCCGTGCGCCGTGCTGGCATGGAGCCTTTTCCCGACGTGCGCGGGATGGGACCGGACGCCATCGTGGAAGGCGGCGAAACCGTCGTCTCCGCCATGACGCAGCAGGACATTCACGACGTGGTGGCCTCCTATGCACGCGCCGCGCGCGCTGCCGAGGAAACCGGTTTCGACGGCATCGAGATCCATGGCGCGCACGGCTACCTGCCGGACCAGTTTCTTTGGGAACACAGCAACCACCGCACCGACGGCTACGGCGGCTCGCTCGAGAACCGAACGCGGTTTTCCGTCGAGATGGTGCGGGCCATACGCCGGCAGGTATCGGCAGATTTTCCGGTGATCTTCCGCTTCTCGCAGTGGAAGATGAGCGACTACAAGGCGCAGATAGCAGCTGACGCCGATGAACTCGGCCGCATCCTCCGGCCACTGGCCGCGGCCGGCGTCGACGTGTTCCACGCCAGCACGCGGCGGTTCTGGGAGCCGGCTTTCGAAGGCTCCACTGAAAGCCTCGCGGCATGCGCCCGCCGCCTGACGGGCAAGCCGGTCATCGCGGTTGGCAGCATCGGACTGGCGCAGCAGCATGAGACCCGCAAGCTGCGCACGCGTGACAACGTCGGCTCCGAAGTCGCCGACCTCGGCCCCATGCTGGCCGCGATGGCACGAGAAGACTTTGACCTCGTCGCCGTGGGGCGCGGCATGCTGGCCGATGCCGAGTGGGCACACAAGGTGCGCGGCGGCGACACGGCGTCGCTGAATGCGCTGACTGAAGACGTCATGCAGGCGCTGATCTAGTTCCGGTCGACATCGGGCCGCGCATGGAAAAAATCATCATCCTTCTGCGATGCGGCGAAGCCATGCAACGGGCCGCATTCGACGCGGCGTGGCAATACGGGCTCGGGCAACTCGCCGTGCGCGCTGTTGGCTTGCCGGGACTGGTGCGGCATGTGCGCCACGATGTCGTGTCCGAGGTCTTTCGTGACCACATGGCGCCAGGTGCGCACGGCCTGGACGCGGTGGAGGAGTTGTGGTTTGCGGATGCGCGCGCGCGCGACGTGGTGCTGGATGCCTGGCGTGCGTCGCGGCTCGACCTTCCCGGCGCGGCTTGCGCGCTGGCCGCGACGTCGTGGACCGGCTTTGAGCGTGCGCCGGTGGCTGACCCTGTCAGGCGCCTGTCGATGCTGACGCGCAGGCCCGACCTGTCGCGCGAGGCCTTCACGCACTATTGGCAGACCGTGCACGCGCCACTGGCCGCATGCCACCGCTTTGTGCAGGCCTATGTGCAGAACCATGTGGCTGCGGTATTGCCGTTGACGAAGGATGGCTGCGAGCTGCAGGCCGATGGCATCGGCGACTTCCTCATAGCCGACCTGGACCGCATGCAGGAGGATTACCGCAGCGAGGCCGGCATCCGCATGAAGCAGGATGTTGAGAACTTCGTGCAATCGGCGCGCACCTATATCGTCCAGACGCAGGACACCATGCCCGACCCCAGCTCATGAAGCCGCTGGTGCAACCGGCTGGTCGTGCAGCACGACCACGCGGGTCAGCACCATTTGCGGTCTGGCATGCAGGTCCGCATCGCGCACCCAGGCTTCGGCATGCGCTTTCAGCGTGCCCGCATCGGCCGCTGTAAATTCGTCGATGCCATCGCAGGCAAGACCCGCGCTGCGCTCTGCACGCGGCTGCACCGGAACGTTCTGGACGAAGCGAACGTTGTCTTGCGCGGTGGCCGGTGGCTTCCATTGCCTGGCACGCGCCTGCCACTGCGACGTGAAAGCATCGGCAGCCTGTGCTCCGTGGCCAGCGCTATCGCCAACTGCCAGCCAGAACACGAACAGCTTGAACGGGCCGTCAGGCCCGGCTCGCACCGGCCTCTCGTTCGTGAGCAGCGACGTGCGGCCCACCGGTCCATCAAACGTCTCCAGTTCGTCTGCCTTCATCGTCAGCCGCGAGGCCTCCTGCGCGATGTGGTGCTGGCGATGGGCTTCGCTGCGGAACTCGACGATGGCCACGCCATCGCAATCGACGGGATTGTCGGCGGGCGGCAGGCCGTCCTGACGGTCTGCATGCAGATAGCGCGCCACGTTGGTCCAGCGCGGCTGGCTCATGCCGAGCGCGGCATGTTGCCGCCAGCGTGCGGTAAAAGCGGTGGGAGAGAAACCGGCGCGGCGATGGGCGATGTAGAGGAGCTTGGGTGCGTGCATGGTGGGAAATCCTGAGCGAAAAACCTCGTGCTTGCCGTGTGCCTTCAGCCGGAAATTGGTTTGGGCCTGAGGCGCAGCGCGCTGATCACGGCCGCCAGCAGCACCGCGGCGGCCGCCACCCACAAGGCTGCGATGGCGCCGGTTGCATTGAACAGCGCCTGGCCCGCGCGTTCGCCCGCCGCGTAGAGCGACAGCACGATGGACACCACCGTCGCCCCCATGGCCTGTCCGAAAGTACGGGACATCGTCAGCATGCCCGATGCATTGCCCAGCATTGCCTCCGGTGTGCTGCTCATGAACTCGCGGTTATTGGGCGTCTGAAAAAGACCGAAGCCCAGTCCGCAGATGAACACTCGCCAGGCGATGTCGGGGGTCGAGGCCGGCGCTGGCCTTAGCAGCGCCAGCAGCGCAAGTCCCAATCCCAGCAGCAGCAGGCCTGTGCTGGCGAGCAGCGCCGCGCCATAGCGGTCAGCGAGCCGGCCAGACAGCGGCGCGGCAAACACGATGGCCACCGGCCAAGGTGTGAAGAGCAGCGCCGAGGCCAGCGGGCTGAAGCCATAGGACGACTGGAACAGAAAGGGCAGGGCGATGAAGGCCATGCCCTGGCCGACGAAGGCGGCGATGGCGGTGCAGGTGGCGATGCTGAAGCGCCGGTGGCGGAAGATGGCCAGTTGAAGCAAGGGCGCCGGGGTCGACCGCTGCCGCAGGACGAAAAGCCCGCCACACAGCGCAGCGACCACAAAAAAACCTGCTGCCCACCCACTTCCGGCGTCGGCCAGCTGGCCGAGCTGGCCCACGCCGAGCACAAAGGCGCCCATTGTCAAGGCCGCCAGCAAAGCACCGGCGCTGTCGAAGGGGCCGCCGCGCCCGCGGTCGTCCGGGATGGAGCGCAGCATGAGCCAGGTAGCGACCACACCGACCGGAACGTTCAGCGCGAAGATCCACGACCAGTGCACCACGCCAATGAGCACGCCGCCCACCGTCGGGCCCAGCGAGGCGGTGAGCGCGACCACCATGGCATTGATGCCCAGCACGGCGCCCAGCAGTCGCAGGGGGAAAATGGTGCGAAAGAGCGCTGGCGACACCGACATCGCCGCGTAGCCGCCAAGGCCCTGCAGGAAGCGCATCGCGACCAGCCAGGGCAGCGAGCCCGCCAGTGCGCTGCCCAGCGACGCGAGCGTGAACAGCACGACGCCGCTGACGAAGACGCGGCGAAATCCCAGCCGCTCGCCGAGCGCGGAAGAGGTGAGGATCGTCATCGCACCGGCGAGGTTGTAGGCGTTCAAGGCCCATACGGCCGCAGCTTCGCTCACCTGCAGGTCGCGTGCGATGGTCGGCAGCGCGACGGTGATCACCGAGCTGTCGAACATTCCCATGAACGTGAAGATGAGCACGCACATCAGCGCCACGCGCCGCTGGCTGCCCGCCAGGCCCGTGTCGCCGGGACGGTCTTCGCTCAGGCTGCCCATGGGTGGCCTTGCGGGCGTGTCGCGCAGTGCATGCAGGCGGTCTTCACTGGGTGCCCAGTTTTTCCAGGATGGCAATGGCGTCCAGCAACGTGCGTTGCTCCGCGCCTTCCAGGCCGGCGATGGCGCTCGCCAGCCACGCCCGCTTGGCGGCAGCGGCTTCGGCGCGCAACTGGCGGCCGGCCCCGGTGAGCTCGAAGATCACCTGCCGGCCGTCGGCGGGGTCTGGCGCCCGCAGCACCAGGCCGAGCTCTTCAAGCGAGGCCAGTGTTGCCCCCATCGACTGCGGCCGCACCGCCTCAATGCGCGCCAGCGCCGCGGTCGTCGCCGGACCCAGCGCCTCCAGGCGCGCGAGCACGGCCAGTTGCGACCAGGTGAGCTGGTGGCTGCCCGACAGCAGACGCAGGCGCCGGTTCAACTGCAGCATCACCGACTGCAGGCGTTCGGCGGCGGTCTCGCGGGTGTTTTTTCGCAGGCTGGTCATCGCGTGAAGTTACAGGACAACAGTAAAACTTGCAAGGCTACCTTCCAATCGATCGCGCTGTTTTCGCTGGAAAGGCTGCATTCGGTGCAGCACGCAGGCCGGTAACTAGGGTAAGCACCGAGAAGAAAGGCATCCCTCCTGTTTGCATCCGTTCCGTGTTATTTTAATATATGAGCATATTTAGCCTATTAAACCACGCGCCCTTCGTCCGGGCGCCTCACAGGCCCAGCTATCCATGAACCAGACCAGCGCTTCTCAAGGCGACGCACCCGTCGCCCTCATCACCGGCGGCGCACGCGGCATCGGGCTGGAAACAGCCGGCATGCTGCACAGCCTTGGCTGGCGCATCGCCATCGCTGACCGCGAGCCGCCCACGGACGCCGAACTTGCCGAAGACCCGCGCCTGGGCGATTTCCTGCGCCTCACCCTAGACGTGTCCGACTCGGCCTCCGTGGATGCGGCCGTGGCGTCGGTCGTGCGGGAACACGGCGGCCTCAATGGCCTTGTCAATGCGGCGGGCTACAACAAACACCAGCCGGTTGCAGAGCTCGAGGACGCAACGTGGGGCAACATGTTCGACGTGCATCTGGGCGGCACTTTCCGCTGCTGCCGCGCGGCCTTTCCCGCACTGCGGGTCGCAAGCAACCCGTGCGTGGTCAACTTCTCGTCTGTCGCCGGCCAGCGTGGGCGCGTCAACCGGGCGCCGTACTCGGCCGCCAAGGCCGGCGTCGAGGCCATGACCCGCACCATGGCCGTCGAGTGGGCGCCGCACGGCATCCGGGTCAACGCGGTCGTGCCGGGCTGGATCAACACGCGCCTGACCCGCAACAACATCCGCGATGGCAAGACGAATGTGGACAACGTGCTCAAGCAGATTCCGATGACCCGCCTGGGCGAACCCGCCGAGATCGCGTCCGTGGTGTCGTTTTTGATGTCGTCCCAGGCAAGCTATATGACGGGCCAGTGCCTGGTCGTCGATGGCGGCGCCCTGATCAGCGGGAACTGGTAAGCATGCACGCGCACACGTGCCCCCTCACCCGGTGCCACGCATGGGCATGAACCGCATCGTGGTCGTCGGCGCATCGGCGGCCGGCATCTCTGCGGCTGAAACCTTGCGCGAGGAAGGCTTCGCAGGCGAGATCGTCATGGTCGGCGGCGAACTTCACGCGGCCTACGACCGGCCGCCGCTGTCCAAGGGCGTGCTGCTGGGCAAGATCACGGCGGGCCAGGTCAGCCTGCGCCCCGCCGAATCGCTGGCGGCGCTGAACATCGAGGTGCGCGGCGGCGTGCGGGCCACGGGCCTGGACACCGCGGGCAAGACGCTGTCGCTCGACACCGGCGAGACGCTGTGCTGGGACGGCCTCATCATCGCCACCGGCCTTTCGCCGCGGCCCCTGCCCGGTCAGCCCGCGTGGAAGGGCATCCACATGCTGCGCACGCTCGACGATGCGCTTGCGCTACGTGAAGAACTGCTCGATGCGCGCCGCGTGGTGGTGATCGGCGCTGGCTTCCTCGGCTGCGAGATCGCTGCGACCACCCGGCAAATGGGCCTGGACGTCACGCTCGTCGACCCGCTTGAACTGCCGATGCTGCGGCAGGTGGGCCGCGAGGTGGCGACTGCCATCCTGCAGTTGCAGGAGGCGCATGGCGTGCAGGTTCGGTGCGGCACCGGCGTGGCGGGTTTCACAGGCTCCGCGGACGGCGTCACGGGCGTCTCGCTCAGTGACGGCGTCCATCTCGATGCCGACGTGGTCGTCGTGGCCATCGGATCGATCCCCGCGACAGGTTGGCTGCAGGGCAGCGGCCTGGCGCTCGACAACGGCGTGATGTGCGATGAGTTCTGCTGCGCGGCTGAGGGCGTCTACGCCGCTGGCGACGTCGCGAACTGGCTGCACCCTGGCCTCGGCACCCGCCTGCGCCTGGAGCATCGCATGAACGCGACAGAGCAGGGCATGGCCGCCGCGCAGAACCTGCTGGGCGCGCGCGTGCCCTTCGAGCCGGTTCCCTATTTCTGGACCGACCTCTTCGACGTGAAGATCCAGGGCCTGGGCCGCATCGATCCGGCGTGCGCCATGACCGTGCTCAGTGGCCGTCCGGGCGAGGCCGGTTTCACGGCCGCCTTCACGCGGGGAGGTCTCATCACCGCCGTGCTCGGCTGGAATGCTCCGCGTGAGTTCCGCAAGATCCGCGGGCTGGTGAATGCATCGGTCAACTCGCTGCTGCCACTGCCCACGCCCGTCTGAGCTGGCGTGCACGTTTGTCCATTCTCTTTTCTCATTCTTCTTTTCAGTTCTTCATTTTTCATCCCTAAACAAGGAACCCCATGAACAGCACGATTGAAAAAGGCGTCGGCGTCGAAGAGTCCACCCTCCCCTGGGTCGACATCGCCGTGAGGCCCGGCTACAAGCAGCGTTACCAGGGCTTCTACGACACGGCCCGCAAGCTGGGCCTGCGCATCG
This sequence comes from Variovorax sp., assembly GCA_004210915.1. GTDB lineage: Bacteria > Pseudomonadota > Gammaproteobacteria > Burkholderiales > Burkholderiaceae_C > Variovorax. Next base: position 11,389 of record SEGS01000003.1, on the reverse strand, counting down.
GCAGCCTCTATGCCGATCCGTACTACCTGTCGCCGCGCCACCGTCACACCTTCCAGCAGGTGCGCTTCCTCGTCAAAGGCAAGATGCGCTACGGCAAAGAGGTCTACAGCGTCGGCGACTGCCTCTACATTCCCGAGGGCGCGTACTACGGCCCGATCACGCCGGTCGCCGTCAAGGACGGCGGCACCGAACAGATGCATTTCGTCGACATCCAGTTCGAAGGGCCGTCCGGCATTCCGTACCCGCACCCTGACGCCGTCATCGATGCGCAGCGTGCCTTGACGAAGAAGGGCACGTTCGAGGAAGGCATCTACACGCCCGAGAGCGGCCGCAAGCGCGATGCGTACGAAGCCATCCTGGAGGAACTCACAGGCCAGCCCGTCAAGTACCCGCCCAGCCGCCTCGACACCTATGTCGTGATGCGCTCCAACTCCTTCCCGTGGATGGACATCGAAGGCCTGAACGGCGTGGCGCAGCGCCAGCTGGGTTACTACTTCGAATGTGGCCCCAACATCAAGATGCTGTCCATCAAGGCCGGCAGCCAGCTGCCCGCCGTGACGCCGGACGGACACCGCGCCATGTTCCTGCTGTCGGGCAAGGTGCGTTTCGATGGTGCCGAGTACAAGCCGCTGTCCTATTTCGTCGTGCCGGACGGCGTGCCCTGCGCGGCCGTCGAGGCCGACGAGGACTCCGAGTTCCTCGCCATCGGCTGGACCACGCCGGGCCGCACCGTTCCTTTGAACTTCTACTGAGCGCGGCAAGCCATGCGCCTGGGAACCTACGCCCCATCCGGCTCCGTGCAGTGGCGGGCCGCCGCCTTCATCACCGACGACCGGCTGCTCGACCTCGCCGGCGCGCTCGAGACGGCGCGCTGCGCCGGTGCCTCTGGTCTGCCGCTCGCCGTTGCCGACACCTGGCGCGACACGGCGGACATGATGCACTGGATCACGCCTGACGGCATCGCACTCGCGCGCGGTTTGCTGGCCCTGGCCGACACGCCCGCATTCGCCGCAGCCCGGGTCTCGCTGGGCGATGTGACGCACGGCCCGGTCATGCCGCGTCCCGGCAAGTTCCTGGCCATCGGCCGCAACTATATGAACCACGTCAGGGAGGGCCAGAAAATCTGGGCGGCGCGCGGCAAGACTGTCGCCGTGCCGAGCTTTCCCGCGGCCTTCGTCAAGTTCAGCTCCGGCATCAGCGCCCACGGCATGCCCATCGTGCTGCCTGAGGGCGTGGAGAGCGTGGATTACGAACTCGAACTCGCGCTGGTGATCGGCAGGCCTGCCTTTCGGGTGCCGGTCGAACGTGCGCTCGACTACGTTGCCGGCTACACCATCTGCAACGACGTCGGCGCGCGCCAGATCCAGCGTCTGGAGATGGAGGCACAGATCGGCATCACGCTGTCAAAGAACTTCCGCTCCTTCGCGCCTGTCGGTCCGTGGCTCGTCACGGCCGACGAGATTCCCGACCCCCAGGCGCTGGACATCCGGCTCACCGTCAACGGTGAGCAGCGGCAGCAGGCCCACACCTCCGACATGATTTTCCCGGTGGCGCAGCTCGTGTCCTACTGGTCGCAGATAGGCCTGGAGCCGGGCGACATGATCACCACCGGTACGCCGTCCGGCGTGGCGCTGGCCATGCCCGAACCCGAGCGTTACTACCTCAAGGCCGGCGACGTGGTGAAGGCCAGCATCACCGGCATCGGCGAGCTCATCAACCCGGTGGTGGCCGAGGCGGGCCGCTTCGGCTGAGCACCGCTGCCGCGAGGCCTGGCGCCAGTTCTGCGCCTGCCTGACGGCGTTTGAAGGCGCTCGATCTGGCCTGCGCACAGCCGCTGCGCAGTGGCGGCTGGCGGTGCCCGTCCACCCGTGGACAGGGCCTGCCAACCCTGCGGAACCCCGCCTGCCAGAGGCGCTGCAGAAGGGGACCTGCGGTAACATGACGCCTCTTCGGTGGCGCCTGGCGGCCCTGTCCGATGTCCTCGCAGCGAATATTACAGGGTGGGTTTCCGTGCAGAAAAAAACTGAGCCGAAGGCTGTCGCGTCACTGGAGCGCCTGGGCGCTCGCAGCAAACCTATCAAGGCCGCCGACCAGCTCGTGCGCCAGCTCGTCGACTACATCATCGACGAAGGCCTCGAAGAGGGAACGCGCCTGCCCCCCGAGAAGGAAATGGTCGCCGAGACCGGCCGCGGCCGCAGCACCGTGCGTGAAGCCCTGCTGCTGCTGGAGACCAAAGGCGTTGTCGAGATCCGCCAGGGCATCGCCGGCGGCCCTGTGGTGCGCAGGCCGCGCGCCTCCGACCTCGGCGAGCCGCTGACGCTGGTGCTGATGTTCGACGGCGCCTCCATGCTGGACGTCATGGAAGCGCGCGGCGAGATGGAGTCGCTCATCACCGGCATGGCCGCGACGCAGATCAAGGAAAAGCAGCTCAAGGCGCTGGCCGCTTCCATCGAACGGCAGAAAGAGCACATCGAGAACCGCGACATCTTTTTGCAGGAGTCGCGCGTCTTCCACGCCATCATTAACGAGGCCGGCCTCAACGTGGTGACGCGCGTGCTGCTCGAGGCGCTGCAGAACACCACGCACATGACCATGGTGGCGATCGAGTACTCGCTCTCGCACCGGCAGAAGGTCATCAGCGACCACGAGGAGATGCTGGCGGCGCTCACGGCGCGCGACGGCGAGCGTGCCCGCAAGATCGCCAAGGAGCATGTCGCTTCCGGCCTCAAGTACTGGAAGAAGATGGCCGGCCCGCAGGCCGCCAACCCGATACGCTGGTCGACACGCCTGCCGTCCAGCATGAAGCGTTAGGTGTCGTTGCGCGGGAGCGGTCCCGAGTTCGACGGAGCCAGCCGCGGCGGTTTCGGCCCGAGCCTACCACCGCCTTTCGCACGCCGCACGCCGCACGCCGCACCCCAGGCAAACCTCAAACACCCGGCCGCGGATCCTTGTCCGTGATGGAAAGATCAATCGGCACGCGCACCTCGCGCGTGATGCGTGTCTCGCCCGTGCTGTTTCCAGGCATCTCGAACACCAGCGTGATGTGTCCCTTGACGCGTTCAAAGGGCTTGTCCAGCTTGATGTAGATGCCGCGCTGGCTGCACAGGACCTTGTCGTAGGTCCAGAGCGAAAAATCCTGCAGCGAGTAATCCCCGCTGTCCTCCGTCAACTGCAGCTTTTCCTGCTTCTCGTTGAGCAGTTCGTGGTTTTTGACTTTGTAAGTCACAAAGTCTGCAATGTCGTCGTTGTTGTTGTTCTGGTTGGCGATGTGGCCATTGCGCTTGTACTCGTCGACCTTGGCCTTGGGCAGCGGGTAGTAGGTCAGCAGGTCGAACTCGCGCGCCGGCTTCTTCCTGGCCAGGGTACTGTCTGAATTGATGACCATCACGTGGGTCGCAAGCTGCGTGAGCAAGGCCCGTGATGCCTCCGCCGAATACGGAAAGCGGGGTGCGGCGAAGGCGTGGCACGCGAGTCCCACAAGAAATGCCGACATCGCCAGCTGCAGCCATTTTTTCATCAATGATCCTGTAGAAGATGCCGTGGCCGAAGCTTCAAGCGTGGAGGGCGCCCAGCTGCGAATCAAGTGACCGCCAGTCGCCCGCTCAAGCGCCGGTAGCCGCCGCAAACGTCACCGCCTGCAAATCCTTCGCCGACAGCGCCGGCTCGCCATCCAGTCCGTCGAGCGGCCACTCGATGCCGATCGCGGGGTCGTTCCACAAGATCGCGCGCTCGTGGGCCGGCGCGTAGTAATCGGTCGTCTTGTACAAAAAGTCGGCCGTCTCGCTCAGCACCAGGAAACCGTGCGCCAGCCCGGGCGGCACCCACAGCTGCTTGTGGTTGTCTTCGGTCAGCTCGACGCCGACCCATTTCCCGAACGTCGGCGACGTTGGCCTGATGTCCACCGTCACGTCGAACACCGCGCCGCGCGCCACCCGCACCAGCTTGCCCTGCGGCTGCTCGACCTGGTAATGCAGGCCGCGCAGCACGCCTTTGCGGCTGCGGCTGTGGTTGTCCTGCACGAAATTCAAGTCCAGCCCCGTCGCCTCGTTGAAGGCGCGCTGGTTGAAGCTTTCGTAGAAAAACCCGCGCGCATCGCCAAAAACCTTCGGCTCGATCACCAGGACGTCCGCAATCGCGGTCGGCGTGGCCTTCATGACAGGTTGCTTTCTTTCAGGATGTGCATCAGGTACTGGCCGTAGCCGTTCTTCAGCATCGGTTGCGCCAGGGTTTCGACCTGTTCGCTCGTGATGAAGCCGTTGCGCCACGCGATTTCTTCGGGGCAGGCGATCTTCAGGCCCTGGCGGCGCTCCAGCGTGGCGATGAACTGGCCGGCTTCCAGCAGGCTGTCGTGCGTGCCCGTGTCCAGCCAGGCGTAGCCGCGCTTCATGATCTTCACGTTCAGCTTGCCGGCGCTCAAATACGCCTGGTTGACGGCCGTGATTTCAAGTTCGCCGCGCGCGCTCGGCTTCACGGCCTTGGCGATGGTCGTCACGTCGTTGTCGTAAAAATAAAGCCCCGTCACCGCAAAGCTGCTTTGCGGTTTGGCCGGCTTTTCCTCAATACTTACGGCGCGGCCTTCGGCATCGAAGGCCACCACGCCGTAACGCTCCGGGTCATGCACGTGGTACGCAAAAACGCTGGCGCCCGTTTCCAGCGAATTGGCCTCACCCAGCAATTCGGCCAGGTCGTGGCCGTGGAAGATGTTGTCGCCCAGCACCAGCGCGCTCGGTGCGTTGCCGATGAAGTCTTCTCCGATGATGAAAGCCTGCGCCAGTCCGTCCGGGCTTGGCTGCACCGCGTACTGCAGGTTCAGGCCCCACTGCGAGCCGTCGCCCAGCAACTGCTGGAAGCGCGGCGTGTCCTGCGGCGTGCTGATGATCAGAATGTCGCGCATGCCGCCCAGCATCAGCGTGCTCAGCGGGTAATAAATCATCGGCTTGTCGTAGACCGGCAGTAGCTGTTTGCTCATCGCCAGCGTGGCAGGGTGCAGCCGGGTGCCGGAGCCGCCAGCGAGGATGATGCCTTTACGTTGTGTCATATCGTTTGATCGTGTTCGTTTGTGTTCTTTTGCAGTTTGGCTGTGCTGCAGCTTGTGCAGCCACGTCGTCATTAGGCGTTAAACCGTTTCCGCCAGCATCCGGTTAACCCCTTGCTGCCACGGCGGCAACACCAGGCCGAAAGCCGACTGCAGCTTCTGCGTGTCCAGCCGCGAATTGTGCGGCCGCACGGCCGGCGTCGGAAAAGCACTCGTCGGCACCGCCGCGATCTCCTGCGCCTTGATGGACAAATCGGGTTTCAGGCGCAAGGCCTCGGCCACGACATGCCGCGCATAGCCATTCCATGTCGTCTCGCCGCCCGCCGCCAGGTGATAAATGCCTTGCAACGTTTCGCTGGCGGTTTGATTCATCCGCGAAATAGCCTGCGCGGTGACCTGTGCCGTGATGTCAGCCAGCAATTCCGCCCCGGTCGGCGCGCCGAACTGGTCGTCGATCACCGTCAGCCGGTCGCGCTCTTGCGCCAGCCGCAGCATCGTCTTCGCAAAATTGCCGCCGCGCGCGCCATAAACCCAGCTCGTCCTGAAAATCAGGTGCTTCGCGCCGCTCGCCTGGATGCGCTGCTCGCCCTCCAGCTTGGTGCGGCCATACACGCTCAGCGGGGCCGGCGCGTCCGTCTCGCGCCACGGCTGGTCGCCGCTGCCGTCAAAAACGTAGTCTGTCGAATAGTGAACCAGCCATGCACCCAGCTTTTGCGCCTCGTCGGCCAGCACGCCCGGCGCCAGCGCGTTCAGCGTGCGCGCCAGGTCGGGCTCGCTTTCGGCGCGGTCGACCGCCGTGTGCGCCGCCGCGTTCACGATCACGTCCGGCCGCACCGCGCGCACCGTGGCAGCCAGCGCGTCCAGGTTTGAAAGATCGCCGCTCAATTCGCCGTAGATCGGGTGCGTCTCTGCGCGATCCAAAGCGATCACCTCGCCCAGCGGCGCCAGGCTGCGCTGCAGCTCCCAGCCGACCTGGCCGTTTTTACCGAGCAGCAGAATCCTCAGCCGGTTCAAGCTGTTCACAGGGCTAACACTCTTCACGCGCCAGCCTTGCCTGAATACTGCGTCTCCACCCAGTCCCGGTACGCGCCGCTTTGCACGTTCGCCACCCAATCCGGGTTCGCCAGGTACCACGCCACCGTCTTGCGGATGCCGCTTTCAAACGTTTCCGCCGGTTTCCAGCCCAGCTCCTGCTCCAGCTTGCGCGCGTCGATCGCGTAGCGGCGGTCGTGGCCAGGGCGGTCCTTCACGTAAGTGATCTGCGTGTTGTAACTCGCCGTGTCCGTGCGCGGCCGCATCTCGTCCAGCAGCGCGCAGACCGTGTTCACGATCTCGATGTTCGGCTTCTCGTTCCAGCCGCCCACGTTGTAGACCTCGCCCAGCCTGCCCGCCTCCAGCACCCGCCGGATCGCGCTGCAGTGGTCCTTCACATACAGCCAGTCGCGCACCTGCATGCCGTCGCCATACACCGGCAGCGGTTTGCCGGCCAGCGCGTTGACGATCATCAGCGGGATCAGCTTTTCCGGAAAGTGGTACGGCCCGTAGTTGTTGCTGCAGTTCGTGGTCACCACCGGCAACCCGTACGTGTGGTGGTAGGCCCGTACCAAGTGGTCACTCGCTGCCTTGCTCGCGCTGTACGGGCTGTTCGGCTCGTAACGGTGCGTCTCGGTGAAAGCCGCATCGCCAGCGCCCAGCGAGCCGTACACCTCGTCCGTCGACACATGCAGAAAGCGAAACGCGCTTTTCTGGTCAGACGGCAACGCGCCCCAATACGCCCGCACCGCCTCCAGCAAATGAAAAGTCCCCACCACGTTCGTCTGGATGAAGTCCTCAGGTCCGTGGATCGACCGGTCCACGTGGCTTTCAGCCGCAAAGTTCACCACCGCGCGGGGCTGGTGTTTGGCCAGCAGCTCCGCCACCAGCTTCGCGTCGCCGATGTCGCCCTGAACAAACATGTGCCGCGCATCGTTTTTAAGGCTCGCCAGCGTCTCCAGGTTGCCCGCGTAGGTGAGTTTGTCGAGGTTCACGACCGCCTCGTCAGACTGCGCCAGCCAGTCGAGGACAAAATTCGCGCCGATAAAGCCGGCACCGCCGGTGACTAGGATCATGGGATGTCTTTGGTGTGTGGGTTAGCTGCGGCAGGGCTGGAGACACGGGGTCTCTGGCAACCGTAAACCGTTGAGTTTAATCAACGGACAAGCCCTGCAGCCTACAACTTGTAACTGCTGAACCCCCACTTCGCCTCGTCCGCCGCTTCCTCCCGCTCCAGCTTCCGGAAGAAATCACGGTTCGCCCGCACCGCGAACGCCAGCGCCGCACAGAGCCAGACGGCCAGCCACGCCAGCGGACGCGCAGAGAGCCACTGCAGGTACAGCGCGCCTTGCGGCCCTGCGAAGGTTTTCAGCGCCCGGCCCAGCAGCAGCAAGGCGCCCGCCGGCAGCAACAGCCAGCCCGCCGCCATCGCCAGCGCCGCCGTCCTCAGACCTATAGACAGGTAATAGAGCGGCCCCAGCAGCAGCGCCCAGGGGTTGAAGAAAACCACCAGCCGCTCCGCCCACGTCAGCAGCCGCAACCGCGGCAGGTCAGCGCCGCCAGCCCTCGCGATCACTTGAAAGGTGAAAGCCCAGGCTCCAACCAGCCGCGAATCCAGCGCCGGCATGCGCGTGGAGGGTGGCGCGATCCGCAGCCGCGACGGATCGCTGGCTGCGAGGCAGTGCAGGCAGATTTTGGCGGTGTTGTAGATGCGGTTGGTGCAGTGGGGGCAGAGGGTGATGGGCATGCGGTGGCCTCAAAGTTGCGTACGGTTACCGAACAGAATTCTCCGTAACACCCTATGTTGCTGAGGTGTTTGCGGCTCTTTTTGACTTAAGCGAAAGCCTACGTTGCTCCCTGGCTGCGTGTTTTGCCTAAAGAGCGGCGATTCTAATAGGTCTTAAAAGCCGTGGATGTAAATGCATCATTAAAACAGCATCAAAGGATGTCAGATCCTGGTAAAAAGTCTCAAACGCCGCTGTCTTTAAGGGTGACATTCGCCCGAAACATCCGCATGGTCAGGATTCACGCCGGCATGTCTCAAGAGCGCATGGCAGCGGAGGCAGGGCTGGACAGGGCTTTCGTGGGTTCTCTTGAGCGTGGCGAACGCAACGTCTCGATAGACAACGTTGAGTTGATATCGAAAGCGGTCGGTTTCCCCGCGCATGAGTTGATGCAGCCTGATCTGGCTGAGCGGCTGGGGATGGACCCGACGTTGAGACGCGCGCCCCGGACGGTACGCGCGTAACTGCACACCTCCATCGACATCCGGTCCATCTTCCTACAAGCGCAAGGGACCATCGCCCCACAACCGGGCCGACATCGCTTGGTAGTTTGATTCCTGTTCCCGGCACTCTCTCGTATCTCATAACAAAACAGCCGGACACAGCGAGCCTGCCTCCACAGGCGTGACTTCAATCACTCACCCAAAGGAAACTCTCATGGACACCACCATTCAATCCGGCGCATCAAACGGTCAACTCGTCACCGGCCTCTTTCCAGACCGCGCCAGCGCCGAGCGCGCCTACACCGGCATCACCGACCGCGGCTATGCGTCCGACGACATCAATGTGGTCATGTCTGATGAAACCCGCAAGCAACATTTCGCCGGCGCAGTTGACGGCCGCGAAACCGAACTCGGCACCAAAGCCGCAGAAGGCGCGGGCATTGGCGGCGCGATCGGCGGTACCGTCGGCGCCATCGCTGCAGCCGTCGCTGCACTTGGCACCAACCTGGTCTTGCCAGGCCTTGGCCTCGTCATCGCAGGCCCACTCGCTGCAGCAGTCGCTGGCGCTGGTGCCGGCGCAGCTGGCGGCGGCCTGATCGGTGCGCTGGTCGGCTGGAGCATGCCTGAAGAGCGCGTCAAGGACTATGAAGAAGGCCTGCGCAAGGGCGGTATTCTGGTCGGCCTGCGCGCGAAGAACAGCGAAGACGCTGCGCATTTTGAAGACAACTGGAAGACCAATAATGGTCAGCACGTTTATCGTTAATGGTTTGTCGCATTAACTTCCGTTCGGGCTGAACAGCTCGACGGAAAAGCAAAAGGCCGCACCCCTGAGGACGCGGCCTTTTTTTATTCAAGGTAGCGGTCGATAACAACCGGCTAGCTGGATTACCGATAACCCTGCGGATTCCCGCTCTGCCAGCGCCATGAATCGGCGCACATATCAGCCAGCGTGCGGCGAGCTTCCCAGCCCAATAGCTCTTTGGCCAGCCCAGGGTGCGCAAAATACTGCGCCACGTCGCCCGCCCGGCGCGGCATGACTTTGTAAGGCACCGGTTTGCCGCTGGCCGTTTCAAACGCCTTCACCACTTCCAGCACGCTGTGCGGCTTGCCGGTGCCCAGGTTCACCGTCAGGCTGCGGTTGTCTTTAAACAGCGCCGCCAAAGCCGCGACGTGGCCTTCAGCCAGGTCTTGCACGTGGATGTAATCGCGAACACCCGTGCCGTCTGGTGTTTCATAGTCGTCGCCGAATACCTGCAGGTGAGGGCGCTGGCCCACTGCAACCTGCGTGATGAACGGCATCAGGTTGTTCGGCACACCGCTCGGGTCTTCGCCAATCAGTCCGCTCGGGTGCGCACCGACCGGGTTGAAGTAGCGCAGTACCGCCACCGCCCATGAAGGGTCAGACGCGCACAGCGCGCCAGCATGTCTTCAATGACCAGTTTGGTGTGCCCGTAAGTATTCGCGTGGCTGCGCGCAAAGTCTTCAGTGATCGGGTCTGAATACGGCCCGCCGTATACCGTTGCGCTGCTTGAGAAAACCAGCTTGCGGCAACCGGTTTCCGCCATCGCCTCCAGCAGGCTCATCGTCGTGCCGAGGTTGTTGCGGTAATACTTCATCGGCTGCGCCATGCTTTCGCCGACGGCTTTGTAGCCTGCGAAGTGCATGACGGCCTAGATGTCGTGGCGGCGAAGGATGTCCGCCATGAAGGCGGCGTCAGCTACATCGCCGGTCTTGCAGGCGATGGATTGACCGGTGATTTTCTCCAGCCGGTTTAATACTTCGGGGTGGCTGTTGGAGAAATCATCAGCGATCACCGGCGTATAGCCCGCCTCGATCAGCGCGACGCAAGTATGACTGGCGATATAGCCGGCACCGCCGGTCAGGAGAATATTCATTTGGGGTTGGTGATGAGATGAGTTGAAGCCATCATCTTGCATTGTGCAAAACCTTCGGGCGGAGAGCTGCATGGCGCTAGTGATGACACCGTCACGCTAAAGATTTGTCTTTGCTACCACTCGTTACCGCTGGAAATTTTTTTATATCTGGACGATAGTTTAATTGGTACCCCAGTTTTTCCGATTCGCACATAATTCGTATTGCTGTTCGAATTCAAAATGTTGGCGTTTAAGTAGTGTATCTTCGGATCTAATAACTATTTCCTATAAGGCTTAGCAATGAACTCTGACCATTTTCAAGGTTTGACTTCGGAGTCCAGACGGAAGTTTGGACTAGTCGCTCTTGCCAGTACTGCGACCATTGGGTTGGTGGCAATAGGTGCTCGAGCTAGTGGCCTAGATCTGACCACAGCTGTTGAGTATGTAAAAAAAGCAGGAGGTCGCGTGGGCATTGCTGCTGGTAATTACGTCCTCGAAAGACCTTTGATTATAGAAGGAGAAAATTTTGAGCTATTTTGCGAAGGAATTGTGACTATTTCCTACATTGGAAATGCAACTTCGCCCTTGAAGTTAGTCAATTGCAGAAATGTTTCCATTTCGGGATTAAAAGTATCAGGTAACAAAAAAACCTTAACTTTAATTTCTATTGAAAAGTCAAAGCGCGTAATCCTCAGCTCAATTGAAGTGAGGAGCTACATGCAGACAGGAATTCAGATACTTGAGAGCGAGGACTGTGTAATTAGCGGATGTACCTTCAATGACGCACTGATTGATACACGTTGGAAAATGCCTTTTGCTACTGATGTTGTCGTGCTGGGTGGGCGTAATAAAGCAATAAAAATAGAGGCGGGAATTCACCGTAGCGGCGGTGGATACGGAATTGCTGTACGCACGAATTCATTCGGAGAAAAATCGATCGACCATATCATTTTAAATAATGATATAAATGGTTATAATTCATATGGAATAATGCTCTATCGTAATGGGTCGTCACGTCCAGATAGTGATCAGGAAATTACTGGCGTCTCAATCATAGATAATAAGATTTCCAATATAAGCGGAGCGAGGTCTGCGTCCCCAGAGAAACCGGAGGTTAAAGATTTTGGTGCTGGAATTTATGTTCAAGGTGCCGAAGATACTCTAATTGAACGAAATTACATTGACAATACCAATATTGATACCACGAGCCAACTTCTTGCG
>SEGS01000066.1 GCA_004210915.1 Variovorax sp. | reverse complement strand
CCGGCGCCCGCCACCCAGAAGGTGCTGGCGCTCACCGGTCTCACGATCGACCAGATGGACGTCATCGAACTCAACGAAGCCTTCGCGGCGCAAGGCCTGGCCGTGCTGCGCATGCTGGGCCTGAAGGACGACGATGCACGCGTCAACATCAACGGCGGCGCCATCGCGCTCGGCCATCCGCTGGGCGCCAGCGGCGCGCGGCTCGTGACCACGGCCGTGAACCAGTTGCACAAGCAGGGCGGCCGCTACGCGCTGTGCACGATGTGCATCGGCGTGGGGCAGGGGATCGCGCTGATCGTGGAACGCGTGTGATGCGCGGGCATGTCACGCGGCGCGACCTGCTGGTCGCCGCGACGGCAGCGCTGGCGGGGGCGACGTGGGCACAGTCCGGCGCGCGCCCGATCCGGATCATCGTGCCCTTCGCACCCGGCGGTGGCAACGACGTCTTCGCGCGGCAGATGGCCAAGAGTCTGGGCGAGCTGCGCGGCCAGAACATCGTGGTCGAGAACAAGCCCGGTGCCGGCGGCAACCTCGGCACCGAGCAGGTGGTGCGCAGCGCGCCCGACGGGCTGACCCTGCTGTTGGGTCACTCCGGCACGGTGTCGATCAATCCGGCGCTCTATAAAGGGCTGAAGTTCGATGCGCGCAAGGACCTGGCGCCGGTGGCGATGTTCGCGTCTTCCGCGCTGGTGCTGGTGGTGCCCGCGAGTTCGGGCATCCGGACGCTGGCCGACCTGGTGACCGCCGCCCGCGAGAAGCCCGGCACCTTCAACTACGCGTCCAGCGGGAGTGGGACCGGCGGTCACTTGACGGGCGAATCCTTTGGCCAGAAGACAGGCATCGAGATCCGCCACATCCCGTACAAGGGCACCAACCCGGCGTTGACCGACGTGGCCGGCGGACAGGTGCAGCTGATGTTCAGCGTCATCCCGGCCGCGCTGGCCCTGGTCCAGAGCGGCAAGCTGCGCGCACTGGCTGTCACGGGCCGCCAGCGCCTGCCTTCGCTGCCCGATGTACCGACGGTCGCGGAGTCGGGCGCGGCCGGCCTGGCCGGCTTCGAAAGCACCCTGACCTACGGCATCCTGGCGCCGCGCGGCGTGCCCGCGGCCTTCGTCAGCGAGCTGGCGGCGCAGATGCTCAAGGTGGCGGCCACGCCCGATTTCCAGTCGAAGCTGGGCGTCGAAGGGGCCGTTCCGCTCCTGGGTGGCCCGGCCGACTACGCCGCACTCATCGCGCGCGAGAACGCCAAATGGGCCGATGTCGTCAAGGTGTCCGGCGCCACCGTCGAGTAAGCAGCGCCTCCGTTTTTTTCAGTTGCGCGTTCTTCGCGCCCATCAGAGAGTTTGTATGTTCGCCTTTCATTCCCCTCTTCCGCGCCGCACCGTCGGCCTGACCGCACTCGCCGCCGCCGCCCTTGCGTTCGCTGGCGCGCTGCCTGCTGCCGCACAAGGCACTTATCCCTCCAAGCCGATCCGCGTGATCGTGCCGTACTCGGCCGGTGGCGGTGCCGACAACGCGGCCCGGATCCTGGCGCTGCGGCTGTCGACTGCGCTCAATACCCAGGTGCTGGTGGACAACCGTCCCGGCGCAAGCGGCATCATCGGTGCGCAGGCTGTCGCCAAGGCCGATGCCGACGGCTACACGGTGCTCTACGACGCATCGACCTACGCAGTCAACCCATCGCTGCGCAAGATGCCCTTCGATCCGGCGAAGGACCTGATTCCGGTGTCGCTGGCCCTGACCGTGCCCAACATCCTCGTGGTGCCGCCCAAGGCGCCGACTGCCGACTTCAAGGCCTTCGTCGCGCGGGCTCGCGCCGAGCCCGGCAAGGTGTCCTTCGCGTCGTACGGTGCGGGCAGCCCGGCCCACCTGGCGGGTGAGCTGCTCAAACGCGAGGCGCGCGTCGACATGCTCCATGTGCCCTACAAGGGCGGCGCGCCGGCGCTGGCCGACGTGATCGGCGGCCAGGTCGACGCCTACTTCGCCAACGCGGGCTCGGGCCTCGGTTACGTGCAGTCGGGCCAGCTCAAGGCGTTGGCCGTGACCTCGCGGCAGCGCATGGCGGCGTTGCCGCAGGTGCCGACGGTCGCCGAGAGCGGCTTCCCTGATTTTGAAGTGCTCGAGTGGAACGGTTTCTTCGTGCCCAAGGGCACGCCGCAGCCCGTCGTCGACCTGCTGGCCAGGGAAGTGCAAGCGGCCGTGCGCGACCCCGACACGCGCGCGCGCCTGGTCAAGCTCGGTGCAGACCCCGTGGGCGGCACACCGGCCGAGTTCGCGGCCTTCATCGGCACGCAGACCCAGCGCTGGGCGCAACTGATCAAGGCCAACAAGATCACCGCCGACTGAGCGACGCGGTGGCCGCACCGCCTCGCAGCGCATCGCGCCCGTTCCACACCAGCGTGGCGGCCGCCAGGTCTTCCAGTGCCGTGCCCACCGCCTTGAACACGGTCCGCTCGCCGGGGGCTCGGCGGCCTTCGCGTTCGCCACGGCACAGCAGCGCCAGCGTGGCCTGCACGTCGCCAGCGGCGAGCGCGCCATCGGCGATTGCGTTCAGAAGATCTCCCGCTTTCATCAGCGCCTCGTCGGTGTCGATGTAGACGCGCGCGCCGCGCGCCACCGCGAAGCAGGCCGGGTCGGCCTCGGTCATTGCAGGCGTGAAGCTGCCGATCAGGTCCAGGTGGGTGCCGGCCGACAGCCACTCGCCACGCACCAGCGGTGCGGTCGCGAGCGTCGCGCAACTGACGATGTCGGCGGCCCGCACGGCGGCTTCGAGTGCGGATTCGCCGCCCGCCACGGCCTGCGCCTTCCAGCCGGCTGCGCGCCATTCGGCGGCCAGCGCCTCGGCGCCTTCGGGGCGGTGGTTCCACACCTGCACTTCACGGATCGGACGCACGCTGGCATGCGCGGCAGGCAACAGCCGCGCGACGCGGCCGGTGCCCAGCACCAGCAGCCGATGAGTATCGGCGCGCGCCAGGAAAGAGGCCCCGAGTGCCGATGCCGCCGCGGTGCGGTGCGCCGTAATCTCGTTGCCATCCATCTGTGCCAAGGGCACGCCCGTGGTGGCGTCGTAGAGCACGTAGGTCGCATGCAGGCCAGGCAGGCCGCGCGCGCTGTTGCCCGGAAAGATGTTGATGGTCTTGATGCCGAGGTAACCGGCATCGCTCCAGGCCGGCATGATCAGCACGGTGCCGCCGCTGGCGCCTTCACCGAGCGTGTGCACATGGCGCGGCGGCACGGTGACAGCGCCGGCAAAGGCATCGCGCAGGGCAGGCACCAGTTGCTCGAACGGGAGGGCGGCGCGGGTTGCGGCGGCGTTGAAGGTTTCCATGCCGGCCAAGTATGGCGGCGTCAGGCCGCGACACGCTTCGGCCGGCGCACCGCCCGCACCTTGCCGCTCCCGCCACCGCCGCAATAGAACAGGTCGGCCCCGTCGGATTCGAGTCCGCTGACGCCGGTCCCCTCCGGCATCGCAAGCCGTTCGAGCACCGCGCCGCTGGCCGGATCGATCCGCCGCAGTTCGCTTTCCTCGGCCTCCCAAGTGCCATGCCACAGGTCGCCGTCGACCCAGGTCACGCCGGTCACAAAGCGGTTCGACTCGATGCTGCGGATCACCGCGCCGGTCGCCGGGTCGATCTGGTGGATCCTGCGGTCGCGGTACTGCCCGACCCACAGGCTGCCCTCGGCCCACGCAAGGCCCGAATCGTTGCCCGCGCCCGGCGCGGGGATCGATGACAGCACCGCCCCGGTGGCCGGATCGATCTTGTCGATGCGCGTTTCTGCGATCTGGTAGAGGTGCGTGCCGTCGAAAGCGGTGCCGGCATCGCACGGCCGAGCGAGCGTGCGCAGAGTCTCGCCGGTGGCCGGATCGAGCGCGATCAGCGCCGCGCTGGTGGCCGCCCAGATGTGCTGGCCATCGTGCGTGACGCCGTGCACGGCGGTCGCCCCGTCGAAGGGACCGTACTCGCGCACGATCTCGGCCGGGCGGGCTGCGGCCCGGGAGGTGTGAAGGGTGGGGTTCTGGCTCATCGTTGACTCCTTGCAGCGCACGGGGATCGGCGCCGTGGAGACGACTTTAGGCAGTCGGCAGCGCAGCAGGGAGTAACAAGATCGTCGTGAATCCCGCGAGCGAAGGCGCCAGCCAGCGGCGTGACCGCGTCTGACCAATCGCCCGCACGCGTCCCTCTGCTTCGAGTTCGGCCAGCGCGCGCTGCACGGTGCGTTGGCTCGCCCCCAGCGCGACGGCCAGCGCCGAGGTCGACCAGGCCGCGCCGTCCGACAGCAATGCCACCAGCGATGCCTGATCGCCTTCGAACGGCGGCACCAGCACCACCACCTCGCGCGCGCTGCAGGGGCGCAGCGCGAAGCCGCGCGGCGTGGCCTCGATCTGCGCGAGCGCTGTCACCAGCGCGCGCAGCCGGCCGAGCTCGACCCGCAGCCGAGCGCGATGGGTTTCGTCGGGCCGGCGAATGCGGAAGGCCTCCGCGATCAGCACGGCGCGATCGACGTCGCCGGGCCAGGCGCGGGCCAGCGTGCGCAGCAGCGCGAACAGCACGGGTCGGCTCGCCATCGGCTGCCAGACTTCGGCGGCGCCGACGCCGCGCCGACAGGCATCGACCACCAAGGCGTCGGACGCACGGAGCGCGGCCACGTCATCGAGCCGCAGCGCCTGCACGGCGCCGTCGCGGGCCAGACGGCGCGCGGCGGGCCGGTCGAGCGCGGCCCGTACATGCGCGATCTCCGCCTGCAGGGCCGGCACGCGCGCGCGTTCGGCCGCCGCATCGGCGCGCTGCAGGGCGGCCCGCGCGGCCTCGACGCAGAGCGAGCGCAAGGCCAGCTCGGCGGTGGCGAGTTCGACCATCACCGCCAGCGCGGGCGGCATGGCGCGGCCCTCGAGGGCCGACAGCGCTGCGCCTGCATCGGCGAGCTGCCCGAGCAGCAGCAGCCGGCGAACCTCGATCAGGCGCGCCTGCAGCGCATTGGCGGTATCGCCGCGCGCCTGCAGCGTGGCGGCGGCCGCCGCCAGCATGCGTGGCGAGCCGCCAAGGTCGCGCAGGGCCAGCGCCACTTCGGCCTCGGCCACGAGGCAACGCGCCCGCGCGAGCGCCTCGTGGCGGCCGAAGCCGCGTGCGGCGCGCCTGAGCAAATCGCGGGCGCGCACGTGCTCGCCGAGCTGGGCCATCGCGATCCCCCGCAGGGCCAGTGCGGGCGGATCGTCGCGCAACGCCACGCACTGGAGCGCGCCAAGGGCATCGCCTGTTGCCAGCGCGCGGGCCGCTGCCGAGATGAGGGAGTCCATTGCGCGAGGCTAACGCGCCGGCAAGCGGTCGCGTCCCGCAGAGTGTGCATATCGGCGTAACGCCCCGTTGCACCTCGATGCATCCATTCCGGCGCGAAGGACGTAGTTTCCGCAAGAGGTGATCTGAATGACCGAACGTTGCGAGCACTGCGGCGCCGCCAACCGGCCCCGCGCGAACTTCTGCGCGGGCTGCGCTGCCAAGTTGCCCGGCTTTGCGGCCACGGGGCCGTCGGCCCTCGAACTGCTCGATGCGACCGCGCCGCGCGCGTCGGCTGCGGCGGCTCGCGCCGACGGGGCTCCTGGTATCCAGAACGACATGGCGTTGTTGCCCCGCCGGCTGGTCGTTGGTGGCCTGTTGCTGGCGATCGGCTTCATGGCCTGGTATCTCTACGTCACGCGCGCGGTCGACGCCGTCGCTGTGCCGGCGCGCGACGGCCCGATCGCTCTGCAGCCCGCTTTCCAGGCGATCGGGTCGCTGGAGCCGCAGCTCGACGCGCTGCCCGGGGTGTCCGCCGGCGCGCGCGCAGCGGCCGCACGGACGGCTGGGACCGCCCGGGTTGCCGCCGCGGCGCCGGTCGATGACGCCGCAGAAACCGTCGCCCGTTTCTACCGCGCGCTCTCGGCGGGGGATGGCGCCACCGCCGCCGGCTATGTCACGCCGGCCAAGCGCGGGCAGGGACCGCTGAGCGGGGCGGCGATGACGGCCTTCTACGGTGGGCTGGCGGAACCGCTCGCGATCCGCTCGGTCCGGCAACTGGAAGCCGAGGTGGTCGAAGCGCGCTACAGCTACCGCGCCACGCGCACCCTCTGCGAGGGCCGGGCCCTGATCACGATGGAGTCACCGGCGCCTGGCGCCACGATCCGCAGCATCTCGGCCAATTGCTAGGCGGCGCGCCGCAGCGCAGGTGCGTGGGAGAATCCCGCGCTTGTTGCCGTTCAGCCTGATCCTCGATCCCGTTTTCTATGCCGTCGCCGTGCCCGCGGTGCTGCTGCTCGGCGTGAGCAAGAGCGGTTTCGGCGCCGGCTTCGGCTCGCTCGCCGTGCCGATGATGGCCCTGGCCGTGACGGTGCCCGAGGCCGCCGCGATCCTGATGCCGGTGCTGCTGCTGATGGACCTGCTGGGCATCGCCGCGTTCCGCCGTGACTTCGACCGCCAACTGCTGATGTTCCTGATTCCGTGCGGCCTGGTCGGCACGCTGATCGGCACCTTGCTGTTCCGCCTGCTGTCGCCGTCGGCTGTGGCGGGCATCGTCGGGATCTTCACGCTGCTTTTCCTCGCGCAGCGGCTGCTGTTCCCGCCGCGCGCCGATGCAGCGCCGCCCTCCCGGTTCGTCGGCGGCATGCTCACCGTCATCTCCGGTTTCACCAGCTTCATCGCGCACGCGGGCGGCCCGCCGGTCAGCGCCTACCTGATTCCGCTGCGGCTCACGCCGGTGGCTTTCACGGCCACGATCGCGTACTTCTTTTTCATCGTGAACCTGAGCAAGTGGGTGCCCTATGCGTGGCTGGGGCTGCTCGACTGGCGCAACCTCGCCACCTCGCTGGTGCTGCTGCCGCTGGCGCCGCTGGGCGTGTGGATCGGGGTGCGCATCGCGCGCCGCATCAGTCCCGTCTGGTTCTACCGCATGCTCTACATCGGCATGCTGCTGACAGGCCTGAAGCTCACGTGGGACGGCTTCTTCGCCTGACGGGCCGCGGAGCGCGGCCCGCGCTCACAGCTCGACCAGCGACTTGAAGCCACCCCAGAACATGCGCTTGCCGTCGAAGGGCATGGATTCGGGACCCATGCCGGCAATGCGCGGGTCGGCCATCACTTTTGCATTGACCGCATCGCGGTGCTTTCGGGACTTGTAGACGATCCACGAGAACACCACGACCTCGTTGGCCTTGAGCTTCACGCTTTGAGGAAACGAAGTGAGCTTGCCGGGCTTCACGTCGTCGGCCACGCATTCGATGTACTCGAGCGCGCCATATTCCTTCCAGACCTTGCCGGCCTTGCGGGCGATGCGGCGGTAGGCCTCGACGTTGTCCGCGGGGACGGGAAGAACGAATCCATCGACATAACGGGCCACGGGAATCTCCTTGAGTGAGTGGGTACGGGGCAGAAGAAACGAGACAGGGGGTGTCATGGTGCGAGGCAGCGCCCCGGCGCGCGTCAAAGGCTCGGTGCGCCGCCGTTGATGAGCCAGGGCGTCCCGAAGCGATCGGTCACCATGCCGAAGGACTCGACCCAGAAGGTCTTGGCCATGGGCATCGTGACCTGGCCCCCCTGGGCGAAGGCGTCGAACACGCGCTGCGCCTCGGCGACGCTCGGGAACTCCAGCGCCACGCCGAAGCCCTTCATGCCTTCGTAAGGCTGGCCGGGCATGCCGTCGGAAGCCATGAGCAGGCCGCCGTTGAACTCGATCGCTGCGTGCATGACGAGGTTCTCGCTGCCGGGCGGCAAGGGGCCCATGCCCTCGTCAGCCGGAATATCGCCCATGGTCATGATTCTTTGCAGCTTCGCGCCGAGCGTTTGCGCATAGAAGCGCATGGCTTGGGCCGCGTTGCCGTTGAAAGTCAGATAGGCATTGATAGGTGACATCGCAATTCCTTGAAGGTGTGGAGGAGGGCGCCGGGCACTTCACGCGGTCGGGTTATCTGCGTTTTGTGTACAGCGTCCACAAAGATTAGCAAACATAATGGACAGTGTCCACATGGGCACAGGAAAAAATTGTGAGAACGCGCGACCCCACCCCCCGCAGCACGTACCGCCATGGCGATCTCCGGCGGACCTTGCTGGAAGCGGGCATTGCGCTGGCGCGCGAGCGCGGGCCCGATGCCGTGGTGCTGCGCGAGGCCACCCGCATGGCCGGGGTGGTGCCCAACGCCGCCTACCGTCATTTCGCGAGCCGGCTCGAGCTGATGCAGGCGGTGCGTGCGGCTGCGCTGTCGGCGGTCGCCGCGGCGATCGAGGCCGAGCTTGCGGCCGTGCCGCCCGGCCTGCCGCCGGCCGAAGAGGCCCGGGCCCGCGTGCGCGCCGTCGGGTCGGGCTACCTGCGCTTCGCTGTGCAGGAGCGCGGCTTGTTCCGCACGGCCTTCGCCGCGCTCGATCCGGTCGAAGGCGACAGCGATCCGGCCAAGGCGGGCGAGAGCGGTCTCAACCCTTTCGAATTGCTGGGCGCCGCGCTCGACGGCATGGTGGCGGCGGGTGTGCTGCCCGCCGAGCGCCGGCCGGGCGCCGAGTACCTTGCGTGGTCAGCGGTCCATGGGCTGGCGATGCTGCTCATCGATGGTCCGCTGCGCCCCTTGCCCCCCGCGCAGATTCAGGAGATCGGCCAGCGCCTGCTCAACATGGTCGAGAGGGGGCTGTGAGCCTCTGCCCCTTGGCGCCTCAGAGGTAGATCTTCTGCAGCAGCTGCATCAGCGTCTCGCGCTCCCGCGCGCTCAACCGCGCGCTGGCATCGTGTTCGAGCTGCACCACCACCTGCTCGGCCTCGGCCACCAGCTTCTCGCCGGCCGCGGTGAGGTGCAGGCCGATGGCGCGGCCGTCGCTCGGGTGCGGCCGCCGCTCAATCCAGCCGCGGCTGTCCATGGCGGCGATCAGGTTGACCAGGTTGGGCGGCAGGATGTCGAGCGTGCTGCACAGTTGCCGCGAGGTCGCGCCCGGGTTGTGGGCGATCAAGGCCAGTACAGAGAAATCGACCTGCTTGAGGCCGTAGGCGGCCATGCGCTCCGAGAACAGCGCGCCGATCACGAGCCAGGCGCGCCGCGTGTTGTAGCCGACCAGCGCTTCGAGCGCGCGCGTGTCCAGGCGCTCCTTGCGGGCAGCCGCAGGCGGGCGGGCATCGCGCGATGCGCGGGTGGTCTTGGAGGATGCAGGCATCGCAGAAGCCTAACGGCGCCGATGGCGGTTCGGGAGAGGGTCAGCCCGCAGCGCGCGCGCCGGTGACGGCGTCGCACGCGCGTTTGACCATGCCCAGCCGCATGTCGAATTCCGGCAGCACGTGGCGACGGAAGGCCGAGGCCGGCCGCGACCAGCGCCCGTCCTCGTCGTCGCCGCTTCCGTGCGCGCCCGCCGCGACATCGATCCGCGCCCACGCCCACGCCATCATCGCGAGCATCACGACGCGCAGGTAGTCGTCGGCGACTTCGTGCGGCAGGCGCGGATCGGCCTGCGCGGCCATCACGATGCTGGTCGTCAGGTAGCGCAGTTGCGCGAGGCGGCGCTGCACGTCGGCATCGGTGTCGCGCGCGGCCTCGAGCGCGTCGCGCAGCTCGATCAGCACGCCGCTCATCGCGGCGCCGCCGTCGGGCAGCACCTTGCGGACCAGCAGGTCGATCGCCTGGATCTCGTTGGTGCCTTCGTAGATCATCGTCACGCGTGCGTCGCGCACCACCTGCTCGATGCCCGACTCGCGCACGTAGCCGTGGCCGCCGAACACCTGCAGGCAATCGCTCGCCCCATGAAAAGCCTGGTGCGTGCACGCGGCCTTGAGCACCGGCGTGACCAGCGCACACCAGCGCTGCGCGCGCTCGCGTGCCTTCGGGTCGGCGGCATGCTTCGCCACGTCCAGCTGCACCGCGGTGCGGTAGGCCAGTACACGCGCGCCGTCGATCCAGCTGCGCTGCGTGTCGAGGATGCGGCGGATGGCCGGGTGCTCGGCGATCAGGCTGGGCTGCTGCGCGTCGGGATCGTTGGCGCCGGGCGTCGGTGCGGCAAGCGCGGCACGTACGGCATGTGCCGGCGCCTTCATCTGGCGGCGCTCGCGCGCATAGGCATCGGCCTTCTGCCAAGCCGCGTCGAGCAGGCCGATGCCTTGCACCGCGCAATGCAGCCGCGCCGAATTCATCATCACGAAGATGGCGGCGAGGCCGCGGTGCGGCGCACCCACGAGCCAGCCGGTCGCCCGATCGAAGCGCATGGCGCAGGTCGGGCTGCCGTGCAGGCCCATCTTCTCTTCGATGCTCTCGCAATGAACCGCGTTGCGTGCGCCATCGGGCAGGTGTTTCGGCACCAGCACGAGCGACAAGCCTTTGGGGCCCGGCACTGCATCGGGCAGGCGGCACAGCACGAGGTGGATGATGTTCGGCGTCAGGTCGTGCTCGCCGCCGGAGATGAAGATCTTGCTGCCTTCCACCTGGATACTGCCATCCGGCTGCGGCACGGCGCGGGTGCGCACCTGGCCCAGGTCGCTGCCGGCATGTGCTTCCGTCAGGCACATGGTGGCCAGCGATTCGCCGGTCGCGATCTGCGCGAGGTAGCGCGCCTTCAGGTCCTCGCTGCCGTGATGCTTGAGGCATTCGTAAGCGCCGTGCAGCAGGCCCGGCGCCATCGTCAGGCCGTGGTTGGCGCCACTGAGCCATTCGAAGACGATGGCTTCGAGCACACCGGGCAGCCCCTGGCCGCCGTGCTCGGTGTCGGCCGACAGCGCCGGCCAGCCACCGTCGACGAAGGCGCGGTACGCGGCGCGAAAGCCGGGTGGCGTGTGGACCTCGCCGCGCTCGAAGCGGCAACCCACCTCGTCCCCGATGCGGTTGACCGGCGCCACCACGTCGGCCACGAACTTCGCGGCCTCGTCGAGCACCTGGCACTGCAGCGCGTCGTCGACCTCGGCAAAGGGACCGAGTGCGCGCAGCTGTGGCGTGCTGTCGAGCACGGCATGCAGCACGAAGCGCACATCCTCGGGGTGGGGCTGGTAGTTCATGGCGGGCGGTGCGCGCTCAGCGCGGTGCCATGCGCAGCGCGCCGTCGAGGCGAATGACCTCGCCGTTCAGGTGGCCGTTGGTCACGACATGGCAGGCCAGTTCGGCGAACTCCGAAGGCTTGCCCAGCCGCGGCGGGAACGGGATCGACGCCGCCAGCGACTGCTGCACCGGCTCGGGCAGTTCCATCAACAGCGGCGTGGCGAACAGGCCCGGCGCCACGGTGCACACGCGGATGCCGTGCTGCGCCAGATCGCGCGCCATCGGCAGCGTCATGCCGACCAGCCCGCCTTTCGAGGCGCTGTACGCCTGCTGGCCGACCTGGCCGTCGAAGGCCGCCGCCGAGGCGGTGAACAGCATCACGCCGCGTTCGCCGCCTTCCAGGGCTTCGAGCTTCGCGCACTGCGCGGCGAACAGGCGACTGATGTTGTAGCTGCCGATCAGGTTGACGGTGATCACGCGCACGAAGTCTTCCAATGGCGCCGCGTTGCCGTCCTTGCCCACGATGCGCTTCGCGCTGCCGATGCCGGCCACGTTCATCAGGATGCGCGCAGGGCCGTGCGCCGCTGCTGCGCGTTCGAGCGCGGCCGTCACGCTCTCGCTGTGCGTGATGTCGCAGGCGCATGCGATGCCGCCGATGTCCTTCGCAACCTTCTCCGCCAGCTCGGCGTTCCGGTCGAGCACGGCGACCCGGGCGCCGAGCCGTGCCAGCTCGCGCGCGGTGGCTTCGCCGAGGCCCGATGCACCGCCTGTGACGAGTGCGGCTTGTCCTTCGATCTTCATGTCTGTTTCTTTCGATGGGTTTGCGGTCTTCGCGGGAACTGCCGCGGAACCGGCTCCGCCGGGTCGCAGGCATTGCCCCCGGTAGGGGGTGGGAGTCGCGACACGCAGTGCGCAGCGACCTGGGGGCGAGCCAAATTTCTAGGCGTACTTGTCGCCGACCTCTTCGCGCAGCGGGTGCGTGTCGTAGACGATGGTCATCTTCGCGATGCGGTCGCTGCCGGCGGCGAAGTCGAACACGTCGACGCAGGTGAAGGTCACGACCTTGCCGTCCTTGAGCGTCCAGTCGTAGCGGAAGTAGGCTGCCACCCGGGTGCCGTCGGTCGCGGGTTCGACGCTGGCGAACAGATCGATCGGCGTGATCACGCTGCGCGACGACGCCTGTGCGAGCTTCGGGAAGAAGTCGCTTGCCAGCATGTCGCCGAGAAAGGGCGAGAGCACGCGGCCGTCCGGCGCGAAGGTCGCGACGAGGCCGGCGGTGTCGCTGCTGTTGAGGGCGACGAGGTAGCGCCGGATGGTGTCGAGCTGGGGCGAGCTTGTGGAGGTCATGGTGTTCACGCAGGTGTGGGAATCAGGATGTCGGGCAGGCTGCCGTCGTGGAGCGCGTCGACCAGTGCGGCACGGTGCTTGAGCACCGCGCGCTGGTTGATCGAGCCCTTGTCGGTGACTTCGCCCTTGTCGATCGATGGCGGCTCATCGACCAGCCAGGCGCGGGCGATGCGGTTGGCGCTGCCGGTGCTGGCGGCGGCGAGCGTGTTGATCACGGTCTGGAAGTGCGCGCGCACCGGTGCGCTGTCGAGGACCGCGCGCAGCGGCGCGCCGGGCGGCAAGCCGGCCAATTGGCGCACCGCGGGTGTGGGGAACAGCAGCGCGCCGACTTCCTTCCCGTTGATGCCCGTCAAGACAACGTCCTGCAGGTATGGCGCGCCGGCCGTGGTGATCTTCGCGCGCATCGGGCCAACGCTGACGAAGGTGCCGGTCGCGAGTTTGAAGTCTTCCGCGATGCGGCCGTCGAAACGCAGGCCGCGGTGGATGTCGTTCTCGTCGATCCATCGCACTGCATCGCCGGTCGAGAAGAAGCCTTCATCGTCGAAGGCCTCCGCGGTGGCCTCGGGCGCGCGCCAGTAGCCGGGCGTGATGTTGGGACCGCGGTAGCGCACCTCGGTCTTTCCTTCGTGGTCGACCAGCTTGATCTCGATGCCGGCGGCCGGCAAGCCGAGGTCGCCCGACTGCACTTCGGGGCCGGTGATGTAGAGCGCGAACGGGCCCGACTCGGTCATGCCCAGGCCCGTGCCCATCACGATGCGCTCGCCGACCTCGGCCTCCTGCGTGCGGTGCAGGCTGTCCCACACGGGTTGCGACAGCGCGGCGCCGGCGTAGAAAAACATCTTCACGCGCGACAGCAGGTTGCGGCGCAGCACCGCGTCGGTTTCCATCGCAGCCGCGATCGCTTCGAAGCCGGTCGGCACGTTGAAGTAGATGGTGGGCGCGACCTCGCGCAGGTTGCGCAGCGTCTCGGCCATGCCGGCGGGCGTCGGCTTGCCGTCGTCGATGTAGAGCGTGCCGCCGTTGTCCAGCACGATGCCGACGTTGTGGTTGCCGCCGAAGGTGTGGTTCCACGGCAGCCAGTCGATCAGCACCGGCGGCTCGTCGCCCAGCGCCGGGATCGACTGGCGAATCTGCTGCTGGTTGGCGCACCACATGCGGTGCGTGTTGATCACGGCCTTGGGCAGTTTGGTCGAGCCCGAGGTGAACAGGAACTTGGTGATGGTGTCGGGGCCGGTGGCGGCCAGCGCGGTGTCAACGGCGGCAGTGGCGGGTGTGGCGGCGAGCGCGTCGAAGGGCGTGGCAGCGCGGCCTTCGAGCGTGCCTTCGGCCAGCACGACCTCGACCTCCGGCGGCACCACCGCGGCGATGGCGCGCGCGAAGCGCTTCGCATCGGCGGCGAACACCAGGCCGGGCGTGAGCGTGTCGAACACGTGGCGCAGCTTGTCGAAGTCCTGGCTGACGATCGAATACGGCGGCGAGACCGGGCAATAGGGCACACCGGCCATCAGGCAGCCGAGCGCCAGCAGGGCGTGCTCGATGCCGTTCTCGCTCAGGATGGCCACCGGGCGCTCGGCGCTCAGGCCGCGGTCGAGCAGGCCCTGCGCGATGCTGCGCGCCTTGTGCAGCGCCTCGGCATAGCTCACGCGTTGCCAGTCGCCGGTGCCGCCGTCGGCCAGGCGCTCGCGGCGCGCGATGAAGGTGCGGTCGGGCGCCACGTCGGCCCAGTGCTGCAGGCGATCGGTCATGCGGCCGACGTAGGGCTGCAGCGCGTTCTCTGCCTTCAGGTAGCGCGTGCCCGTCGCACCTTCGGTCAGTACCGCGCGGGTGATGCCGAAGGCCAGGGTGCGGTAGCGCACGGAGGTCATTGCTTGCTGACCTTCGCCGCGCGCCCTTCGAGGAAGTCGCGCACCCGCTCCTTGGCGTCGGGCGCGGCCTGGGCGATGCCCGCGATCAGCGCTTCGGTGAAGAAGCCATGGTCGGCCGGCTGTTCGGCGATGCGCGGCAACGCGTGCATCAGCGCGTAGTTGGTCAGCGGGGCGTTCTTCGCGATGCGTTCCGCGAGTTCCAGCGCCTTGTCGAAGGCCTTGCCCTCGGGCACCAGGTACTGCGCGAAGCCTGCACGCTCGCCGTCTTCGGCGTTGTAGACACGGCCGGTCATCATCATGTCGGTCATGCGCGCCGCGCCGATCAGCTTGGGGATGCGCACCGAGCCGCCACCGCCGACGAAGATCCCGCGCGACCCTTCGGGCAATGCATAGAAGGTGCTGCTGTCGGCCACTCGGATGTGGCAGGCGCTGGCCAGTTCGAGCCCGCCGCCGACCACGGCGCCGTGCAGCGCGGCCACCACCGGCACCGGTCCGTACTGCACGCGTTCCAGCGCGGCATGCCACATGCGCGAGTGCTGCATGCCCTGGCCGGCATCGCGCTCCTTGAGTTCGGCGAGGTCGAGGCCGGCGCAAAAGTGCGGGCCTTCACCATCGAGCACGGCCGCGCGCACGGTGCCCGGCAGGTTGTCGAAAGTGTCGCGCAGCGCGAGGATCAACGCGTCGGACAGCGCGTTGCGCTTGGCAGCGCGCGTGAGGCGGACGATGGCGACATCGCCGCGAATGTCGAGCTGGAGATCGGGATGCTGCTGCATGGCGGGCCTTGATTGCGTTCTGCGATGGCATCGATTATGGTTATGGACAATAATCAAATCAAGCCGATATTCGGGCTCTCGTTGCGGGTTTTCCCGCGACGGGCCCATCACTGGAGACACGCCGTGGACCATGCCAACCTGATCGCCATCGACACCCACACGCACGCCGAGATCAGTTGCTGGAACCCGTTCGACAACTACGGTGAGGAATACGACCGCGCGGCCGACAAATACTTCAAGTCGGGCCGACGGCCCACCATCCCGGAGAGCATCGACTACTACCGCGAACGCCGGATCGGGCTGGTGATGTTCATGGTCGACGCCGAATCGAACATGGGCCGGCGCCGCATCCCGAACGAAGAGATCGCCGAGCATGCGCGGGCCAACAGCGACATCATGATCGCGTTCGCCAGCATCGATCCGCACAAGGGGAAGATGGGCGCGCGCGAGGCGCGGCGGCTCATCGAGGAGTACGGCGTCAAGGGCTTCAAGTTCCACCCGACCGTGCAGGGCTTCCACCCCTACGACCGGATGGCCTGGCCGATCTACGAAGTCATCAACGAGTACGGCCTGCCGGCCGTGTTCCACACCGGTCACAGCGGCATCGGCTCGGGCATGCGTTGCGGCGGCGGCTTGCGGCTGGAATACAGCAACCCGATGCACCTGGACGACGTCGCCATCGATTTCCCCGACATGCAGATCGTCATGGCGCACCCGAGCTTTCCCTGGCAGGACGAAGCCCTGAGCGTGGCCACGCACAAGCCCAACGTGTGGATCGACCTCTCGGGCTGGAGCCCGAAATACTTTCCGAAGCAACTCGTGCAGTACGCCAACACGCTGCTGAAAGACCGCGTGCTGTTCGCCAGCGACTACCCGCTGATCACGCCCGACCGCTGGCTCAAGGACTTCGAGGACGCGGGCTTCAAGCCCGAGGTGATGCCGGGCATCCTGAAGGGCAACGCCGTGCGCCTGCTGGGGCTGGACAGGGCTGCCAGCTGACGGGCTGAACGGCCGCGCCGGTCAGTCGGCGTCCTGTGCCCACCCGCGGCTCGCGCGGCCCTTGCGCTCGTCACGTTCGCGCGCCATCTGCTCCTCGAACTGCTGGCGCCCTTCCTTGGCCACGGCGATCAGCTTGGCGCGGTCCTTGTAGTGCGGGTAGGTCTCGTGCGTCAGGCGAATGTTCCGGTGCCGGAAGCGCATGGCCGATTCACGCGCCTCGTGCGCCGGCCAGCCCAGTTCCTCGAGCACCGAGCGCGCGCTGCGCAGCGACGACTCGAACACCTCGCGCTCGATGTGCACGACGCCGCGATCGCGCAGCTGGTACAGGTGCCCGACGTTGCGCGCGCGGGCCACGATCTTTGCCTGCGGAAAATGCGCGCGCGCCAGATCGACGATCTCCAGCGATGATTCGATTTCATCGACCGCGACGACGATGACCTTCGCGCTGGCCGCGCCTGCGATGCGCAGCAGGTCCAGCCGCGTCGCATCGCCGTAGAACACGCGGAAACCGAACTGCCGCAGGCTCTCGATCGAGTCGGCATCGTGGTCGAGCACCGTCACTTTCAGGCCCTGCGAGCTCAGCAGGCGGCCAACGATCTGCCCGTAGCGCCCGAAGCCGCAGATCAGCACCTTGGCCTCCTGCTGCTCGGAAATCTCTTCCATCGGCGTGCCGGCGGCAACGTCGTAGCGGGGCAGGAGGTAGCGGTCGATCACGACCAGCAGCAGCGGCGAGATCAGCATCGACAGCGCGACCGCGCCGATCAGCAGCGACGTCACTTCGGGCGGCAGCACGTTGGGCCCGGCCGCCTGGAACACCACGAAAGCGAACTCGCCGCCTTGGGCCAACAGCAGCGTGAACACGGGCCGTTGTGCGCGCGGCAGCCCCATCGCGCGGGAGAGGGCGTAGATCACCGCCAGCTTGACGGCCATGAAGGAGAGGAGCAGCAGCGCCATCAGCCCTGGTCGGGCGATCAGCACGCCGAAGTCGATCGACATGCCGACCGCGATGAAGAACAGCCCGAGCAGCAGACCCTTGAAGGGCTCGATGTCGGTCTCCAGCTCGCGCCGGTACTCGCTCTCAGCCAGCAGCACGCCGGCCAGGAAGGCGCCGAGCGCCATCGACAGGCCGACGAACTGCATCAGCGCCGCGATGGCCACGACCAGCAGCAGCGCAGCCGCGGTGAAGATCTCGGGCGTGTGGCTGCGCGCGATCCAGCGCAGCAGTGGACGCAACGCCAACCGGCCGCCGAAGACGATGCCGGCGATCACCCCAATCACCTTGGCCGCTTCCAGTGCGTGGTCCAGCCCGCTCCTGGGCGCATCGGCCCCTGCGGCGCCCGCCAGCAGCGGCAAGAGCGCCAGGATCGGGATCGCCGCGACGTCCTGGAACAGCAGGATCGAAAAGCCGGCCTGCCCGCTGGGCGTCTTGAGGAGATTGCGTTCGCCGAAGACCTGCAGCGCGATGGCGGTGGACGAGAGCGCCAGCCCGAGCGCCGCCACCAGAGCGATGCGCCAGTGCGTGCTTGCGAGCCAGCCGACTGCAAACAGCACGACCGCGCAGGCCGCGACCTGCGCCGTGCCCCATCCGAAGATCGAGCGGCGCAGGTTCCAGAGGCGTTGGGGTTCCAGCTCGAGTCCGACGAGAAAGAGCATCAGGACCACGCCGAACTCGGCGAAATGCAGCACATCCTCGACACGCGAGACGAGGCCGAGTCCCCACGGGCCGATAGCGATCCCCGCGACCAGGTAGCCGATGATGGAACCGAGGCCGAGCGCACGGGACAGCGGCACGACGAGCACGGCGGCGCTGAGATAGATCAGGCTGCTGGTGAGCCAGGCGGGTGCGTGCTCCATGGTCAGGCTCCCTCGGCGTGCTCGGCCAGCGCATGCGCGAAGCGGTCGACATGCGCATCGAGGTCGCCTGTGCTGCCGGCGCGCGCCCCGTGAAAGATCATTGGCGGCACAAAGCGCATCCCGCAGAGCGCAGCGGTCTGCCGGTAGGGCGGCAGGAACGCGTCGAAAAAATGACCGTGGTCGCCTTCGGGCTGGTAGCTGGACTGTGGGCCGCCCGTGCTGGCCACGAGCCAGAAGTCCTTCCCATGGAGCGCCGCGCCCCCGTGGCTATAGGCCCATCCGTTGGTCAGTACTTCATCGAGCCAGAGTTTTTGCAGCGGTGGCATCGAGTACCACTGGATCGGATGCAGCAACACCAGCATGTCGGCACGCGCCAGCCTGGCCTGCTCGGCTTCGACGTCGATCGCGTAGTCGGGATAGCTTGCGTAGAGATCGTTGATGTCGACGCCCGGCGCCTGCTGCGCAGCCGCCAGCAAGCGCCGGTTGACGCGCGACTCGCGCCAGTGCGGATGGGCGGCCAACAGGTAGATGGGCCGAACTGCGCCTCCCGGCGATCTTGTCGTTGTTGTCATGCCGCGAACATAGCGCACTCGCGCGCGCAGCGCCGGTATGCAAAAAGGCCACCCGGGCAAAACCCGAGTGGCCTTTTTGACCCCTCAGACGGGGTGAATCACATCTGGCTGTCGGGCACTTCGGCCGAAATCGGGCCTGGCTGGCGCGCCGTCGCAACAGCGCCTGCTCGCACACTGGCGCGGTCGACGGAGCCATCGCGGACGGCGTGAACACCGGTGCCGCCATTGGTGATCGGCTTGGCTTCACGGGCTTCGGCCTGCACCTCGGCGCGGCTCTTCATGGACTGGAATGGCGCCGGCGGGTTCGGGTTGGCTTCGCCCTGGAAGGCGTGGGCGCCCATCACAGTGAGGGTGAGGGCGGCGATGGTGGTCAGTTTGCGGATCATTTGAAACTCCTTGGCAGTCTGTGGCGTACATGTGCAGTCGGCAAAGACCGGCTGCGGTGGTCGATGCCTGCGAATCAATCTGCTGCACCGATGGATCAAATGTAGACTGTGCAGTATGAAAAATAAACTAGATAGTAATCAATTGACCGTTTCAGTAATCGAAATGATCGAGGTGCATTGAATGGACAGGTTGCTGTCCATGCGCGTGTTCGGACGCGTGATCGACGAGGGTGGTTTTGCGGCCGCAGCGCGTGCGCTGGAGCTGTCGCCAGCGGCGGTCACGCGGCTGATCGGCGATTTGGAAACACACCTCGGGGCGCGGCTGATCCAGCGCACCACCCGCAAGATCAGCCTGACCGACGCCGGCGAGCGCTATCTGGAGAGCGTGCGCACCATCCTGCGTGACATCGACGACGCTGAAACCGCGGCCGTGGCCAGTACGCGCGAGCTGCAGGGCACGCTGCACATCCTGTCGACCCCCGTGCTTGCCACCCATCTGCTGGCGCCGCGCATCGCGCGCTGGCGCGAGCGGCATCCGGGCGTGGCGCTGGACATCGTGGTCGACCCCTTCCCGCAGCACCGCGTCGAGAGTTTCGATGTCAGCTTCCTGCTGCTGGAAGACGGGACCGACCTGAATGTGGTCGCACGGCCGCTCTCGCACACCGACATGATCGTGTGCGCCGCGCCGTCCTGGCTGGCCCGCGCGGGCACGCCCCAAGTGCCTGCCGACCTCGCACAGCACCAGTACCTGAAGTTTCCTTGGCAGCAGACGACCGGTCACAGTGCGCGACGGTTTCGCCTGCAGCGCTGCGATGGCGTGGGCGCGCCGGTCGATGTCGACATGCCGGTGGCGCTGCAGTCGGCCAGTTTCGATGTGCTCTACCGGGCGACGCTCGAAGGCGCGGGCATAGCGGCCCTGTCGACGGCGCTGGTCGCGCCCCATCTGGAAAGCGGCGCGCTCGTGCATGTGCTGCCCGACTGGATCTTCGGCCGCTTCACCATCTACGCCGCCTTGCCCAGCCGCAAGCAGTTGCCGGCGCGCACGCGGGCTTTTCTCGACTTCATGGACGAGGCGCCGCCGCCTCGCCGCGGGGGGCGCCGGATGCTGGCCGCGGCCGCCTGAGCGCGGCGCCCGCGTGTCCTACCAGCGCAGGCCCAGCCGCTGGAAGATGCGCGAGAGCACGAACAGCGGACCGACCCACAGATACTGGATGTCTTCGAAGAACGAGGGCTTCCTGCCTTCGATCTTGTGGCCAATGAACTGGAAGATCCAGGCCACCACGAAGACGGCGGCCGAGATGGGCAAAACCCGCGTGCCCAGGGCGTGCACGGCCGCCACCAGCGCCACCGTGCCGAGCGCCATCGTCACGAAGAAGGCCATCGACCGCAGCTGCGCGTAATAAACCAGGCTGGCCGCCAGGAACACATAGGCCACCCATGGGTGCAGCGCGAACAACAGGCCCACGATGCTCAGCATGATGGCGGGGATCGCGACCAG
>SEGS01000065.1 GCA_004210915.1 Variovorax sp. | reverse complement strand
CGCGAGTCCGGCGCGATCGAGCAGGACGCGGACATCATCATGTTCATCTACCGCGACGACTACTACGACAAGAACTCGAAGGAGCCGGGCGTGGCCGAAGTGATCATCAGCAAGCAGCGGAATGGCCCGACCGGCACGGTGAAGCTGGCCTTCCTGAAGCCGATCACGAAGTTCGAGAGTCTCGCCAGCGGCGGTGGCTACGAGTACTGAACACAAAGAAAGAAGCCCGCGATGCCCATGAGGCATGCGCGGGCCGCAGCTCACACAGCGTTCTGTTTACAGCACTTCGCTCGCGAAATCTGCCAGGCGCGAGCGCTCGCCCCGCGCCAGCGTGATGTGCCCGCCGTGCGGCCAACCCTTGAACTTGTCGACCGCGAACGTCAGGCCCGATGAGCCTTCGGTGAGGTAGGGCGTGTCGATCTGCGCCAGGTTACCCATGCAAATGATCTTGGTACCCGGGCCGGCCCGCGTGATCAACGTCTTCATCTGCTTGGGTGTCAGGTTCTGCGCCTCATCGACGATCACGTACTTGTTCAGGAAGGTGCGGCCGCGCATGAAGTTCATGCTCTTGATCTTGATGCGTGAGCGGATGAGTTCATTGGTCGCCGCGCGGCCCCATTCGCCGGCGCCGCCGCCGTCGCCCTTGGCGAGGAACTCGAGGTTGTCGTCCAGCGCGCCCATCCACGGGCCCATCTTTTCCTCTTCGGTGCCGGGCAGAAAACCGATGTCTTCACCGACGCTCACGGTGGCGCGCGTCATGATGATCTCGGTGTAGCGGCGGTCGTCCAGCACCTGCGTGAGGCCGGAGGCGAGCGCCATCAACGTCTTGCCCGTGCCGGCCGTGCCCGTCAGCGTGACGAAGTCGACGTCCGGGTCCATCAGCAGATTCATCGCGAAGTTCTGCTCGCGGTTGCGCGTGGCCACGCCCCAGACGGCGTTCTTGCCGGAGCTGTAGTCCTTCAGCGTCTTGAGCACCGCGGTCTTGTCGCGGATCTCTGTGACGCGTGCGTACATGCTCGGCTCGCCCGGCGCCTCGAAGTACACGAACTGGTTGATGTACAGGTTGGGCACGATCGCGCCGCTGATTCGGTAGTAGGTCGTGCTGCCGCTCTGCCAGCTCTCGACCGTCTTGCTTTGCCGGGTCCAGAAATCGGGTGGCAGCGCCAGCGAGCCGGCATAGAGCAGGTCGCCGTCTTCCAGCGTCTTGTCGTTCTGATAGTCGTCGGTGGCGAGACCCAGGGCACGCGCCTTCACGCGCATGTTGATGTCCTTCGAGACCAGCACCACTTCCTGCTTCGGATGGCCCGGGCGGTCTTGCGCGTACAGATCGCGCAGCGCCTGGACCACGCCCAGAATCTGGTTGTCGGCCTTGCCCTGCGGCAGGCTGGTGGGTAGCGTGTAGTCGAGCGGGGAGGTCTGGAAGAACAGCTTGCCGCCGGCGCCCGTGTGGCCCGTGCTGTCGAGCTTCAGCCCCTTGGCCATGTCGGCATCTTTGGCGCCCGCCAGCGCATCGAGCGTGCGGCTGGTCTGGCGGCCGTTGCGGGCGACCTCGGTCGTGCCCTTCTTGTGACCGTCCAGTTCCTCCAGCACGATCATGGGAAGAAAGATGTCGTGCTCTTCAAAGCGGAACAGGCACATGGGATCGTGCAACAGCACATTGGTGTCGAGCACGAAGAGTTTGGCCGGCCCGCTGGACTTGCCGCGCCTCGGGCGTGCGCTTTCGGGTGCGGCGACGCGCTCGGGGCGCGTGCGGGTGGCCTGCGCTTCCGTGGGAGATCGCTCGGAACGGGCCTGCGGCGGCGCCTCTTGGCTCAACTCCGCCTTGGGAGCCGGGCGGGGCTTCGTCTCGATTTGCTGCGCGGGGCCGTGGGCATAAGCGGCCGCCGGCGATGGGGCTTGTGGCAGCGCGCCTCCAGCGGTGTCTGATCGCGGAGCCAGTAATTCCAGGGCGCCGGCGCCCCGGGTCCGCGCATCTTCCGCTGACCGGTTGCCGCTGCGACGCTGCGACGACCTATGCGAAGAATGCGCCGGCGCGTCGACGACATCGGGCGACAGAAGGGCGGCGCGCTTTGTGGGGGCTGGAGGCAAGGGCATGAGGCGGGTTGCTCGCAAAAAAGGGGAGTCCGGAAAACGAAAAAGCCGCCTTCAGACCAAGGCGGCTTTGTTCGGTGGATGCGGTCGTGGAGCTCAACGGCATGCAGCCATTATGCACAGGGCCAGTGACAGCCACAGGTGGCGTTGCGTCGGTTTGGCAATCCCCGCAAAACGCACCCGAAAAAAATCAGGCAGCTTTCTTGAGCGCCTTGACGGCCTTGAGCACATCGTCGACATGGCCGGGCACCTTGAGCCCACGCCATTCGGCTTTCAGGATGCCATCTGCGCCGACCAGGAAGGTGCTGCGCTCGATGCCCTTGACCTTCTTGCCGTACATGATCTTGTTCTTGACCACACCGAACATGTGGCACATTTTTTCTTCGGTATCGGCAATGAGCTCGAAAGGCAATTCGAGTTTGGCCTTGAACTCGTCGTGTGACTTCATGTTGTCGCGCGACACGCCAAACACGGTGGCGCCAGCCTTCACGAAATCCTTGTAGCGGTCGCGAAACTGCATGGCTTCGGTCGTGCAGCCCGGGGTGTTGTCCTTCGGGTAGAAATACATCACCAGCACATGGCCGAGGTGGGAGGTGTTCGAGACTTTCAGGCCGCCGGTCGCCATGGCGTCGAATTCGGGGATGGGTTTGTTGACAACGATCGCCATGAAACTTGTTTTCTCCGTTGGATTCCACGTCAAAGTGCGCGCAGGCACCCAAAAGTGGAGGATTTGTCGTTGCTAACTGCGGGCAGCGTGCCGGTTCGCAACCCGCGATTTTACTCCGAAATGCGTGCTAACTTCCATGGGCTGGCGGAGTGGGCGGCTCCACAAGCAGCGCGGCGACGACGTGGCGGCCTTCGCCAGCCAGAATGTTGTAGGTGCGGCAGGCTGCGGCGGTGTCCATCGTTTCGACTCCGATCCGCTGCGCCATCAGCGATTGCAGCCAGGCGGGTTGCGGAAAGCGAAGACGCGCACCACTGCCAAAGATGATCAGTTCTGCATCCAGCGATGCGAGCTGCGCGAAATGCGCGGCGCCCAACTGGTCGAAGTCCGTGCAGTCCCAGGCGAAGCGCTCCCCACGCGAGCCCAGCACCACGCTGCCTTCAACCTTTTCGTTGTTGATGGCGACCCAACCGGGGCCGTGTGCGGTGAGGGTCTGGACGTCGGATTTGTCGGGCTGGAGCTTCATTCGGAGGCCGTTGGAACTGTGGTCAAATTATAGGTTTTCCCCAGTGTCAAGCTGCCCGGGAGGGCCTTTGAAAACGCTCAAGAAATCGGCCAAGCTGGCCAATGTGCTCTACGACGTGCGCGGCCCCATCGTCGATGCCGCGCGCCAGATGGAAGAGGATGGTCAGAAGATCATCAAGCTCAACATCGGCAACATGGCGCCGTTCGGCTTCGATGCGCCTGAAGAGATTCAGCAGGACATGATCCGCAACCTGCCGGATTCGGCGGGCTACTCCGACAGCAAGGGCATCTTCGCTGCGCGCAAGGCGGTGATGCACTACACCCAGCAGCAGGGCATCGAGGGCGTCACGCTCGACGACATCTACCTGGGCAACGGCGCGAGCGAGCTCATCGTGATGGCGACCAACGCGCTGCTCGACGAAGGCGACGAGCTGCTGGTGCCAATGCCCGACTACCCGCTGTGGACCGCGGCCGTGTCGCTCTCGGGCGGCAAGCCCGTGCACTACGTCTGCGAGGAAGAAAACAACTGGCAGCCGAGCCTGGCCGACATCCGCGCCAAGATCACGTCGCGCACACGCGGCATCGTCGTCATCAACCCCAACAACCCGACGGGCGTTCTGTACACCGACGAACTGCTGCGCGGCATGGTCGCCATCGCACGCGAGCACAGCCTGGTCTTGCTGGTGGACGAGGTCTACGACAAGGTGCTCTACGAAGACGTGAAGCACACCGCGATGGGCAGCCTGTCGACCGACGTCCTGACCATCACCTTCAACTCGCTTTCGAAGGCGTACCGCTCGTGCGGCTACCGCGCGGGCTGGATGATCGTCTCGGGCCCGAAGGCCGATGCGCGCGACTACATCGAAGGCCTCAACATGCTGGCCAACCTGAAGCTGGGCTCCAATGTGCCTGGCCAGTGGGCGATTCAGACTGCGCTCGGCGGGTACCAGAGCATCAACGACCTCGTGAAGCCCGGCGGACGCTTGCGCCGCCAGCGTGACCTGGCCTACGAGCTCATCACTGCCATCCCCGGCGTGACCTGCGTCAAGCCGCAGGCTGCGCTCTACATCTTTCCCAAGCTTGACCCCGTGATGTACCCCATCGCGGACGACCGTGAGTTCTTCATGCAGGTGCTGCGCGAAACCCGCGTGATGCTGGTGCAGGGCTCCGGGTTCAACTACCCGGACAACCAGCATTTCCGCATCGTGTTCCTGCCGCACGAAGACGACTTGCGCGAGGCCATTGGCCGCATCGCCAAGTTCCTCGAGCGTTATCGAAATCGCAACGTGTGACGTGCGTATTGCGGGCGCCATCGCCCTTTTTGTTAGAGATTGACTGAATCATGAAACCCATCCAGGTCGGCCTTCTGGGCATCGGCACCGTCGGCTCCGGCACGTACAACGTGCTCCAGCGCAACCAGGAAGAGATCAAGCGCCGCGCCGGCCGCGGCATCGAGATCACGATGGTGGCGGACCTGGATACCGCCCGCGCGCAAGCGGCCGTCGGCCCGGGTGTGCAGGTGGTGAGCGACGCGCGCGCGGTTATCGCCAATCCCGACATCGACATCGTCATCGAGCTGATCGGCGGCTACGGCATCGCGAAGCAACTCGTGCTCGAGGCGATTGCCGCCGGCAAGCACGTCGTCACGGCCAACAAGGCGCTGCTCGCGGTGCATGGCACCGAGATCTTCGCGGCCGCGCACGCCAGGGGCGTGATGGTGGCCTTCGAGGCCGCGGTGGCCGGTGGCATCCCGATCATCAAGGCGCTGCGTGAAGGCCTGACCGCCAACAGCATCCAGTGGATCGCCGGGATCATCAACGGCACGACCAACTTCATCCTCTCGGAGATGCGCGACAAGGGCCTCGACTTCGCGACGGTGCTCAAGGAAGCGCAGCGCCTCGGCTACGCCGAAGCCGACCCGACCTTCGACATCGAAGGCGTCGATGCAGCACACAAGGTCACGCTGATGAGCGCGATCGCGTTCGGTATCCCTGTGCAGTTCGACAAGGCGCACGTCGAGGGCATCACGAAGCTCGCTGCGCAGGACATCAAGTACGCCGAGCAACTCGGCTACCGCATCAAGCTCTTGGGTGTGACCCGGCGCACCGGCAAGGGCATCGAGTTGCGCGTGCACCCGAGCCTGGTGCCCTCCAAGCGCCTGCTGGCCAACGTCGAAGGTGCGATGAACGCTGTCGTCGTGCACGGCGACGCCGTCGGCACCACGCTGTACTACGGCAAGGGGGCGGGAAGCGAACCCACCGCCAGCGCGGTGATCGCCGATCTGGTCGACATCACGCGCCTCCACTCCGCCGATGCCGCGCACCGCGTCCCGCATCTGGCGTTCCATCCCGATGCGATGAGCGACCTCCACGTCGTCCCGATGAGCGAGGTCGTGACGAGCTACTACCTGCGGCTGCGCGTGGCCGATCAGGCCGGCGTGCTCGCGAAGGTGACGGGCTTGCTGGCCACCGCCGGCATCAGCATCGACGCCGTGCTGCAGCGCGAAGCCGATGAAGTGGGCGGCGAGGGCTCGACCCAGACTGATCTCATCATCCTCACGCACGACGCGCGCGAAGGCACGGTCAATGACGTGCTGGCCGAGCTGCAGGCACTGCCGACCGTGCTGGCGCCGATCGTGTTGATCCGCAAGGAAGAGCTGAGCTGAGCCAATGAACTACCTGAGCACCCGCGGCCACCCTGACCGCAAGCGCTTCTGCGACATCCTGCTCGAAGGCCTCGCGCCCGATGGCGGCTTGTACCTGCCGGAGCGCTATCCGCAAGTCGATGCGGACGCCCTGGACCATCTGCGCAGTGCCTACAACGAAGGCCGGGCGGGCGGCTACGCCGCGTTGGCCTTCGAGATCCTGTCGCTTTACATCGACGACATTCCAGCGGCCGACCTGCAGGCGATCTGCGCGAAGACGTATACCGCCGAGGTGTTCGGCAGCGACGAGATCGTGCCGCTGCGCGAGCTCGAAGACGGTGTGTACCTCGAAGCGTTGTCCAACGGCCCGACGCTGGCCTTCAAGGACATGGCGATGCAGCTGCTCGGCAACCTGTTCGAGTACGAACTGGGCCGTCGCGGCGCCGAGCTCAACATCCTGGGCGCGACGAGCGGCGACACGGGCAGCGCGGCCGAGTACGCGATGCGCGGCAAGAAGGGCGTGCGCGTCTTCATGACCTCGCCCGATGGTCGCATGAGCCCGTTCCAGCAGGCGCAGATGTTCAGCCTGCAGGACGCGAACATCCACAACATCGCGATCGCCGGCGTGTTCGACGACTGCCAGGACATCGTCAAGGCCGTGAGCAACGACCTGGGCTTCAAACGCAAGTACCGGATCGGCACGGTCAACTCGATCAACTGGGCCCGGCTGCTGGCGCAGGTCGTCTACTACTTCGCAGGCTACTTCCAGGCCACCGGCAGCAACAACAAGGAAGTGAGCTTCACCGTGCCCTCGGGCAATTTTGGCAATGTCTGCGCCGGCCATGTCGCCCGAATGATGGGCCTGCCGATCCGCACGCTGGTGGTCGCGACGAATGAGAACGACGTGCTCGACGAGTTCTTCCGCACCGGCGTCTACCGCGTGCGTTCGGCGGCGGACACCCACGAGACGTCGAGCCCCTCGATGGACATCAGCAAGGCCAGCAACTTCGAGCGCTTCGTGTTCGACCTGGTCGGGCGCGATGCCGACAGGCTGCGCGCCTTGTTCGAGACCGAGTTGATCCGCGCGGGCCGCTTCGACATGAGCCTCGACCCGGCCTTCGTCGAAGCTTCATCGCGCTTTGGCTTTCGCAGCGGCCGCAGCACGCACGCCGACCGTCTGGCGACCATCCGGGACACCGACAAGCGCTTCGCCGTGCTGGTCGACACGCATACGGCCGATGGCCTCAAGGTCGCGCGCGAACACATTGAGCCCGGTGTGCCGATGGTCGTGCTCGAAACCGCGTTGCCCATCAAATTTGCCGCCACCATCGTCGAGGCACTGGGCCATGAACCGGACCGGCCGGCCAGGTTCGAAGGCATCGAGGCGCTGCCCAAGCGCGTGGTCAAGCTGCCGGCCGATGCCGAGGCCGTGAAGGCCTACATCGCTGAACACTGCGATGAGTGAGCTTGCCATCGCCGTTGCTGGCGCGTGCGTCTCATGAAGGTCATCGCCTTCGCAGGTTACTCCGGCTCGGGCAAGACGACGCTCGTTGAGCAGCTCATTCCCGTGCTGCGCCTGGCGGGCCAGCGCGTCTCGGTGGTCAAGCACGCACACCACAAATTCGACATCGACCACCCGGGCAAGGACACGCACCGCCATCGCGAGGCGGGGGCGTTCGAGGTGGTCGTAGCGTCCAGCCAGCGGCTCGCCCTGATGCGCGAATTCGAGCAGCCCGCCGAGCTGTCGGTGCACCATCTGATCGCAGAACTTTATGACGGCGTCGACTGGGTCCTGGTTGAAGGCTTCAAGCACAGCGACCTGCACAAGATCGAGGTCTGGCGCGACGCGCAGACCACATCGGCCCGGCGTGCGCTCTATCCCGACGACCCCTTCGTCATCGCCATCGCGACCGACGTTCCAGGCGACCTTCCTGCACCCACCCAGTTGCCCGTGCTCGACCTG
Organism: Variovorax sp.; assembly: GCA_004210915.1. Taxonomy (GTDB): domain Bacteria; phylum Pseudomonadota; class Gammaproteobacteria; order Burkholderiales; family Burkholderiaceae_C; genus Variovorax. The sequence continues at coordinate 12,612 of SEGS01000065.1, read as the reverse complement.
AACGACGCAGACGCGATCGGGGCATGGCTGCTGGCCAATGCCGACCGCTTCGTCTACAACGCGGAACACCATGTCTGATCCCACGCGCCGCCCCCCCTTGTTGCCGCTCGATGAGGCCCTCGCCGCCTTGCTGGCCCGGGCGACGCCCCGGCTGCCAGCCGAGAGCGTGTCGACCTTCGACGCCGATGGCCGGGTGCTCGCCCAAGATGTCGTGTCGGCGCTCACAGTGCCCCCGCGCGACAACAGTTCGATGGATGGCTACGCGGTGCGCGCGGCCGATTGCGTGGCGCCTGGCGCGGTGCTGACCGTCGCACAGCGCATTCCGGCGGGGGTCGTCGGCACGCCGCTGGCGGCCGGCACGGCGGTGCGCATCTTCACCGGCGCGCAGATTCCGGAAGGCGCCGATGCCGTTGTGATGCAGGAGGACACGGCTGCGCTCGAAGGCGAAGGCTTGGGCGCTGTGCGCATCGACACCGTGCCGACCGCCGGTCAGTGGATTCGCCGTGCCGGCGAAGACGTCGCCGCGGGCGATCTGGTGTTGGCGAGCGGCGCGCGCCTCACGCCAGCCGCGCTCGGCCTCGCCGCGAGCGTGGGCTTCGATCGGTTGCAGGTGGCCCGGCGCCCCCGCGTCGCGCTGCTGTCGACCGGTGACGAGCTCGTCATGCCGGGCGAGGTGGCGCCCGAAGCGATGAAGCCGGGGTCGATCTACAACTCCAACCGCTTCTTCATGCGTGCCTTGTTGCACCGGCTCGGCTGCGAAGTCAGCGACTTGGGCATCGTGCCGGACAACCGCCACGCCACGGTCGAGGCGCTGCGCGATGCCGCAGCCAACAACGACCTCATCATCACGACCGGCGGCGTGTCGGTGGGAGAAGAGGACCACATCAAGGCAGCGGTGCAAACACTCGGCGAACTCCAGTTGTGGTCGCTGTCGATGAAGCCCGGCAAGCCCTTCGCCTACGGGAACATCGGCGGCACGCACATCACCGGTTTGCCCGGCAATCCGGTATCGAGCTTTCTCACTTTCCTGCTGCTGGTGCGGCCGTTCCTGCTGACGCTGCAGGGCGCAAGCCGCGTCGCGGCCGAGCCGATCGCCATGCGTGCCGATTTCGACTGGCCGAGGGCCGATCGCCGCCGCGAGTTCCTGCGTGCGCGGCGCAATGCGCAGGGCGGACTCGACCTGTTCGCCAACCAGAGCTCCGGCGTGCTCACCTCGGCCGTCTGGGGCGATGGCGTGATCGACACGCCCGCCGGCCAGGCCTTCCGGCGGGGCGACATGGTGCAGTTCATTCCCTTCGCTTCCCTGCTCACATGAAAATCCCCGTCCGCTACTTCGCATCGGTCCGCGAGGCGCTTGGAAAGAGCGATGAATCCGTGGAGACCGGTGCCGCCACGCTGGGCGCGCTGCGCGACGAACTCATCGCGCGCGGCGAGCCTTACGCGTCGGCCCTGGCGCGCGGCAAGGCGGTGCGCATGGCGCTCGACCACACGATGAGTGCCGAAGACGCCGCGCTGCGCGACGGCGTTGAAGTCGCGTTCTTCCCGCCCGTCACGGGCGGCTAAGTCGGGCCTGGCGCCCTACATCACACCGAAGGTCTCGAGCGCCTTGCACGCGCTCATGCCGCCGCGGATGGCGTCGGCCACCTTGTTCTCGGTGCGGACCTTTTCCAATGCCTTGGCCACGGCCTCGGCCTCGACCGCGCGCGGGATCACGATCACGCCTTCGCGGTCGCCGAACAGCAAGTCGCCGGGTGCGATGCGCACGCCGTCGATCTCGATGGCGCAGCGGTAGTCGATGACTTGTCCGCGCACGCCCTGGTCTTGTGCGTAGGTACCGCGGCAGAACACGGTGAAGCCGAGCGACTCGATCTCGTTGGCGTCGCGCACGTAGCCATCGAGAATCGCGCCGGCCGCCTTCAGGTGTTGCGCGCGCGTCGACATGAGCCCGCCCCACAGCGCATAGCGCAGCGACGAGCCGGTGGCAATGTAGATCTCGCCGGGCTGCAGGTCATCGAGCGCCTCCAGCATCAGGCCGAAAGGTTTGCCCGAGAGCGGGCCCTTTGAAGGCGTTCCGTCGTTGATGACATCGGCCTCCAGCACCGGCATTGCACGGCCGATGAGGCGCATCGTCTTCTCGAGCGGCGCAATGCCCGCCGGCAGGAACTGGCGCTGGTAGCCCATCGTGTCGAGTACGTCGCCGACGACGGCGACGAAGAGCTCGTCGCGCATTTGCTGGAACAGGGCGGCGTCGTTGGAATCATTCATGGTGCGTGTGTCTCCGCGAGTATCAAAGCCTTCCATCGTACGCAAGCATGGCGCAACGTGCTCGCAGCCGGCAGGCTGCACAGCGCTGGCGCTGGCGCGGGTCAGCGGCGCGCGCAGGGCCTCGGCCCACGCGCCGGACAGCTGCCACAATTTGCGCATGACTTCGCCTGCACGCGTTTCCATCCAGACCGCCGACTTCGATCTCGGCGCCGAGGTCGCGCTGCTGCGCGCCACCGATGCGCGCGTGGGCGCCGTGTGCAGCTTTGTCGGAACGATGCGAGATCGCAACGATGGCAGTGCGGTTGCTTCGATGGAACTGGAGCACTACCCCGGCATGACCGAGAAAGCCATCGAGGCCATGATCGACGAGGCGCAGCGCCGCTTCGACATCCTCGGTGCGCGCGTGGTGCATCGCGTCGGGCTGTTGCAGCCGCTGGACCAGATCATGATGGTGGCGGTGGTGGCTGCGCACCGCGGCCAGAGCTTCCAGGCCTGCGAGTTCCTGATGGACTACCTCAAGACGCAGGCGCCGTTCTGGAAAAAAGAACAGACGCCCGAAGGCGCCCGTTGGGTCGATGCCCGCGTGGCCGACGATGCTGCGCTCGCGCGCTGGGGCATCGACGCGGCCAACGCGTGATCAGAGCGGCTTGAAGCCGGTCGACTGGATGATGCGCTCCCACGTCTGCGTGTAGGTGCGCACGCGGCCGGCGAACTGGCCTTGCGGTTCGTACGCCACGTTGAGGCCGAGGCCGGTCAGTTTGGCTTTCACATCGGGCATCGCCAACACTTTTTGCAGTGCCGTGCCGAAGCGGTCGATCACCGGTTGCGGCGTGCCGACCGGCGCGAAGATGCCGTAGTACGGGTAGTCGTCCAGGTTGGAAAAGCCCAGCTCGGTGAAGGTCGGCACGCTGGGCAGCAGCGGCTGGCGCTTGGCGCCGATCACGGCCACGATGCGCACCTTGCCGGCCTTGTGGTTCTCGATGAAGTCGGGCACCGAGGCGATGCCGGCGGCGATCTGGTTGCCCAGCATGTCGGCCGTCATCGGTGCGCTGCCGCGGTACGGCGCGGCCTGCAGGTCGAGCTTGTACTTCTCGGCCGTGAGTTTGACCAGGAACTCGGGGATCGAGCCCGGCGCCGGGACCCCGATGGTGTCCTTGCCGCCCTTTTGCGTCTTGACCCAGTTCAGGTACTCGTTGAAGGTCCTGGCCGGCGTGCCGCCCGAGACCGCCAGCACGTTCGCGAAGGTGGCGAAGCCCGCGACCGGCACGAAGTCCGACGCCGGCGCGAAGCCCGGGTTCTTGACGACTTGCGGCAGGATCGAGATCGAATGGTCGTGCGTCAGGAACAGGGTGTTGCCGTCGGCCGGCGCGGCTTTCAGGGCCTGCGCGGCAATCTGGCCACCGGCGCCGGCGCGGTTCTCGACCACCACCGGAACGCCCAATTCATCCTTGAGCTTTTCCCCCAGCGCGCGCGCGATCGCGTCGGTGCCCGCCCCGGCTGGAAAGCCGACCAGCAGCTTGATGGGCGTGCCGGTTTGCGCCTGGGCCAGGCCCGAGACACCGGCTGCGGCGGCCAACAAGCCAAGCGCCAGGGCCCGGCGAACGGGAAGGACGCGTTGCGAAGAAAAACCCATGATCGACTCCAGAACAGATGAAATGAATGGCAGGCCGGTGCAATAGCCGTGCCCGGACCTTGAATCGTGCCCGAACCGCCCTATTTTGGATGCAGGAAACCTACCGATATGCGCCAAGACAAACTCACCACCAAATTCCAGGAAGCGCTCGGCGACGCCCAGTCGCTCGCCCTGGGCAATGACAACGCCTACATCGAGCCGGCCCATCTGTTGGCCGCGATGCTGCGGCAGGACGACGGCCCACGCGCGCTGCTCGAGCGCGCCGGCGTCAACGTGCCCGGGCTCGCGCAAGCGGCCGAGGCCGCCATCAAGAAGCTGCCGCAGGTCGAGGGCCACGACCAGGTGCAGGTCGGCCCCGAGCTGAACAAGCTGCTGCAGGCGACCGAGAAGGAATCGATCAAGCGCAACGACCAGTTCATCGCGGGCGAACTGTTCCTGCTGGCGCTGGCCGATTCCAAGGCGGAGATCGGCAACCTGGCGCGCGCCAACGGTGTCACGCGCAAGTCGCTCGAAGCCGCCATCGATGCGGTGCGCGGCGGCCAGGGCGTGAACAGCGCCGATGCCGAAGGCCAGCGCGAGGCGCTCAAGAAGTACTGCATGGACCTGACCGAGCGTGCGCGCCTCGGCAAGCTCGACCCGGTGATCGGCCGCGACGAGGAAATCCGCCGCGCCATTCAGGTGCTGCAGCGCCGCACCAAGAACAACCCCGTGCTGATCGGCGAACCCGGCGTGGGCAAGACCGCCATCGTCGAAGGGCTGGCGCAGCGCATCGTCGCGGGCGAGGTGCCCGAATCGCTCAAGGGCAAACGCGTGCTGTCGCTCGACATGGCGGCGCTGCTCGCAGGTGCCAAGTTCCGTGGCGAGTTCGAAGAGCGCCTGAAGACCGTGCTGAACGAGCTGGCCAAGGACGGAGGCCAGACCATCGTCTTCATCGACGAACTGCACACGATGGTTGGTGCCGGCAAGGCCGAGGGCGCGATGGACGCGGGCAACATGCTCAAGCCCGCGCTCGCGCGCGGCGAGCTGCACTGCGTGGGCGCGACCACGCTCGACGAATACCGCAAGTACATCGAGAAAGACGCCGCGCTGGAGCGCCGCTTCCAGAAGATCATCGTCGGCGAACCGTCTGTCGAGGCCACCATCGCCATCCTGCGCGGCCTGCAGGAAAAGTACGAAGTGCACCACGGCGTGCAGATCACCGACCCGGCCATCGTGGCTGCGGCCGAGCTCTCCGACCGGTACGTCACCGACCGCTTCCTGCCCGACAAGGCGATCGACCTGATCGACGAGGCCGCGGCGAAGATCAAGATCGAGATGGACTCCAAGCCCGAGGTGATGGACCGTCTCGATCGCCGCCTGATCCAGCTGCAGATCGAGCGTGAAGCGGTGCGCCGCGAGAAGGATGAATCCTCGGTCAAACGCTTCGGCCTCATCGAGGAAGAGATCGTCAAGCTGCAGAAGGAAATCGCCGATTACGACGAGATCTGGCAGGCCGAGAAGGCCCAGGCCCAGGGCAGCGCGCACATCCGCGAAGAGATTGAAAAGCTCAAGATCGAGATCAGGGACTGGGAGCGCAAGGGCGATTTCAACAAGCTCGCCGAGCTCCAGTACGGCCAACTGCCGGCGCTGGAAAAGCGCCTCAAGGAAGCCGAGGAGATCGAGGCCAGCAAGGGCGGCTCGAACAAGCCCACGCTGTTGCGCACCCAGGTCGGCGCCGAAGAAATCGCCGAGGTCGTGGCGCGCGCGACGGGCATCCCGGTGTCGAAACTGATGCAGGGTGAGCGCGACAAGCTGCTCCTGATGGAAGGCAAGCTGCACGAGCGTGTGGTGGGCCAGGACGAAGCCATCTCTGCCGTGGCGAATGCGATCCGCCGCTCGCGCTCGGGCCTGTCGGACCCGAACCGCCCGACCGGCTCTTTCCTCTTCCTCGGCCCCACGGGCGTGGGCAAGACCGAGCTGTGCAAGGCGCTGGCCGGCTTCCTGTTCGACTCGGAAGATCACCTGATCCGCGTGGACATGAGCGAGTTCATGGAGAAGCATTCCGTCGCACGCCTCATCGGTGCGCCGCCGGGCTACGTGGGCTACGAGGAGGGCGGTTACCTGACCGAGGCCGTGCGCCGCAAGCCTTACAGCGTGCTGCTGCTCGACGAAGTCGAGAAGGCGCACCCGGATGTGTTCAACATCCTGCTGCAGGTGCTCGACGACGGCCGGTTGACCGACGGCCAGGGCCGCACGGTGAACTTCAAGAACACCGTGATCGTGATGACCAGCAACATCGGCTCGCCGATCATCCAGGCGATGGTGGGCAAGCCGGGCGAGGAGATCAAGGACGCGGTGTGGGACGAGCTGAAGAACTACTTCCGCCCCGAGTTCCTGAACCGCATCGACGAGACGGTGGTGTTCCACGCGCTCGACGCCAGGAACATCGAATCGATCGCCGCGATCCAGCTCAAGGTGCTCGAGGCGCGGCTCGCCAAGATGGACTACGGCCTCGAGGTGTCGCCCGCGGCGCTGGCCGAGATTGCCAAGGTCGGCTTCGATCCGGTGTTTGGCGCGCGGCCGCTCAAGCGGGCGATCCAGCAGCGCATCGAGAACCCCTTGTCGAAGCTGTTGCTCGACGGCAGTTTCGCGCCGAAGGACACGATCCACGTGAGCACCGACCCGATCCAGTCGCCGGGCCAGTTCAGCTTTTCGACCTCGGGTGGGGAACCTGGCGCGACCGCGGTGGCCTAATCGGCATGATGAATTTCATTCTTCGTGTCGTTTTGTTCCTGATCGGGCTGGTCTTCGCGGCCAGCCTGGCGGTGGCGGTGCTGCTGCTGGCGGCGGTGTGGGGCCTGCGCTATGGCTGGGCCCGGCTGACCGGCCAAACGGTGACGCCGTGGGGCACGACGCTGGGGGGGCGCTTCGATCCCCGCGCAGGGTTCGAGCGGTTCCGCACGGCCGGGCAACCGGCTGAACCCTCGGCCGCCGATGTCGCCAGCGCCAAGGCGCGGGGCGATTCGGTCGTGCGCAATCCGCGCATCTTTGGTCAGGCAGGCGATGTGACGGACGTGCGCGCACGTCCGGCATCCCGCGCCGACGGCGCTCAGTAGCCGTCGCGCCGCCGCTGGCGCTCAATACCCGTCGTTGTCCTGTGCGGCGACCGTGCGAATCACGCGCGGCTCGCCGGGCTTGACGACGTGCCACACCTTTTCGTAGTTGTCGCCGTAGCGGTCGCCCGGCTCCTGGTCTTCAGGCCACGTGTACAGCGGCTGGCCGCGGAACGCCCATTGCTTCCGGCCATCGGGGCGCAGCACCAGCGAGTAGCCCTCGGGCGCGACCCCTCCGACCGCTGACTGGAACGGCGGCCACTTCACCGCGCAATCGCCGTTGCAGGCCGAGACGCCGCTGTCGGCCACATCGCGGGCGTAGACGTAGAGCGTGATGCCCTCCGCGTTGACGAGCACGCCGTCCGCGGTGGCGGCCGGCACGGCCAGCATCGGTGGTGTGGAAGCGCAACCCGCGATGGCGAGGGCGGCGAGGGAAAGGGCGGCAATGGGAAACAGGCGGGGACGGGGCACGGGGGCTCCTGCAGGTTGGGAATCGGAGAGGCGCGATGGCGGGCGAGACGGCGGCGAGAAGTGCGCCGGGTCAGATGCGGCGACCGCGCGGCACCACGCTCAGTTGCATCGTGGCCTTGAGCGGCGCGCTGGTCACGGTGGTTTGTTGCGGCGCGATGTCGGCCAGTTGGTCGGGGTGCCAGACCTTGATCGTCGCGGGCCCCGGCGGCACTTCGATCGTGGCCTTGCCGTCGGCACCCGTTACGGCGGCCCACGGCGAGTCGGTGACGTAGACATAGCCGCGCATCGAGCTGTGCAGGTGGCAGCCGAGCAGCACGGCACCGGCCTTGTCGAATACCGCATCGGCTGTGCGCGCGGGCTTGCCTTCGAGCTTGCCCTCGAGCCGCAGCTCGAAACCGCCTTCGGTGCCGAATTGCGTGGCGCCGGCGGCCGAGCTGCGCACGTGGTGCTCCCAGGCGTCGTTGTTCACGAAGCGCGCCTTCGCGCCCACGGCCACGAGGCTGACCAGCGGCTGGAAGCGCATGTTCTGCTGGCTGATCGTCACTTCGCGCGGGGCCGACGGTGCCCCCGAACCGGTGGCGACCACCACGACCACTGCGTTGGGAGCCGGCTTGCCATCACGGTCGACGACGGTCACTTCGACGCTGGCGGCCAGCGAAGCCTGGGCGGCGCCCAGCAGCAGCGCGGTGGTGAGGAACAGGGAGCGGAAGGTCATGGCGTCGGGCGGCTGTAGTGAAAAGGTTCACTCGCCCTTACGACGCTGGCCGCCCGTTGGATGCACGCACCGCGGTGTGCGATGCGAAAGCGTGAAAAACTTCTCGCTTTTCCGGTCAGCGCCTGCTTACTTGAGCCACTTGTCAGCCACCTGCTTGAGCGAGCCGCGGTCGGCCAGCAGGCCCCACACGAAGCCCATCACGCGTGAGTAGTCCGCATCGTCGGCGGGCAACATGAAGCCCAGCGTGTTGATCGGCGTCAACGGCGCATCGAGGTAGGCGGCATGCAGGCGCGGGTCGGCCTTGCTGTAGTGCAGCGCCTCGTAGGTCTCGGTGATCATCGCGTCGCCCTTGCCCTCGGCGATCAGCGCAGGGATCTCGGCGTTCTTGTCGTGCGTGCTGACCTGCGCGGCCTTGAGCTTTTCGAGCACGTAGGCTTCGTTGGTGCCGCCGGGGTTCTTGATGACGCGCACGCTGGGCTGGTTCAGGTCGTCGGGCTTGCTGAACCTGGCCTTGTCGGCCGCGCGGACCAGTGCGACCTTGCCGAAGGGCGCGTAGCCGGGGAGCATCTCGATCTGGCGGATGCGCGTCACGTTGCGGGTGATCCCGCCCACCGCCACGTCGAACTTGTTGGCCTGAATGTCCTTCATCAGGTTGGGCCAGCTCGTGGGCACGTACTCGATCTTGACGCCCATTTCTTTCGCCACAAGCTCGATCACGTCGATGTCGTGGCCCGAGTAGCCGTTCTCGGCCTTGATGGCGAAGGGGCGGTAGTCGCCCGGCGTGCCGACGCGCAGCACCTTGCTTTCCAAGATCTTGTCCAGGCGCGGGCCGGCCTGGGCGGTGTGCACGAGGGCGAGGCTGGCAGTGAGGGCCAGCGCGGCCATCGCAGAGATTTTTCTGAAAGTCATCGGAGTCACTCCAAGGCGGAAAGGCAGAAGAAAGGCGGCACGCTCAGGCGCGGTACAGCGCCTCGATCTCGTCGGCGTAGCGCTTGTAGACACTCGCGCGGCGGACCTTCATGGTAGCCGTCACCTCGCCATCGTCGTGGTCGAGTTCCTTGGTCAGCAGGTGGAAGCGGCGCACCTGCGACACCTGCGCCAGGCGGCTGTTGCCTCGCGCGATCTCGGCGTCGATCAGGGCGTGCACCTTCTCGTGCTCGGCCAGCGATCGGAAATGGGTGAACGAGATGCGCTCGGCTTCAGCCCACTTGCCGACCGTTTCGAGGTCGATCTGCACCAGCGCGCTGACGAACTTGCGCCCGTCAGCCACCACGATGCATTCCTTGATGTAGGGGCTGCCCTTCATCGTGTTTTCAATTTCCGACGGCGTGAGGTTTTTGCCGCCGGCCGTAATCATGATGTCCTTCAGCCGGTCAACGATGCGCAGGTGCTCGCCCTCTTGCGCCACCACGTCGCCCGTGTGCAACCAGCCGTCGCGCACCGACGCGGCGGTGGCTTCGGGATTCTTGTAGTAACCCGCGAACACCATGTCGCCGCGGATCTGCAACTCGCCGTGCTCGCCGATGCGGTGCAAGGTGCCAAGCGTCGGCGGCCCAACGGTCCCGACCTTCACGGCATCGGCCCGGTGGCCAGTCACCATGCCGGTCGACTCGGTCAGGCCATAGACCTCGACCAGCGGCACGCCGAGTGCCCGAAAGAAGTGCACCACGTCTGGCGGTATCGGCGCGGCGCCCGTCAGCGCGATGCGCGCGCACCGCAGGCCGATGAAGTTCTGCAAGGCGCGCAGCACGCTCCAGTAGGCGACGGCGAAGCGGGCGCGCTCGGCCAGCGTGCGCTGGCGCTGCGGCTTGTCGGCCAGCGCGGCACCGGCAGCGAGGGCGCGCGCGTACAGCGCGCGGCGCAACCGGCCTGTCTCCTGCATCTTGATGCTGATGGCGGCGTGCAGCTTCTCCCAGATGCGCGGCACGCCCAGGAACATGGTCGGCGCCACCTCTCGAAGGTCTTCCTGCACGGTGCGGATCGACTCGCCGAAGCTGACCTGCGAGCCCAGGTACAGCGGCACGAAGGTGGTCAGCATCTGCTCGGCGACGTGGCACAGCGGCAGGTACGACAGATGGCTCGTGTCGGCATCGAGGCCGAGCCGGTCGACGATGCCCGGCACCACGCCGCGAATGTTGCGCCACGAAATCATCGCGCCCTTGGGCTGCCCGGTGGAGCCCGAGGTGTAGATCATCAGCCCGATGTCGTCGAGCGACTGCGCGGCCATCGCGGCATCGATGCGCGCGGCACCGCCCGCGGCGTGGGCGGCGGCGCCGGCCTGCTCGACCTCGGCGAAGGTCGAAATCCGGGCGCGCACCTCCGCCGGATAGCTGGCCAGCCCCTTCGTCTCCATCACGACGATGTGGCGCAGAAGGGGCAGGGTGTCGAGTGCGGCGAGCACCTTGTCGGTCTGCTCCTGGTCTTCGCACACCACGATCTCGACATCGGCGTGGCCCACGACATACGCCACCTCGTTGCTCGGGCTCGTCGGGTAGACGCCGACCGTCACGCCGCCGACCAGCGCCGTGCCCATCTGCGCGAGCACCCATTCGAGCCGGTTCTCGGCGATCACGCCCACATGCCCGCGGTCGGACAGGCCCAGCGTCAGCAGCCCGAGTCCGAAGTGGCTCGCGCGGCGCTCGTAATCGGCCCAGCTGACGGGGTGCCAGATGCCGAAGTCCTTTTGCCGGATGGCCAGCCGCGCGGGTTGGCGCTGCGCCTGTTCGCGCAGGATCTGCGGCAGGGTCAGTTCAGGGAGCGCGACTGTTTGCATTTCGGTTCTCTGCGAGGAGTCTTCGGGAAACACCGCGGAACCGGCTTTGCCGGGCCGCTGGTTTTGCCCCCTCGAGGGGGAGGCGGCTACACGAAGTGAGCAAGCATCGGGGGTGGTTCATGACAACCAGCGCTTGCGGCGCTTGTAGTGCTTGAGCTCGCGGAAGCTGCGCGACTCGCCGGCGCCGCCCACGCCCAGGTAGAACTCCCGCACGTCGGGGTCGGCGGCCAGCAGTTCGGCGCTGCCGTCGATCACAATCTTTCCGTTTTCCATGATGTAGCCGGTGTGCGCGACGGCGAGCGCCACGCTGGCGTTCTGCTCGACCAGAAGCATCGACACGCCGCGTTCCGCGTTGATGCGCGCGATGATCGTGAAGATGTCTTCCACCAGCTTGGGCGACAGGCCGAGCGAAGGTTCGTCGAGCAGGATCAGCTTCGGCTCGGCTACCAGTGCGCGGCCGATGGCCAGCATCTGCTGCTCACCGCCCGACAGATAGCCGGCCAGGCCCTTGCGGCGGTCGTGCAGGCGCGGGAAGTACTCGTACACCGCGTCGAAATTCCGCGGGACGGCGGCGCGCCCCGTCAGCGCATAGGTGGCCGCGACCAGGTTCTCTTCCACGCTGAGGTCCTCGAACACGCGGCGCCCCTCCATCACATGCGAGAGCCCGCGCCGCACCAGTTGCTGCGGCGCCAGCCGGTCGGTCGCTGCGCCGTCGAAGCTGATGCGGCCGGCCTGCAGCTCGCCGTCTTCCAGCGCCAGCAGGCCGGAGATGGTCTTCAGCGTGGTCGACTTGCCGGCCCCGTTGCCGCCCAGCAGCGCCACGATCTGCCCGCGCGGCACGGCCAGCGACAGGCCGCGCAGCACCTGCACGACCTTGTTGTAGACGACCTCGATGTTGTTGACTTCGAGGATCGTGCCGGCCGCGCTCATCGGTTCACTTCGCGAGGTTGATCCAATCGGACGCGGCCACCATCTTCTGTGCCTTCATGTCCGCCCGGTACACGCGCCCGACCGGGATCGAGTTGCCGCTGATCGTGATCGGCGTGCCGATGATCCCGCCAGTGTCGAAATTCTTGATGGTGTTGAGCGCCGCCTTCAGGTTCTTGCCGTCCAGCGGCTTGCCCGCGTCCAGCGTGCGCTTGGCCGCTTCGGTGAACAGCATGGCCGTCAGAAAGCCCTGGATGTAGGCCGTGCTCTGGTACTCGGGCCGCAGCGCGCGGATCTTCTCCAGCATCGGCGCCTTCTCGGTGTCGTAGTAGTAGCGGAAGGGCATCACGCCCATGAAGCCGTCGCCCGCCTCGCCCATCTTCATGACCGTGGAACTGTCCATGGTCCAGAAGGTGCCCATCCACTTGCTGGTCATGCCCTGCTGCTTGCCCTGCTGGATGAACTCGGGGATTGGCGCGAGGATGTAGCCGTGGAAGATGGTGTAGTCGGGCGCGGCGCGGCGCAGCTTGATGACCTCGGTCGACACGTCCACGCTGCCGGCCGGCGTCATGATCTTGATCGGCACCGACAGGCCCAGCTTCTTGGCCGTGGCTTCGCTGGTTTCGATCGGGTCGCGGCCGAACTCCGAATCGCTGTAGACGAAGGCCACCTTGGCGCCCGGCTTCTCCTTGGCGATGTGGTTCAGCAGGATGCCGAACATCTCGGTGTAGTCCGG
>SEGS01000116.1 GCA_004210915.1 Variovorax sp. | reverse complement strand
CCCATGCCCACCGACCTGGTGGTGCCATGGCTGGCGGCGCAGGCATGGGCATGGGCATGGGCCTGGGCGCGGTCGGCCTGCACGCCGGCGCGGGCGACGAGCCCGGCGAGCCGCGCACGCCGAACGGGGGCTGACGCATGGCCCTCGAGATTCCGTCCCCCCTCCAACGCTGGCGCCTGCTGCTCGGCGACCCGGCCGAGCCGGCGTGCGGTGCGTTGAGCGCGGATGCGCAGGCCGCCGATGCGGCGCTCGACTGGCTCTACGGCCGCGACGGCGATCGCGCCTCGCGCGGCGAGCGCAGCGCGGGCCTGGGGCCGTCGGCGCTCAGCACGCCGGACTGGATCAACACCATCCACACACTGTTCCCCAAGGAAGTGATCGAGCGCCTGGAGCAGGACGCGGTGGAGCGCTTCGGCATCGACGAGGTGGTGACCAACCTCGAAGTGCTGGAACGCATCGAGCCTTCCGAGTCGCTGCTGCGTGCCGTGCTGCACACCAAGCACCTGATGAACCCCGAGGTGCTGGCCGCAGCGCGCAAGCTGGTGGCCGAGGTGGTGCGCCGCATCATGGAAAAGATGCAGACCGAAGTGCGCCAGGCTTTCAGCGGCACACGCGACCGGCGGCGGCGCTCGCGCATGAAGATCGCGCGCAACTTCGACTTCAAGCGCACCATCGCCGAGAACCTGCACCGCTACGACCCGGCGCGCCGGCGGCTGTATCTGGAGACGCCCATCTTCAACAGCCGCACGCGCCGCCATGTGGAGCCGTGGGACATCATCCTGCTGATCGACCAGAGTGGCTCGATGGTCGATTCGGTGATCCACAGCGCGGTGATGGCCGCCTGCCTGTGGCAACTGCCGGGCATGCGCACGCGGCTGGTGGCTTTCGACACGGCGGTGGTCGACCTCACGGCCTATGTGTCCGACCCGGTCGAACTGCTGATGAAGGTGCAGCTGGGCGGCGGCACCGACATTGCGAAGGCCGTGGCCTATGCGCAGTCGCTGATCGCCAACCCTGGCAAGAGCATCGTGGTGCTGGTGAGCGACTTCTACGAAGGCGGCAGCGAGAGCGAGCTGGTGCGGCGCGTGAAGGCGCTGGTCGAATCGGGCGCCAAGGTGCTGGGCCTGGCCGCGCTCGATTCGAAGGCGGAGCCGGCCTTCGACCGCGAGATGGCGGCGCGGCTGGTGCGCGAAGGCGCGCAGGTCGGCGCGATGACGCCGGGGCAGCTCGCGGGCTGGCTGGCCGAGAAGGTGCAGGCATGACGCGCTGCCTGCGTCGAAAATTCAAGCCGAATCGGGCCGAAGAGCAGGCGGGACGAGCGGTTCTAGCCATGAAAGTGACAGCAAATTGATCCGCGAGGACTTGCTCGAACTCACGCCCGAAGCGCTCACCGCGCTGGCCAATGCCGGCTTCGTCAAGCGCGCACAGAAGGACATCGCCGCCGGGCTGTTGCCGCGGCTGGACACGGCCGAGGACGGCACCGTGGCCGCGCATTTCGACGACGGCGTGGTGACGCGCCTGCCGCCGGGCCGCACGCTGCGCGACGCCGCCTGCACCTGCCCGGCCGGCAGCATGTGCCGCCATCGCGTGATGCTGGTGCTGGCCTACCAGGCGCGGCATGCGGCGGCAACGGCAACGGCATCGGCACCAGCGCAGGCGCCGTCCACCTCCGCGTCCGGGTTGGGCCCGGAAGACACCACGGCCACCGCGCCCGCGTTGCACGACACCGCAGAGGCAGACGCCGGCGCGTGGACCCCCGCGCGCTTCGACGACGCGGCCCTCGCGGCGAGCTTCGCGCCCTCGGTGCTGGCGCAGGCGGCACGGCTGGCCGCCGCCCGGCCCGTGATCGCCGTGCAGCCCTGGCGCGCCGCCAGCGTGCCGCCGGCCGCGCGCCTGCCGATGTGCAGCGTGCGCTTCTTCTCGCGCCGCTCACTCGTGCATGCGCGCTGCGACTGCAAGCAGGGCACCGGTTGCGCGCACGTCGTGCTCGCGGTCTGGGCGTTCCGCGATGCCGAGGCGCTGGCGCCCGCCGGTGCGCCCGAAGTGATGGTCGCCGTGCGGCCACGCGGCGACGACGGCCGGGCGGTCGACGCCGCCGAGGCCGATGGCCTGCTCGACAGCGCCCCCGCGCGTGCGGCCCGCGCGCAGCTCGAGGCCTTGTTGCTCGCCGTGTGGATGGACGGCTCGGGCCAGCCGCTGCTGGCCTTGTCTGCCCGCGTCGAAGCGTTGCGCGCGCAGGTGCAGGCCCTGGGCTGGCGCTGGGTGGACGACGGCATCGACGAACTCTGGCAACTGCTGCAGGCGCAGCAGGCGCGCAGCAGCCGCTTCGACGCGCAGCGGCTGCTCGCCGTGATGGCCGAGCTGTGGGCACGCCCGTGCGCCGCCGGCCACGCGGAACTGGCTGAACAAGCCGCTACCGGCCGCGCCACGCCGCGCCCGCCGCTGCATGCCAGCCAGATCCTCGGCGTGGGCGTGCAGGGCGAGGTCGCGCTCGACCATTTGCGGCTGGTCTCGCTCGGCGCCGCACTCTGGTCCGACGAAACGGCCGACGGGGCCGACGTGCTCTTCGCCGACCCCGACACGCAGGCCGTGACGGTGCTGGAGCGCCGCTGGCCGCGCGCGGCCGATGCGGCCGCCGGTGGCGCGGCACCGCCGCTGGCGAGCCGGCGCGTGGCTGGCTTTCCGTTGCGGCAGGTCGCGGCGGGGCAGGTCATCACCAAGACCGCGACACGGCGCGCCAACGGCCTCATCGACATCGGCGCCGGCGCGCGGCAAACGGGCGTGATGCCGCTGTCGCCCACCGCGTGGGACGAACTCGTGGCGCCGCTGCGGCAAGGCAGCGTGGCCGGGCTGGTGGCGCAACTGGCCGCCGCGCTGCCCGACTTCGCGACACCGCGCCAGGCCGCGGCCGGCGCGGCCACCGGCACCGCCGGCCAGTTGCATGTTCTGGCCTTCGAGCGCATGGCCGCCGCCGATGTGCAATGGGATGCCGCGGCGCAGGCGCTGCATGCCGACCTGTTCCAAGCGCCGGCGTTGGATGCCGCATCGGCCGCTTCAGACGACGACACCACCGGCGAGGGCGACGACGCCACTGTGCGTCCTGTGGATGGCCTTCGGCTGACGTTGCCGCACCGTGCGGCGAGCCCGGGCGCGGTCGATGCGCTGGCGCGCGCGTTGGCCGGCGAGTGGGGCGCCCTGCGTGCCGTGGCCGGGATTGCCCGCCTGCGCCACGGACGGGCGGTGATGGAGCCGCTGGCGCTGCTCACCGTGCAGCGCGCGGTGGTGCTGCAGATCGAGGCGCCCGCGCCGCAGCCGCTGGCGCTGCGGCAGGCGACGGACGACCTGCCCGCGCTCGCCTTGCTGGCGAGCGACACGCTGGGGCTCCTGGCCCAGTGGCTGCGTCAGGGGCTGCGCCACCAGTCGGCCAGCCATGCGGCGCGCGTGCAGGCGCAGGCCGATCGGCTCGCACAGGCGGGGCTCACGCGCTGCGCAGCGCTGCTGCGCGCGCTGCCCGAAGACCTGCGCGCCGCGCGGCAACCGGCGCTGGTGGGGCACCTGGCGACGCTCGGGCTGCTGCTGCAGGGCGTCGTTCAGCAGGCCTGAGGGCCGCTCAAAGCTTGTAGAAGCGCTTGATCGCGTCCCACGCGTCGGCAGGCGCGTCGACGTACTCGAACAGGTTCACGTCGTTCGGCGAGATCACGCCCTGGTCGACCAGGAAATCGAAGTTGATCAGCTGCTTCCAGTAGTCCGAGCCGAACAGCACGATGGGTACGGGCTTGGACTTGCGCGTTTGCACGAGCGTCACGATCTCGAACAGCTCGTCGAGCGTGCCGAAGCCGCCCGGGAACGCGACCAGCGCCTTCGCACGCATCATGAAATGCATCTTGCGGATCGCGAAGTAGTGGAACTTGAAGCTCAGCGCCGGCGTGACGTACGGGTTGGCTTCTTCTTCCATTGGCAGCGCAATGGCCAGGCCGACATTGAGGCCGCCGCCTTCGTAGGAGCCACGGTTGGCGGCTTGCATGATGCCGGGGCCGCCGCCGGTGCAGATGAAGAGCTTGTCCTCGGGTTCCTTGTCGTTGCTGTATTGCGCGACCATCTTGCCGAAGGCGCGGGCCTGCTCGTAGTAATGCGAGCCGCGCGCCAGGCGCCGCAAGCGCTCGGTCGCGGCCGCATCGCCGGCCGCTTCAGCCTGGGCGAGCAGGGCGCCTGACTCTTCTTCGCTGCGAAAGCGCGCGCTGCCGAACACCACCACGGTGTTCTCGATGCCGTGCTCCCGCATCTGCAGGTCGGGCTTCATCAGTTCGAGCTGCATACGAATGCCGCGCGTTTCGCGGCGCAGCAGGAATTCAGGGTCGGCAAAGGCGATGCGCGAGGGATCGGGGTCGAGCGGCAGGCCGGTGTCGGCGTGGGATTGCAGGGTGGCCCAGGCATCGGCAAGGCGCTTGTCGTGAAGGTCGTGTGTCTTTGCCATGGTCTCTCGATGATTTGTAAGGCCAGAAAGCTGCAGGATACGGGCCACGTCGACCCCGCCGATGCAGCGCGCTCATGAAAAAAGGCTCCCGAGGAGCCTTCTTCGCGTGCGCACAGGTCGCTCAGACGCGCTTGCGGTACTCGCCCGTGCGGGTGTCGATTTCGATCTTGTCGCCTTGGGCGACGAACAGCGGCACCGGCACTTCGAAGCCGGTCGCGATCTTGGCGGGCTTGAGCACCTTGCCCGAGGTGTCGCCCTTGACGGCCGGCTCGGTCCAGGTGATTTCGCGCTCGACGCTGGTCGGCAGCTCGACCGAGATGGCTTTGCCGTCATAGAACACCACTTCGACGGCCATGCCGTCTTCGAGGTAGTTGAGCGCGTCGCCCATGTTCTCGGCTTCGACTTCGTACTGGTTGTAGTCGGTGTCCATGCAGACGTACATCGGGTCGGCGAAGTACGAGTAGGTGCACTCTTTCTTCTCGAGCACGATCTGGTCGATCTTGTCGTCGGCCTTGAACACCTGTTCGGTGTTGAAGTTGGCGATCAGGCTCTTGAGCTTCATGCGCACGGTGGCGCTGTTGCGGCCGCCGCGGCTGTATTC
>SEGS01000064.1 GCA_004210915.1 Variovorax sp. | reverse complement strand
AGGTCGATGGCCGGCAGCAGCTTGTTGGTCAGCGCGTCGACCGCGGCCACGTGCGATGCGGTGGGGAACACGTCGTTGGACGACTGGCTCTTGTTCACGTCGTCGTTGGGGTGCACCAGGCGGCCCTCGCCGCGCTCGCCGCCCAGCAGTTCGCTGGCGCGGTTGGCAATCACCTCGTTGAGGTTCATGTTGGTCTGCGTACCCGAGCCGGTCTGCCAGACCACCAGCGGGAATTCATCGGGGTGCCTGCCCTCGATGACCTCCTGCGCGGCGGCGACGATGGCGTCCTTCTTCTTCGCGTCGAGCAGGCCCAGCGCGTGGTTGACCGTGGCCGACGCCCGCTTCACCTGGGCCAGCGCGCGGATGATCTCGCGCGGCTGGCGCTCGCCGGAGATATCGAAGTTCTGCAGCGAGCGCTGGGTCTGCGCGCCCCAGAGCTTGTCGGCGGGGACATCGATGGGGCCGAAGGTGTCGCGTTCAGCTCGTGTTTTTGGGGAAATCGTCATTCAAATGCTCCGGAGTCATGAAGCCCGTACCTGTCCGAGGGGCAGGCGCAAGGACAAACCCAGAGTATCGCCAAAACAAGAATTGCTCGCATTTAGAATGCGGAAATCAATCCAGTTTGACCTTCGCGGCCTTGACGACGTCAGCCCATCGTTTCATGTCTTCTTGCAGATACTCCCGGAAGACACTACCGGATTTTGTGTCTGGCACGAAGCCGCTGGTGTTGAGTTTTTCCTTCATCTCAGGCGTGGAAAAAGCCTGAACGGTGAAATCGCTCAGTGTCGTCAGCGCACCGGGCGGCGTCCGGGCCGGAGCGAACAATGCTGCCCACGCATCGGCCTCGGCGTTGGGGACACCCTGCTCGGCCAAGGTCGCCAGTGCAGGCAATTGAGGCGCGCGGTCCGGCGACGCGACGGCAAGTGCAGTCATGCCACCAGCCTTGATGAAGCTCAGAACACTCGGCAAGGTGATAAAAGACACGTCGATGTGACCACCCATCAGCGCCTGTGCCGCAGGGCCACTCCCGTTGAAGGGAATGTGGGTCATCTGTACACCGGTCGCGAGCTTGAACATTTCCGCCGCCAGATGCGACGCAGATCCGTTCCCGCTGGACCCATAGTTGATCTTCTGTCCGGGCTTGCGTGCCAGCGCCATGAACTCGGCCAAGGTCTTCACGCCGAGGTCCTTGCGCACCACCACCACGTGCTGGATTCGACCGATACCTGCGATCGGCTCAAAGTCCTTGATGGCGTCATAGCCCAAGTTGGGCATGAGCGCCGAGTTGGCACCGTGCGTCTGGTTGGTTCCGAGCAGAAGTGTGTAGCCATCCGCTTCGGCCTGCGCCACCGCACGCGTGCC
The DNA here is from genome assembly GCA_004210915.1 of Variovorax sp. GTDB lineage: Bacteria > Pseudomonadota > Gammaproteobacteria > Burkholderiales > Burkholderiaceae_C > Variovorax. The sequence continues at coordinate 28,056 of SEGS01000064.1, read as the reverse complement.
GATAGCGGCTGACCCGCCCGGCTGGTTCACCACGATGGAAGGCTGACCGAAGTGCCTGGAGAACACCTCGGTGAACATACGGGCCACGACATCCAGCGTGCTGCCCGCCGGATAAGGAACGACGAGTCTGATGGCTTTCGATGGATAGGCCTGGCCCCACGCGGCAAAGTGCGTGGAGGCCGTCGCGCTGACGGCGGCCAGCATGAGGTTTCGACGGTTGATGGTCATTTATGTCTCCTGGAGATAGCGATAAAAATCAGGGCGGCTCGAACTGACGCCGCTACACGGCGAGATAGCCGCCATCGACGGCGAGCACGGCGCCCGTGACGTAGCTGGACATGGACGAGGCGAGGAAAACCACGGGACCGACCAGTTCAGACGGGTGGCCATAGCGGGCCATCGGGATGCGCGCCAGCAGCTGCTGGCTGCGCGCGGGATTGCTGCGCGACCCTGCGGTCATCTCGGTCTCCATGACGCCCGGTGCGACTGCGTTGACGCGTATGCCACGCGGTGCAAGTTCAAGTGCAAGCGCTTTGGTCAGCATCTGCGCTGCAGCCTTTGAGGTTGAATAGGCCACGGACATCGGCGATGCGTGAAAGGCGGTGATCGAGGTCACGTTGATGATGCTGCCGCGCGCTACTTCGAGTGCCGGGACACAAGCCAGGGTCATGTTGCGGAGACCGTCAACGTTGACCTCCATCGCATGGCGCCACTGCGCGTCGCGATCGGTGCTGTCAAACGCATGTCGAGGACGCACGCCCGCGTTGTTGACCAGAACAGAGAGTGTTCCGAAGGAACAAACACGGAGAGCCACAGCCTCGCACTGCGCCGGGTCGGTCACGTCCAGTGCCAACGCGTGCGCGGTGCCGCCGCTGTCAGTGATCGAGCATGCGGTCTGCTCGGCGCCTTCGCCGTCAATGTCGGTAACGATGACCGTTGCCCCCTCGGCCGCGAGGCCGGCAGCGATGGCGGCGCCTGCGCCCCTTGCTGCGCCGGTGACCAGCGCGAGTTGTCTTTGCAGTAGCACTTGTCTCCTGTCGTCGTTTTCAGATCGACACAAGATAGACCCACGCGCACTCTGGCCGTGTATCCCGCGATACAACGTGCCAGGCTTTTTAGCGGCCTTCGAACAGGCGGATGAACGCTTCCGGGTCGATGACCTCGACCCCTTTCGAGCGCGTGGTCACCCATCCCCGTGCGGCCATCGTTTTGAGCGTGCGCGTCACCGTCACACGGCTCAAGCCTGTCATAGACGCAATCTGTGCGTGCGTCAGACGGGGCTGGGGCACAGCTGACTGCCGCTGCCCCAGTGCGGCGCGCCCGAACAGGTCGATGAGCCGTGCTTCGGGGCTCGAAGACGCGAAGCTGGCGAGCTTGTCGATCAGGATGCGGTGCTTGATGCCTAACAGCTGGAGCAATGTGACGACCAGCGCTGGGCTTTCAGCTAGCAGCGCCTGAATTTCGCCGGCATGGTAACGAGACAGTACGCAGTCGCTCACGGCAGTCGCTGTGACGTAGCGCGGCTTGTCGATGAACGCCGAGGCCTCCCCGAAAATCGCGCCGGGGCCAAAGATCTCCAGGAGAAGCTGGCTGCCGTCGCTTCGCAGTACCGTGGTGTGCACGAAGCCAGAGCGCACGAGGTAGAAACAATCGTGGTGATCTCCCTGGGCGTAGAGCACCCCGTTGGTGGCCAAGTTCTGGACTACGCCAATGTGTGTGTTGTCGAGCCAGGCCTTGCTAAGCGAGCGCGCCGCGTCCCATGACGCGTAGGCAGAAGAAGTCGAAGTGGTGGGCTGGGGGTGCAACTGGGATTCCTGGAATCACGCGGGCGTCCAAGATCGACGCTGAGATAATCGCTCGCGTTTCAGATTGTCAGTACTCCCACGAAAAAAGCCACATCATGACAACCACCATCCAGCAGGAGGACCTGATCGAATCGGTCGCTGCCGCCTTGCAGTACATCAGCTACTACCACCCCACCGACTACATCGCCCACCTGGCCAAGGCCTACGAGCGCGAGCAGAGCCCGGCAGCCAAGGACGCCATTGCGCAGATCCTCACCAACAGCAAGATGAGCGCGACCGGCCAGCGCCCGATCTGCCAGGACACCGGCATCGTCAACGTATTCCTCAAGGTCGGCATGGACGTGCGCTGGGGTGGCTTCACGGGTTCGCTCGATGACGCCATCAACGAAGGCGTGCGCCGCGGCTACAACCACCCCGACAACACGCTTCGCGCCTCGGTCGTGGCCGACCCGCAGTTCGACCGGAAGAACACCAAGGACAACACGCCCGCGGTGATCTTCACCGAGATCGTGCCGGGCAACACGCTCGAGGTCACGGTCGCGGCCAAGGGTGGCGGCAGCGAGAACAAGAGCAAGCTCGTGATGCTGAACCCCGGCGACAGCGTGGTCGACTGGGTGCTCAAGACCGTGCCGACCATGGGCGCGGGCTGGTGCCCGCCCGGCATGCTGGGCATCGGCATCGGCGGCACGGCCGAGAAGGCGGCGCTGATGGCCAAGGAAAGCCTGATGGACGACCTCGACATGCACGAACTGCAGGCCAAGAAGGCTTCGGGCGCGGAGCTCAGCAAGGTCGAAGCCTTGCGCATCGAGCTTTACGAAAAGGTCAATGCGCTCGGCATCGGCGCGCAAGGCCTCGGCGGCCTGTCCACCGTGCTCGACATCAAGATCAAGATGTACCCGACGCACGCAGCCAGCAAGCCGGTCGCGATGATCCCGAACTGCGCGGCCACGCGCCATGCCCACTTCGTGATGGACGGCAGCGGCGCGGTCTACCTCGACCCGCCCTCGCTCGACCTGTGGCCCGACGTCAACTGGGCGCCCGACTACAACAAGAGCAAGAAGGTGAACCTCGACACGCTCACGCCCGCCGAAGTCGCGAGCTGGAAGCCCAGCGACACGCTGCTGCTCAACGGCAAGATGCTCACCGGCCGCGATGCCGCGCACAAGCGCATCTCGGACATGCTGGCCAAGGGCGAACCACTGCCGGTCGACTTCAAGAACCGCGTCATCTATTACGTCGGCCCGGTCGATCCGATGAAGGGCGAGGCCGTGGGCCCGGCCGGCCCGACCACCGCGACGCGCATGGACGGCTTCACCGAGATGATGCTGGCGGAGACTGGCCTCATCGCCATGATCGGCAAGGCCGAGCGCGGCCCGGTGGCGATCGAGGCTATCAAGAAGCACAAGAGCGCCTACCTGATGGCCGTCGGTGGCGCCGCCTACCTGGTGAGCAAGGCGATCAAGACAGCGACGGTCGTCGGCTTCGCGGACCTCGGCATGGAAGCGATCTACGAGTTCGACGTGGTCGACATGCCGGTGACGGTGGCCGTCGACGCGGGCGGCACCAGCGCGCACATCACCGGCCCGGCCGAGTGGCAAAAGCGCATTGCGTCTGGCGAGTTCAAGACCATCGCCGTGGAAGCCGTTTGAGTTCGACGGGCGTCGCGCACGTGCCCCACGCCGATCAGCCGATCGGTGTGTTCGACAGCGGCGTTGGCGGCCTGAGCGTGTTGAACGCGCTGCGCGCCGAGTTGCCGCAGGAACGCTTCGTCTACTTCGCCGACACGGGCCATGCGCCTTACGGCGAACGTGACGATGCGTTCGTGGCGCAGCGCTCGCTCGCCGTGGGCGCGGACCTCGTCGAGCGCCATGCGATCAAGGCCTTCGTGGTGGCATGCAACACCGCGACGGCCGCAGCGATCCATCTGCTGCGCGCGGCCCACCCGACGCTGCCGCTGGTCGGCGTCGAGCCGGCGCTCAAGCCCGCCGTCGCGCTGAGCCACACCCGCCGTGTGGCGGTGCTCGCCACCCGCAGCACGCTGGCGAGTGCCAAGTTCGCCGCGCTGCGCACATCGTTCGCCGAGCAGGCCAGCTTCATCACCGTGCCATGCGACGGCCTGGCGCGCGCCATCGAGGCCGGCGATGCCACGGAGATCGCCGCGCTCTGCGCGCGCTACATGGCGGCAGCGGGACCGTTCGGCACAGCGCCCGGGCAGGTGGACACCGTCGTCCTCGGCTGCACGCACTACCCCTTCGTCGCCGACGAACTGCGCCGCCACGCCGACCCTTCGGTGCGCCTGATCGACACAGGCATCCCTGTCGCGCAGCAGACGCGCCGACTTCTGACTTCACAGGGGGCACTCGGCACAGGTACCGGTGGCCTCACGCTGGAAAGCAGTGGCGATCTCGCCGCCTTGCAGGCCGCTGCCACGCGCTGGCGCGACTCGCTCCGCGCGCCAGTCGAACACACAGGCGTCTGACCGCCATGCGCGCCTTTCGCTTCCTTGCCATGGCACTCGGCGTGCTGGCGTGCAACACGGGGGCGCAAGCCGCCTGCGAGAGCGGGCTGGCCGAGCGCATCCACGCCAGCCTGTACCCGAGCCGGGCGCTGGACGAGCGGCTCGCTGCCTGCAAGGCCTGGCCCGCTTACCCGGGCCGCATCGTCGTGGTGCTGCCGATGCCACGCACGATTTCCGGCAGCGGCGCGCGCATGTATGACCTGGAGGTGCTGCTGGTCCAGCGGCCGGACAACGGCAACACCGACCGCGACCGCGTGACCGCCCGGCTTTTCCAGCCCGACGCGCTGGAAGACGATGGCCTCGTTATCGAAGACATCCGCATCGACACCGCGCGCTACGTGCTGGCGACCGACGCGCGGGCCTTCGGCTTGCGCGTGCGCTACCGCGGCGGCGCCGGCGCGCATCGCTTCGCGAGCGAGACTCTTCGCCTGTATCTGCCGCAGGAGAAGGATTTGCGTGAGGTGCTGCCCGAGATCGAAATCGACCGCGACAGCGGCGAATGGGATGCCGCCTGCAATGGGCAGACCGAACAGCTGCGCACGATGCTCTCGACGGCGCGCACCAGCAGCGAGGGCTTCGCGGATCTCGCCCTGGCGCGTACCGTCACGCGGACACGCGCACAGCGGCAGGACGACGGTGCCTGCCTCGACAAGCCCTCGCCTGCCGAATACAGCCGTGCGCTGCTGCGCTACGACGGCGCACACTTCCGTGTGCCGAAATCACTGCGCGCGCCCTGACGACGCGGCGGCTGCGAAGCACGCGAGGCGCACTATGAAAGCAGAGGGGTATCGCGCTCCTGCAATGCGGTCCTGCGTCCGCGGCGCATGTCGATCGGCAGCAACAACAACAGACCGCCGACGAACAGCAACGAGGTCGACAGGATGGCGATGCGCTGGTTGCCGCCGGTCGCCCAGGTGATCGCGCCGTAGCTCAACGGACCGATGATGCTGGCCAGCCGCGTCGCGAAGGTCCACAGGCCAAAGAACTCGGCCAGTTGCTTTGGCGGCGCGAGGTAACCCGTCATCGCGCGCCCTGCCGATTGGCTCGACCCCATGGCGATGCCTGCGATCGCGGCCGCCCACCAGAAGCCGCCCTTGGTCGTGACCGACCCGGCGATCACACAGACCGCGATCCACGCGACCAGGGTCGCGCCCAGCGACAGCTTGTGGCCCAGCCGATCCTGTACGTAGCCGAAGACGAAAGCGCCTACGGCCGCAGCAAAGTTGAGCACGAAGATCAGGACCATCGTCTCGCTCGCCACGAAGCCGATGACTTGCTCGGCATAGATCGCGGCGAGCGTGATCGCCACCGCCACGCCGCCCTGGTAGCAGACGGTGCACGCGAGCAGGCACATGAAGTCGCGGTAGGCGCGCGCCTCATGCAGCGTTTCGCGCAATTGCTGCCAGGCACTGCGGCGCGCGACCGCAGGACGCGCGTGTGTGCGCTCGGGCAAGAGCGCGAAGGTGACGCAGGCGGCGGCGCCGTACAGCGCTGCGGTGATCAGCATCGTGACCGGCACGAAGTGCGAGGCCGGCAATCCTTTCGCTTGCGCGCTGAGCACGTAGGCCAGGCACAAACCCAGCGCCAGCATGCCGCCGATGTAGCCAAAACCCCAGCCCCAGCCACTGACCTTGCCCATGCCTTCGGCCGTGGCCAGCTCGGGCAGGAACGCACCGGTCAGCGACTCGCCGTAGGAATAGAAAGTGTTGGAGACGATGATCAGCGCCATCGCAACGATGACACCGGTCGTGCCCTCGAAACGCGGCGTCAGCGCCAGTGCCGCCGTCGCGAGCACGCAGGCCGCCGTCGAGATCATCAGCACCCGCTTCTTTGCACCGTGCTGGTCGGCCCAGGCGCCGATCGCCGGCATGGTGAGCATCACAATGGCGTAGGCCATGCTCAAGGCTGCGGTCCACGCGAAGGTCGCCCAGCTCGCGCCCTTGGCAACACCACCGACGAAGTAGGCGGCGAACACCGCGGTGATGACCACGGTGGTGTAGCCAGAGTTCGCGAAGTCGTACATGGCCCAGCCAAAGACCTCGCGCTTGCGCACGCCGGGGCGCAGCACGGATGGGGAAAAAAGAGCCACGCGGATGACCTCCTCCAGCACAGATCACCCAGCATAGCCGAGCAATCTGGCAGCCACGTGGCAGTGCGGGCTAGTGCAGGTGACGTGGGCGGCGGCCGCCGCCATGGCTGCCGCCGGCGCCGCCTGTGCCGCCACGTGGGCGCTTGCCGATGTCGAGCGAATTGACCAGCGCATCGAAGCGATCGCCGAACAACTTGTCGATCTCTGCGACCACGCCGCCGAGCTCCGCGCCTTCGAAATGGCGCTCCATCAGATTGACCACGTCTTCGACCAGCAGGTCGCGCTGCACCTGCATGATCGCGGCCGGATTGGGTCCGACAAACATCATCAGGAAGTCGTCGCGCGATTCTTCTTCGGGGTCACCGTCTTCCTCCTCGTCAAAGTCGGTGTCGTAGAAGGTCACTTCGATCGCGGCACCCTGCTGTGCCAGATCGTTCAAGGCCATGCACATTTCGTCGAGCGCCTGACGGAAGTCCTCGTCGCCAGGCACGGTCCAGCACATCTGCAGCACATGCTCTTTTTGCTCGAAGCGGATGCCGGGCTCTTCTTCGTAGGAACTCGTCGCGCCTTCGGCCAACGACTTGGCACCGGCATAGCGCCGAGGCATGTCTTGCTCCCTTGTAAGTTTGGTGCCCGGGGCCGGAATCGAACCGGCATGCCCCTTTGCAGGAAGCGGCGGATTTTAAGTCCGATGTGTCTACCAGTTTCACCACCCGGGCAACGGGTCGTTGCGTCGAAGATAACCCAAATAAAAACAGCCTCGACAACGAAGTTGGCGAGGCTGCCGGACGGAGGTGACAAGGATGGGTCAAGGAAGAGTGGAGGCGCGACCCGGAGTCGAACCGGGCTACACGGATTTGCAATCCGTTGCATAACCGCTTTGCTATCGCGCCACGCTTATCCGTCGATAAGTCACCGAAAAAAAAGGGAAGCGTTGCTTCCCTTTTTTGGATATTGGAGCGGGATAAGAGACTCGAACTCTCGACCTCAACCTTGGCAAGGTTGCGCTCTACCAACTGAGCTAATCCCGCATTTCAAGCCTCGAATTATATACCGGTTTTTTGGGCTTTCACAAGCGCTTCAATGTTTCACCGAAGAATCTTCCGCAGGACGCGCACTGCGCTGCTTCGCCAACTCGGCGACGGCCGCGGCGGATGCCGCCACCTCTTCGTCCGACAGTGGCGTGGGCATCTTTTCGAGCGCAATCTCGAGCACCTTGTCGATCCATTTGACGGGCACGATCTCGAGTCCGTTCTTCACGTTCTCGGGGATGTCCTGCAGGTCCTTGGCGTTCTCTTCAGGAATCAGCACGGTCTTGATGCCGCCGCGCAAGGCGGCCAGCAACTTTTCCTTGAGCCCGCCGATCGCCGTGACTTCGCCGCGCAGTGTGATCTCGCCCGTCATCGCCACATCACCACGCACAGGGATGCCGGTCAAAGCCGACACAAAGGCCGTCGTCATTGCGGCGCCGGCACTCGGGCCATCCTTGGGCGTCGCGCCATCGGGCACATGAATGTGGATGTCGCGCTTCTCGAACACTTCGTCCTTGATGCCCAGACGTCGCGCGCGACTGCGCACCACCGTGCGTGCAGCCTCGACCGATTCCTTCATGACATCGCCAAGCGAGCCCGTCCGGCTGATGACGCCCTTGCCGGGCATCGTCACAGCCTCGATGGTCAGCAGATCACCGCCGACCTCGGTCCATGCGAGACCGACGACCTGCCCGACCTGATTCTGTTTCTCGGCGAGGCCGAAGCTGTACTTGCGCACGCCCAGGAAATCGTTGAGGTTGCTGCCGTCGACCGTGACCTTGGGCGTGAGCTTCTTGAGCAGCAGGCCCTTGACCGTCTTGCGGCAGATCTTCGAGAGCTCGCGCTCGAGCGAACGCACACCGGCTTCCCGCGTGTAGTAACGCACGATGTCGCGCACCGCTTCTTCGGTGACGAGCAACTCGTCTTCCTTGACGCCGTTGTTCGTCATCTGCTTGGGCAACAGGTACTTCAGCGCGATGCTCGTCTTCTCGTCCTCGGTGTAGCCCGAGAGGCGAATGACTTCCATCCGGTCCAGCAGCGCTGGCGGGATGTTCATCGAATTCGACGTCGCGACGAACATCACGTCCGACAGGTCGAAGTCGACCTCGACGTAGTGGTCGCCAAAGGTGTGGTTCTGCTCGGGGTCGAGCACTTCGAGCAAGGCGCTTGACGGGTCGCCGCGGAAATCCGTGCCCAGCTTGTCGATTTCGTCGAGCAGGAACAGCGGATTGCGCGTGCCGATCTTGTTCAAGCCCTGCAGGACCTTGCCCGGCAGCGCGCCGATGTAGGTGCGGCGATGGCCGCGGATCTCGGCTTCGTCACGCATGCCGCCCAAGGCCATGCGCGTGTACTTGCGACCGGTCGCCTTCGCGATCGACTGCCCGAGCGAGGTCTTGCCGACGCCGGGAGGGCCGACCAGACACAGGATCGGCGCCTTCACCTTGTCCACGCGTTGCTGGACCGCGAGATATTCGAGGATGCGGTCCTTGACCTTCTCGAGCCCGTAATGGTCGGCGTTGAGCACAGCCTCGGCGTTCGCGAGGTCGTGCTTGATCTTCGTCTTCTTGCTCCACGGCAAGCCGACCAGCACGTCGATGTAGTTGCGCACCACCGTGGCCTCGGCCGACATCGGCGACATCAGCTTCAGTTTCTTGAGCTCGCCCTCAGCCTTTTTCAGCGCGTCCTTCGGCATGCGGGCGAGTTTGATCTTCTTCTCGATCTCCTCGATGTCCGCGCCGTCCTCGCCCTCGCCCAGTTCCTTCTGGATCGCCTTGACCTGCTCGTTCAGGTAGAAGTCGCGCTGGTTCTTTTCCATCTGCCGCTTCACGCGGCCGCGAATCTTCTTGTCGACGTTCAGGATGTCGACTTCGCGCTCAAGCTGCCCGAACAGGTTTTCGAGGCGGGCCTTGATGTCGTCGAGGTCAAGCACCGCCTGCTTGTTGTCAAGCTTGAGCGGCAAATGCGCGGCGATGGTGTCGGCCAGGCGACCCGGATCGTCGATGCTCGAAATCGAGGTGAGGATCTCCGGCGGGATCTTCTTGTTCAGTTTGACGTACTGGTCGAACTGCTGCATCACCGCACGACGCAGCGCCTCGACTTCGGTGCCCTTCTGCGCGCCTTCGGCGGCCTCGACGGGCGTTACGTTGGCGGTGAAATGCGTTTCCCCATCGTCGATGCGGTTGACGCGCGCGCGCTGCTGGCCTTCAACCAGCACCTTCACGGTGCCGTCGGGCAGCTTGAGCATCTGCAGGATGGTCGAGACGCAGCCGACCTCGAACATGTCCTCGACCGAGGGCTCGTCCTTGGCGGCCGCCTTCTGGGCAACAAGCATGATTCGGCGCTCGGCCTCCATGGCCAGTTCGAGCGCCTTGATGCTCTTGGGACGCCCCACAAACAGCGGGATGACCATGTGGGGAAACACCACGACGTCCCGCAGCGGCAGCAGCGGCAGGTCGAGGGCTTCGGGGGGCAGTGGTGTGTGACCGGACATTGAAATCCTTTAGGCCTTCTTCGCTGCTTCGCGGTAGACGAGCAGCGGCGGCTTGTTTTCGTCGATGGTCGATTCTTCGACCACCACCTTGTCGACATTGGTCGCGTTCGGCAGTTCGAACATGGTGTCGATCAGCGACTGTTCAAGGATCGAGCGCAAGCCGCGTGCGCCGGTCTTGCGGGCCAGCGCCTTGCGGGCGATCGCCTTGAGCGCGCCGGGGCGAATCTCGAGATCCACGCCCTCCATCTGCAGGAGCTTGGTGAACTGCTTGACCACCGCGTTCTTCGGCTCGGTCAGGATCTGCACCAGCGCGTCTTCGCTCAGTTCGGCGAGCGACGCGACCACCGGCATCCGGCCGACCAGTTCGGGGATGAGCCCGAACTTGATCAGGTCTTCCGGCTCGACCTCGCGGAACACGTCGGTCAGGCTGCGCTGCTGCTTGCTGCGCACCGCAGCGCCAAAACCGATGCCCGAGGCTTCGGTCCGGTTCTCGATCACCTTCTCGAGGCCGGCGAACGCACCACCGCAGATGAACAGGATGTTGGTTGTGTCGATCTGCAGGAAGTCCTGGTTCGGATGCTTGCGACCGCCTTGCGGCGGAATGCTGGCCATCGTGCCTTCGATGAGCTTGAGCAAGGCCTGCTGCACGCCTTCGCCCGACACGTCACGCGTGATCGACGGGTTGTCCGACTTGCGCGAGATCTTGTCGATTTCGTCGATGTAAACGATGCCGCGTTGGGCCTTCTCCACTTCGTAGTTGCAGCTTTGCAGCAGCTTCTGAATGATGTTCTCGACGTCTTCGCCGACGTAGCCGGCTTCGGTGAGCGTCGTGGCATCGGCCATCACGAACGGCACGTCAAGCATGCGTGCCAGGGTTTGCGCAAGCAAGGTCTTGCCGGAGCCCGTCGGGCCGATCAGCAGGATGTTGCTTTTGCTGAGCTCGACCTCGTCGCCCTTGCTGTTCTTTTCCTTGTGGCGCAGCCGCTTGTAGTGGTTATAGACCGCCACCGACAGCATGCGCTTGGCCGGCTCCTGGCCGATCACGTAGTTGTCGAGGTTGTTCTTGATCTCGAGCGGCGTCGGCAAATCGCTGCGTGCGTCGCGCGCTTCTTCGGTCGCGGGCAACTCGTCGCGGATGATTTCGTTGCACAGGTCGATGCACTCGTCACAGATGAACACCGACGGTCCGGCGATGAGCTTTTTGACCTCGTGCTGACTCTTGCCGCAGAACGAGCAGTACAGCGTTTTTTCGCTCGAAGAGCCTTTTTTCTCGGCCATGCAGGTGCCTCGTAACTGGGATTAACAATGATAGCGAAACAAAAACGGCGCTTCCCGAGTGGGAAACGCCGTTTTTCAACCCGCTGCAGGCGGGGTTGCGACTCAAGGACGCTTGTGGATCACCTGATCAACCAGGCCATAGACCTGCGCTTCGTCGGCTGAAAGGTAGCGGTCGCGCTCCATGTCGAGCTCGATCTTTTCGATCGGCTGACCGGTGCGGTCCGAATAGATCTTGTTCAGTTGATGACGCGTCTTGATGATCTCGCGCGCATGAATCTCGATGTCGGTGGCCTGACCCGAGGTTCCGCCCGACGGCTGGTGAATCATGATCTTGGCGTTCGGCAGCGCGAAGCGCTTGCCCTTGGCACCAGCCATCAACAGGAAAGAACCCATGCTGGCCGCCATGCCCATGCACAGCGTCGAGACTTCGGGTTTGATGAACTGCATGGTGTCGTAGATCGCCAGACCCGCGCTCACCGACCCGCCTGGCGAGTTGATGTAGAACGAAATGTCCTTGTCCGGATTTTCGCTCTCGAGGAACAGCAATTGCGCCACCACGAGATTGGCGACCTGGTCGTTGACCTCGCCCACCAGGAAAATCACGCGCTCCTTGAGCAGCCGCGAATAGATGTCGTAAGACCGCTCGCCGCGGCCCGACTGCTCGATCACCATCGGCACCATGCCGAGGCCTTGAATGTCCAGTGCGCTCATGTTCTCTCCAGAGGAATGGTCTTGACTGTAAGTCCTAACGAAATGGGGCTCGTGCCGCAAAGCACAAGCCCCATCTTTGCGAAGGCAATCGGGATCAGCCTTGCTGCGCCATCAGTTCGTCGAACGATACCGACTTGTCGCTGACTTTTGCCTTGCCGAGCACAAAATCAGTGACGTTGTTCTCGATCACGACCGCTTCAACTTCCGCCAGACGGCGGTTGTCGCTGAAGTACCAGCGCACCACGTCGGCCGGCTTTTCGTAGCTGGCTGCGAGTTCGTCGATGTGGGCCTTCAGTTGATCGGGCTTGGCCTGCAGGTTGTTGGCGCGCACCAGTTCGGCGACCACCAGGCCCAGGCGCACGCGGCGCTCGGCCTGCGGGCGGAACACGTCATCAGGAATCGGTGCCTTGTCGGCGTCCTTGATGCCGCGCTGCTTGAGTTCGGCACGGGCACCTTCAACCATGCGGTCGATTTCCGACTGCACGCTGGAATTCGGGAGGTCGAGTTCCGCATTGGCGATCAGCGCGTCCATCACGGCGTTCTTGTTGCGCGCCAGCAGGCGGAACTTCACTTCGCGCTCGAGGTTGCGCTTGATGTCTTCGCGCAGGCCTTCCACCGTGGCGTCGGCGATGCCGAGCGACTTGGCCAGCTGTTCGTTGACTTCGGGCAGGTGGGAAGCTTCGATCTTCTTCACGGTGACCATGAAGTCGGCCTGCTTGCCGGCCACGTCCTTGCCGTGATAGTCCTCGGGGAACGACAGAGGGAAGGTGCGGCTGTCGCCGGACTTCAGACCGCGCACGGCATCTTCGAATTCCTTGAGCATCTGGCCTTCGCCGATGATGAATTGGAAGTCTTCGGCCTTGCCGCCCTGGAACGTTTCGCCGTCGATCTTGCCTTCGAAGTCGACCGTCACGCGGTCGTTGTCCTGTGCGGCATCGGCCTGCGCGCGCTGGGCGAAAGTGCGGCGCTGCTTGCGCAGGATGTCGAGGGTCTTGTTGATGGCATCGTCGCCCACTTCGGCGCTGACGCGCTCGACTTCAGCGCCCGTCAGGTCGTTGATCTTGACTTCGGGGAACACTTCGAAGACCGCGTCGAAAGCGAGCTCACCCTCGGGCGCGTCTTCCTTCTCGGTGATGCGGGGCTGGCCTGCCACGCGCAGCTTGGCTTCGTTCGCTGCCTGGGAGAACGCTTCGCCGACCTTGTCGTTCATGACTTCGTAGTGCACCGAGTAGCCATAGCGCTGGGCCACGACATTCATCGGCACCTTGCCAGGACGAAAGCCGTCCATCTTGACCGTGCGTGCCAGCTTCTTCAGGCGGGAATCCACCTCGGACTGGATGGTGCCCACCGGCAAGGTCAGCGTGATCTTGCGTTCGAGCTTCTCGAGAGTTTCAACGTTCACGGTCATGGTGTCTTCCTTGTAAGGGGTGTGCTGTGGTGCGCGGGGCCGGACTCGAACCGGCACGTTCTTGCGAACGTCAGGACCTAAACCTGGTGCGTCTACCAATTTCGCCACCCGCGCGACTCAGGTGAATGGATACAAAAACGGGCGGCCTGTGAATGCAGACCACCCGCTCGAAATCGGTCAACTGCGCATTTTAATCCGTCTTTGACTGCCGATCGAAACGCGCGCTTCTCCACTGCTCCGGAAGCTCGCAGACCGCGGAATGGAGCTGCGCGTCGTCGAGTCCGCTCACGCTTCCACGCTCCGGCGGGACGCACAGCATGTCGAAAGACCACAGGCCCTTGAACTCGTCGTGGGGGTAGGCGTCGAAGTTCTGCGCGTTGAACATCGGTGTGATGTAGTGCCAGCAGCGATAGCCCCTTCGCACGAAGTAGTCCTTGAGCGCTTCACTGCAGTCGCCGGTATACGGATTAACCGATTCGATGAACACCACAGGCCGGCACCGGTCCAGCGTGTCGCCGGCGCCCTGGAGCATCTCGAACTCGTACCCTTCGATGTCCGCCTTGAGCAGGTCCAGCCTTTGCAGACTGAGACTGTCGATGGTTTGCATCGGGGCGGATTGCATGCGGCCCGAGGCCACGTGCAGACTCGCGCCGCCGAAATTGTTCGGTTGCTGCGGATCCGGCTCGCCCATCTCGATCCAGCCCGACGCGGCGCCTAGCGCGCTCTGGTACGTGCGCGTGTTGACGCACCCGTTCACCACCAGGTTCGCACACAGCAGTTGATGCGTCGGCCCCTGCGGCTCGAACGCATGAACCTGCCCGCCCGGGCCCGCCAACCTCGACAAAGCCACCGTATGTGCGCCCATGTTAGCGCCGGCTTCCAGTACCACATCGCCCGGCTGAACGATTTGACCCAGCAGGTGAACCTCCGCTTCGGCCCATTCGCCATAGAGTCGCATCGACCTGCCGACATAGGCGTCGTTCACGTTGTAGAAGAAGCGACCGTGGCGGCCTTCACACTGGCGGATGAAGTTCATGCGCTGACTATATAGAGCGACGCGGGGCGCCAGCGATCGACTGTTGCGCTCCTCATGCGGCGTGCGCCGGAGTGCGCCGGACCCGGAACGCCGCGGCGTACATCGCGGGCAGCGCCAGCAGCGTGAGCACGGTGGCCACGATGAGCCCGCCCATGATCGCCACGGCCATGGGGCCCCAGAAGACGCTGCGCGACAGCGGGATCATCGCCAGCACCGCCGCTGCGGCCGTCAGGACGATCGGGCGCAGCCGCCGAACGGCCGATTCCACGATGGCGTCCCACGCCGGGACGCCGGCCGCACGGTCGAGTTCGATCTGATCGATCAGGATCACCGCGTTGCGCTGGATCATCCCCATCAGCGCGATCACACCCAGCAACGCCACGAAGCCGAACGGGCGGTTGAGCAGCAACAGCGCCGCGGCCACGCCCGCAATACCCAGCGGCCCGGTGATGAACACCAGCAGCGAGCGGCTGAAGCTGTGCAACTGGAGCATCAGCAGCGTGAACACCAGGAACAGCATGATCGGCACGCCGGTCACGATCGACGCGGAGCCCTTGCTGCTCTCCTCGACCGCGCCCGCCACCTCGATGCGGTAGGCGCGCTGGCCGGCCGCGTGCCATTTCGCCTCGAGCGCGCGCAATGCCGGCAACAGTTGCGCGGTCACCGTCGCGCCCTGCAGGCCTTCGGCAATGTCGCCCTGCACGGTGATCGCGTAGTCGCGGTTCTCGCGCCACATCACGCCCGGTTCCCAAGTGAAGACCGGCCGCGCGATCTGCGCCAGCGGAATCGAGCGCCCCGTGCTGGTCTGCAGGTAGGCGTTGCCGATGTCCGAGATGGCCTCGCGCTCGTCGGGCGACTGCCGCAGCACGATGTCGATCAGGCGGTCGTTCTCGCGGTACTGGCCGACGGTGGTACCGCTGAACATCGTGCGGGACGCCTGCGCGATGGCCTGGCTCGTCACCCCCAGCGCACGCGCCTTGGCCTGGTCGACTTCAAGCCGGATCACCTTCACCGACTCGTTCCAGTTGTCGTTCACGCCGCGCATGTTGGCGCTCTCGCGCAGCACGGCCTTCACTTCGTCGGCATGGATGCGCAGACTCTGCGGATCGGCGCCGATGACACGGAACTGCACCGGGTACGGCACCGGCGGCCCGTTAGGCAGCAGCTTGACGCGCCCGCGCACCTCGGGGAACTCCTCGGCCAACAAAATCGGCAGCTTGAGCCGGAGCGTTTCGCGCACCTTCAGGTCTTTCGCGAGCACGATGAATTGCGACACGTTGGTCTGCGGAAACACCTGGTCGAGCGGCAGGTAGAAGCGCGGCACGCCCGAGCCGATCCAGGTGCTGACCGTCGCCACGCCCGACTCTTGCATGACGCGCGCCTCCACGCGTTTGGCCACCGCCTCGTTCGCCGCGAAAGAGGTTCCTTCGGGGAACCAGATGTCCACCATGATTTCGGGGCGGCTCGAATCGGGGAAGAACTGCTGCTGCACCCGGCCCATGCCGACGATGCCGAGCGCGAAGATCAGCACCGTCGCAATGATGGTCAGCCAGCGGTATTGAACGCACCAGTTCACCGCGCGCCGGAACGCGTTGTAGAAGCGCGTGTCGAAGAGCTCGTGCGGCGGCCCGTCCGGGTCGTGAGGCTTTACCTTCAGCAGCACCGTGCCCAGATAGGGCACGAAGTACACCGAGACGATCCATGACAGCACCAGCGCGATCACCGTCACCGCGAAGATGGCGTAGGTGTACTCGCCAACCAGCGACTGCGCGATGCCGATCGGCAGGAAGCCCGCGGCCGTGATGAGCGTGCCGGTCAGCATCGGCTTGGCCGTGACGTCGTAGGCGTAGGTGGCGGCGCTCACCTTGTCGTAGCCCTCCTCCATCTTCCGCACCATCATCTCGACCGCGATGATCGCGTCGTCCACCAGGAGGCCGAGCGCGATGATCAGCGAGCCGAGCGAGATCTTGTGCAGGCCGATGTGGAAGTAGTTCATCGCCAGGAAGGTGACCGCGAGCACCAGCGGAATCGTGATCGCCACCACCAGTCCCGGCCGCATGTCGACGTACCAGCCACCCGTGTACCGCGTCCAGCGCGGGCCGCCGCCCTTGTGCAGGCCGAGTGCGATGAAGCTCACCGCCAGCACGATCGCCACGGCCTCGATCAGCACCTTGACGAACTCGTTGACCGAGGTGGCCACCGACACCGGCTGGTCCTGCACCTGCGCGAGCTTCACGCCGGCCGGCAGGCGCGCATCGATCCCTTCGGTCGTCGTTCGCAGCGCCTTGCCCAGCGCGATGATGTCGCCGCCCCTGGCCATCGACACGCCGAGCGCCACCACTTCCTTGCCCTGATGACGCACCTTCACCGCGGGCGGATCGACGTAGCCGCGGCGGATCTCGGCGATGTCGCCGAGCCGCAGCTGGTTGCCCGAGCTGCCGCGGATCGGCATCGCGCGCAGTTGCTCCACGCTGGTGAACTGGCCGGCCACGCGCACCTGCACCACGTCTTGCGGCGACTGGATCGCGCCCGCGCTCTCGACCGCGTTCTGCCCGCCGATCTGCTGCAGCACGGCGCTCAGGTCAAGACCGAGTTGCGCCACGCGCTTTTGCGAGACCTCGATGTAGACCTTCTCGTCCTGCACGCCGAACTGCTCGACCTTGGCGACATCCTTCACGCGCAGCAGCTGCTGGCGCACGTCATCGGCGAAGGTCTTGAGCTCGGCATGGCTGAAGCCTTCGCTCTCCAGTGCGTAGATCACGCCGTAGACATCGCCGAAGTCGTCATTGAAGAACGGGCCCACCACGCCGGCCGGCAGCGTGCCGCGCATGTCGCCGATCTTCTTGCGCGCCGTGTACCAGACGTTCGCCACCTCCGAGGGTTTCGACGAATCCTTGATCTGGAAAATGATCTGCGATTCACCGGGCTTCGAGTAACTGCGGATCTTGTCGGCGTACGGCGTCTCCTGCAGCGTGCGCTCGAGCTTGTCAGTCACCTGCTCGGCCACCTGCTGCGCCGTGGCGCCGGGCCAGTAGGTGCGCACGACCATCGCGCGGAAGGTGAAGGGCGGGTCTTCGTCCTGCCCGAGCTGGAAGTACGCGAAGCTGCCCAGCACCATCAACACCACCATCAGGTAGCGCGTGAGCGGCCCGTGATCGAGCGCCCATTTCGAGAGATTGAAGCCGGCGGGCTTGTCCTCCGGCGCGCTCATCGCGCCGCACCCGATGCGGCTGGTGCGGCCGGTGCGGCTGGTGCGGGTGCAGTGGGCGCGGCCGGAGCCCCTTCACGCTGCTGGTAGACCGTGACCTTCTGGCCGGGTGCGAGCACATGCACGCCCGCGACAACGACCTGCATGCCCGCGCTGAGGCCGCCGGCGATCACGGCCTCGTTGCCATCGGCCGTCGCAACCTGCACCGGCTGGGAGCGCACCGTCATCGTGTCCTTGTCGAGCACCCAGACTGCCGTGCCCGCGCCTTCCTGCCGCAGCGCGCTGGTCGGCAGCTTCAGAACCGCCTGGCCGGTGCGCGCCAGCGCCTGCGGCCGCGCGTACACGGTCGCGCCCAACGCCGGCGCGGTGGCCGCGTCGATCGCGACCTTGACGGTGTAGGTCCGCGTCACAGGGTCGGCGCTGGCCGCCACCTCGCGCACGGTCCCGGCCAGCACGTCGCCACCGGCCCAGTTGCGGACCGCGACCGGCGAGCCCGGGCGGATCAGCGCTGCGCGGTCTTCGGGCACCGCGAACACCACGTCGCGCGCGCCGTCCTGCGCGATGCGTACCACCGGCGTGCCGGCCGAGACCACCTGCCCCGGCTCAGCCTCGATCGCGGTCACGACGCCCGACACCTCGGCCACCAGCGTCGTGTAGCTCGCCTGGTTGCCTTGCGACGACGCTTGCGCCTGTGCCTGTTCCAGTTGCGCCTGCGCGGCCTTGTACGTGCTCTCGCGGCGCTCGAGTTCGGCGCCGCTGATGAAGTTCTGAGCGCGCAGTTCGCGGTAGCGCTTCAGGTCGGCGGCGCTCAGGTCGCGATTCGTCAGCGCCGCGGCCTGCTGCGCGCGCGCGGCTTCGGCGGCCAGCCGGTAGTCCTGCGGATCGAGCTGCGCGAGCACCTGCCCGGCCTGGACATGCTGGCCCAGTTCGGCCTGCCGCCGCGTGATCTTTCCGGCGACACGAAAGCCAAGCCGCGACTCCACGCGCGCCCGCACCTCGCCAGAGAATTCCGGCTCGCTGCCGAAGTCGCTGGCGCCCACCGTCATCAATTTGACGGCGCGAACGGGCTCCTCGGCCGCGGGCGGACGGGAACAGGCGGTCAGCGCGGCGGCAGCCAGCAGCAGCCAGACACTTCGGGAAAGTGGGGAAAAGATCGACGACGCGGTCATGAAAAGGCACCAGAGGGGATTCGGAGTCATTACTGACCGGGCGGTTAGTAATCTAGGGTAAACGCGAAAAGGTGTCAATC
Source organism: Variovorax sp. (assembly GCA_004210915.1). Taxonomy (GTDB): domain Bacteria; phylum Pseudomonadota; class Gammaproteobacteria; order Burkholderiales; family Burkholderiaceae_C; genus Variovorax. Next base: position 9,232 of record SEGS01000064.1, on the reverse strand, counting down.
CAGCGGCGCGGCGGCGACCGTGCGGCAGCGCAAAAAGTCTCGCGGACAATCCAGGTGTGTCCTTGCCCCCCGCCGCTCCAGCCCCTTCCACTGCCCCAACGCTACCCCGCGCGCGCAGCGGCAACGAGGCCGCCGCGCCCGATCACTACGAGAACTTTCCCGTGGCGTCGTGGCTGTGCCCGCCGCACTTGCGCGCGCCGATCGCCGCGATCTACCACTTCGCCCGCACGGCCGACGACATCGCCGACGAGGGCGACGCTTCGGCGGCGCAGCGGCTCGACGACCTGCACGCGTACCGCGCCGATCTGGCTGCCGCCGTGCAGGGAGAGCCCGTCTCGGCCCGTTGGCCTGCCGTCTTCGCACCGCTCGCCGCCGCCATCACCAAGTTCGGCCTGCCCGAAGCGCTGCTGGCCGACCTGCTCTCAGCCTTCGTGCAGGACATCGAGATGACCCGCGACGACAGCGCGTACACCGACCGCACCGAGCTGCTCGACTACTGCCGTCGCTCGGCCAACCCCGTCGGCCGCCTGCTGCTGCATCTGTATGGCCTGGATCCGATCCGCGACGCCACCGCCTTCGCCCAAAGCGACGCCATCTGCAGCGCGCTGCAGCTGATCAATTTCTGGCAAGACCCGAGCATCGACCTGCCGCGCGGCCGCTTCTACTTTCCCCTGGCGGACTGCGCCCGGCACGGGCTCTCGCGCAAGAGCTTCGACCTGTTCCAGCCCCGCGCCATTGGCGCTCCGCCACCCAAAGCAATCGCCCTGCTCGCCGACGAAGTCGCTTGGGCGCGCGCGCTGATGCACGAAGGCGCGCCCCTCGTGCATCGCCTGCCCGGCCGCGCCGGCTGGGAGCTGCGCCTCGTCGTGCAAGGCGGCCTGCGCATCCTCGACAAGATCGAAGCGCTGGGCTTCGACACCTTCTCGCAGCGCCCGACCATCGGCAAGGGCGATGCACTGCGGCTGGCCTGGCGCGCCTGGCGGATGCGTCGACAATTGACGCCCCCGATGTCAACAAATCCATGAATCCAGAACAGTACGTCCAGCAGAAAGCCGCCGCCTCGGGCAGCAGCTTCTACTACGCCTTCCTGTTCCTGCCGAAGCCGCGCCGCGCGGCGATCACGGCCTTCTACGCCTTCTGCCGCGAGATCGACGACGTGGTCGACGAAGTACGCGACCCCGGCGTGGCAGCGACCAAACTGGCCTGGTGGCGCACCGAGGTGGCGCAGGCCTACGCTGGCGAGCCCCACCACCCGGTGATGCGGGCGCTCATGCCGCACGCGCAGTCGTACGGCATCGAACAGCGGCAATTGCAGGATGTGATCGCCGGTTGCCAGATGGACCTAGACCAGACGCGTTATCTCGACTTCCACGCCCTCGCGCGCTACTGCCATCTGGTGGCCGGCGTGGTCGGCGAAGGCGCAGCGCGCATCTTCGGCCAGACCGATCCGCAGACCACCGCGTACGCCCACAAGCTCGGCTTGGCATTGCAGCTGACGAACATCCTGCGCGATGTCGGCGAAGACGCGCTGCGCGGCCGCATCTACCTGCCCGTCAACGAGCTGCAGCAGTTCGACGTGAAAGCGCACGAGATCCTGAACCGCGTGCATTCGCCGCGCTTCGTGGCGCTCATGAAGTTCCAGGCCGCGCGCGCCCACCAGGCCTACGACGAAGCGCTGGCTCTGCTCCCGGCGGCCGACCTGCGCGCCCAGAAGCCGGGCCTGATGATGGCCAGCATCTACCGCGCGCTGCTGCGCGAGATCGAGCGTGACGACTTCCAGGTGCTGAACCAGCGCATCAGCCTGACGCCGCTGCGCAAGTTCTGGCTGGCCTGGCGCGTGCAGGCGCTGGGACGGATTTGAAACTCGCCGTCGTCGGCGCCGGCTGGGCCGGCCTCGCCTGCGCAATCGAGGCCACGCGCGCCGGGCACACGGTCACGCTGTTCGAGGCGGCGCGCATACCGGGCGGTCGCGCGCGGCGCCTCGATGACGACGACGGATTGACGCTCGACAACGGCCAGCACATCCTGATCGGCGCTTACCGCGCCACGCTGCAGTTGATGCGCGATGTGGGCGTCGACCCCGATGCCGCGCTGCTGCGTCTTCCCCTCTCGTTGCGCTTTGCCGATGGCGGCGGGCTCGCGCTGCCGCGGCTGCCCGCCCCGCTCGATCTGTTGGTCGGGATCGCGACCGCGCGCGGGTGGACCACACACGACAAGCGCTCGCTGCTGCTTACCGCCATGCGCTGGCGCCTCGATGGCTTTCGCTGCGCACCGGAAACGACCGTGGCCGCGCTCTGCGCGCGCCTCACGCCGCGCGTGATGCAGGAGCTGATCGAGCCGCTCTGCGTGTCTGCGCTCAACACGCCGGTCGATCGTTCGAGCGGCGCCGTGTTCCTGCGCGTGCTGCACGACGCGCTGTTCAGCGGCCGTGGCGGGGCCGATCTGCTGCTGCCACGCACCCACCTGGGCGCGCTGCTGCCCGACGCCGCGATCCACAGGCTCAGGCAGCGCGGCGCCGATGTGCGGACCGGCATCCGCGCCCGCGCGCTCGCACCAATCGCTGACGCATGGACCGTCGATGGCGAGCCCTTCGACCGCGTGGTGCTCGCCTGCGCACCGTGGGATGCAGCACGGCTGGTGCGGGCGTCGGGCATCGCGGCCGCGCCGTGGTGCGCGGCGGCGGAGGCGCTGCGCTTCGAGGCCATCGCCACCGTCTACGTGCGCGGCGGCGCGCCGCTTGCCGCCCCGATGCTCGCGCTGCGCAGTGGCCCCGACGCCCCCGCGCAGTTCGTGTTCGACCGTGCGCAGCTTGGCGGCGCGCAAGGCCTGCTCGCGTTCGTCGTCAGCGCCAACGAGGCGCCGCGCGACGTGCTCGAACCCCAGGTGCTGGCGCAGGCCGCGGCACAGTTGGGACAACGTGGCCTGCAGGTCGTGCAAACCGTCGTCGAGAAGCGCGCCACCTTTGCCTGCACGCCTGCGCTCACGCGGCCCGGCCTGCACATCGCACCGGGCCTGCTGGCCTGCGGCGACTACATCGACGGGCCCTACCCCGCCACTCTCGAGGGCGCGGTGTTGAGCGGGCTGGAAGCCGCGAGGGCGCTTGCCGCATGACGCTGCGCTGGCTCGACTTCGACTTCAGCGAGGACACCGAAGGCATCGGCACCTTCGACGCGATGGCATCGACCGCGCCCGGGCGCATGTCGGAGGTCGAAGCCGAGATCGCCGAGGTCATCGCCTGGGCCGACGCCACGTTCCCGCATCAGCGCGGCGCCCTGGACGAAGGCGCCACATGGGACTGCGACGTGCAGGAACTGCACGAGGCCGACGGGCTGCGGCGCACGCTGGTGTTTTCGGTCAGCGGCACCACCGTGTTCTGCGATGCGCTGCGTGCGCGCTTCGCCCTTGGCGACTGAACCGGCGCTGCCGGACAAGCCCGGGAGCCTGCTCACCAGCCCCAGAGCAGCGGGCGCGAGACCCAGCCCGTGGCGCCGCCCTCGCTGCGCACCTTGACCCACTCGCCGCGGCGTTCCAGCGTACGCAGCACATCGCCGTATTGCAGCTTCCCGACGACGCGCCCCCGGGTGGTCGGCGTGCCGCGCAGGTTGGCGACTCGCGCCTTGACGATGTGGTGCGGCGTCTTTGCCGTCAGCGAGCGCAGCACCCAGCCGCGGTCGTTCTCGAAGTCGCTGACCTGCACCCAGTTGCCACGCCGCCCGACCACCGACAGCGGATAGCCGCGCCCCAGGCCCCAGAGCACCTCGCTGCGCGTGTTCGGCGCGCTGCGCATGTTCACCTCGGCGCGCGCGATGCTGACCATCTCCCTCCCCTGCGCCGCCGCCGGCAAGGCGAACAGCAGCGACAGAAAGAACGAGATGGCGAGGATGGGCAAGCGGAGGGATCGGAACATGCGGCAGAGGCCTTTCTTGGAAGCAGAAGATGAAAAACGAAGGCCGCGACGTTGCGCGGCCTGCCCTTCCGTGTCTGCCGGCGCGGATTAGTTCCGCGCAGTTCGCGATCCGTGCAAATCAGTGCCCGTCGAGCGCCATGCACAGCGCGTGCAGGTTGGGCACGATGAGTTGCGGCCGCGCGCCGTGCTCCCAGGGGCGCTCCTCGCGCACCAGCCAGGCCGCCTGCATGCCGGCATTGAGCGCGCCCACCACGTCCAGGGCCGCGTCGTCGCCCACGTGCAGCACATCGCGCGGCAGCAAGCCGACCGATGCGGCTGCCGCGCGGAAGATCGGCGCGTGCGGCTTGCCGCTGCCGAACGCGCGCGCATTGAACGCGGTGCGAAACCAGCGGCCCACGCCCGTGCGGTGAATGTCGGCATTGCCGTTGGACACGGCCACCAGCGGATAGCGCTCGCTCAGCCATTTGAGCGCCGGCAGTGCGTCGTCGTACAGGACCACGTTTTGTCGCTCCGCGAAAAACACCTCGAAGGCCGGATCGGCCAGCGCCGGGTCTTCGCCCACCCGCTGCAGCGCCTTGCGAATGGACTCCTTGCGCAGCGCGCTCAGGTCGTGCGCCAAGTCCGACCGCTCCTTCGCCGTGGCCTCCCGCAGTTCACGCAGCACGCCCGGCGTGATGACCAGTTCGGCCGTCTTCGGCGCATGCAGCACCAGCCAGGCATGCAACGCACGCTCGGCCCGCTCGATGGTGGGCCACACCGGCCAGAGCGTGTCGTCCAGGTCCAGCGAGATGGCCTGAATGCGCTTCAGGTCGAGTTGGCCGGGCTCTGCCGCGGGCGGGGCATCGAAAGTCATGCCGCAGAATATCGCATGCCTCTTTCTCCTGCGCCCGCCACGCCCCCTGCCGTGGCTCCTTCGCGTACCGCCATCCTCTGGTGCAACCTCGGATCGCCTGACGCCCCGACCGCGCAGGCCGTGCGGCCCTACCTCTCGCAGTTCCTGCACGACCATCGCGTGGTCGAGATCCCGCGCGCGATCTGGTGCCTGATCCTGCACGGGATCATCCTGCGCACACGTCCGGCCAAATCGGCGGCCAAGTACGCAAGCATCTGGCTGCCCGAAGGCTCGCCGCTCAAGGTCTGGACGAAAAAGCAGGCCGTGATGCTGGCCGGTTGGCTCGGCGAGCGTGGCCACCGGCTCACGGTGCGCGACGCGATGCGCTATGCCAACCCATCGATCGCGTCCCAACTCGACGCGCTGATGGCCGAAGGCGTGAAGCGCGTGCTGGTGCTGCAGGCCTACCCGCAGTACTCGGCCACCACCACGGCCAGCGTGATCGATGCGGTCAACGCCTGGAGCCGCAAGGTGCGCCATGTGCCGGAGTTCCGGTTCGTCAACGACTATCACGACGACCCGGCCTACATCGAAGCGCTGGCGCAAAGCGTGACGACCCATTGGCAACACCACGGCCGGCCCGACCAGCTCGTGATGAGCTTTCATGGCATTCCCGCGCGCAACATCGCGCTGGGTGATCCGTACCAGGCGCAATGCCTCGAAACCGCCCGCCTGCTGGCCGCGCGCCTGCAACTCTCGCCGACACAGCACCGCGTGACCTTCCAGTCGCGTTTCGGGCGCGCCAAATGGCTGGAGCCCTACACCGAACCCACGCTGCGCGAACTCGGCGCAGCCGGCGTGAAGCGCGTCGACGTGATGTGCCCGGGCTTCCCGGCGGACTGCCTCGAAACGCTCGAAGAGATCGCGATGGAGGGCCGCGAAGCCTTTCTGCACGCGGGCGGCAAGGAATTCCACTACATCCCCGCCCTCAACGACGGCAACGCGTGGATCACGGCCCTCGCCGGCATCGCCGAGCGAAATCTGGCCGGCTGGCCGACCGGGCGGCATCCGCGCGCCGAAGGGCACGCGCCTCAGGCCGGGCTGTAAGGCGACGGGCGGAGCAATCCCGAAGCCGCTCTGGCACCGAGTGTCATTTCCGTCATCCACGACACCAGCAGCATGCCGTAGGCCTGGCGGCTGCTTTCCTCGGACAACGCGTGATCGGCGCCGGCGATCACGCGGTAGGTCACGGAATTCACACGCTTGAAAGCGTGAAGGTAGCTCTCGATAACGGGATGGGGCACCTGCCTGTCGTGCTCCGATTCGACGATCAGCGTGTCGCCGCGAAATTCGCTGCAGGCCTTGAGCGCGCGATTGTCGGGCGGTGCGACCACCGACTGGCGGTACGTGGCCAGATCGGATCGGCTCAGCGCGCCCTTGGGCACGTCCCACTCCGCATCGCGATAGAGCGCCGGCGCGCGCAACGCAAGCCAGCGGACCGGACGCAGCGTCGTGACGATCGCCGCCAGATAGCCACCGTAGCTGCTGCCGACGATGGCGACCGACTGCGGGTCGACCGTCGGGTGGCTCACGAGCACGTCGTACGCCGCCAGCACGTCGCGCAGGTTGTCCTCGCGGCTGACCGACTGGCGCTGTCCGGCGTGCCGCGCATGCCCGCGCAGATCGAAGGTGAGGCAGACACAGCCGAGCGCCGCAATCTCGTGCGCCCTGGCCTGATACTGCGCCTGGCTGCCGTCCCAGCCGTGCACCAGCAGCACGCCCGGCACCTGGTGCGATGCGGCAACGAGCGTTCCATCGATGTGCTGGCCGTCGACCGCGATGTCGACCTTGCTATGTCGCGTCGGCATGGGGTTCCACGAAGCTGAACTTGGTCAGGCGGCCCACGGCCGGATCGATGTCGCTGAAGTACACGGTGGCGCCCGGCGGCAGGTCCACGTCGCCATACACCTCGACACAGGAGGCGCGCACGAGGGCCCGCTCGGGCTGCTCGCGGAAGGCTTCCATCGCGGCGATCTCCGCGCCGCTCGCACCGCCGACGCGCCACGACTGTTCGAGCACACCCGAATGCCATTGACCCGCATCGTCACGTCCCTGTGCCACGTCGTAGTTGATGCGCGACGCGAGGAAGCCAGGGAAGCTTGCCGTCACCGCGGCGTGGTAGCGGCGGGCCTGATCGATCGCCAGGCGCAGCGGCGCTTCGAGCGGCATCGCGCACAGGGCATCGAGGTCGCCTCGCACCACCGTCAGATCGGAGCCGCCGTAAACCAACTCGCCCGAATGATTGCGCGCGAGGCGCTGCAGTCCGTAGTAGGCAATGCGCACTTCGCCGACCGTGGCCTGGCCCACGCTCAGCGTCCGCGGCGCGCACAGGTTGCGCTCGAGCACGACACCGTCGGTCGCAAGCGTAGGCAATTCGTCGAGGGCTGCGTCCAGCGAAACCGGATCGCTGACCACCGCCTGTCCGCGCCCGCCTGTCGCGCGCACCGCCTTGACGCGCACGCGGCCGGCCTTCAGCAATTCGCGGCCCGCACGCCGCGCATCGGGCAGGCTGAACGCCGTCCAGCCCGGCAGCACCGTGCCGGCGAGTGCCGGCGCCAGCGATGCCACCCAGGCCTGCGGCGCCTTCGCATCGGGAGCGATCAGGCCGTGGCTGATCGCCTTGGTCGCGGCATACGGGAACGGGACGACCCCGCCGAACAGATCGTGCTGGCTGCGAATCCCCATCGAGGTGGCAAGTTCGACATCCAGAATCGTGTCGCTGGGAACGAAATAGTGAGGTCCTGGCGGCAAGATGCAGCTGCCCAGTTCGCCGGCGTACGTGAAACCCTTGAGGCTCGCAATCCTGCGCGCGAGCGCAAGCCGGGTCGCGCGCTCATGGGCGCGGCTGTAGTGATCCGGATCAATCCACCATCCCAGTACGTGCCCGGGGTGGGAAAGCACCCGGGCAGCGACACGGACGACGGGAAACTCATCAACGAGCGGTTCCATGGGGAGCCCTCCGGCACAGCCGATCGATCCCGCCACGAGGTTGGCGTCGAGTCATGCTGACCCTTTCCAATCTGGCAAAGATGAGAAGACGCGCCGCCTGCGCGCGCGTCGCGGCCTACAAGCTGTGGTGCGAGCGCATCTCCAGACCCCCGGAGCGACGCTCAGGCGCGGCCGAGGAAGTCGCGCTTGCCGACGTCCACCCCGTTGTGACGCAGGATCGCGTACGCGGTCGTCACATGGAAGAAGAAGTTCGGCAGCGCGAAGTGCAGCAGGTACGGCTGACCGACAAACTCGTACTCGCTCGGGCCGGCCTTCATCATGAACTTGCGTTCTTCGGCGCCCGCGAACGCTTCGCGCGGCACGCTTTGCAGATAGTCGCGCGTCTTCGTGATGCGCGCCTGCAGTTCCTCGAATGTCGTCTCGGTGTCCGCAAAGCTCGGTGCGGTCGTGCCCGTCAGGCGCGCGACGGCCAGCTTGCTCGCATCGCTCGCGCTCTGGATCTGGAAAGACAGCGGGCGCATGTCTTCGGCCAGCCTGGCGTTCACCAGGGTTGACGGATCGATGCCCTTCGCGGTGGCATGCGCCAGGCCCTTGTCGAGCAGGTGCGAGAGCTGCTTGAGGTTGTGCAGGAAGACGGTGACGGAGGCGTCGTAGATCGTGAGGGACATGGTGATTGCTCAGGTGTTGTGGATGCATCCGATGTGCAAAGCGATTCTGCGACAACGCACGCTCGCAGGCACCGCCCGGCCGCCAGCGCGATCCCTTGCGACTCAGAGCCCCGCGGCGCGGATGAAAGCCTCGATCGGGTCCAGGTGCGCCGGCACATTGAGCGCCGGCGCATGCCCGCAGTCCGCCACCTCGATCGTCTGCAGCAGGCCCGCTGCGCCGGGGCCGCGCGTGCGCATCTCGTCGATCGCTGCGGGCAGCACCAAGTCCGAGTCAGCGCCGCGCAGGCTCAACACCGGCACGTCGATCGCGTCCCAGTGCGGCCACACGAGGTAGTCATTGTCGTGCGCGACGAATTGCCGAACCATGAGCGGGTCGTAGTGCGGCGTCACCTTGCCATCAGGCAAACGCCGCGTCGAGGTTTCGGTCAGGCGCCGCCACTGCGCATCGCTGAGCCAGCCGTAGGGTTTGTAGACGGTGCGGAAGAAACCTTCGAGTTCCGCAACCGTGTCGAAAGCCGGCGGGCTGCCCGCATAGCCGCGGATGCGCGTGATCGCGGCTTCGGCGATCTGCGGCGCGGTGTCGTTCAGGACCAGGCTCACGATGCGCTGCTGCATCCGCGGCTCGATGAGGCCCGATGCGCACACCATGCCGATCGCGCCGCCCATCGAGGTGCCGACCCAGTGCACGCGCTCGAGCTTCAGGTGCTCGCAGAAGGCCTCGGCCAGCCGCGCGTAGAACGAGAGCTGGTACTCCTCGTCGGGCAGCGGGCTCCATTGGCTCAGACCCCGGCCGATGGTGTCGGGGCACAGCACGCG
>SEGS01000063.1 GCA_004210915.1 Variovorax sp. | reverse complement strand
TAGCACGATTTTTTAAGTATCGTCAAACTTTTTTCAACTTCTTCAACCTTCTCATCCAACCGCTTCCTGCGAAGCAACCAAACAAACTGTCGTTCAGTCGAGCCCTCGATTATGACACGGAATTTTCATCCGCAGCAAACTTCGAAGAAGTTTTTTCCGACTTGTCTTGGCCAGCCCTGAAAGCTTGGCCAAGACAAAACGCTGAGCGTCTCGTGTCGAGCCTTCGATTATATGCCGCTTTTTGCGGTCTGCAAGCTGCGCACTTGATAATCGACGCCACATGTCACTCATCACACTCCTCAACGCGCAGCTCGCGTTCGGTCACGTCCCGCTGCTTGACCACGCAGACTTCTCACTTCTCGAATCGGAACGCATCGGTCTGATCGGTCGCAACGGAGCGGGCAAGTCTTCGATGCTGAAGATCCTTGCAGGCATGGAGCGCCCTGACGACGGCACGCTCCAGTTGCAGCAAAACTTGCGCGTCGCCTACGTTGCGCAGGAGCCCGTGCTCGACATGGGCGCCGACGTCTTTACGGCAGCGAGCGCTGGCTTGGCCGAGGTGATTGCGGTGCGCGATCTCTATCTGTCTGGTGCGGATGATCTCGACCTGGACGCACTGCAGTCGCAGATTGAAGCGTTCGACGCCTGGAACTGGGAGCAGCGCGTGGAAGAAACGCTCCACCGCCTTCATCTGGATCCCAAGGCGCTCGTCGGCTCGCTTTCCGGGGGTACCCGCAAGCGCGTCGCCCTGGCGCAAGCGCTTGTCGCAGCGCCAGACGTGTTGATGCTCGACGAACCCACCAACCATCTGGATCTGGATTCGATCGAATGGCTTGAACAGTTGCTGATCGACTTCAAGGGCAGTGTGGTCACCATCACGCATGACCGGAGTTTTCTCAACCGTGTCGCCACCCGCATCGTCGAGCTCGATCGTGGAAAGCTGAACTCGTATCCCGGCAACTTCGAGCAGTACCTTCTTCAGAAGGAAGAACAGCTCGCCCAGGAAGCGGTTATCAGCGCCAAGGCAGACAAGCTGCTGGCGCAAGAGGAAATCTGGATTCGCAAAGGCGTCGAGGCCCGGCGCACCCGCAGCCAAAGCCGCATCAACCGCCTGCAGGACCTTCGCGCGAGCCATGCCTCCCGCCGCAACGTCCAAGGCAGCGTCAACATGGATGTGGCATCCGGCCAGTCGAGCGGCAAGATCGTGGCCGAACTGGCCGACGCGACCAAATCGTTCGGCGAAAAGACCGTGATCCGCGGCTTCACAGGCACGATCCTCCGCGGCGACAAGGTTGGCCTCATGGGGCCGAACGGCGCTGGCAAGACAACGCTGCTCAAGCTGATCCTTGGTGAGCTGGAGGCCGACAGCGGAAAAATCCGCCGCGGCACGAATTTGCAGGTCGCCTACTTCGACCAGATGCGCGACAAGCTGGACCTCGACGCCACGCTGGAGGATTTCATCAGCCCGGGCAGCGAGTGGATCGAGATTGGCAACCAGCGCAAGCACGTCAAAAGCTACCTGGCGGACTTCCTCTTTTCGCCCGCGCGCGCCAACTCGCCGGTGCGGTCATTGAGCGGCGGCGAGCGCAATCGATTGCTGCTCGCGCGCCTGTTCGCCCGCCCGGCCAACGTGCTGGTGCTGGACGAACCGACCAACGACCTGGACATCGACACGCTGGAGTTGCTCGAGCAACTGCTGCAGGACTACGACGGCACGGTGTTCCTGGTCAGCCATGACCGCACCTTCCTCGACAACGTGGTCACCAGCACGATCGCATTCGAAGGTGACGGGCGCTGGCGCGAATACGAAGGCAGCGTGCAGGACTGGTTGATTCAGTCCAAACGCGCACGCGAGATCGCCGAGCAACGCGTTGCAGCCGGAACAGCGCCCGCGCGCGCTTCGGCAACGACGCCTGTGCCACCTCCAGCGCCTACGGCAACGGCCATCAGTGCCGCAGCCGCACCGTCGGCGCCGCGCCGGAAGCTCAGCTACAAGGAACAGCGCGAGCTCGACAGCCTCCCCGCGCAAATCGCTGCCCTGGAAGAGGAGCAGAAGCGCATCGCGAGCGTGCTTGAACTCGACGGCGGCGCGATCTATGCCAGCGACGCCTCCCGCGCGGCCGAACTGGGCGAGCGCCACGCGAGGATCGACGACGAATTGCTTGCCGCCATGGAGCGCCAGGAACAACTCGGCGTTTCCCGCTGATCCGCGGGGCGCGCCGTCCGACGGCAGCGGCACCCGGCATCGGCTATACCGTGGCCTCCCACTTCCCTCCAGCACCTGCATGAACGCCCCTTCCACTTTGCGTCGACGCGTCGGACAGCTGTCCCGGAACTGCGTGATGCTCCTGGGCAGCGCGATCCTGGCGGGCTGCGCACAGCTCCCCAAGAACGTCGAGCGGCCGGTGTCGACCGCGCTTGCTGCCCCGGAAGGCACCGCGCTGGCCACCCTGGTCCAGCAGCGGCGCGATGCCGAAGGCGCACGCTATCCCTCGGGCTTTTTGTTGCTGGGCGGACCGCAGGGCGCGTACGGCAGCCGGCTGGCGCTGATCGACGGGGCGCAGAAGACGCTCGACCTCCAGTACTACGCCATCCACGCCGACGCCAGCACCGGGCGCCTGCTGCGCGGCCTGCGCGATGCGGCCGCGCGCGGCGTGCGCGTGCGGGTCCTGCTCGACGATTTCCATAGCAGCGGGCGCAATGCTCTGGTGATGGGGCTGGCCTTCGTCCCCAACATCCAGATGCGGATGTTCAACCCCTTGCCCGGCGCCCGCGGCTCTTCGCTCGGCCGCATGGTCAGCGCGATCGGCGATGCGTCGCGCCTGCAACAGCGGATGCACAACAAGCTTTTCATTGCCGACAACGTGCTCGGTGTGACGGGCGGGCGCAACCTGGGCGACGCCTACTTCGGCAATGCTGAAGGTGGCAATTTCATCGACGTGGATGTGCTGGCGGCCGGGCCGATCGTGCGGGATCTGTCCCGCAGCTTCGACAGTTACTGGAACAACGAGCGCGCCTACCCCGTGCAGTCCCTGGTCACGCGCGAAGAACTCCTGGCCATTCGCGAGGGGGAGCGCGCGGCCGCAAACCCCAGCACGAGCGAGGCCTCGACAGAAGGCGGCCCGAAGCCACCGGACGGCGAGCCCCGCCCGTCGGGTGCAGGACCGACCGACGCGCAACGCGCCCGCGCCTGGGACGAGAAGCCGCTCGATCTGCGCACTGCCCGCTTTATCTGGGCACCCGCCGTGATGCTGGCGGACAAACCGGGGAAGATCCCGCCCGAGGGCGGCGCCGAGCGTGCGCCGGCTTTGGAGGTGTCGCCGCCAGGCCCGGGGCGCGCGCCTTCGCCGCGCACGGCGGCACTGGAAGTCGCATCGGGCGCCGCGGCCAACGGAGAGACAGTGGTCGATGGGTTGCTGCAATTGATCGCACAGGCGCGGTCGGACCTGCTCATCATCTCGCCCTACTTCGTTCCCGGCGCAGACATGAAGCGCGCGTTCGCCGATGCATATGCCCGTGGCGTGCGCATCCGGGTACTGACCAACTCGCTCGCCTCAAACGATGCGCCGGTCGCGCATGCCGGTTACGCCCGGCATCGCAAGGACCTGCTTGCCAGCGGTGTCGAACTCTATGAGCTGCGCAGCGAGCAGGCCGGACTGGGCAGTGCGTTCGGTTCCACAGGCGCAGGCGGCAGTGCGCCGGGGGCATCGCGGGCGATGCTGCATTCCAAGGTGCTGGTGCTCGACGGCCGCCTGCTCGTGGTCGGTTCCATGAACCTCGACCTGCGCTCGCAGCTGCAGAACACCGAAATCGCCCTGTTGATTCGCAGCGCCGAGCTGTCGCGCGAGGCCACGGCGCAGATCGAGGCGGGCCTGCGCGAACAAGCATGGCGCGTCGAACAACGCGACGGGAAACTGGTGTGGCGCGGACCTGAAGGCCGAGACTGGCCCGAGGCCACGACCGAGCCCGATGCCAGCGCCAGCCTGCGCTGGCTGCTGCGGCTCTTCGGCCCACTGGCGCCCGACGCGCTGCTGTAGGCCGCGGCCGCTCGCCTGTCGAAACCTGCCTGTCCGTTGTTGCCGGTCAGCCCGGCAGTCCGCGGTCCTGCGCAATCACAAGCAGGCCGTCCATGATCAGGCTTTCGACGAGATCGAAATGCCCGTTCATGGCGGGCGCCATCTTCCAGCCAGCACCGCCGGTCATGTAGCAGGCCGGCTCCGCGCCACAGTGCGCGCGCACATGCTGGACCATGCGCTCGACCGCACCGGCAATCGCGTACGTGCCGCCGCTGGTCAGCGCATCGCTGGTGTTGGTTGGAAACGCGCGCACTTCGCCAGTAGGCACATGCAGGCCGGCGGTGCCCGATTCGAGCGCGCGCAGCATGATGCCGTGGCCGGGCAGGATCAGGCCGCCCAGGAATTTGCCGTCGGCATCGATTGCTTCGACCGTGACGGCGGTGCCGATCATCACAACGACCATCGGCCGTGCCGACCCTTGCGACAGCATGCGCTGCCGCGCGCCGATCATCGCCACCCAGCGGTCGGCGCCCAGGCGCGTCGGATGGTCGTAGCCGTTCAAGAGGCCGGCCTCTGCGCTGGCCGACACGACCCAGCGCGGACTGAAGTCGAAGCGCTCCTCGATCTGCTCCTCGGCCCGCCGGCGCACCGCATCGCCTGCGACCACGCAGCCGAGCATCGACACGGGGGTTTGCAGCGTCGCCCACGGTCCGTCTGCCAGACGCTCGATGTGGTCGAGGAACTCGGCCCCTTGCGCGAGCACAGCCGCACCGGGATGGGCCGCTTCGTAGAGGGCCCACTTGAGGCGGGTGTTGCCGATGTCGATCGCGAGGAATGCCATGCGCGGGATTATTGCGGCTGGACCGCGCGAACGGGCGGGGCCTGCTTTCAGTTCTGCTTCCAGGGCAGCCCGTGAAAGCGCCAACCACCCGCGCGCCCACGGTGGCCCTGCGCATCCGGATTGCCTTCGAAGCCTTCCAGGATGTTGTAGGCCTGTGCACCAAGTTCGGTGGCGCGCTTCGCCGCGGCGATCGAGCGCACGCCGCTGCGGCACAGCAGCACCAACTTGCGCCCGCCTGTTGTGGCGGCTCGGATGCCTTCGTCGAAGTCCGGATTCAACGCCATGCCCGGCCATTGCTTCCAGGCCAGGCCGATGGCGCCTGGCACATAGCCGACCCATTCGCGCTCCGCATCGGTGCGCACATCGACCAGCACGGCGTTGCCTTCGGCAACCCAACGCGCAGCGCACGCCGGTGTGACGTCGCCTGCGTAGCCCTCGGCGGGCCGAACGCCCTCTTGTTCACCATTTGGTGCATTGGTCGTCGAAACAGGTGGAGTCGGCATCGTCACTTCTTTGTGGATTGGCTGTGGCGCGGTGCGCTCAATTTTCACCAGTTCGTGAAAACCCTCTTTGTGACAAATCGTCGATTGTCAAAGATGCGGGTCTGGACTTTCCAGACCATACCAACGGAGACACATGCAATGACAGAGAACAAACCGAACCGCCGCCGCAGCCTGTTGAAAGGCGCCGCTGTGGCGGCCGGCGCGATGTCCGCCCCCATGGTCAGCATGGCGCAGACGACCTCGCTGCGCTTCCAGAGCACATGGCCGGCCAAGGACATCTTTCATGAATATGCGCAGGACTTCGCCAAGAAGGTGAACGACATGGCCGGCAGCCGGCTGAAGATCGAAGTGCTGCCGGCAGGTTCGGTCGTACCCGCATTCCAGCTGCTCGATGCCGTTGCCAAAGGCACGCTCGATGGCGGCCACGGCGTGGTCGCTTACTGGTACGGCAAGAACTCGGCGCTCGCGCTGTGGGGTTCAGGCCCCACCTACGGCATGGACGCCAACATGATCCTGGCGTGGCACAACTACGGCGGCGGCAAGGCGCTGGTGGAAGAGATCTACAAAAGCCTCAACCTCGATGTGGTGTCGTACCTTTACGGCCCGATGCCCTGCCAGCCGCTGGGCTGGTTCAAGAAGCCGGTCGCGCGCGTGGAAGACATGAAGGGCTTGAAGTTCCGCACCGTGGGTCTGGCGGTGGACGTGTTCACCGACATGGGCACGGCCGTCAACCCGCTGCCCGGTGGCGAGATCGTGCCGGCGCTGGACCGCGGCCTGATCGATGCGGCCGAATTCAACAACGCGTCGAGCGACCGTGTTCTCGGCTTCCCGGATGTGGCGAAGAACTGCATGCTGCAGAGCTTCCACCAGTCGGGCGAGCAGTTCGAAATCCTGTTCAACGGCCCCAAGTTGAAGGCGCTTCCGGCGGAGCTCAAAGCGATCATCGACTACGGCGTGCAGGCGGCCAGTGCCGACATGAGCTGGAAAGCCATCGAGCGCAACTCGAAGGACTACGAGGAACTCAAGAAGGCCGGCGTGAAGTTCTACAAGACGCCGGATGCGATCCTGCGCGCGCAGCTCGCGTCGTGGGACAAGACCATCGCGAAGAAGTCGGCTGAGAACCCGATGTTCAAGAAGGTGCTGGACTCGCAGAAGGCCTTTGCCGAACGCGCCGGCCAATGGCACAACGACTACACGGTCGATTTCAAGATGGCCTACAACCATTACTTCGGTCGCCAGGCCAAGAAGAGCTGACCTGGGCTTGCTCTCTCGGGGGCACCGGCGGCGGTGCCCCTTTTTTGTGTCAGTCGCCGCGCGCATGCGGCAAGGGTTTCCGATGCAATCATTCCTTCTGGCGGTCGACCGGTTCTCGACTTGGGTCGGCAAGGCTTTCGCCTGGTGCGCTGTCCTGCTGGTGCTCCTGATCACCTGGGAGGTCTTCTCCCGCTATGTGCTGAACAAGCCGCATGCCTGGGTTCTGGACGCGCAGATCATGTTGTACGGCGCCCTGTTCATGACCGCCGGGGCCTATACGTTGAGCAAGAACGGCCACGTCCGCGGGGACGTGCTCTACGGGTTCTTCCGGCCAAGGACACAGGCGATCGTGGATCTCTCGCTCTACATCATCTTCTTCCTGCCCGGCGTGATCGCCATGACCTGGGCCGGATGGATCTACGCGGGTGAGTCCCTCGCAATACGCGAGCAGACCTTCTCCGCAGACCCGCTGCCGCTGTACCCGTTCAAATACATCATTCCTTTGGCGGGTTTCCTGCTTCTCGTGCAGGGGATCGCCGAAATCATCCGTTGCGTGCAGTGCATCCAGCGAGGCGCGTGGCCCTCGCGCGATGAAGACGTCGAGGAAGTGGACGTCGCCAAGCTCAAGGAAATGGTCGATGTCAAGGACGCGGACATCGAGGCGCTCGACCGCGAACTGGTCGCCAAGGGGGCCGCGCGATGAAGATACGCAAGGAACTCTGGTTCGGCCTGAGCTTCATGGCCGTGGTGTTCGTGTTGATCGGCGCGATGCTGGTCAGCGTCGACACCATCACCGACGGGCACATCGGCCTGGTCATGCTCTCGCTGGTCGTGGTGGCGATCATGCTGGGCTTTCCAACGGCGTTCACGCTGATGGGCATGGGCATGATCTTCACGTGGCTGGCATATGACCGCGACATCACGCGGACACTCGACCTGATGGTGCAGTCGGCCTACAAGACGATGGCCAACGACGTCCTCATCGCCATCCCGCTGTTCGTCTTCATGGGCTATCTGGTCGAGCGCGCCAACCTGATCCAGTCGCTGTTCAAGAGTCTGCACCTGGCGATGGCGCGCATCCCGGGCTCGCTGGCTGTGGCGACGCTGGTCACTTGCGCCATCTTCGCGACCGCCACCGGCATCGTCGGCGCGGTGGTCACGCTCATGGGATTGCTCGCGCTTCCGGCCATGCTGCGCGCAGGCTACAGCGTGCCGTTGGCCGCCGGCGCCATCACGGCCGGCGGATGCCTGGGGATCCTGATTCCCCCGTCTGTCCTGCTGATCGTCTACGGCGCGACGGCGGGTGTCTCCGTGGTTCAGCTCTACGCGGGCGCGCTGTTTCCGGGACTGATGCTGACGGCGCTCTACATCGGTTACGTCATTCTGGTCGCCAAGCTCAAGCCCGCCTGGGCGCCGCCACTTTCGGTGGATGACCGGCGCGTTGCGCTGCCGCCGCGCATGCAGCCGCTCACCACCACGACCGCGGCGCACGCCGGGCTCGGCTTGCTGGCAGCTCTGAAGGGCAAACACAACGCGCAAGTGCAAACGTCGTACATCCTGCGGCAGTTGGGCATCGTGGTCATGCCAGGCCTGATCTTCCTGCTCCTGGCCGTGACGAGCTATCGCGCTGTCACCACGGTCCATCCGGACGAGATCTACGACATCCAGCAAATCGGCGCTGGCGCGGAACGCTCTGGCAACAGCGGCAGCAGCGGCGGGCTGGCCGAGCCACCGTCCGACAGCGGCGGTTTGGCAGAGCCGCCGAGTTCCGACAGCGGAGGTGTCGCGGAGCCGCCCGGCGCTGCCGGCGACGTGCTGGAACCGCCTGGTGCGGAACCGGCAGCCGCATCAAGCGCTGCATCAACCACCCCATCAAGCGCCGAGAAGAGCGAAGCAGCCGCTACCGACGGAATCACGTACCAACCGGCGCCGACCTGGTGGTGGGTCGTCTTCGCGATCTTCGGCAGCCTGACCGCGCTGTTCTACCTTTTCCTGAGCTACGCGCGCCTTGAGATCTTCAAGATGCTGCTGACCTCGTTCTTCCCGCTCATGCTGATGATCGTCGCGGTGCTCGGCTCGATCGTGATGGGACTGGCGACACCGACCGAGGCGGCCGCGATGGGCGCGCTGGGAGGATTCCTGCTGGCGCTGGCCTACCGGCGTTTGACGATGGACGTGCTCAAGGAATCTGTTTTCCTCACGGCCAAGACCTCTGCGATGGTGTGCTGGCTGTTCGTGGGTTCCGCCATCTTCTCCGCCGCCTTCGCGCTCCTTGGCGGGCAGGCGCTCGTCGAGCAATGGGTGCTCGGCATGGACCTGACCAAGACGCAGTTCCTGATCATGAGCCAAGTCATCATCTTCCTTCTGGGGTGGCCGCTGGAGTGGACCGAGATCATCGTGATCTTCATGCCGATCTTCATTCCGCTGCTCAGCCATTTCGATGTCGACCCGCTGTTTTTCGGCTTGCTCGTCGCGCTGAACCTGCAAACCGCCTTCCTGTCACCGCCGGTGGCCATGTCGGCCTTTTATTTGAAAGGCGTTGCACCACCCCATGTGACGCTGAACCAGATCTTCCTTGGCATGCTGCCGTTCATGGGGATCCAGATCCTGGCCATCGTGCTGCTCTACATCTGGCCCCAGATTGGGCTCTGGCTGCCGCAGTTGCTCTACAAGTAGCAGCTGGATTACCAAAAACCATCCCCCCACCATCCGATCGGATGGTGTTAGGATAGTTTCATGCCCACATCGCTACCTTCTCAGCTTCCGCGCGCCAAGCTGCCTGACGCGGAAAAGATCACCATCAACCTCGGGCACATCGATCTCGGCCGGATCGACCTGCTTGTGGCCGAGGGGTTCTACGGCAACCGGACGGATTTCATTCGTACCGCCATCCGCAACCACCTGCACACCCACGCAGACACGCTGCGCGACGTGGTCGCCCGCAAGATGCTGGTGCTGGGCCTGCAGCACTTCGGGGTTGCCGAACTCACCGCGGTGCGCCAGGCCGGTGAGCAACTCGATATCCGGGTGCTCGGGCTGGCCAGCATCGCGCCGGACGTCTCGCCGCAGCTCGCACGCGAAGCGATCGCATCGATCACCGTGCTGGGCGTGCTGCAGGCCAGCCCCACGGTCAAGGCTGCGCTCGCCGACCGAATTCATTGACAACCGGACACCCCATGCACTCTTCTTCCCTCCCCCAGTGGATGCACGATGCCACGCAGCTGACGCGTGAAGGCAAGCTCCAGGCGGCCACCGACGCGATCCAGCGCGCGTTGCGCGGCCAGCCTGCCGATGGCGCCGACCCGCACGCACCCATTCCATCGCCGTCATTTGCTGATGGACTCGTCATCGACGTCCCGGCCCGAGTGATCTCGGACGCTCCCGCGGCAGAGCGCCAGCGCCGTGCCGGGGACGCGTCGGCAGTGCCGCCGCCCGCAGAGGACGGCCAAGCCGCGCAGTGGACCTCCCACAGCTTCTCGCGCCAGGGCCGAACCTTGCCGTACAGGCTCTATGTGCCGCCACAACCCGCGGGCACAGCCCGGCCGCAACGGCCATTGCTGCTCATGCTGCATGGCTGCACCCAGGACCCGGATGACTTCGCGGCGGGCACGCGGATGAACCAGCTGGCGCATGCTGAAGGTGCCGTGGTGATCTATCCGGCGCAGACGCGGCATGCCAATGCACAAGGTTGCTGGAACTGGTTCAAGCCACAACACCAGCAGCGCGGCCGCGGGGAACCTGCCCTGCTCGCCGCGCTGACACAGTCCGTGATGGCCAGCCAGGACATCGATCCGGCGCGCGTCTACGTTGCCGGTCTGTCGGCGGGTGGCGCCATGGCCGACATCCTGGGCCATGCCTATCCCGACCTTTTCGCTGCCGTCGGCGTTCATTCCGGGCTGGCCGCCGGCTCGGCCACGGACCTGATGTCCGCGCTGGCCGCCATGCGCAGCGGTGCCCCCGGGGCCGCCGCCGACGGCGCGCGTCGGCCGCCCGTGATCGTGTTCCATGGCAGCGCCGACGCCACCGTGCATCCACGCAACGGCCAGGCCGTCGCTGGCGCTGCGCATGGCCCGGCCATCGATGGCACATCGGCCGGCGGCCAATCTTTCACCCGCACGACGCATCCGGGCAGCGACACCCAACGCGCTACCGAGCACTGGTTGCTCCACGGGGCCGGTCACGCGTGGGCGGGCGGCAGTGCACAAGGCAGCTATACCGACCCGCGAGGGCCCGACGCCAGCGCCGAGATGCTGCGCTTCTTCCTGGCGCATCCGATGCGCAAGGCCTGATCCCGCCTCACGGCTACAGTCCTTGCGAAGGGGTTCCCATGCGTACATACGACTTTGATTTTTTTGTCATCGGCGGCGGCAGCGGCGGCGTCCGCGCGGCCCGCATGGCCGGGCAGCGCGGTGCGCGTGTCGGTTTGGCCGAAGCGGCCGAGTTGGGCGGCACCTGCGTCAACGTTGGCTGCATCCCCAAGAAGCTCTACAGCTACGCCGCCGGCTATGCAGAGGCTTTCGAGGAGGCCGCGGGCTACGGCTGGCAAATGGCCGAAGCGCCTCGCTTCGATTGGGCTCACCTGAAAGCGCAGCGCGCGCGCGAGATCGGACGGCTCAACGGCGTGTACGGCACGCTGCTGAAGAACGCCGGGGTTCAGCTCATCACCGGTTGGGCACAGTTGATCGATGCGCACACGGTCGAAGTCGACGGCCAGCGCCACACGGCCCGCCACATCCTGATCGCGACCGGCGGCACCCCGTTCGTGCCTGAACTGCCGGGGCGCGAGCACGTGGTGACCTCCGACGCCATGTTCGACCTCGACCCGTTTCCGAAGCGGCTGATGGTCGTCGGCGGCGGCTACATCGCCTGCGAATTCGCCTCCATCTTTCGCGGGCTCGGCGCAGCGGTCACGCAGGTGCACCGGCGTGCGCACGTGCTGACCGGCTTCGACGACGACGTGCGCCAGTTCCTCGCGTCCGAGATGGGCAAGGCCGGGGTCGATTTGGTCCTGAGCGCCGAGGTCGAATCGGTCCGCCGCACCGAAAAAGGCCTTGACGTGATGCTGTCGCGCGGCCGGCAGCACGAGGTCGACACCGTGCTCTTCGCCACCGGCCGCGTCCCCAACACCGAGGGCCTCTGCCTGGAAGCAGCAGGCGTGGCGCTGGACGATCGCGGGGCGATCGCGGTCGATGCGCACTACCGCACCTCGGTGCCGTCGATCTTCGCTGTCGGTGATGTTTCGACCAGCGCGCCGCTCACGCCGGTCGCGCTTGCGGAAGCGATGGTGGTCGTCGACAGCCTGTTCGGCGATCGCCGGCGCCGCATGGACTACGAGTTCATTCCAACGGCCGTCTTCACCCATCCGAACATCGGCACCTGCGGCTATTCGGAAAGCGATGCCCGCGCCAAATTCGGCAAGGTCGACGTGTATTGCAGCGACTTCAAGGCCCTGCGCCACACGCTGTCGGGACGCAACGAGCGCACCTTCATGAAGCTGGTCGTCGACAAGGCCAGCGACCGCGTGGTCGGACTGCACATGGTGGGCGCCGATGCTGGTGAGATCGTCCAGGGTTTTGCCGTGGCGATGCGCGCAGGCGCAACCAAGGCGCTGTTCGACAGCACGATCGGCATCCACCCGACAGCGGCCGAGGAGTTCGTGACGATGCGGGACGCGTCGGCGGTGTGACATGAGCCGCTCGATGTCAGGCGGGCTCTGCGTTTACACATTGCTGATCGGTAACTACGAATCTCTGAACGAACAACCGGTCGCCGGCTCGTCAGGGCTGCCGTTCATCTGCCTGACCGACAACCCGGCACTGACGAGCGACACATGGACCATCGTCCAGGTGCCCACCGCATTCCCGATGGATCCGATCCGCAGTCAGCGCATGCTGAAGATCTGTCCGCACCGGATTGCGGCGTTGTCGGGATTCGATCACTCGCTCTACATCGACAACTCCGTCCTGCTCCGCGACCCGCCGGAGAACTTCATCGACAAACTCCCGATGGTCAGCGGCATCGGCTTGCCGGCCCATAGTTTTCGCAACACCGTGCATGACGAGTTCATCGAGGTTGCCCGTCTCGGCTTCGACGACCAGGGCCGCATCTTCGAGCAGCTGAATCACTACCTCGCGGCCGGGGATCCGGCGCTCGGCGAGGCACCGCTCTGGACCGCCATCCTGCTGCGGGACCATCGGAATGCGAAAGTCCAGCACGCCATGGAGGTGTGGCTCTCCCACGTCCTGCGCTACTCGAGGCGAGACCAGCTGTCCTTCAACACGGCCCTCCATGCTGCGGACCTCACCCCTGATCGCTGGACGATCGACAACCACCAGTCTTTCTTTCACAGTTGGCCGCACGTACCGGGCCGCGACCGCTTTGCGGGAACCCGAAGCCCTCAGGCGTCGGTGATGCCGCTGCCGACGCAATTGGTGCAGGTCCGCAATGAACTTGCCGCCGCGCGCCAGGCGCTGGAAGCGTCACGTCGGCAAGCCGAAGCGCTGCGCGAAAGCGCCGCTGCGTTCGCTGCACAGCTGGACGAGACCCGGGCGGCAGCCAACGCGCACAGCAACGCGAACGAGCAGGCGATGCAGAAGTTGCAAGGCCTGCAACACGAACAACAGCAGCAACATCAGAAGACGATCGAACAGGCGCTGCGACTGGAACAGCTTCTCGCACGGTCGCAGGACGACGCCCGGGTCGCCCAGGACGCCATGTACGCAAGCACCAGCTGGCGCATCACAGCGCCGATGCGCCGCCTCAAGCGCTGGCTCGGCTGAAACTTCGATAGCCGGCTGCACAATCGTCGCATGCCTCACATGCCCGCCTTCATCGCACCTGCCCGCTTCACCGATGCCGCCGCAGCGCTGGCCCAGGTTCGCGCCATCTACAGCGGTGGCTTGCAACACCTGAGAGACGCGATGCTGCGGTTTGTCGCAGGGGAAAGCCTGCCCGGCCGGGTGCGCGCCTGCTACCCGTTCGTGCGCGTTCACACCCACACAGTCTCGCGGCAGGCGGTGCCCGCCAATGCGGGGCTGAGCTACGGTTTTGTGGCCGGGCCTGGCCGCTACGAGACCACGCTGACGCGGCCCGACCTGTTCAGCCGCTACTACCTGGAGCAGTTCCGCCTGCTCCTGGAGAACCACCAGGTCGAACTCGAGGTGGGCACGAGCGCGCAGCCGATTCCCATCCACTTCTCGTTCGCGGAGAACGACCACATCGAAGGCTCGATGAGCATCGAGCGCCGCGCGCTGATGCGCGATGTGTTCGACTTGCCGGACCTGCACGCGATGGACGACGGCATCGCCAACGGCACCTACGAAGCTCGCGCCGGCGAGCCGCAGCCGCTGGCGCTGTTCACCGGCGCCCGCGTCGACTACTCGCTGCACCGCCTGCGCCACTACACCGGCACCGCGCCCGAGTGGTTCCAGAACTTCGTGCTGTTCACCAACTACCAGTACTACATCGACGAGTTCGTGCAGTTGGGGCACGAGGCGATGATGGACGAGAACAGTGAATACATCGCCTTCATCGAGCCGGGCAATGTCGTCACGCGCCGCCGCGGCCTGGCCGCGGGGGCCAGCGCCACCTTTCACGACCTGCTGGACGGTAGCCAGGGCACCGCGCCGCCGCGGCTGCCGCAGATGCCGGCCTACCACCTGGTGCGCGAAGACCGCAGCGGCATCACGATGGTCAACATCGGGGTCGGGCCGGCCAACGCCAAGACCATCACCGACCACGTGGCCGTGCTGCGCCCGCACGCCTGGATGATGCTGGGCCACTGCGCGGGCCTGCGGCCAAGCCAGCAACTGGGCGACTACGTGCTGGCCCATGCCTATGTGCGCGAAGACCATGTGCTCGACGAAGAGTTGCCGCTTTGGGTGCCGATCCCGGCGCTGGCCGAAATCCAGCTGGCGCTGGAGCGCGCCGTCGAGCAGATCACGAAGGTCAGCGGGCCTGAGTTGAAGAAGTTCATGCGCACCGGAACGGTCGCCAGCACCGACAACCGCAATTGGGAACTGCTGCCGAACAACACGCCGCAGCGGCGCTTCAGCCAGAGCCGCGCTGTCGCGCTCGACATGGAAAGCGCGACCATCGCCGCCAACGGTTTCCGCTTTCGCGTGCCCTATGGCACCCTGCTGTGCGTGAGCGACAAGCCCCTGCACGGCGAGATCAAGCTGCCCGGCATGGCGAACCATTTCTATCGCGAACGGGTTGAGCAGCACCTGCGCATCGGCATGGCGGCGATCGACATCCTGCGCAGCGAAGGCTCGAGCAGGCTGCACAGCCGCAAGCTGCGCAGCTTCGCCGAAGTCGCATTTCAGTAAGCAACAAGGAACGCCATGCTCGCCGTGATCTTCGAAGTCTGGCCTGCCGAAAGACAGCGCGACACCTACCTGGAGATCGCGGCCGCATTGCGCGAAGACTTGCTTCAGATGGAGGGCTTCATCTCCATCGACCGCTTCGAAAGTCTTTACGAGCCGGGCAAGATGCTGTCGCTGAGCTTCTGGCGCGACGAAGCCTCGCTGGCCCGCTGGCGCGAACTCGATGCGCACCGACGTGCCCAGGCCGCCGGTCGCAGTCATGTGTTTGGCGACTACCGGCTGCGCATTGCGGAGGTGGTGCGTGACTACGGCATGAACGAGCGCGCCCAGGCACCTGCGGACAGCCGGGCCGCGCACGGCTGACGGCAGCGCGCGACCGGCGCCCACAACCCGAGGAAAGAGGGTTGCGCCACAATGCCGCGGTGAGTGCCCCGCCCCTCTTCCAGGTCTCCGGTCTGACCAAACGCTATGGTGAAACCACCGTGGTCGACGACCTTTCTTTCGCGATCGCGCCCGGTGAATGCCTCGGCGTGATCGGCCCCAACGGGGCGGGCAAGACCACCACCATCCGCATGTGCCTGGGCCTTACCGCGCCGGACGAAGGCAGGATCGAGGCCATGGACGGCCTGCAGATGCCGCGCGATGCGTTGGCCATCAAGGCGCAGCTCGGTGTGGTGACGCAGTTCGACACCCTGGACCCCGACTTCAGCTGCGCCGAGAACCTGATCGTCTACGGCCGCTACTTCGGCTTCAGCAAGGCGCACATCCTGCCGCGCGTGCCGCAACTGCTGGAGTTCGCGGCGCTGTCGCACAAGGCGAACGCCAAGCCCGGCGAACTGTCGGGCGGCATGCGGCGCAGGCTCTCGCTGGCACGCGCGCTGGTCAACGATCCGAAGCTCTTGCTGCTCGATGAACCCACCACCGGGCTTGACCCGCAGGCGCGCCACCTGATGTGGGAGCGCTTGCAGGTGCTGCTGCAGCAAGGCAAGTCGATCCTCTTGACCACGCACTTCATGGACGAGGCCGAGCGCCTGTGCTCGCGGTTGCTGGTGCTCGACCACGGGCGCAAGATCGCCGAGGGCAAACCGCGCGACCTGATTGCCGAGCACCTGGAGCCCGACGTCGTCGAGGTCTACGGCCAGGGCGCGGTGGCGCTGGCCGATGCGCCCGGGCTCAAGGCGCTGGCGGCACGCGTCGAGGTCAGTGGCGAGACTGTCTTCTTCTACACGCAGGATGCGCGCCGCCTGCTCGACGCGCTGGTGACGCAGCACGCGGGGCTTCGCACCTTCCACCGGCCGGCCAACCTCGAAGACCTGTTCCTCAAACTCACCGGAAGGCAGATTCGTGAAGACGGTTGAACCTTCGGTCTGGCGCGCGCCACGGCTTTCGATGCGCTGGTGGCCGGTGTTCCTGCGCAACCTGCTGGTTTGGCGCAAGCTCGCGATTCCCAGCCTGATCGGCAACATTGCCGAGCCGCTGATCTGGCTGGTCGCTTTCGGTTACGGCATGGGCGCGCTGATCGGCGAGGTTGCCGTCGACGGCGTCAAGGTGCCCTACATCCTCTTCCTGGCGAGCGGCTCGATCTGCATGAGCGCGATGAACGCGGCGAGCTTCGAGGCGCTGTACTCGGCCTTCTCGCGCATGCATGTGCAAAAGACCTGGGACGGCATCATGAACGCGCCGGTGGGCCTGGACGACGTGGTGCTGGCCGAGATGCTGTGGGCCGCGTTCAAGGCGATCTTCACTGTCACCGCCATCCTGTTCGTGATGCTCGCTCTGGGCATCAGCCACAGCCCGAAGCTGATCGTTGCCTGGCTGGTGCTGATCGGCTCGGGCGTCACCTTCTCCTCCATCGCGCTGATCTTCAACGCCCTTGCGAAGGGCTACGACTTCTTCACCTACTACTTCACGCTGTTCATGACGCCGATGATGTTCTTGTCGGGCGTTTTCTTTCCGATCGAGCAGTTGCCCGGCGTGGTGCGCGCGATTGCGGCCTGGCTGCCGCTGACCAACGCGGTGGCGCTGGTCCGCCCCTTGTTCATGGACCAATGGCCGGCCGATTGGGCGCGCCATGCGGCCGTGCTGGCGGTCTACGCAGTCGCTGCGTTCTGGCTGGCACTCGGGCTGACCCGCAAGCGCTTCAAGGCCTGACGGCGGCGCCGGCCGAGCACGGATCACCCACCTTCTTGCTTGAGCCGCCGCAGTTGCGCGTCCGCGCGATCGAGGTCCATGCGCATCCGATGAATGTCGGCCTCGAGCGATTCGATCGCTGCAGCCCTCTCTGCCGTCGGCGCCAGTGCCGTCGGTGACACCGGCGCTGTGCACTCAGCCTGCAAGGCCGACAACTCCTCCGCCAGTTGCCGGCGACGCAGCATCTGCCCTTTGGCACGTGCCTCACTGATGCCCTGTTCCAGTTCGGCGATTTCGGCCAGGCAAGCTGCCGCAGCTGCAGCAGTTGGCGGCTGAGCAAAGGAAGGACAGGCGAATGCGAGCGTTGCGCTAAGAAAGCCGATTTTCAGGAGCATGCGCGGCGATCTGCTGAACAAGGCGCCAGTGTGCCAGTGCTGCGGACGCGCCTCGCCATTCGGCGCGTTCCGAGTACTTTCTGTGCGGTATTGCGCAAATCTCGCAGCAACAGAGTACGAAGCGCTTAATTTACTTTTCAACACAATGGTTACAGACTGATCGGGCGCTCTGTGCGTGGGCGGCGGCCGCTCCGGATCCGCCCGGTGATGTGTTCAACCGAAGGAAAAACACGATGACTCCCAAGATCGGTCAATTGCTGCAACCCGAACATTCCTTCGGGCTCGTGGCGCTTTCGTACTTCATCTCTTTCGCCGGATCGCTGGTCGCTTTGATCTGCGCGCGCCGGATGGTCGGTGCCGATGGGCGGGCCAATCTCGCTGTGGTGGCGTGTGCGGCGGTCGCGCTGGGCGGCATTGGCATCTGGTCGATGCACTTCATCGGCATGCTGGCCTACCGCCTGCCTGTGTCAGTGATGTTCAACATGCCGCTGACAGCGGTCTCGCTGGTGGCGGCCATCCTCATTTCGGGCATCGCGTTGTACCTGGCCGGCGGGCGCCAGCAGTTCAGCAAAGCGGGCTGGCTCGCGGGAAGTGTGCTGGCTGGCATCGGCGCTTGTGTGATGCACTACCTGGGGATGTTCGCGATGAACATGCGCGCCGCCATGGAATTCAACCTGGCGACCGTTGCCGTGTCCGCTGTAATCGCCATCGTCGCCGCCGGGGCCGCACTCTGGCTGGCTTTCAATCTCACCAAACTCGTGCACCAGATCGGCGCTGCCGCGGTGATGGGATTGGCAGTCTGCACGATGCACTACGTGGGCATGAGCGCGGCCGACATGATCTGCACCGCTGCCGCACCTGTCGACGCGCTGGCCATCGGCGGCAGCTACATGGGACTGACGGTGTTCGGCACGGCCGGCGCGGTGCTGATCTTGATCTTCTGGATCGTGACCAGCGAAGGACTGGACCCCCTGCAGCCTCTGGTCAAAACCGCGCACACCTGAAGTCGCACAGCGCGCGCCTGGAGCATGCCTCCAGCGCGCGGCTAATATGAAGCTGCGCACAGCTTCGGCCTGTACGCTGTCGCTCAGTGGTCGAAGCCCCGGCGCGAGCGCTCCGCTTCTTCACCGGCGTGGCGGTCACCGCCACCCTCTCGAAACTCCAACTCGGCGCGCTCCAGGTGCTTCGACAGCTGAGTGAGCGCTTCGGCCGCACCAGGCTCGTGCCGCATCAACGCATGCAGCTGACGCTCGTAAGCGTCGGTCAAGTCTCTCCACTCATTGAACGCTTCGCCCATACCATCGGCAGCGTTTCGCATGGTCGTCTCCAGTGCGCCGGGGCGCGTGGAAGCCAATCCTCGCCGGGATGTTCCGCAGACTCCCTGAATCAATCCTGAATGGACTGTGACTCACCATAGTTGAAACGGCGTTGACTCGCCATCGCCAGATGCCCGAGGTGCTGCAGGATGTTGCCGCGTCAGTCCACGTTCGAAAACATATTGGCGGACCTTGTTACAAGCTTCGGTTCAGTTCCCGGGGCGAGCACTAGGCGATCAGTCGTCTCGCGCAGCCGCTCGCAACTTGTCTTTCTTGCTCGGGCGCTTGCCTTTGACGCCACCCGATCCTGTTGAGAGCGAGGGGTCGATGACCTCGACCGGCTCGAAACCCAGCACCCGCTCCCGCGGCAGGAGCAAGCCCTGGCGCTTTTCGATCAAGCGGAAATGCGCTTCGGTCGCAGCACTCACGAAGCTCACGGCCAATCCTGCCTCGCCCGCACGGCCCGTTCGACCGATGCGATGCACATAGTCGACCGGCGAGCGCGGCAGGTCGTAATTGACGACGACCGGCAGTTCGGCGATATCAAGGCCACGCGCGGCCAGGTCGGTCGCGACCACGACATCCCAGCGACTGTCCTTGAACTGCGCCAGGATGTCGGTGCGGGTGCCTTGCGCGATGTCGCCATGGAACGGCACCGCGTAGATGCCGTTCTTGTACAGCTTCCCGGCCACGGTTTGCGCTGCATGTTGTGTCGCAACGAAGACCAGCACGCGCTCCCATTTTTCGGTTTCTATCAGGTGGCGCAAGAGCTGCGTGCGCCGCGCCGCATCGACCTCGATCGCGCGCTGCACGATCGCCGGTGTACCGCCAGAGTCGACCTTCACGTCGATGCGGACGGGATCGCGCAACAGGCCGCCCGCCAAGGCCTCGATCGCCGGCGGGAAGGTTGCCGAGAACAGCAGGTTCTGGCGCTGCGCCGGCAACAGCGCCAGGATGCGGCCGAGTTCCTCGGCAAAGCCGAGATCGAACAGCCGATCGGCCTCGTCGAGCACCAGGGTGTCGACGGCATCGAGTCGCAGGGCGTTGTGCGCCACAAGATCGAGCAAGCGACCCGGCGTCGCCACCACGATATCGGCACCGCCACGCAATCCCATCATCTGCGGGTTGATCGACACGCCGCCGAAGACCACGGCGATCCGGAGCCGGCGGGGTGCGTGCTGCGCCAGGGCGCGGATCGTTTCGCCGACCTGCGCCGCCAGTTCCCGGGTCGGTACCAACACAAGTGCACGCGTCCGCCGCACCGCCGCCACCGGGGATGCCAGCTGGCGCTGGAGCAGGGGCAACGAAAATGCCGCTGTCTTGCCCGAACCGGTCTGCGCCGTGGCGAGCACGTCGCGCCCCTCGAGGATCGACGGAATGGCCGCTTGCTGGATCGGCGTCGGTGCATCGAAGCCGAGTTCGCTGACGGCGCGCACCAGCGCTGCGTCGAGACCGAAGGATGTGAATGGCATGAAGAACTGCTTTGCGCGGATGGGAAAACGATGAACAAGTTAACGGACGGCCGCCACAAAGGCCCGGCCACAGGGCTGGTCTATTCCACGGACACCGGCCGGATGTGTCCGACCTGTCGCCGGGCTGTCGGCGATTGCACATGCAAGCGCCTGCCGGTGATTCCGGCCACAGACGGGATTGTGCGTGTGTCCCACGAGACCAAAGGCCGAAAAGGCAAGGGCGTGACCGTCATCAAGGGCGTGCCGCTGGCGCCCGACGCATTGGCAGCGCTGGCAAAGCAACTCAAAGCCGCGTGTGGAACCGGCGGCACTGCCAAGGATGGCGTGGTCGAAATCCAGGGCGACCATCGCGAGGCCGTGATCAGTGCTTTGACGCGACAAGGCCATGTGGTGAAGCGCGTTGGCGGATAGAAACCGATGAAGCCGGACGACCTTCAACGCCTGGTCACGCTCTCCATGCCCTTCGGAAAATACAAAGGCACGCTGATCGCCGATCTGCCGGGAAACTACCTGGGTTGGTTCGCGCGCGAGGGTTTTCCCGCGGGAGAGATCGGGCGCCTGCTGGCGCTGATGCACGAAATTGATCACAACGGCTTATCGGACCTGCTCAGACCGTTGCGAAATAGCCCCTGAACATGCAAGAGGCAGTAATAAATGCCGGGAATGTTCGGAAAACGTGATTCGCGCGGATAATCCGACGACGTGCCGGCGATTTCGTCGTCAGGCGCGTGATTCGGTGATCGGTCAGTTTCGCGCCACAGCGCATTCAGTTTGTTGTGATTCTGGGACTCCATCGCTTTTGTGTTTTTTTGGTTTGATTTAGGAGTCCCACATGGGCAAGAAACTCTACGTAGGCAACCTGTCCTACAACATCCGCGACAACGACCTGGAACAGGCCTTCGGCCAGTACGGTTCGGTCGCCAGCGCCAAGGTCATGATGGAACGTGACACCGGCCGCTCGAAGGGCTTCGGCTTTGTCGAAATGGGCACCGACGCAGAAGCGCTGGCTGCCATCGAAGGCATGAACGGCCACTCGCTCGACGGCCGCGCTCTGACCGTGAACGAAGCCCGTCCGATGGAACCCCGCCCTGCTGGCGGCGGCTTCGGCGGTGGCCGCAGCGGCGGTGGTGGCGGCTACGGCGGTGGCGCTGGCGGCGGCCGCAGTGGTGGCGGCGGCTACGGTGGTGGCGGCGGTGGCGGTTACGGCGGCGGCGGTGGTGGCCGTAGCGGCGGCGGTGGTGGTGGTTACGGCGGCGGCGGCGGCGGTGGCCGCGGCGGCTACTAAGCC
>SEGS01000062.1 GCA_004210915.1 Variovorax sp. | reverse complement strand
TGCAAGACGCGGTGTGGGGCGCCGTGGGAGGCTATGTGTCCCTCTGGTCCGTGTACTGGCTGTTCAAGCTGGCCACGGGCAAAGAGGGCATGGGCTATGGCGATTTCAAGTTGTTTGCCGCATTGGGTGCGTGGTTCGGCTGGCAGGCGTTGGTGCCGATCATCCTCATGGCCTCCGTGATCGGTGTCGTTGTGGGGGTCGCACTCAAGATGTCCAGCGGTTTGCGCGAAGGCGGCTATGTGCCCTTCGGGCCGTTCCTGGCGGGCGCGGGCTTCACTGCCATGCTGTTCGGGCCGAACGCGATTCTCGGCGTGCTGGGTCTTTGACCGCTGCAGGGTCATGCGCATCGGCTTGACGGGCGGCATCGGCAGCGGCAAGAGCACGGTGGCAGCGCTGTGGGTGGCGCAAGGCGCGGTTCTGGTCGACACCGATGCCATCGCGCGGGCAATCGCTCGACCGGGTGGTGCGGCCATGCCTGCCATTCAGGCGGCGTTCGGGTCCGCCGTGATTGCAGCGGATGGCGGCCTCGACCGGGCGGCCATGCGGCAACTGGTTTTTGCCGATCGGGAAGCCAAGCACCGACTCGAGCGCATCCTTCATCCCCTGATCGGGGCCGAGGCGGAGCGCCAGGCAGCGACAGCCGGTGACGCGCCGATTGTTTTCGATGTGCCGCTTCTGGTCGAGTCCGGGCGCTGGCGCCGCGCCGTCGACCGCGTGCTGGTCGTCGATGCCAGCGAAGGAACACAGGTGGCGCGCGTGGTGGCGCGCTCGGGTTGGACTCCGGACATGGTCCGCGCCGTCATCGCGCAACAAAGCGGTCGCGCCGCGCGACGCGCGGCCGCCGATGCCGTGATCTTCAACGACGGCACTTCGCGCGAGGAACTCGACGCTGCCGTGCGAAGTCTGTGGATGCGGTGGCTGCTGACAGCCGCGCGATAATCCGGGGTTTGCCGGTGTGCCGGTCACCCATCGAGACGACGAGACTGCCCGCGTCTGAAGCACCCCACCGAGATGCTCTTTAACTCGTACCCGTTCATATTCCTCTTCTTCCCGCTGGTCCTGATCGGGTTCTTCCTGATCGGCGCCCGCAATGCGCGCGCGGCGGCGGGCTTTCTCGGACTGGCGTCCCTGTTCTTCTACGGCTGGTGGAGCGTCGAGGCGTTGCCGCTTCTGCTGGGTTCGATCTGTGTCAATTACTGGTTCGGCCTGCGCCTGACGCCAGCCCCGGGAAGAAACGATCGCCGCCGCAAGCAATGGCTGATCGTGGCGCTGGTGTCCAACCTCAGCTTGCTGGCGGTCTTCAAGTACGCGAATTTTTTCCTGGCGAATGTGAACGACGGGCTCGCCGCCGCGGGCTACGTGCCGATGCCGCTGCTTCACATCGCCCTGCCGATCGGGATTTCGTTCTACACCTTCACGCAGATCGCGTTCCTGGTCGACTGCTGGCAAGGCAAGGTGCACGAGCGCAGCTTCGTGCACTACCTGCTGTTCGTGACGTACTTCCCGCATCTGATCGCCGGGCCGGTGCTGCATCACGCGCAGATGATGCCGCAGTTTGCGAACCCCGCGACCTACCGGCCCGACGCGGACAAGATCGCCTTGGGTCTGGCCATCTTCACGTTCGGGCTGGCCAAGAAGATGCTGATCGCCGATCCGCTGGGCGAGTATGCGGACATGATGTTCAACGGTGTCCACAAGGACGGCATCCTCCCCTCGGTGTACACGGCCTGGTTCGGGGTGCTCGCGTACACCCTGCAGATTTACTTCGACTTTTCCGGCTACTCCGACATGGCCGTGGGCATTTCGCTCTGCTTCGGTGTGCAACTCCCGCTGAATTTCCGATCCCCGTACAAGTCGACCAACATCATCGAGTTCTGGCGCCGCTGGCACATCTCGCTGTCCAACTTCTTGCGCGACTACCTCTACGTGCCGCTGGGCGGCAATCGCAAAGGGGAGGCCCGGCGCTACTTCAACCTGTTCATGACCATGCTGCTCGGCGGCCTGTGGCACGGCGCCGCCTGGACTTTCGTGATCTGGGGGGCGCTGCATGGCCTCTTCCTGATGGTCAACCATGTGTGGAACGCGAAGATCCGCAAAGGGCGCCCCGGCTCCCGTGTTGCCAAGGTCCTTGGCTGGGCGCTCACCTTCCTGTGCGTCATGGTGGCGTGGGTGGTGTTCCGTGCCGACGGCATGGCGGCCGCCATCGAGATCTACAAGGGCATGCTGGGCATGCACGGTTTCACCGGCAGCGCGTTCAGTGAATTCAAGGTGCCTTATCGCAAGCCGGAGTTCTTCCACACCTTGCTTATCGGACTCTTCATCTGCCTGGCGCTGCCGCCCACCATCACGCTCGACCGCTGGATCCCGCGCGTGGGCGCCCTGTCGCAGCGACCGGTGCTCGACCGGTCGGCGACCTGGGTCAGCGCGCTGGCGATCGTCGTGCTCCTGGGCTACTGCATGTCGAAATTCGGCAACTACAGCCCCTTCCTCTACTTCCAGTTCTGACATGGCGAAACCGAACCCCGCGCGCCTCTGGCTCGGCATCTACGGTGTCGGCTTTCTAGTTTGCCTGGGCCTTTTTCTCAGCAGCGTGCTGACCCCGATTGCCTATGGCGATCTCACGCGCATCGGGCGCATTTCGGAAAGTGCTTTCGGTTGGCGCGAACCGCCCCCGCCGATTCCTGATGCGAACATCAAGACCTGGCCGGTCGAAGAAGCGGACGTGCTGGTGATCGGCGACAGCTTCTCCGTGCGCTACGCCTGGCAATCGGCGCTGGTGGGCGCGGGTTACCGCGTCACCACCACGCACTGGGACAACACCGGCCCGCTTTGCGCCGACTTCCCGGCCTGGGTCGCGAAGACCGGGTTCAAAGGGAAGGTCGTCATCGTGGAGAGCATCGAGCGATTGCTTGAAGGCCGGGTGGAGAAATCCGGCAGTTGCACCACGATGAAGGCGGGCTTCAAGCCCACCGCTCCGCCGTTCGAGAATCCATCGAAGCCGCCGCCCCATGAGCGGTTCAACTGGAATGCCGAATTGCTCGGCGGCTGGCTGGCCTGGCGCAACACCCGCGAGATCCAGCGCGTCGATGCATGGACCTACGACCACGAAAGGTATGGCGAACTGATCGACGCCCGGCGTGCGCCCGAGGGTTGCCGGCAGTTCAGTCACGTCGCTTGCGACAAAATCCTCCTGACGTCCGAAGACCGCATCAATCCACCGCTTTCGCCGGACTCCGCGGCCTTCATGCAGGGGTTCACGGCCCAAGCGGCGCCCTATCAGGTGCTCTGGATGGTGATTCCCAATAAAAGCACGGTCTACCTGAAGCCCGAGCATGCCGACGCCTTTCGCGCAGCCTTCAACCCGATGAAGATCGGGCCCGACCTTTTCGCGCTCGCGCAGGACGAGCGCTTCAAGGTCAAAGACTTTTTTCCGGCCAACGAAACCCATGTGTCCACGGCTGGCTACCTGTTGCTCGGGCAGCGTATGCTGGAGGCCGTGCGCGGCGTGCAGCCCGCCCCCTCCGCGAAATCGCCATGAGCCAGACCCCGACATGAACCGACGCGCGTGATCCTCTACGAGTACCCCTTCAACGAACGCATCCGGACCTATTTGCGGCTGGAGCACCTGTTCCGCCGCCTTGGCGAACTGGTGCCGGCCGATTCGCCTCTGTCCCACCATTACGCGCTTGTCACGATCTTCGAGATCATGGACGTGGCCGCGCGGGCCGACCTGAAGGCCGACGTGATGCGCGACCTGGACAAGCACAAGAGCGTGTTCAGCAGCTACCGCGGCAACCCGGCGATCTCCGAAGCGGTGCTTGACCAGGTCATCGGCCAGCTGGAGCGCAACTTTGCGACCCTCAACAGCGTGCCCGGCAAGGCCGGCCAGACGCTGACGGAAAACGATTGGCTGATGAGCATCCGCAGCCGCGCCGGCATTCCCGGCGGCACTTGCGAGTTCGACTTGCCTGGCTATTACGCCTGGCAACAGCGCCCTGCAAGCAGTCGCCGGAAGGATCTCGAGCGCTGGTCTGCCACGCTCGCGCCGCTGGCGGAATCCATCTACCTGCTGCTCAAGTTGCTGCGCGATGCCGACGTGCCTTACAAGGTGATCGCCACGCACGGTCAGTACCAGCAGAACCTGCCGCAAGGCCGCAGTTTTCAGTTGCTGCGCTTGCGCATCGATCCATCGCTGGGACTGATCCCGGAGATCAGTGGCAACCGCCTCATGCTTTCCGTTCGCCTGATGCGCCACGAGGCCGACGACCGACTGCATGCCAGCGCGGATGACACGCCGCTGGAACTCACGCTCTGCGCATGACAGGCCCCGGCGATATCGGCGAGCGCATCGTCCGTTGCCCCGCGTGCGGTGGCGACAGTGTCTATGCCGCTCGCAACGCCTACCGGCCCTTCTGCAGCGCGCGGTGCAAGGGCGTCGATCTGGGCGATTGGGCCAGCGAGTCGTTTCGGATGCCGGCCGATGCGCCCACCGACGACGATCTGTTCGGCGACCCGAAGCTGCAGTAGTCGGCGACGCATCGGCAGCGCTGGTTCACACGCGCGCAAGCGCGATATTCAACGGCGCAAGGCCGGGTCGATCCAGACGCTGAAGCCGCGCGTGTAGCGCGGCCGCAAGTGGCCGCCATCCTTGTAGGCCGGCGCACCGTCAGGCATCGTGCGCAAGCACTGGTCACCCTCGCACAGGTTCGCGATCGCGTCGATGACTTCGACCCCTGCCGCGGTCCCGATGGCTTTGAGCCGAGCGTTCAGTTGCACCTGGTCTGCGGGGACTGTCGCGCGCGGCGTCGCCGATTCGACCTTCATCGTGGTGAGCCGGCTGCCTTCGATGAGTTGCTTGGGCTCGAAGCTTGCGCCGACCGGGTTGTCGAGCAGCAAGTACACCTTCTTCTGCGCCCCCAGCGCGCGCAGCATGCGGCCCAGCGATGCGAGAGATTGCTCGATCCCATCCCCGTTCTGGAACGGGTGAACCTGCCCCCCTCCGTCGCGGAAGTAATAGTCCTGCGCACCAGTGCCCAGGAAGTAGCAGTTCCAGCAACCGCCGATAACCACCGTGTCGACTTCCGGGCTGCGCGCGAATTCGAGCATCGCCGTGCGCCGCTCCGAGCACCCGATGTTCTTGTCCGCGTGCACCCCCTGAATCGCGGGGCAGGCTCCCTGCGTGGCGAAATACGCTGCCTTCGTGTCGGCGGGCGCCGTGCGAAGCAACTCCA
This sequence comes from Variovorax sp., assembly GCA_004210915.1. Classification (GTDB taxonomy): domain Bacteria; phylum Pseudomonadota; class Gammaproteobacteria; order Burkholderiales; family Burkholderiaceae_C; genus Variovorax. The sequence continues at coordinate 16,309 of SEGS01000062.1, read as the reverse complement.
CCGCGCGCGGCGCGTACTGCTGGACGTGGCTGTCGCCCAAGAGCAGCACCTTGCCCGGGCCCTCGCCCGCGCGGTAGATCAGGTGCGCGCCGATCTGGTCGAGCTTGAAGCCCGCGTAGTAGTCGACGTCCAGCGTCGCATCGGCCACCTTCTGCAGGGTCGGGTTGCTGTGCCGGGGCTTGAGGATGTCAAGGAACGCGAGTCCGCCGACGACCGCGACCACCACCATGCCGCCCGCCAGCACCCGCACCACGGCCGGGCCGGGCCGGTTGCGCACCGCCCGCTCGAAGAAGCGATAGGTGGCCCAGGCGAGGGCCACCGTGGCCAGCACGGCAGCGCCGCGCACCCACGGCGATGGCAGTTCGCCTTCCACGATGCGCGCATAGGCCAGCAATGGCCAATGCCACAAGTACAAGGGATAGCTGATGAGACCGATCCAGACCAGGACGCGGTTCGACAGCAGGTAACGATTGAAGAAGCCTTGCGGACCGGCAGCGATGCAACTGACCGCACCCAGCACCGGCAGCAGCGCCCACCAGCCGGGAAACGCCTTGTCGCTGCGCGTCATCACCAGTCCCAGCGCGAGCAGGCCGACTCCGAGCACCGATTGCACGTGGTGCCGCCAGCGGCCCGGCGCTTTCGGCGTCATGCGCATGCCGGCAAGGATGCCGCCAGCCATCAGCTCCCAGAAACGCGAGGCCGGCGAATAGAAGGCCGCGGCCCGGTGCGGGTGAACGGTCAGGACGTTGACCAAGAAAGAGACGACCGCCAGCACCACCATGACGCGCACCATCGGCCAACGGCGCTTCCACGCCAGTCCGATCAGGATGGGCCAGAAAATGTAGAACTGTTCCTCGATGCCCAGCGACCACAGGTGCAGCAGCGGCTTGGTTTCGGCGGTGGTGTCGAAGTACCCGGCCTGGCCGAGGAACACAAAGTTGGCGAAGAACGCAGCGCCCCCGACAGTCTGCAAGCCAAGGTCCGCGAACTCGTCGGTCAGCAGCACATACCAGCCGCCGGCCAGCGTGGCGGCCAGCACCAGCAACAAGGCCGGAAAGATCCGCCGGATGCGCCGGGCATAGAACTCGCGGTAGCTGAACCCTTCACCTGCGGTGCTCTGCAGGATGATCGTGGAGATCAGGAAGCCGGAAATCACGAAGAAGATGTCGACGCCGATGAAGCCGCCCGGCAACGCCGCCGGAAAGGCGTGGAACACCAGGACGGAGGCCACCGCGATGGCCCGCAGGCCATCGATGTCGGGGCGGTATTTGGGGTGCTGCATCAACCGGCGGTCGGCGGGGTCGCCGCGGGCAATCCGCGCTCCTGCGCGAGCCAGTCAAGCACCGGCAGGGCGCCGGGCAGCACGGGCGCCACATCCAGCGGGATCTGTTGCCAGCGCATGGCCTGGCCTTCGCGCATCTCGAACGTGCCCGACCACGCCGTGACCTTGCACCAGTGCAGGCGCACCAGCGCATGCGGATAGTTGTGCTCGGTCACTTTCCAGACCTCGGCGCTGGCGATGGTGATGCCGAGTTCCTCTTCAAGTTCGCGTCGCAACGCGACCTCGACCGTCTCGCCCGCCTCGATCTTGCCGCCCGGAAACTCCCAATAGCCCGCGTAGGGCTTGCCTTCGGGGCGCGTCGAAAGCAGCAGCGCGTCGTCGGCATCGCGGATCAGGATGCCAACCGCCACCTCGGTGTGCTTGCGCACGCTCGCCCCGTCGCTCACGCGCTGGCCCGCCCCGCGTAATCGCGCGCGAACTGGTAGGCGACGCGTCCGCTGCGCGAACCGCGCTCGAGCGCCCAGACCAGCGCCTCGGGCCGGGCCGCCGCGACATCGTCCGGACTCACACCGAACGACGACAGCCATTGCGCAACGATCGTCAGGTATTCGTTCTGGGTGAACGGATAGAAGCTGACCCAGAGGCCAAAGCGCTCGGACAGCGAGATCTTCTCCTCGATCACCTCGCCCGGATGCACCTCGCCGTCCTCGGTGTGGGTGTAGCTGAGGTTGTCCTTCATGTACTCGGGCAACAGGTGGCGCCGGTTGCTGGTCGCATAGATCAGCACGTTCGCGGCAGAGCCGGAGATCGAGCCGTCGAGGATCGACTTGAGGGCCTTGTAGCCGGGCTCACCCTCGTCGAAGCTCAGGTCGTCGCTGAACACGATGAACTTCTCGGGCCGGCCGGACACCACGTCGATGATGTCGGGAAGGTCGGTCAACTCCGCCTTGTCGACTTCGATCAAGCGCAGGCCCTGCGGTGCGTAGGTCTGCAGGCAGGCGCGAATCAGGGAGGACTTGCCGGTGCCGCGCGCACCCGTGAGCAGCACGTTGTTGGCGGGCTTGCCTTCGACGAACTGGCGCGTGTTGCGCGCGATCTTCTCTTTCTGGACGTCGATCTCCTTGAGATCGTCGAGCGCCATCGCGGCGACGTGGCGCACGGGCTCGAGCACGCCGTGACCGGTGCTGCGGCGGCGGTAGCGCCAGGCGATGGACGCGTTCCAGTCAGCCGGCGCGCTCAGGGGCTGCGGCAGGACGGATTCGATGCGGGTGATCAGCTGTTCGGCGCGCTCGATCAGGCGCTGGAACTGCTCGTTCACGACCGGTAATCCGCGTTGATCGACACGTAGTCGTGGCTAAGGTCGCAGGTCCACACGGTGTCGTTGGCGTCGCCCCGGCCCAGGCCGATGCGCACGGTGATCTCGCTCTGCTTCATGACGCGCTGGCCGTCTTCTTCGCGGTAGGCCGGGTTGCGCCCGCCCTTGACTGCAACGTGCACATCGTCCAGGTACAGGTCGATGCCGGTCTGGTCGAGATCGTCGATGCCGGCGTACCCGACCGCCGCCAGGATGCGGCCCAGGTTCGGGTCGCTGGCGAAAAACGCGGTCTTGACCAGCGGCGAATGCGCCACGGCGTAGGCCACCTGCCGGCACTCGGCCGCATCGCGCCCGCCTTCAACGCGGATCGCGATGAACTTGGTCGCACCCTCGCCGTCGCGCACGATCGCCTGGGCCAGTTGGCGCGCCACGTTCTGCATGGCCGCCACGAGCACCCGGCCGTCGGCCGAATCGAGAGAGGTGATGGCGGCGTGCGCCGCCTTCTGCGTGGCGATGACCACGAAGGAATCGTTGGTCGAGGTGTCGCCGTCGATCGTCACACGGTTGAACGACGCATCGGCCAGCGCTTTGGCCAGCGGCTGGATCAGCAAAGGATCGATCCTGGCGTCGGTCGCCATGAAACCGAGCATCGTGGCCATGTTCGGCCGGATCATGCCGGCGCCCTTGCTGATGCCGGTGATCGTCACGGTGGCGCCACCGATCTGCACCTGCTCGCTGAAGGCCTTGGGCACGGTGTCGGTGGTCATGATGCCTTCGGCCGCGCGCGCCCAGTGGTCGGCTTTCGCATCGGCCAGCGCCTTGGGCAGCCCCGCTTCAATGCGGTCGACGGGCAGCGGCTCCATGATCACGCCGGTCGAAAACGGCAGGATTTCTTCGGGCGCGATATCGAGTTCGCGTGCCAGCGCGACGCAAGTCTGCAGCGTGCGCGCCAGGCCGTCCTGGCCGGTGCCGGCGTTCGCATTGCCCGTGTTGATGACCATGGCGCGGATGCCGTAGCCCTTGGCCAGATGTTCACGGCACACCTGCACCGGTGCGGCGCAGAAACGGTTCTGCGTGAACACGCCGCCCACCGCGGCGCCCTCGTCGATCAGCACGACCGTGAGGTCTTTGCGGTTGGCCTTGCGCACACCGGCTTCGGCGACGCCGATGCGGACACCGGGCACCGCGAACAAGGCGGCAGGATCGGGGGCGGACAGGTTCACGGGCATGGTGGGTTCTCGAATCAGGTCAGGTGAGCTTGCCGTGGCATTGCTTGAACTTCTTGCCGCTACCGCACGGGCAGGGGTCGTTGCGGCCGGCGCGGGCAAAGGCCGCGGCTTCGGCGCCGAGCGTGCCCAGACCGGCGGCTGCGATGCGGCGCTGGCTTTCTTCGTCCACGCGAACTTCGACCTCGCCCGTTTCGGTGGGCGCGGTGTAGGTGATGTTCGCGACGTTCTCACCGCGGCTTTCCATGGCCTCGGCTGCTTCCTCGAGCTGTTCGCCCGACTGAACGCGCACCGTCATGAGCTGGCGCGTGACCTCGTTTTTGACCGAGTCAAGCAACTGGCCGAAGAGCTCGAAAGCTTCGCGCTTGTATTCCTGCTTGGGCTGCTTTTGTGCATAGCCGCGCAGATGAATACCCTGCCGCAGGTAGTCGAGCGAAGCCAGATGTTCGCGCCAGTGGGTGTCGATGCTTTGCAGCAGCACCATGCGCTCGAACTGCGTGAAGTTCTCCTGGCCGATCAGCGCGACCTTCGCCTCAAAGGCCTCGTTGGCGGCCTTGACCACGCGCTCGACAATGTCCTCGTCGGCCATGGCGGAGGCGGCTTCGACTTCCTTCTGCAGCGGAATCTCGAGGCCCCACTCCGACGCCAGCGCCCGCTCGAGCCCCGGCAGGTCCCATTGCTCTTCCACCGATTCGGCTGGCACGTACTGACGCACGAGGTCCATGAAGCAGCCTTCGCGCAGACCGTCGATCTGCGCGGTCAGGTCGGCCGCATCCAGGATGTCGTTGCGCTGCTGGTAGATGACCTTGCGCTGGTCGTTCGACACATCGTCGTACTCGAGCAATTGCTTCCGCACGTCGAAGTTGCGAGCCTCGACCTTGCGCTGCGCGCTCTCGATGCTGCGCGTGACGATGCCCGCTTCGATGGCCTCGCCATCGGGCATCTTGAGGCGGTCCATGATCGCCTTCACGCGGTCGCCCGCGAAGATGCGCATCAGCGGATCGTCCAGGCTCAGGTAGAAGCGCGACGAACCCGGGTCACCTTGCCGGCCCGAACGGCCGCGCAACTGGTTGTCAATACGGCGCGACTCGTGGCGCTCGGTCGCGATGATGCGCAGGCCGCCCAGCGAGCGGATGAACTCATGGTCCTTGTCCCACTCGGCGCGCAGCCGCGCGATCTCGATCTGCTTCGCGGCATCGTCGAGCGAGTCGTCGGCCGTGACCGCCTCGATCAGCTTCTCGACATTGCCGCCGAGCACGATGTCGGTGCCGCGACCGGCCATGTTGGTCGCGATGGTGATCATCTTCGTGCGGCCAGCCTGCGCCACGATGTCCGCTTCGCGCGCATGTTGCTTGGCGTTCAGCACCTGGTGCGGCAGGCCCGCCTTGTTCAGCAGCTCGTCGATGATTTCCGAGTTCTCGATCGACGAGGTGCCCACCAGCACCGGCTGGCCACGCTCGTAGCACTCGCGGATGTCTTCGATCGCGGCGTCGTACTTCTCGCGCGTGGTTTTGTAGACGCGGTCGAGTTGGTCCTCGCGCTTGCTCACCCGGTTCGGCGGAATGATCGTGGTTTCGAGACCGTAGATTTCCTGGAATTCGTAGGCTTCGGTGTCGGCCGTGCCGGTCATGCCGGCCAGCTTGTTGTAGAGGCGGAAGTAGTTCTGGAAGGTGATCGAGGCCAGCGTCTGGTTTTCCGCCTGGATCTGCACGCCTTCCTTGGCCTCGACCGCCTGGTGCAGGCCATCGCTCCAGCGGCGGCCGGTCATCAGGCGGCCCGTGAATTCGTCGACGATGACGATCTCGCCCTGCTGCACCACGTAGTGCTGGTCGCGATGGTAGAGATGGCGCGCGCGCAGCGCGGCATTCAGATGGTGCAGCAGCGTGATGTTGGCCGGGTCGTAGAGCGACGCGCCTTCGGGGATCAGGTTGAGTTCACCGAGGATGCGCTCGGCGTTCTCATGGCCGTCTTCGGTCAGGAACACCTGGTGGGTCTTCTCGTCGACCGTGAAGTCGCCCGGCTTCGTGACGCCCTCGCCCGTGCGCGGATCGGCCTCGCCCTCCTGCTTGGTCAGGAGAGGCACGACCTTGTTGATCGCCAGATAGAGATCGGTGTGGTCCTCGGCCTGGCCGCTGATGATGAGGGGTGTGCGCGCCTCGTCGATCAGGATGGAGTCCACTTCGTCGACGATGGCGTAGTTCAGCTTGCGCTGCACGCGGTCGCCCGGCTCGTAGACCATGTTGTCGCGCAGGTAGTCGAAGCCGTACTCGTTGTTGGTGCCGTACGTGATGTCGCTGCGATAGGCCTCCTGCTTTTCTTCGCGCGGCATGTTGGGCAGGTTGATGCCCACCGAGAGACCGAGGAAGTTGTAGAGGCGCCCCATCCAGCGCGCATCGCGGCTGGCCAGGTAATCGTTCACGGTCACCACGTGCACGCCTTCGCCGGAAAGGGCATTCAGGTACACAGGGAGCGTGGCCGTGAGCGTCTTGCCCTCGCCCGTGCGCATTTCCGAGATCTTGCCGTTGTGCAGCGCCATGCCGCCCAGTAACTGCACATCGAAATGACGCATCTTCATCACGCGCTTGGAGCCCTCGCGCACCACGGCAAAGGCCTCCGGCAGCAGGGCGTCGAGGGTTTCGCCCTTCGCGATGCGGTCCTTGAATTCCTGTGTCTTGCCGCGCAGGGCATCGTCGCTGAGCTTCTCGAGCTCGGGCTCCATCGCGTTGATGCGATCGATCGTCTTGCGGTACTGCTTGAGGAGCCGGTCGTTGCGACTGCCGAAAAGTTGGGTCAGGAAGTTGGTTGCCATGGATGGAGGATGGAGCGAATCCCTCTGATACAGAGACTGCGACCGAATTCCCTAAGATGTGGTGAATGCAGTTGGGCGCACCTGGCCGAAAAGCAAGCGGCCCTGACACGTACCGGCGACCGGCACCAAGCGCCGGCAAACCGCGCATTTTAGCTGCCCCGGCATCGCCTTCCGAATCCCCATGAATCGCCGCCAAACTCCTTTCACGCTGCAGCAGGCTGCGGACGAATCCCCGACCCTCGCCGGCTTGATGGCGCGCGCGCGCGATGCCGACCTGCGCCTGAAAGCAGTGGAAGATCTGATTCCCGCGGGCATGCGCGCCGGCATCCAGGCCGGGCCGGCGGAAGGCAGCGACTGGTGCCTGCTGGTCAATGGCAGCGCCGCCGCGGCCAAGCTGCGTCAGCTGGGGCCGATGCTCGTGACGCGCCTGAGAGCCAGGGGCTGGGATGTCGCGACGATCCGGATCAAGGTGCGCGGCCAGCCACGCTGAGCGGACGGCGGCCCATCCGCCGCGGGTCACTCAAGTTCGAGTGCGGCGCGATCGACCTCGTAGTTTTGCGGGCCCCGCTGCGCGATCTTGAGCGCGCCGATGCGGTTGCCCAGCGCTGCGCACTGCGCCAGCGGCCAGCCCTTTTCGAGCCCGAACAGCAAGGCACCGCGCCAGGCGTCGCCACAACCCGTCGGCTCGACCACGGCCGTGGGCACGACCCCGGGCACGTGTTCGCGCACGCCGTCGATCCACACTTCGCACCCGTCGGCCGCCAGCGTGACCACGAGACCACGGACGCGCTGCGAGAGTTCGGCCAAGCTCCAGCCGGTGCGCTGCGAGAGCATCTTCCCCTCGTAGTCGTTCACCACGACCCAGCTCGCGAGGTCGACGAAGTGCGCGAGTTCCTTGCCGTCGAACATCGGCAGACCCTGGCCCGGATCGAACACGAACGGAATGCCCGCAGCAGCGAACTGCTCGGCGTGCTGCAGCATCGCGTCGCGTCCGTCCGGCGCGACGATGCCGAGTTGCAGGTCCTCGCGCGCTTCGATCCGCGTGATGTGCGCCTGCTGCATCGCGCCCGGGTGGAACGCCGTGATCTGGTTGTTGTCCTTGTCGTTCATGATCATGGCCTGCGCCGTGAAGGTGTCATCCACCTGACGAACGAACTCAGTGCTGATGCCAAGCGTGCGCAGCCGCTCCAGGTAGTCCGCGCCGTCACTGCCGACCGTCGCCATGGGCAGCGCGGTCCCGCCGAGCGCATGCAGGCTGTAGGCGATGTTGCCCGCGCAACCGCCGAAATCGCGCCGAAGGCCCGGCACCAGAAAGGACACGTTGAGGATGTGCAACTGGTCCGGCAGGATCTGGTCGGCGAACCGCCCCTCGAAAGTCATGATGGTGTCGAACGCGAGAGAGCCGCAAATCACTGATGCCATGGGAACCGTTCCGGTGAGATAGAAAAAGGGAGCGCGGTGGCTCAGGGGTAGAAAGCGACGACGCGGTAGCCGGCCACGGGTGGCAGCGCTGCGGCGTCGTCCGCGTTCAGCGTCAGTGGCAGCGAAGCGGCATGGTCCGCGCGCGCGGGCAACGCCACCGGCGCAGCAAATTCTGCAGGGCGCAACACGCGCCGCACGACGGCGCGCTCCTGGGTGTCGAGCAGCGTGAGTTCGATCGCGGGCGTCGCGATCGGCACCGTGGCTCCGTTGCGAAGCGTGAAGCTGAGACGGTAGCCATCGCCGTTCGGGGCGCGAGAGAAGGCAGCGCCGTCGATCACGATGTCGTCAAGACGGCGCAGCGCCGACAGTTCGCAGCCCATCACACCGCACAGGGCTTCCAACGCAGGGCGCAGCGAAGGCTGTCGCGCCGCGATCAGGTCGCGATTGTGATGAACCACCTGCAGCACCAGGAGCAGGCCAGCCAGCGCCACGGCCGGCCAGAGCCAGCGGCGGGGACGCGAGGGACGCGAGCTCATCGACGCGGGCGATGCGGGCGGTTCCGCCTGCGCGGCGGCCGCGACCATCGCAGGCTCGCTCGCCGTCTGCACGACCGCGACCGAGGGCGACTGCGAGGGCTTTTCCGCGACTTTCGTTTCGTCATGGCGTGCGGCCCTGGCGGCCTTGGCTGCTTTCACGCGCGCGCGCCGGAGCGCCTTTTGAAACTGCACGTTGTCCGCGTCGTCGCCTTCGACGCTGTCATGCGGCGCCGCAGCCCGCGCCAGCACCGGCGGCGCGGGCATGTTCAGATCAATGTCCGGGAAGGCCGGATAGAGCGTGGAAACGGGGGGAGGTGCGGGCGTCTCCGGCACCAGAAAGTCGGGCCACGGTTCATCGCCGAGCAAGATGCCCGGCGGTGGCGGCACAGGCGAAGGCGAGTCAACGAGGGGCTCTGGCTCTGGCTCTGGCTCTGGCTCTGGCTCTGGCTCTGGCTCTGGCTCTGGCTCTGGCTCTGGCTCTGCAACGATGCGGGGCTCGGGGTCGTTTTCTGCGATGGCGTCATCGGTCGCCGGCGATGCGACAGCCAGCACCTCGGACTCGTCATGCAGGTCGTCGTTGGCATCGAACACCTCGCTGCACCGCCCACAGCGGACCCACCCATCGGAGATGCGCAACTGGTCGCGCACCACTTTGAAGGTGGTGGCACAGGCAGGGCAGCGCGTGACGAGGCTCATGAGCCGGGGATTGTAGGGTTGCCCCCCGGCGCCATCGCCGTTCAGCCGCGTGCGGTCATGAGGATCCAGCCGTCCTCACTGTCACTCACTTCAAGCTGCACGTACGGGGCATAGGCCTGCTTCAACTCGTCGGCCTGGCGCTCGAGAATCCCGGCCAGCACCAGCGCACCGCCGGCGGTGAGGTGCGCACAGAGCAGCGGCGCGAGCACCTTCAGTGGCGTGGCGAGGATGTTCGCGAGCACAGTGTCGTATCGGCCGTGGGCCGCGTCCGGCAGGCCCGCGTCGAGTTGCACATGGTTGGCCTCGGCATTGAGGCGCGTCGAAGCGACCGCCGCCTCGTCGATGTCGACCGCGTCGATGGTGCGGGCGCCGTGCTTCGCAGCGCCGATCGCCAAGATGCCCGAGCCGCAGCCATAGTCGAGCACGCGCTGTCCGTCGAGCGGGCCCTGCGTCGCGATCCAGCGCAGGCACATGCGTGTGGTGGGATGGGTGCCGGTGCCGAAGGCCAGGCCCGGATCGAGGCGGATCACGGTGTGTGCTTCGGCGGGCGGCTCGTGCCAGGTCGGCACGATCCAGAACGAGGGCGTGATCTCGACTGGCGCAAACTGCGACTGGGTCAGCCGGACCCAGTCCTGCTCGGGCACATCGGCCACACCGAGCACCGCACAGCCTTCGAAAAAGTCCTGCGCCGGCAGCAAGGCTGCGCCGTCCCGGGCCAGTGCTTCGGTCGCGAACAGCGCGATCACGCGCGAGCGTTGCCAGCCATCCTTCGGCGGTGGCATGCCGGGTTCACCGAAGAGCGCCTGCTCCGCATCGGTCTGCGCATCGGCGTCTTCGACCGACACGCTGAGCGCATCGAGTGCGTCGAGCGCGTCGCTGACCGTTTCGACACGGTCCTGCGGCACCATCAGGCGAAGCTCAAACACGGGGCGTCCGCTCAGCGCTTGTGCGAAGCCAGCCACTCTTCGAGGTAGTGGATGTTGGTGCCACCACCCATGAACTTGGCATCGACCATCAGTTCGCGGTGCAGCGGGATGTTGGTGCTGATGCCTTCGACCACGGTTTCGCTCAACGCGGTGCGCATGCGCGCCATGGCTTGCTCGCGCGTGTCCCCGAAGGTGATGATCTTGCCGACCATCGAGTCGTAGTTCGGCGGCACGAAGTAGTTGGTGTAGACATGCGAATCCACGCGCACACCTGGGCCGCCCGGCGGATGCCACATCGTGATGCGGCCCGGCGAAGGCGTGAACTTCCACGCGTCTTCGGCGTTGATGCGGCACTCGATCGCGTGACCGCGCATCTGGATCTGGCGCTGCGTGAACGGCAACTTCTCGCCGGCGGCCACCATGATCTGCGTCTTGACGATGTCGATGCCGGTGGTGAGTTCGGTCACCGGATGCTCCACCTGCACGCGGGTGTTCATCTCGATGAAATAGAACTCGCCGTTCTCGTACAGAAACTCGAAGGTGCCCGCGCCGCGGTAGCCGATCTTCTTGCAGGCAGCGGCACAGCGCTCGCCGATCTTCTCGATCAGTTTGCGCGGAATGCCCGGCGCGGGGGATTCCTCGATCACCTTCTGATGGCGACGCTGCATCGAGCAGTCGCGCTCGCCCAGGTACACCGCGTTCTTATGCTTGTCGGCGAGGATCTGGATCTCGACGTGGCGCGGGTTCTGGAGAAACTTCTCCATGTACACGGCCGGATTGCTGAAGGCTGCACCCGCCTCTGCCTTGGTCATCTGAATCGCGTTGATCAGCGCCGCTTCGGTGTGAACGACACGCATGCCGCGACCGCCGCCGCCGCCGGCCGCCTTGATGATGACCGGGTAGCCGACCGCGCGCGCGATCCGCTTGTTCGTCGCCGCGTCGTCCGACAGTTCGCCTTCGGACCCGGGCACGCACGGCACGCCCGCCTTGATCATGGCTTGCTTGGCCGAAACCTTGTCCCCCATCGTCCGGATGTTGTCGGGCGTCGGGCCGATGAACTGGAAGCCGCTCTGCTCCACGCGCTCGGCAAAGTTGGCGTTCTCGCTCAGGAAACCGTAGCCGGGGTGGATGGCTTCGGCGTCGGTGACTTCGGCCGCCGAGATGATCGCCGGCATGTTGAGGTAGCTCAGCGCCGATGGCGCCGGCCCGATGCAGACCGCTTCCTGGGCCAGCTTGACGTATTTGGCGTCGCGGTCGGCTTCGGAATAGACCATCACGGCCTTGATGCCCATTTCGCTGCAAGCGCGCTGGATGCGCAGCGCGATCTCGCCACGGTTGGCGACCAGGATCTTCTTGAACATGGTCACTCGATGATGAACAGCGGCTGGCCGTATTCGACCGCCTGGCCGTTTTCGCCGAGGATTTGAGTGATCGTGCCGGACTTGTCTGCCTCGATCTCGTTGAGGATCTTCATCGCTTCGATGATGCAAATCGTGTCGCCTTCATTGACCTTGCTGCCGACTTCCACGAAAGCCGGCGCGCCGGGGCTGGACGAGCGATAGAAAGTGCCGACCATCGGCGACTTGACGACATGGCCTGATGGCGCTGCCTCCGCCGGCGCGGCCGCGGTAGGGGCCGCGCCCGTTGCACCGGGGGCCGTGGGCGGGGCGGCGGTGGCTGGCGCTGCAACGGTCTGAACGTACTGCAAAGGCGCAGCCGCTCCTGCCTTGACGATGCGAACCTTGCCTTCGGCTTCGGTAATTTCCAGTTCGGAAATATTCGATTCGGACACCAGATCGATCAGTGTCTTGAGTTTGCGCAGATCCATGGGACTCCATTGCCGGCTTTCCCGGCGATTTGGCTATAACTCGCCTGAAAATCGGCTTATATGGACGTTGTTGTCGCAACGTCGCGTGTGCGACGGATTCTATCCGTGAACTTGTGCACGGCGCCAACCCTCCAAGTCGGCCGCCTCGAGCTGGCCCATTTTACGGGCCATGACCTTGCCGCCCGCGTCCAGCACCAGCGTGAACGGCAATCCGCCGTTGCTGTTGCCGAGTTGCTTGACGAGTTCAGTACCCTGCAAACCTGCCAGGCCATTCGGAAAAGTGACCGGTGTCCGCTCGAGGAACTTTCGCACAGCGCTCGGCTGATCGATGGCCAAACCCACTACTTGCCACCCATTGGTCGCTTGATCGCGAAAGAAACGATCGATCATGGGCAACTCTTCCACGCACGGCGGGCACCACGTTGCCCAGAAATTGAGCAGTAGCGGCTTGCCTCGCAGCCCCTGGAAGTTCAGCTCACCGCCCTCGGGCCGATCAAAACGTTGCGCCCAGAAAGCGGCATCCATCATCGCGTCGCCGGCCGTGCCTGGAGCCGCGCTGGCTGCGCTCCGCTCGCGCCACAAAGCGCCGGCCACCCCGCCCGCAGCAGCCACCACGGCCACGCCTGCGAATAACGCGCGACGTCGGGTCGTTGTCGAACTCATTCCACATCCTTTTCTTGTTGAAGCAGCCGGCGCAGCGCTGCGAGATCGCCGCGCGGCCTTCGTCCCTGTGAATCCGGCTTAAGCGCGCCGCGCAGATCGTCGAGGTCGTAGACCAGCAAATGCACGCCGATCTCCTCCCCCAACGCACGGCTGTGCGCGTGAATGCTCAAGGCCTCGACCTGTTCGCCATGGAAGCCCGTCACCATCCGCGGCTCGTAGTCCACGTGGTGATCGATGAGCGCTATTTCCGCTGACTTGCAGTCATCGCAGAACAACTGGATGTAAACATCCGACAACCGGGTCGCTGTGCCGTGCCACACCGACCCGCCGAGGTGCGGGCGGAACGCAGCCATGCGCTCCATCCACTCCACGGCCAAGGCGCGCAACGCGGCAAGCTCCGCCGGCTGCGTGTCGGCGCAGAACAACTGGATGTAGTCGCGGACCTCCGCCTCGACCTCGTCGTTGTTTGGCAGCGCGGTTCGTGTGCCCAGACCCAAATCGCGCACAGCCCGCCGCTTGGCCGGCCCGTATTCCAGCCCCTCTTCGACCACAAGGCGGGCGGCGGTGGCAGCAATCTCGCGCTTGGTCGTGTCCATCCGGGCATTTTGCCCGCAGACCCCGGCACGGGGAAGCCGCGGGCCATGCGTCCCTAGAATCGACCGATGCATCTCCACATCCTCGGCATCTGCGGCACTTTCATGGGTGGCGTGGCGGCCCTCGCCCGCGAAGCGGGCCACCGCGTCACCGGCTGCGACGCTGGCGTCTATCCCCCGATGAGCGATCAGTTGCGCGCCTTGGGCATCGAACTGATCGAAGGCTTCGGCGCCGACCAACTGGCTTTGGCGCCCGACGTGTTCGTGATCGGCAACGTCGTTTCGCGCGGGCGCCTGGCGGACGGAAAGCCGAAGTTTGCGTTGATGGAGGCGATCCTCGACGCCGGCGCGCCGTATACGAGCGGCCCGCAATGGTTGGCCGAACACGTTCTCCAGGGCCGCCACGTGATGGCGGTCGCCGGCACGCACGGCAAGACGACGACGACCTCGATGTTGACCTGGATCCTCGAGGCTGCGGGGCGAGCGCCCGGATTTCTGGTCGGCGGCGTCCCCCTCAATTTCGACGTGTCCGCGCGCCTGGGCACGGGTGCGGCGGCGCCCTTCGTGATCGAGGCTGACGAATACGACACCGCGTTCTTCGACAAGCGGAGCAAGTTCGTCCACTACCGTCCGCGCACCGCGGTGCTCAACAACCTCGAATTCGACCATGCGGACATCTTCGACAACCTGGCGGCCATCGAGCGTCAGTTCCACCATTTGGTGCGCACGGTGCCGGCGACCGGTCGCGTGGTCGTGAACGCGACGGAAGAAAGCTTGCAGCGCGTGCTCGCCCAAGGCTGCTGGAGCGAGGTGGCCCGCTTCGGAGGCGGCGGCGAGTGGACGGCCGACGGGGACCACGGCGCGTTCGACGTGCTGCGACATGGCGAACGTGTCGGCCGCGTTGAATGGGCGCTGTCGGGGCTGCACAACCAGATGAACGCCTTGGCGGCGATCGCTGCTGCCGAGCATGTCGGCGTCGCGCCCAAGGATGCCGCCGACGCGCTCGGCCGCTTTCGCAACGTGCGCCGCCGCATGGAACTGCGCGGCACTGTGGCGCGCGCCGGCGGTGACATCACGGTCTACGACGACTTCGCACACCACCCCACGGCGATCCGCACGACGCTGTATGGCCTGCGTCGTCAGCTCGATGGCCAAGGCAAGAAAAGTGAGCGCATCCTTGCGGCCTTCGAACCGCGCAGCAACACGATGAAGCTCGGAACGATGGCCGCACAGCTGCCGTGGAGTCTTGAAGCTGCGGACCTGTCGTTCTGCCACACCGCGGGTCTGGACTGGGACGCGGCCGCCGCGCTCGCGCCGCTCGGCGCACGCGCGCAGACTGCAGATGCCATCGAGCCCTTGGTCGCTCAGGTGTTGGCCGCCGCGCGGCCCGGCGATCACATCGTCTGCATGAGCAACGGCGGCTTCGGGGGCGTGCACGACAGGCTGCTCGCCGCCTTGCGGGCACCCGCCGCCTGAACGCGCGCGGCGGCAGTCTGTTGTCGCGCTCATCGACGCAGGCAGGACGATCCGCCTGCGCGTGGCGCGCAGACCGCGTCTCAGCCTCGACGCTGCTTGACCGCTTGCGACAGGGTGTCGAGCATCGCTACCGAGTCGTCCCATCCGATGCACGCGTCGGTGATGCTCTTGCCGTATTCCAGGCCCGAAATCAGGTCCTTGCCCGGCGTGAACTTCTGGGCGCCGGCCTGCAGATGGCTCTCGACCATCACGCCGAACACGCTCTGGCTGCCGCCCGCGATCTGGGTGGCGATGTCTTGCGCCACTTCGATCTGTTTCTGGTGCTGCTTGCTGCTGTTGGCATGGCTGCAATCGACCATCAGCGTCGGGCGCAGCTTGGCGGCCTCGAGGTCGGCGCACGCAGCCGCGACGCTGGCCGCGTCGTAGTTCGGCGCCTTGCCGCCACGCAGGATCACGTGGCAATCCGGGTTGCCGTTGGTGTTCACGATGGCGACCTGGCCGTTCTTGTGCACTGAAAGGAAATGGTGCCCGCGGCTGGCGGACTGGATGGCGTCGGTCGCGATCCGGATGTTGCCGTCGGTGCCATTCTTGAAGCCGATCGGCGCCGAGAGGCCCGAGGCCAGTTCGCGGTGCACCTGGCTTTCGGTCGTGCGTGCGCCAATCGCGCCCCAGGCGATCAGGTCGCCGATGTACTGCGGCGAGATCACGTCGAGGAACTCGCTGCCCGCCGGCAGGCCGATGCGGTTGATGTCGATGAGCAGCTGGCGCGCGATGCGCAGCCCCTCGTCGATCCGGTAGCTCTCGTCCAGGTACGGGTCGTTGATAAGCCCCTTCCAGCCAACCGTCGTGCGCGGTTTTTCGAAGTAGACGCGCATCACGATCTCGAGCGAATCAGCGTACTTGTCGCGTTGCGCCTTGAGACGGCGCGCGTATTCGAGCGCGGCCATCGGATCGTGGATGGAACACGGGCCCATCACCACCAGCAGCCGGTCGTCGGTGCCGGCCATGATGTTGTGGATCGAACGGCGCGTGTCGGTGATCAGCGTTTCGACCGGCGTTCCGCGAATTGGGAAGAAGCGGATCAGGTGTTCAGGAGGGGGCAGCACGTTGATGTCCTTGATGCGTTCGTCGTCGGTCTGGCTGGTCTTTTCGACGCTCGCATACCAGCTGTCGCTGGTGGGGGCGGTGTTCTGGGTCATCGTGGGCTCCTGGGTCAAAAAACGAGAAGGCATAAAAAAACCGCCGGGGCGTGAGCGCCGGCGGTCTTGGAGGGGTGTACGTTTGCTTTACGCGCTCGCCTCTGGGCCGCCGGGGGTCCGGAACCAAAAGTACGAAAAATAGAAAGCTGCGCGCAGAGACATGGGTGCGGACTCTAGCACAGCGTTTTGGCAATCACCGTTGTGCCAGCGCGTCAGGCGGTGCCGCCGACCGTGAGGCCATCGATGCGCAAGGTGGGCTGGCCGACGCCGACCGGCACGCTCTGGCCTTCCTTGCCGCAGGTGCCCACACCCGAATCGAGCGCCATGTCGTCGCCGAT
>SEGS01000061.1 GCA_004210915.1 Variovorax sp. | reverse complement strand
TTCGAGTTCTTGTCGTAGTAGTCGTCGCGGTAGATGAACATGATGATGTCCGCGTCCTGCTCGATCGCGCCGGACTCGCGCAGGTCGCTCATCATCGGCCGCTTGTCGGTGCGCGACTCGACGCCGCGGCTGAGCTGCGACAGCGCGATCACCGGGCACTTGAGTTCCTTGGCCAGCATCTTGAGGCCGCGCGAGATCTCGCCGACCGCCGTCGCGCGGTTCTCGTCGTTCATGGCCGTCGACACACTCATGAGCTGCAGGTAATCGACCACGATCAGGCCGAGCTGGCCGCAGGTGCGTGCGAGGCGCCGCGAGTTGGCGCGCAACTCGCTCGTCGTGAGGCCGGGCGTTTCGTCGATGTGCAGCGAGATGTTGCGCAGCTTCTCGATCGCTTCGGTCAGGCGCGGCCATTCCTCGTCGGTGAGCTTGCCTGTGCGCAAGTGCGTCTGGTCGATGCGGCCAATGGAGCCGACGATCCGCACCGCAAGCTGCGCGGCGCCCATTTCCATCGAGAACACCGCAACGGGCAGGCCCTCGTTGAGCGCGACGTGCTCGGCGATGTTGATGGCCAACGCGGTCTTGCCCATCGACGGGCGCGCAGCCAGCACGATCATGTCGCCAGCCTGGAAGCCGGAAGTCATGCGATCGAGGTCGATGAAGCCGGTCGGAACACCCGTGATGTCATTCGGGTTGTCGGCCATCTCTGTCACGCGATCCAGCAGGTCGACCACCAGGGAATCCATGCCCTGGAAGCCCTGCTTCATCCGCGAGCCTTCCTCGCCGATGTTGAAGATCTTCTGTTCTGCCTCGTCGAGGATCTTGTCGACAGCCTTGCCGTTGGTGTTGAAGGCGTTGGTGGCGATCTCGTCGGCCGCCGACACGAGCTTGCGCAGGATCGAGCGCTCGCGAACGATTTCGGCGTAACGGCGGATGTTGCTCGCGCTCGGCACGTACTGTGCGAGCGAATTGAGGTACACGAGGCCACCGATCTCGTCGGCCTTGCCGAGATTTTGCAGCTGCTCGTAGACGGTGATCACGTCGGCCGGCTTGCTCGCGTTGATCAGCGTGCCGATGGCCGCGTAGATCAGCTTGTGCTCATGGCGATAGAAGTCGCCGTCGACCAAGAGGTCGCCCATGCGGTCCCAGGCGCCATTGTCGAGCAGCAGGCCGCCGAGCACGCTCGACTCGGCTTCGATGGAGTGCGGCGGCACCCGCAACTGGGCGACCTGGCGGTCGGCGGGATCGTTTTCGGCGTACGAGAAGACAGCGGACATGGATTTCCTTGGCAAGCGCCATGCTAGTGCGCAGGGCCGGCGGCGTCATGGGATAACACTGTGGATAAGCGGTGGTTTTTCGGTGCAGCACGCAGGACAACCGGGTGCAGCACCAAAGCAAAAGCCGCCCGAAGGCGGCCTTTGCATGTGCGCACGAAGCGCTGCGGTTCTTAGGCCGTTTCGCCGTAGACGGTGACGGTGATGTCGACCACCACGTCGGTGTGCAGCGCAACGCTCACGGTGCTGTCGCCAACGATCTTGATCGGACCGTTGGGCATGCGCACTTGCGACTTGGCAACCTTGTAGCCCTGCTTGTTCAGCTCTTCGGCGATGTCGCCGTTGGTGACCGAACCGAACAGGCGGCCGTCGACGCCCGCCTTTTGCGTGAGCTTGACCGCGGTGCCGCCGAGCTTTTCGCCCTGGGCTTGCGATTCGGCCAGCTTAGCAGCGGCAGCCTTTTCGAGTTCGGCGCGCTTGGCTTCGAACTCGGCCTTGTTCGCGGCGGTGGCGCGGCGTGCGCGGCCCGACGGGATGAGGAAGTTGCGTGCGTAGCCGTCCTTGACCTTCACGATGTCGCCCAGGGCGCCAACGTTCAGAACCTTGTCCAGAAGAATGATTTGCATGGTGTCGCTCTCCTTAGACGCGGTGCTGGTCGCTGTACGGGACCATGGCGAGGAAGCGTGCGCGCTTGATCGCGGTGTTGAGTTGGCGCTGGTAGATCGCGCGCGTGCCGGTCAGGCGGGCGGGCGTGATCTTGCCGTTTTCGCCGATGAAGTCGCGCAAGGTGTCGATGTCCTTGTAGTCGATCTCTTCGACGTTCGCGACGGTGAAGCGGCAGAAGCGCTTGCGCTTGAACAGCAGCGACTGGGTATTGCGCTTGGGGCGCTTGTCTTTGTTGAATTTCTTGAACGTGGCCATGTGGGACCTCTCGAAAAATTAATCTTGCTGAAAATCCTGGATGTGCAGAACGGGATGCTTGCCATTCCCCGGTGTCGACAGAAAGCCCTGAAACCGCCAGAGACTTCCCATCGATTGCGTCGCAAGCCGTTCGGCGGTGCTGCCGAAGGCCACAGCCTTGAGGGCCGTCTTCACCTGCCTGGCAACTCCTGCCTGATCGATCGTGGACTCGTGTTCGAGTCGCAAGTCGATGGCGGGAAGTCCTGCCGGCGTGTAGCGCAATGCTCCGAGTTCGGCGACGCACGCAGTCAGCACGAGGCTGTTGACCGCGACGCCCGTCACACCATCATCAGTTGTTGTTTGCGGCGTATTCGGCCTGCTGGGCCTTGCGGGCCTCTTCACGCTCGACCGTCTTCATCATCGACGACGGGCCGGTGTCGGCCTTCTTGCGCAGCACGGTGAGGTGGCGCAGCACGGCATCGTTGAACTTGAACGCGTGCTCGAGTTCAGCCATCACAGCTTGCTCGGCCTCGATGTTCACGCACAGATAGTGCGCCTTGTTGAGCTTGTTGATCTGATAAGCCAACTGACGACGGCCCCAGTCTTCAACACGGTGGATCTTGCCGCCGCCGGCGGTGATCAAGCCCTTGTAGCGTTCTGATCGGGATGGATCAGCAAAATGATTTCATAGTGACGCATGGCACTCCTTGTGGGTCTTCCGTAGAAGGGATAAGCCACCTGCAGCGTCAGATGCAGTGTGGCAAGGCAAAGCCGGTTATTGTAGCAGGCCTCTTTGCGCGGGGTCTTCAGATTCCCAACGCGCGCTCCAACGGGGCCGATTTTTCCGGTCCGACGGCAGCACGGATCTTGGGCGCCAGTGCCACCAGCTCCTCAAAGTTGCTCGTGCCTTCAACCGACAGATTGAGACGAAAGCCGCGCAGCCCCAGGTTCGCCGTCAGTTGGGTCGCGATCAGGTAGGCCTCCTGATAGCGCTGTTGGGCGCTGCGACCCACCATGCCTTCTGCTTCCGTCAGCACGGAGGGAACCACGGGAGCACTCGAACGCGCGGTTTCCGCTGGTGCGGCTGCCATCGCGACCACAGGCGGCTCTGCTGCAGGTGGCGCCGCACTGGTGCTGCTTTCCACCGCACCCAGAAGCCCGAGGCTGATCATCTGATCGATGTCTTCGCCCGTGATGCCCATGCCCGCCGCGATCACGTCGTCGACCGAGCGCTTGCCGTCGAAAAGGATGAAGGCCGAACGTTGCCGCGGCGAAAGCCGGACCGAACGGTCCTTGAGCACCTGTTGCCCGGCTTCAGTTTTGAGAAGAATCATTGGTGGTCTCCATGCGGTGCGCCTTCCATCGCACGGAAAAAGCCGGCCAACGGATGCTGCGGATACGACGCAAAACACAAGTCTCGCACCAAAAACGCATTTTGTTGCAATTGCACGGGGCTGACAGGGGATTACCCCGCGTGACCGTGAAAGATTGTGTGGCGCGTCGAGTACAACCGACGCGCCCTCGCCTCAGCGCGCCGCGAGTTGTTGCCAGGTGTCGATCACGCTGTCAGGGTTGAGCGAGATGGACTCGATCCCCTCTTGGGCCAGCCACAGCGCGAAGTCCGGATGGTCACTCGGCCCCTGGCCGCAGATGCCGACGTACTTGCCCTTGGCTTTGCACGCCTGGATGGCGCGGCTCAGCATCGCCTTGACGGCGGGATCGCGCTCATCGAAGTCCGCGGCCAGCAGCTCGAGGCCCGAATCGCGGTCCAGGCCC
Source organism: Variovorax sp. (assembly GCA_004210915.1). GTDB lineage: Bacteria > Pseudomonadota > Gammaproteobacteria > Burkholderiales > Burkholderiaceae_C > Variovorax. Next base: position 20,421 of record SEGS01000061.1, on the reverse strand, counting down.
AGCGTGAGCTGGGTCAGGTCGTTCGAACCAATCGAGAAGCCATCAAAGAACTCGAGAAACTCTTCGGCCAGGATGGCGTTGCTCGGGACCTCGCACATCATGATGATCTTGAGTTCGTTTTCGCCGCGTTTAAGCCCTTCCGCCGCCAGCAATCCGGTCACACGCTCTGCCTGCTTCAACGTGCGCACAAAGGGCACCATGATCTGCACGTTGGTCAGACCCATGTCGTTGCGCACGCGCTTGATCGCTTCGCACTCCATGAGGAAGGCCTCGCGGAACTCCTCGCTGACATAGCGCGCGGCACCGCGGAAGCCCAGCATGGGATTTTCTTCTTCGGGCTCGTAGCGCGAGCCGCCGATCAGCTTGCGGTATTCGTTCGACTTGAAGTCTGACAGCCGCACGATCACCTGCTTTGGCCAGAAGGCCGCACCAATCGTCGCAATGCCTTCCGCCACCTTGTCCACGTAGAACGCCCGCGGGGACGCATGGCCGCGCGCCACAGACTCGACCGCCTTCTTCAAATCGGCGTCAACATTGGGGTAATCGAGGATCGCCTTCGGGTGCACCCCGATGTTGTTGTTGATGACGAATTCAAGTCGCGCCAGGCCCACCCCGTGATTCGGCAGCTGCGCGAAGTCAAAGGCCAGCTGCGGGTTTCCGACGTTCATCATGATCTTGATGTCGATATCGGGCATCTCGCCGCGCTTGACTTCGGTCACTTCCGTCTCGAGCAGCCCGTCATAGACAAATCCGGTGTCGCCCTCTGCGCAGCTCACCGTGACCAGCGTGCCGTCTTTCAACAGGTCGGTCGCATCGCCACACCCGACGACCGCGGGAATGCCCAACTCGCGGGCAATGATGGCCGCATGACAGGTACGCCCGCCGCGGTTGGTCACGATGGCGCTGGCGCGCTTCATCACGGGCTCCCAGTTCGGGTCGGTCATGTCGGTAACCAGCACGTCGCCGGCCTGCACCTTGTCCATCTCGCTGATGTTGTAGACCAGCCGGACCGGGCCGGTGCCGATCTTCTGCCCGATCGCACGGCCCTCGGCCAGCACCGCACCCTTGCCCAACAGCTTGTAGCGCTGCTCGGCCTTGCCCTGCTGCTGGCTCTTCACCGTCTCGGGGCGCGCCTGCAGGATGTAAAGGTGGCCGTCAGTGCCATCCTTGCCCCACTCGATGTCCATCGGACGGCCGTAATGTTCCTCGATCACCAGCGCATACTTCGCGAGCTGCTCGACATCCGCATCGCTCAGCGAATAGCGGTTGCGCAACTCGGTCGGAACGTCGGTGGTCTTCACCAGCTTGCCGCTGGCGGCTTTCTCTTCCGCCGTCGCGAATTCCATCTGGACCAGCTTCGAGCCGAGGTTGCGGCGGATCAGCGCGCGCTTGCCGGCCTTGAGCATCGGCTTGTGAACATAGAACTCGTCCGGGTTGACGGCGCCCTGCACCACCGTCTCCCCCAGCCCGTAGCTCGAGGTGATGAACACCACGTCTTCGAAGCCGGACTCGGTGTCGATGGTGAACATCACCCCAGCGGCACCCAGGTCGCTGCGCACCATGCGCTGGACACCGGCCGACAGCGCGACGATGTCATGCGCAAAGCCCTTGTGAACGCGGTAGCTGATTGCGCGGTCGTTGTAGAGCGAGGCGAACACCTCCTTCATCTTGTGCAGCACGTCGTCGATGCCAACCACGTTGAGAAAGGTCTCCTGCTGGCCTGCGAAGGACGCATCGGGCAAATCTTCGGCCGTGGCCGAAGAACGCACCGCGAAGCTCGCGGCGGGGTTGCCGGCGCTCAGCGTGGCAAAAGCATCGGCGATGGCTTTTTGCAGGTCGGCCGGAAAGGGTTGCGCCTCGACCATGCCGCGGATCTCGGCACCGGCGGCCGCAAGTGCCCTCACGTCTTCGGTGTCCAGGGTCGCGAGTCGCCGGCTGATCTTGTCAGCCAGCCCGTCGTGCGCCAGGAACTGGCGAAACGCATGCGCCGTGGTCGCGAAGCCCGTCGGCACCCGCACGCCTTGCGGCAACTGGGAAATCATCTCGCCGAGGCTGGCATTCTTGCCACCGACCGACTCGACATCGGTCATCCTCAGGTTTTCAAACGGTACGACCAGGGCGGTCGCGTCGAAGAGTGCAGACATGGGAAAGCTCCAGAAGTTGAAACCGGTGTCGCATGCAGGCAGCGCGGCACGATCGTTGTCGTTGCTTGGGGTGCGGCGGAAGTCTGCATGGAAGAAAGAAATGCGGGTTACGGATTCCCGATAATGGCCCGGATTGTAGGCGTGGCACCGTCGCATCCGCCGCAGGACAAGGGCGCAACACATGAAGAACCGAACCGTATTCTTTGTCTCCGACGGCACCGGCATCACGGCCGAAACCCTGGGCAACGCCGTGCTGGCCCAGTTCGAAATGAAGCCCCGCCACGTGCGCCTGCCGTTCACCGACACGGTCGACAAGGCGCACCAGGCCGTTCGCAAGATCAACCACACGGCCGAGATCGAGGGCGTGCGCCCCATCGTCTTCACCACGCTGGCCGACATGGAGGTACTGGCGGTCATCGAAAACGGCAGCAAAGGCATGCTGCTCGACATGTTCGGCACCTTCGTGCGGCCGCTGGAGATCGAACTCGCCATCAAGTCGAACCACCGCATCGGCCGCTTCAGCGATGTGAGCAAGAGCAAGGAATATGACGCGCGCATCGCAGCGATCGATTTCAGCCTGCAGCACGACGACGGTCAGAGCAACCGCGACCTTGACGGCGCCGACGTGATCCTGGTCGGCGTGAGCCGCAGCGGCAAGACGCCGACCTCGCTCTACCTGGCCATGCAACACGGCCTGAAGGCGGCCAACTACCCGCTGATCCCCGAGGACTTCGACCGCCGGCAACTGCCGCCCGCCCTGCTGCCGCACAAGAAGAAGATTTTCGGCCTGACGATCCAGCCCGAGCGGCTTTCGCAGATCCGCAACGAGCGGCGGCCCAGTTCCCGCTACGCGAGCATCGAAAACTGCCGCCACGAAGTGAACGAAGCCGAGGCCATGATGCGGCGCGCCGGAATCCGGTGGTTGTCGACGACGACCAAGTCAATCGAGGAAATTGCCACGACCATCCTCCAGGAACTGCGCCCCGAGCGCCTCAGCTACTGAGCGGTGTCCAGCAAAAAGGCGCTGTCGGGTGACAGCGCCTTGCAAGGATCGGCGGGCGCTCACGCTGCGCCCTTTTCCGACGTCAGGCCGCGACAGCTTCCTTGGGCAAAGCCGGCTCTTCCGCTGGCGCCGTCGTGCGGATCAGGTGGTCGAAGGCGCTCAGCGCCGCCTTCGCACCGTCGCCGGCCGCGATGACGATCTGCTTGTAGGGCACCGTCGTCGCATCGCCCGCTGCGAACACGCCGGGCACCGAAGTCTGGCCCTTGGCATCGATCTCGATCTCACCGTGCTTCGACAACGCGACCGTGCCCTTGAGCCAATCGGTGTTGGGCACCAGGCCGATCTGGATGAATACGCCTTCGAGCGCCACCGTCTTCAGCTCACCGCTCGCGCGGTCCTTGTAGACCAGGCCGTTGACCGTCTGGTTGCCGGTAATCTCCGTGGTCTGCGCATTCGTGAAGATCTCGACGTTCTTCAGGCTGCGCAGCTTGCGTTGCAGCACCTCGTCGGCACGCAGTTGCTTGTCGAACTCGATCAGCGTCACGTGGCCCACGATGCCGGCCAGGTCGATCGCCGCCTCGACGCCCGAGTTGCCGCCGCCGATGACCGCCACGCGCTTGCCCTTGAACAGCGGGCCGTCGCAGTGCGGGCAGTAGGCCACGCCCTTGTTCTTGAACTCGTGCTCACCGGGCACGTTGATGTTGCGCCAGCGCGCGCCGGTCGACAGGATGACCGTTCGGCTCTTGAGCGTCGCCCCACTTTCGAGCTGGACCTCGACGAATTCCTTGCCGGGCACCAACGCCTTGGCGCGCTGCAGATTCATGATGTCGACCTCGTAATGCCGCACGTGCTCTTCCAGCGCGATGGCGAACTTGGGGCCCACGGTTTCCTTCACCGAGATGAAATTCTCGATGCCCATGGTGTCGAGCACCTGACCGCCGAAACGCTCCGACGCCACGCCCGTGCGAATGCCCTTGCGCGCCGCGTACACGGCGGCCGCGGCACCGGCCGGGCCGCCACCGACGATGAGCACGTCGAATGGATCTTTTGCGTCGAGCTTCTTCGCTTCGCGCTCGACACCGCTGGTGTCGATCTTCGCGAGGATCTCTTCCAGGCTCATGCGGCCTTGGCCGAACTCGGTGCCGTTCAGGAACACGGTCGGCACGGCCATGATCTGGCGCTCTTTCACTTCGTCCTGAAAGGTGCCACCTTCGATCATGGTGGTCTTGATGCGGGGGTTCTGCACTGCCATCAGGTTCAGCGCCTGCACCACATCCGGGCAGTTGTGGCAGGTCAGCGAAACGAAGATCTCGAATTCGAAGTCGCCGTTGAGCGCGCGGATCTGTTCGAGGATCGCGTCCTCGACCTTCGGCGGGTAGCCGCCGATCTGCAGCAGCGCGAGGATCAGCGAGGTGAACTCATGCCCCATCGGCAGCCCCGCAAAGCGCGGGCCGTGGTTTTCGCCGGGGCGGTTGATCGAAAAAGACGGCTTGCGATACACGTCGTCGCGGCTTTCGGTGAGCTTGACCAGTGGCGACGATTCGGCCACGTCCTTCAGCAACGCCAGCGTTTCGTCCGAGGCCTTGCTGTCGTCGAGCGAGGCGACGATCTCGATCGGCTGCGTGGCGCGTTCGAGGTAGCTTTTGAGTTGGGCTTTGGTGTTGGCGTCGAGCATGGAGAACTCTCTTTCGATATCTGAAAACTATCAAACGGGGCACATAAAGCCCGGGGCCTTGCGGTCACCCGGGCTTCGCGGAAGGTGCTTAGATCTTGCCGACGAGGTCGAACGACGGCGCGATGGTCTTGTCGCCTTCATTCCACTTGGCCGGGCAAACTTCGTTCGGGTGGGCGGCGGTGTAGACGGCTGCCTTGAGCTTGCGCAGCGTTTCCTTCACGTCGCGGGCGATCTCGTTGGAATGCACTTCCATGGTCTTGATCACGCCATCCGGGTTGATGATGAAGGTGCCGCGCAGCGCCAGACCTTCTTCAGGGATGTGCACGCCGAAAGCGTTGGTCAGCGTGTGGGTCGGGTCGCCCACGAGCGGGAACTTGGCCTTGCCGACGGCCGGCGACGTGTCGTGCCAGACCTTGTGCGAGAAGTGCGTATCGGTGGTCACGATGTAGACCTCGGCGCCCAGTTTCTGGAACTCGGGGTAGTTGTCGGCCGCATCTTCGACTTCCGTTGGGCAGTTGAACGTGAAAGCTGCCGGCATGAAGATCAGCACAGACCATTTGCCCTTCAGCGTTTCGTCGGTCACCGGAATGAACTTGCCGTTGAGGTAAGCCTCGGTCTTGAACGGTTGCACTTGGGTGTTGATGAGAGACATGCGGTTTCCTTGATGACTGATGGAGAAAGGGAAGCCATTATTGTAACTACCGACGCACCAAATTCAATAGAATCGAACTATTGATTGCATGACCTGACCCTATGAAATGCGAACGTGTATCAGCATCACACGCATGCAGACCGTCGCAGCATGGGATTGCTTGCGCCGAGGTGCTTCGCCCTCTGACAATCGCGCCCACAGAACAACGCAGAACAAGGAAAAATCATGAAGGGCGACCCCCAAGTCATTGGTCATTTGCAAGCGCAACTCAAGAACGAGTTGACCGCGATCAACCAGTACTTTCTCCACTACCGCATGCTCAAGCACTGGGGTTTGGACAAGCTGGCGAAGAAGGAATACGAAGAGTCGATCGGCGAGATGAAGCACGCCGACTGGCTGATGGACCGCATCTTCATGCTCGACGGCCTGCCCAATCTGCAGGACTTGGGCAAGCTGAACATCGGCGAAGACGTCCCGGAACTGCTCGCTTGCGACCTCGGTGCCGAGACGGGTGCGCAAGCCACCATCAAGGCCGGCATTGCCCATTGCGAGACGGTGCGCGATTACGTCTCGCGCGACCTGCTGCAGAAAATCCTCGACGACACGGAAGAGCATATCGACTTCCTGGAAACGCAAATCGATCTGATCGGCCGCGTCGGCATCCAGAATTATCTGCAGAGTCAGATGGGCGAGATCGGCTGAGGCCGGATCGACACCTTGCAAAGGGGCTTCGGCCCCTTTTTTCATGCCCGGCGACGGGCTTCGTCTTTACCTGCGAACAACATTCATTCTCATTTGAGGCGCTAAACTCTCTGGCTTTCCCGCAGCAACCCTTCCCGCAGAGTCCAGCGCCCATGAGCGGCTCCCCTGACAACCGTCGACGTTCCTATTGGCTGAAGACGCTGCATGAATGGCATTGGGTCAGTTCGGCGCTCTGCCTGATCGGCTTGCTGCTGTTCGGTATCACCGGGTTCACGCTCAATCATTCCGGGCAGATCGAAGCCAAGCCCGTCGTGTCCTCGGAGCGCGGCACGGTCGAGCCAGCGCTGCTCGGCCGGCTCGAAGCGCAGGTCGCGCAGGTCAAGAAGGACGCCAGGGGGCGCGCCGTGCTCCCTGTCGAGCTGCAGGGGTGGATCCAGCAACGCTGGTCCATCGATACCGCCGCCAAAGAAGCGGAATGGTCGGAGGAAGAGATTTATCTCTCTCTGCCCCGGCCCGGTGGGGACGCCTGGCTGCGCCTGAACCTGGAAGACGGCGAGATCGAGTACGAGCGCACCGATCGCGGCTGGATCTCCTACTTCAACGACCTGCACAAGGGCCGCCACACCGGCGCAGCCTGGAGCTGGTTCATTGACATCTTCGCGGGCGCCACGCTGGTCTTTTCGATCACCGGGCTCTTCATCCTCAAGATGCATGCGGGCAACCGCCCCTTCACCTGGCCGATGGTCGGGATGGGCTTCGTCATTCCCGTGCTGCTCGCGCTGCTGTTCATCCATTGAGTCATCCCGCCAGAAAGAGGTCATTTGTGAACGTCCGCTACTCCCTCGCGCTGGGCGCCCTGCTCGGCGTCCCAGCTTTTGCAGCGGGCCTTGGGGTCAACATCGAGGTGCCCCGCCTTAATGTGGCTGAGTACCACCGCCCGTATGTCGCGGCCTGGGTCGAACGTGCCGACAACACGCTGGCCAGCACGCTCGCGGTCTGGTACGACGTGCGTGCCAACACCAACAACCCGGAAGGCGAAGGCACCAAATGGCTGAAGGACCTGCGCCAGTGGTGGCGCCGCGGCGGCCGCGAGCTCGCCGTGCCTGTCGATGGCGTGACCGGCGCGACCAAGCCCGCAGGCAAGCACCAGATCAACGTCAGTGAAGGTTCGGTCGCGCTGCCGAAGCTACCCGCGGGCAGCTACAAGCTCGTCGTCGAGGCCTCGCGCGAAGTCGGCGGCCGCGAGGTCGTGAGCATCCCGTTCCAGTGGCCGCCAACCTCGGCACAGCCGCTGGTCGTGAGCGGCAAGGAAGAACTGGGCGAAATCAAGCTCGAACTCAAGCCCTGACCTGCAATCTGCGCCCGCTGCCCACCCATCCCCCGGAGTCCGTCCTCATGAAAACATCCCTGCTCGCCACCGCGATCGCCCTGACCGCCGCCCTCGGCACTGCGCATGCGCACAACGCCTGGTTGCTGCCCTCTTCCACGGTGCTCTCCAAGGGCGACGTGATCAGCGTCGACGGTGCGGTATCCAACGACCTGTTCGTCGCCAACCACCAGCCGCTGCGCATCGAAGGCCTGCAGATCACCGCACCCGACGGCAGCGCGCTCAAGCCCGAGAGCGAGGCCAAGCTGAAACGCCGCGTGGTATTTGACGTGAACGTGGCGCAGCCCGGCACCTACCGCATCGCCGTGGTCAATGCCGGTGCCAATGCCAGCTGGAAAGACAAGGCCGGCGCCACCAAGCGCGCGCGCGGCACGGCCGAGACGATCACCCGCGACATTCCGGCCGATGCGACCGATGTGGTCGTGTCGCAATCGTCGGGGCGCATCGAGACCTTCGTCACCGTCGGCAAGCCCTCCGCGCTCCAGCCCATCGGCCAAGGCCTCGAGCTGATCGCGACCGGCAGCCCGACCGATCTGGTCAAGGGTGAAAAGTCGACCTTCACGCTGCACCTGGATGGGCAGCCGGCGGCCGACCTGGAAGTCACCATCACGGCAGGCAACACGCAGTACCGCGACAAGCTTGGCGAAGTGAAGCTCAAGACCGACAGCAAGGGCCAGTTCAGCGTGACCTGGCCGACGGCCGGCATGTATTGGCTCGATGCCAGCACCAAGGACAACAAGACCACCGTGCCGCAGGCCAAAGAGCGCCGTCTGAGCTACGCCGCAACCCTGGAAGTCATGCCGTAAGGGATGTTGCCTTCTTTCGCGCACCGCACCACGGGCTACGCCAACAGTGCCGCGCCGCGTGCGGCCGATCCCGCCACGTTGCAGCAACTCGCGGGCCGCACGATGGGCACGACCTGGTCGCTGCGCTTCGACAACCCGGCCATGCTTCCGCTCGTGGAAGTGCGCACTGCCGTGGAGACCGCGCTCGACGAGGTCGTCGCGCAGATGAGCCACTGGGCACCCGAGTCGGCATTGAGCCGATACAACCGCGCGCCCGGCGGTAGCAGCCACCCTCTACCGCCCGCGTTCGCCGCCGTGTTGCGCTGCGCGCTCGAGGAAGCGGACCGCAGCGCGGGCGCGCTCGATCCCACCGTCGGCCCGCTGGTCCGCCTCTGGGGCTTCGGACCGGATGCCGCGCCGTCCGACGAAGCCCACGTCGCCCCGTCGGCCGCCGAACGCGAGGCCACGCGCGCGCGCTGCGGTTGGGAGAAGCTGGCATTCGACGCGGACAGCGCCACGCTCTTCCAGCCCGGCGGACTGACGCTGGACTTCTCCGGCATCGCCAAGGGTTTCGCTGTCGACCACGCGGTCGATGCGCTGCAGGCTCTCGGCCTGCGTGATCTGCTGATGGAGATTGGCGGCGAACTCCGCGTAGCCGGACGGCGCCCCGGCGGCATGCCGTGGCGCGTCCAGGTCGCCAACGCGGAGTCCGACAACGACGCCGCGGCGCTGACCCTGCCGCTCCATGACATGGCCATTGCCACCTCCGGTGACCGCTGGCACCAGCGCACCGACGGCACGCGCCGCTGGTCGCACACTATCGACCCGCGCACCGGCGAGCCGGTCGACCACGCGCTCGCGGCCGTCAGCGTCCTGCACACCGAATGCATGCGAGCCGACGCACTGGCCACCGTGCTGACGGTGCTCGGCCCCGCCGACGGGCTGGCGTTCGCCGAAAGCCACGGCATTGCCGCGTTGTTCAACACGCGCGCGCCGCAGGGCCTCCGGACGCACGCCAGCACGGCTTGGGCAGCCCTGCACCCATCGTCCAGCCCACCGCCGCCGCGACCATGAGCCCCGACATCGTGCGCAGCGCCGGCGCGGGCGCGACCGTGCTCGGCTACATCGCCCTGTGCGCCGCCATCTGGTGGCGCGAGCGGCGCCGCGCGGCGCGAGCGCTGGTCGCAGCCCAGATCTTGGCCGGTGGCAACCAGGCGCCAACCCTCGTGCTGTTTGCCACGCAGACCGGCCAAGCCGAAGCGCTGGCCTGGGACACCGCGCGACGACTGCATGCCGATGGCACGCCCGTGCGCGTGCTGGCGCTCAACGCGCTCGATGGCGCCACGCTGGCCGCCGCATCGCGCGCCCTGTTCATCGTCAGCACCTACGGCGAGGGTGACGCCCCCGATGGCGGCAGCCTCTTCGTCGAGACCGTGATGGCCGCGCCACTTGCGCTCCCGACGCTGCGCTATGCGGTGCTCGCGCTCGGCGACCGCCAGTACCAGAACTTCTGCGGCTTCGGCCGTGCACTCGACGGGTGGCTGCAGCGCGCAGGCGCGACCGCGGACTTCGCGCGGATCGACGTCGACAACGGCGAGCCGGCCTCGCTCCGCCAGTGGGATGCGTCGCTCGGCCTCGCGGCCGCGGAAGCGGACACGGCGCCGACGCCCTTCGCGCCGTGGCGCCTGGCGGACCGCGAACTGCTCAACGCCGGCAGCGCGGGCGCACCGATCCACCGCATCGTGCTGGCGCCGCCGCCCGGTACAGAGGCCGACTGGCAGTCCGGCGATCTGGTGCAGGTCCAGCCGCCTGGCGATGTCGATCGGCCGCGCGACTATTCGATCGCCTCGATCGCCAGCGACGGCGTGGTCGAACTGCTGGTGCGGCAGGAGCGCCATGCGGACGGCCAGCTGGGCGTGGCATCGGGCTGGCTCACGGCCAGCTTGCCAATCGGCGGCGAGGTGCCGGCGCGGCTGCGCGCGCACCCCAGCTTCCGGCTCGGCGACAACGCCGATGCGCCGCTGCTGTTGATCGGCAACGGCACCGGCCTCGCGGGTCTGCGCGGCCACCTGCGCGCGCGCGCCGCGGCCGGGCGGGGTGACAACTGGCTGGTGTTCGGCGAGCGGCAGGCGGCGTTCGACACGCTGTGCCGCGAAGAGATCACCGCGTGGCAGGCCACCGGGCTGCTGGCACGGGTCGATCGCGTGTTCTCCCGCGATGCGGACGGCGCCCGCTACGTGCAGCACCGCCTGCTCGAAGCCGCCGCCGACGTGCGTGCATGCATCGACCGCGGCGCCGCCGTCTACGTCTGCGGCAGCCTGGCCGGCATGGCCGGCAGCGTCGATGCGGCGCTGCGCGAAGTGGCCGGACCGGAGCGCTTCGCGGCGCTCGTGGCCGCGGGCCGCTACCGCCGCGACGTGTACTGATGCCGGCTTGATGACGCCGGCTTGGCGCAAAAGCCACAGCCACACTTCTTTACATGCCGTACATCGCGGCGCAGGGCCGGCCGCGGATGCTCGCCCGGTCGCCGCTCTGCCGACCTTTTTTCGTTGATCGCCATCCGCCATGACTTCCGCTGCCCGCCCTCCCCGCCGCCTGCGCCGCAATCTCCTTCTCCTGGCCGCGCTGGCGGTGCTCGGCACCGGCGGCTGGTTCGGCTGGAAGCAGTGGGAGGCATCGCGCACCAAGGGCCCCGACTACGTGTTCGCGACGGTGCAGCGCACCGACCTCGAAGACCTGGTCAGCGCGACCGGTGCCTTGCAGCCGCGTGATTATGTGGACGTGGGCGCGCAGGTGTCGGGTCAGTTGCGCAAGATCCATGTCGAGGTCGGCCAGGATGTCAATGAAGGCGACTTGCTCGCGGAGATCGATGCCGAACAATCGACCGCCCGCGTCGAAGCCAGCCGCGCGCAGCTGCGCGCGCAGCAGGCCAGCCTGATCGAGCGCGAAGTCAACGTCGCCAAGGCCGAGCGCGACTTGCAGCGGCAGAAGAACCTGATGTCGGCCGAAGCGACCACGGCCGAACTGCTGCAGAACGCCGACACGACGCTGAAAGCCGCGCGCGCGCAGGTCGGCACGCTGAAGGCGCAGATCGAGCAGCTGCAGGCCAGCATGCGGGTGGAGGAATCCAACCTCAAGTTCACGAAGATCTACGCTCCGATGGCGGGCACGGTGGTCAGCATCACCGCCAAGCAGGGCCAGACGCTGAACACCAACCAGTCGGCCCCGACCATCCTGCGCATCGCCGACCAGTCGACCATGACGATCCAGACGCAGGTTTCGGAAGCCGACGTCAGCAAGCTGCGGCGCGGTATGCAGGCCTACTTCACGACGCTCGGCAGCCAGGGCCGGCGCTGGTACGGCGAGCTGAAGAAGGTCGAGCCCACGCCGACGGTGACGAACAACGTGGTGCTCTACAACGCGCTCTTCGACGTCGCCAACCCCAACCGCAACCTGATGTCGCAGATGACCGCGCAGGTGTTCTTCGTCGTGGCCGAGGCGCGCGATACGCTGGTGGTGCCGATGTCGGCCGTGACCTTGCAGCGCGGCGGCAGCCAAGGCGGTCGCCGCGAGCGGGACCGGGATGGCGCTGGCGCCGGGGCGAGTGGACCGATGTCCGCGGCCTCTGCTCCCGCAGCGCCAGCGTCGGCCGCTGCGCCTGCTGCACCAGCTACACCTGCTGCATCCGTTGCTCCAGCACCGGCGGCGACGCCCTCCCCGACGCCGAGTGCGCCGAGCCGGCCGCCGCGCGACCCGGCGCCTGCGCGGTCCGCGCCGACCGCCGACGCGTCCGCTGCCGCAGCCACCGCGTCTACGAGCAGGCCTTCATCGGCTCCTTCGGCATCGGCGTCGCCTGCGCGTGAACCCACAGCCGCACCCGCCGGTAACGCTGGCGAGCGCGCCGGCGGCGCACCGCGTTTTGACCGTGAAGCCTGGAGCCAGATGAGCGAGGAAGAGCGCGAGCGCATGCGCGCCGCCCGGCGTGCCGCGCGCGAAGCGGCAAGCGGTGGTGCACCTGAAGGCGGCCCGCCGGGCGAGGCGCGCCGCGCCCGCGGCGAAGGTGCCGGGGCGGAAGCCCGTCGCCCTGAACGGGAACGGGATTCATCGCGCGGCGACGGACCGCGCGCGGACGCAGGCGCCGCCACGCGCACCGCCACCCCGCGCGAGAGCGCACCTCGCGATGGCGCGCCACGCCCCTCGCCCAGCCAGGCCGCAGCGTCGCCAACGGGAGCAACCATCCCATCCACTACGCCGCCCACGCGCCCGACCGGTCCGCGTCCCGCCGCTGCCACCGCGTCTGCCATCACAGCGCCTCAGCCCGCGCCTGCGCCCCGGCCGCCACGCACCGCCACGGTGAAGGTGGCCGCGGCCGACGGAACGATCAGTGAGCGCCAGGTCACCATCGGCGTCAGCAACCGCGTCCAGGCGCAGATCCTGTCCGGCCTGGAAGAAGGCGAGCGCGTGGTCGCGGGCATCAAGCAGCCCGATGCACCGCGTCGCGCCGCCGGCAACACGCCAGGCCCCGGTGTCGGCGCCGCGCCGGGCATGGGTGCGGGGGCCGGCGGCGGAGGCGGTCGGCGGTGAGCGCCGGCGCTGCCCCCGCGGTCCCGCTGATCGCGCTCAAGGGCGTCACCAAGACCTACCGCAACGGCGATCTCGCGGTCGAGGTGCTGCATGGCATCGACCTGGAGATCTATCCGGGCGAACTGGTGGCGATCATGGGCGCCTCGGGCTCGGGCAAGTCGACGCTGATGAACATCCTCGGCTGCCTCGACCGGCCGTCGAGCGGCACTTACCACTTCATGGGCCGCGATGTCTCCGGCCTGGACCGCGACGAGCTGGCCGAACTGCGGCGCGAGGCCTTCGGCTTCGTGTTCCAGAGCTACAACCTGATCGCCACTGGCACCGCTTCCGACAACGTCGAGGTGCCCGCCGTTTACGCCGGTGTGCCGCCGGCCGAGCGCCATGCGCGCGCGACCGAATTGCTGGCCACGCTCGGCCTGCACGACCGCGGCCACCACCGCCCGAACCAGCTGTCGGGCGGGCAGCAGCAACGCGTGTCCATCGCCCGCGCGCTGATGAACGGCGGCCGCGTGATCCTGGCCGACGAGCCCACCGGCGCCCTCGACACCAAGAGCGGCGCCGACGTCATGCGCCTGCTGAAGGAGCTGTCGGCGCAAGGTCACACGGTGATCCTGATCACCCATGCGCCGGAAGTCGCCGCGCACGCGCACCGCACCATCGAACTGCGCGACGGCGATGTCGTCGCCGACCCGGGCCCGGCGCCGGCCGACAACGCGGCCGCCGCGTTGGCTTGGGCGCCGCGCGCCGGCCGCATCAGCCACTGGTCCGACGCGGTCGAGGCGACCAAGACCGCGCTGCGTGCGCTGCGCGCCAACGTGTTCCGCTCGATCCTCACGCTGCTGGGCATCGTGATCGGCGTCGCGTCGGTGATCGCGATGCTGGCCATCGGCGACGGCGCCAAGCAGGCCGTGGTCGACCGCATCGGCGCGATGGGTTCGAACCTGCTGCTGGTGCGGCCGGGTGCGCCCAACCAGCGCGGCTTCAGCGCCACCGCAACGCTGGTGCAGGCGGACGTGGTCGCCATCGACCGCGAAGTGCAGAACGTGCTGGCCGCCATTCCGGAGCAAACCAGCACGGCCACGCTGCGCTTCGGCGGCTCGGACTATTCGACCAGCGTGACCGGCACCTCGTCCAAATTCCCGATCGCGCGGCAATGGAAGCTGGCGCGCGGCACCTTCTTCGACGAGGACGACGACACCAACTTCGCCACCGTCGCGGTGCTAGGGCAGACCGCGGCCAACGCGCTGTTCCAGAACGGCGAGGAGCCCATCGGCCAGCACGTGCTGGTCAACAACCTGATCTTCCAGGTGATCGGCATCATGGCGCCGCGCGGCGCCTCGCCCACCGGGCAGGACCAGGACGACGTGGTGCTGGTGCCCTACGCCACCAGCCAGCTCCGGCTGTCGGGCCAGCGCTTCCTGCGCAACGTGACCGTGGCAGTGGCCGATACCTCGCGCATCGACGAAACGCAGGACGCGGTCGCGTCGCTGCTGACCGAGCGGCACGGCGTGGTCGACTTCCAGATCCGCAACATGGCTTCGATCATCGAAACCGCGACCGAGACGCAAAACACGATGACGATCCTGCTCGGCTCCATCGCGGCGATCTCGCTGCTGGTGGGCGGCATCGGCGTGATGAACATCATGCTGGTCAGCGTGACCGAGCGCACCCGCGAGATCGGCATTCGCATGGCGACCGGGGCGCGCATGCGCAACATCCTCCAGCAGTTCCTGATCGAGGCGCTGGTGGTGTCGGCCCTGGGCGGCGCCATCGGCGTGGTGTTCGGTCTCGGCGCCGCCGCGGTGATCGGCGCCTTCGGCACGCCGGTGCAGTACTCGGCCATGCCGGTGCTGCTGGCCTTCGGCTGCGCCTTCGCCACAGGCCTGGTCTTCGGCTACCTGCCCGCCAAAAAAGCCGCCGGACTCGACCCGGTGGTCGCCCTCTCTTCGGAATGATGAATCGCATGCGCCGTCCTGCCCTTTCTTCCCGCACCCCCGGCCTGGCGCTGGCCACCATCGCGGTCGCGGTGCTCGGCGGCTGCGCACTGACCGAACCGCGCACGCCCCTGCCGACCGTGCTGCCCGCCGCGTGGAACGAGGCGCAAGCGGTCGGCACCAATCAACGCCCTGCGGCGCCCATCGCCGCCGACTGGTGGCGCGGCTTCTCGTCGCCGCAGCTCGAGTCGCTGGTCGCCGAGGCGATGCAGGGCAGCACCGACCTGCGCCTGGCCGCGCAGCGGGTGCAGCAGGCCGACATCGCGCTGCGGCTCGCCGGTGTGTCGCAGTTGCCCAGCGTCAACGGCTCGGTCGGCAGCTCGGCCGCGCGCAGCAACAGCAGCGGTACGCCGACCAGCACGCGCGAGTCCACCAGCGTGTCGCTGTCCGTCAGCTACGAGCTCGATCTGTGGGGCCGTCTCGCGGCCGGCGCGCAGGGCGCGCAGGCGTCGCTGGCAGCCAGCCGCTACGACCTGGAGACCGCGCGCATCACGCTGGCGGCGTCGGTTGCCACCACCTACTTCCAGTTGCTCGCCACGCGCGAGCGCGTCCTCATCGCCCGCGACAACCTGGCCACCGCCGAGCGCGTGTTGCGCATCGTCGAAGCGCGCCGGCGCTTTGGCGTGGCCACGCCGCTCGATGTGTCGCAGCAGACCACCGCCGTGCTGCAACTGCGCACGGCGCTGATTCCGCTGGAAACACAGGTGCGCCAGACCGCATCAGCGCTCGCGCTGTTGCTGGGGCGCGTGCCACAGGGCTTCGACGCGGGCGCGGGCGAAACGCTGCGCGGGCTGCGCCAGCCCGCGGTGTCGGCGTGGCTGCCGTCCGACCTGTTGAGCCGCCGGCCCGACCTGGCCTCGGCCGAGGCGCAGCTGGCGGCCGCCGATGCCGACGTGGCGGCCGCGCGCGCTGCGTTGTTGCCGAGCATCTCGCTGTCGGCGGGCGCCGGCACCAGCAGCGCCGCCCTCTTGAGCCTGGTGGACAGCACGCGCTCGGTGTCGCTGGGCCTGTCGCTGGCGCAGAGCCTGTTCGACAACGGTCGCCAGCGGCTCGCGGTCGAATCGACCCGGCTGCAACGCGAGGCGCTGGTCGAAAACTACGCGGCTGCGGCGCGACGCGCGTTGAAAGAAGTGGACGACGCACTTGGCAACGCCGACCGCAATGCGCGGCAGGAAATCGCGCAAGAGCAAGTCGTGGCGCAGGCGCAGCGCGCTTTGGGCCTGGCGGAACTGCGCTACCGCGAAGGGGCCGACACGCTGCTGACGGTGCTCGATGCCCAGCGCACCCTGTTCAGCGCGCAGGACAGCCTGCTGCAGTTGAGGTTGCAGGGCTTGAGCGGCGCGGTCGATCTGTACCGCGTGCTCGGCGGCGGATGGCAGGCCGCGCAGGCCCGCTGAAACTTGGGTCGGAACCGGCTCCAACGCAAGGATTTGCCGCGCCGGAGTTGCAGTCGCGCAACAAGTTCCGTGAATTTGATCTCAAACGAAGTGCTTTCGTGAAAGATCGTATTGCGAGTCATTATCATTCCGCATGAACGCGCGGGCACAGCCCTGTGCGTCAGACTCACCCAGCCAATCCCGCGCTGCCCCGCCGCAGCGCCCGGACCAGCCAGTCGAGTTCTCTACCCGCCGTCATTCCGGAGAACCTTTCATGGCCTACATCAAGAGCCGCAAGCACGCTGTCGCGCGCGCGGTCCCTCACCTTTCCGGCGCCGCAGCCGCCACCCTGATGGCGATGGCCGTTCCCGCTTATGCGCAGTCGCAAGCCGGCGGCACGCTGAAGGAAGTCCAGGTGCAGGACACCGCGCCGAACGACTACAAGGCCGAGCGCGCCTCTTCGCCCAAGTTCACGCAGCCGCTGGTGGACACGCCCCAGACCATCACGGTCATCAAGAAGGAAATCCTGCAGGAGCAAGGCGCCGTGTCGCTGAGCGAAGCGCTGCGCAACACGCCCGGCATCACCTTCCAGTTGGGTGAAAACGGCAACACGCAATCGGGTGACTCGATCAGCATGCGCGGTTTCGACACGCAGGGCAGCATCTACATCGACGGCGTGCGCGACCTGGGCGCGGTCACCCGCGACGTGTTCAACATCGAACAGGTCGAGGTCATCAAGGGCCCGAGCGGTGCCGACGTGGGCCGCGCGGCCGCATCGGGCTACATCAACCTGTCGTCGAAGGTGCCGATGGCCGAGAACTTCTTCGCCGGCAGCGCATCGTTCGGCTCGGCCGATCGCCACCGCCTCACGGCCGACTTCAACCGCGCGTTCGAAGGCGGCATGGGCGGCACCACGGCCTTCCGCCTGAACCTGATGGAACAGAACGGCGGCGTCGCGGGCCGCGACTGGGTCAAGAACAAGAGCTTCGGTGTGGCCCCTTCCATCGCGCTGGGCCTGAACACGCCGACGCGCCTGTACTTCTCGTACCTCTATACCAAGCAGGACAACCGTCCTGACGGCGGCGTGCCGACGGTCGGCTTGCCCGGCTACCAGTATTCGCTGAACACGGCATTGACCGGCAACCCTGCGAACCGCGCGCGTCTGGCGGCCCTGAACTACAACAGCACCCTGGCAGGTCAGCAAGCGCCAGCGGTCGATCCCTCGAACTTCTACGGTTCGCTGCAGGACTTCGACGAAGTCGAAGCAAACATGTTCACCGCCCGTTTCGAGCACGACTTCTCGCCAACGACCAAGCTGCGCAACACCTTCCGCTACGGCAAGCTGGACCAGTTCCGGATGACGACCAGCGTGATCGGACCGACGTTCGTGACGCCGTTCCAGCCGTGGAGCTACACGGTGGCACGCAACCGCTCTGATGGCTCGAACCGCAACAGCGATGGCGGTCAGGGCCGCGTGCAGGGCAACGAGATCATCACGAACCAGACAAACCTCAGTACCGAGTTCGCCACCGGCTCGCTGAAGCACTCGCTGACCGCGGGCCTGGAAATCATTCGCGAAAGTCAGGAAAAGGATCACCTGATGAACGCCACCGGGGGCACCGGCCTGAACGGCGCGACGACCCCGGCGGCCAACCTCTACAACCCCGACCCGAATTTCCCGCTGTTCGCGTACAACCCGCAGCCCAACGGATCCTTCGACAAGGGCGAGACGACCACTGTCGGCCTCTACGCCTTCGACACGATCAAGATCAACGAGCAATTCCAGCTCATGGGTGGCCTGCGCCTGGACCGCTACAACACCAAGTTCAACAACTTCCGCGTGCCGGCGGCCACCGCAACGGGCACGACCCCGGCGACGGCGGCCAATCTCAAGGACTCGGACACGCTGCTGAGCTGGAAGGTCGGCGCGGTCTACAAGCCGGCGCCCAACGGCAGCGTGTACGTGGCTTACTCGAGCTCGCAACGCCCGCCAGGCGGTGACGCGTTCACGCTCAACTCGGGCGCGACCAGCGGGGACAACCCTGCGTTCAATCCTCAGAAGTCGCGGAACTTCGAAATCGGCACCAAGTGGGACGTGCTCTCGGACCGCCTGGCACTGACGGCAGCCGTGTTCAACACCGAAAACCAGAACGAGAACGTCACGGATTCGGTGACCGGCATCGCCTATCAGGTCGGCAAGCGTCGCGTGCGAGGTTTCGAACTCGGCGCTGTGGGCCAGATCACGCCGGCATGGCAGGTCAGCGCGGGCTACGCCCACCTGAACGCCAAGATCCTGCGCGGCACCACGGGCGCCACCGGCACCACCGACGGCCCGCTGCAATGGACGCCGAAGAACGCGTTCACCGCCTGGACGACCTACAAGTTGCCGATGGGCTTGATCATCGGTGGCGGTGCGCGCTACCAGGACGGTGTGAGCCGTACCAGCGCTGCCAATCCGGCTGCGGCCAACGGCATCTACACGAGCGAAGACTACTGGGTGTTCGACGGCCTGCTGGGCTACGAGATCAACAAGAACGTCTCGCTGCAGCTCAACATCTACAACATCGGCGACAAGAAGTACGTGAGCTCGTTCAACAACGGCGGCAGCCGTTACACGCCGGGCACGCCGCGCTCGTACCTGCTGACGGCCAACTTCAAGTTCTGATCCAGCGCAACACCCCGCCCCCGCGGGGTGCCACACTTCGAGCCCCGGCCTGCGCCGGGGCTTTTTTCCTTCCGGAGCTGTTCTCAAAATGATGCTGCATGTGCCCGACGTCCTGACCCCTGCGCAGGTGCGCGAGATGCGCGCCGCGCTCGACGCCACCGACTGGATCGACGGGCGGGAAACGGTCGGCGAGCAAGGCGCACAAGTCAAACGAAACCGCCAGTTGCCCGAGCAGTCGCCGGTGGGGCGCGAACTCGCGAAGACCGTGCTGGCCGCCCTGGCGCGCAACCCCCTGCTCTTTTCGGCCGCCCTGCCCGCGCGCTTTGTGCCCCCGCTGTTCAACCGCTATGAGGGCGGGGAACACTACGGCCTGCATGTCGACGGTGCCGTGCGCACCCTGCCCGGCGGCGGGCAGCAACTGCGCACCGATCTGTCGTGCACGCTGTTCCTATGCGAACCCGAGGAATACGACGGCGGCGAGCTGGAGGTGGTCGACACCTATGGCACGCACGAAGTGAAACTGCCGGCGGGCGACCTGATCCTCTACCCGTCCAGCAGCCTGCACCGCGTCCAACCGGTCACGCGCGGCGCCCGCGTCTGCTCCTTTTTCTGGCTGCAGAGCATGGTGCGCGACAACCAGCAGCGCGCGATGTTGTTCGAGCTGGACCAGAGCATCCAGAAGCTGCGCGGCCGGCTGGGCGAATGCGAGGAAACCGTGGCGCTGACGGGCCACTATCACAACCTGCTGCGGCTCTGGTCGGAGGTCTGACTGAGCGGCTGGCGGCGCAACCACGGTAGTTATTGCAAATGCGATGGATTCGTATTTATAATCGGCCTGTTCAGTAATCACCAACAGCCAGCCAACTGCCTTCACCATGATTGTTTGCGTCTGCCGCCGAGTGTCCGACCGCGAGATCGCACGTCATGCGCGCGCCGGAATGACCTTCGACGAAGTGCAATTCGAACTGGGGGTGGCCACGCAGTGCGGCCAGTGTGAAAGTTGCGCGCGCGATGTCGTCGCCCAGTGCAGCGCTTCGCACCCCGTTGCCGCGTTGAATCGCGAATCGGGCTTGAGCGCGATCCAGCTTGCCACTTCCATCAAGGAAAGCAGGGCATGGAACTCTTCTCGGCACTCGGCGGCAGCCTGATCTTCGTCGCCGGCTCGGTCTGGTGGATTTTTCGTAAGTAATCTGCGGTTTCGCTGCAACCGGGCACGTTTCGGCGTGGCCCCTATTCGATTGGTTGATCGTGTCTGACCGCTTCTCCCCTCCCCCCACCGCGCTGGGTGTGTCGCGCAATGCCGTGATCGCAGGTGGCGTGGTGCTGTTTCATGTCGGCGCGCTCTGGGCGCTGCAAAGCGGCTTGTTGCGTCGCGCCGTCGAGGTCGTGGTGCCGGTCGAAATCCTGAGCCAGCTGATCGAGCCTCCCAAGCCCGCGGATCCGCCCCCACCCCC
>SEGS01000115.1 GCA_004210915.1 Variovorax sp. | reverse complement strand
CGGCCACGTCGTACTCGCCCCAGTCAGGGCCCAGGATGGCCATGGCCAGTGTCACGAGCCGGTCGTCGGAGGCGAAGCGGCCTTTGCGCAGGCGCTCGATCTCCTCGCGCGGAAATGGCTTCTTGTGGTACGGCACCTCGTTCGGGCGTTCGGGGGGCTTGACGGTGCCGCGTGCGAAGACGGCGCGGATGCCGGACTCTTCCAGTGCGTCCACCGCCGTGTCGGTCATCTCCGCGTCCCGCAGGATGTGGCACCAGTCCACGATGGTCGTGGTGCCGTTGCGCAGCTGGTTCAGGGAGCCCAGAAGGTTGCCCAGGTAGACGTCGCGAACGCCATAGCGGGTTGCGAGGTTGCCGTGCATGTTGGCCACGTAATCCCGGAAGCCCACCCAGTCAGCACCGATGCCACGCAATTGGTACTCCCAGGTGTGGATGTGCGCATTGACGAAGCCGGGCATGACGATGCGCCCGCGGCCGTCCACAACTTCGGCATCGCCCACCTCCAGGTTCGGGCCCACCGCGACGATCTTGTCCTCTTCGATCAGGATGTCGGCGTCGTCGAAGTCGCCAACGGAGGCATCCATTGAGAGGATGTTGGCGTTCTTGATCAGGATTCTTTTCATTGGCTTTGTAAAAAACTTCATCGATCAAAGCTGATCGTGACAGTTTCTTATTGGGCTATAAACAATCAATACGAGAAGAATTGCTTTCTTGAATGGAAAGAATATGGACCGCCTGACGAGCATGATGGTGTTTCGCAAAGTGGTCGAGCGTCACAGCTTCAGCGTCGCCGCCGAGGAACTTGCCATGTCGGCTGGCTCGGTCAGCAAGTACGTCGCCGGGCTGGAAACGCACATCGGAACGCCACTGCTTGCGCGCACGACGCGGCGCATCAGCCTCACGGAAGCCGGAGCGACCTACTACGCCAAATGCGTACGGATCCTGGACGACATCGAAGATGCAGAGAAATCCACAGGCCAGTTGCATCCCACGCCGCGCGGCCTGCTGAAGGTCCGTGCGCCCATCTCACTGGGCTCGGCCCACTTGGGGCGCACGATCGCAGACTTCCTGGCGCGCTTTCCCGAGGTCAAACTGGAGCTCACGCTCAACGATTTTTTCGTGGACCCTGCCGAGCAGGGGTTCGACGTGGCGATCGCGATTGGCCAGAACGATCGCGAACCCATGCGCGGCGCTCGGCCGATCGCGCGCATGGCACGCGCGATGGTGGCCGCGCCGCTTTATCTCGCCCGTCACGGCGAGCCGGCCACGGTACCGGACCTGAAGCGGCATAACTGCCTGGTCTACAGCCGCGGGCAAGTCCCCGACGAGTGGCGTCTTCTGAGCACGGGAAGCGAGCGCACCGTGCGGGTCACAGGCGACTGCCGCTGCAACAACAGCCAGGTCCTTCGCGAAGCGCTGCTTGAAGGTGCAGGCATCGGGCTGCTCCCCACTTTCCTGGTCGCCGACGACATCCGCGCCGATCACCTGCGTGCGGTGCTGCCCGCCTGGACCCCGGAATCACGCACGCTCTACGCCGTGTTCCCGCAGCCTCGCCAACCTTCGCCGAAGGTGCGAGAGTTCGTCGACTTCCTGGCCAGGAGCTTTGCAGTCGACAGCCAGTGGCGACTTGGCTTCACGAACGAAGGGTAGTCGCGCGACTTCGAATGGCAACAAACAAAAACCCGCGGTCTCTTGCGAGAAACGCGGATTTTGAGTCAGTGTTGGAACCGCTTTGAACGGCAACGGACTGAATTATGGTCGGTGTGAAAGGATTCGAACCTTCGACCCCTTGCACCCCATGCAAGTGCGCTACCAGGCTGCGCCACACACCGAAGCCCGCGATTATAGCCGGCCCATTTCAGCGGCCGACGGAAAGCAGCTCGCGAATCTCGAAAAGTTCGCGGCGCAACATCTGCAGTTGCGCAGGGCCGACCTGGATGGCTGGCGCCGCGTCATCGGCCTGCTCGACCACGGCGGCGTCGAACTCTTCCTGGTCGATCTCGACAGCCTCCATGCCCGCGAGCGGCGTCTCGCCTGCACGGCGGCGATCGCGCTCGCCTTGCACCAGCTCCTGCAGCTTGTTGCGCGCGCCGCTGATGGTGAAGCCCTGGTCGTAGAGCAGATCGCGGATGCGACGAATCATGAGCACCTCGTGGTGCTGGTAATACCGGCGATTGCCACGCCGCTTCATCGGGCGCAACTGGGTGAACTCCTGCTCCCAGTAGCGCAGCACATGCGGTTTGACGCCGCACAGCTCGCCCACCTCACCGATGGTGAAGTAGCGTTTGACGGGGATCGGCGGGAGTGTTTTCTCCATTGAAATCAAGACGGTGCGAGGGAAAGCTCAGAGGTTACTCCACGCGCACGCGCACCAACAAGCACTTATTCCCCGCCCAGGCTCCACTCGACCTCTTTCGCGTCGTCCGGATCGATGTTTCCGTGAATCTGTTCCTTCAGCTTTGCGCTGGCATGGAAGGTGGCGACGCGACGTTCGCCGATGGGAATCGCTTCACCGGTGCGCGGATTGCGCCCCGGGCGCGGCGCCTTCACGCGAATCTGGAAGTTGCCAAAGCCAGAGATCTTGACGTCGGTACCCTCGATCAGGCTATCGGCAATCAGGTTGAAGAAGGCCTCCACCATGTCCTTCGACTCGCGCTTGTTCAGGCCGATCTGTTCGAAGAGCAGGTCTGCAAGATGCGCCTTGGTGAGTGCCGGTGTTTCGAGGGCTTCGAGCGTGAATTCCATGGCGTTCAACCTCCGCGCTGGCGCGCTCCGAGTGTGCTGGCAAGGCGATCCACGATCGCGCGGACCGCGGGATCGACCTGTTCGTCAGTGAGCGTGGCGGTGTCGCTGTGGAAGCTCAAGCGCACGGCCATGCTCTTCTCTCCAGCGGAAAGGCCGCCGGTCAAACCGGCCTGGGGGCGGTAGATGTCGAACAAAGAAGCGTCGCGCAACAAACCATGGGCGTTCTCTGCACGCACGGCCTCGAGCAGCGCAGCAAGGCTGACCGATTCGGCCACCACCACCGCGATGTCGCGCTCGACGGATTGAAGCTTGGGCACCGGTTGCGCCACCGGCACGCGCCGCTCGGTCACGGCGTCGAGGTCTAGTTCGAACAGCACGGGCGCATGCGCAAAATCCCATTGCTGGCGCCAGCGCGGATGCAGCTCGCCGATCACACCGATGGACTTGCCATCGACATACACACGCGCAGCGCGACCCGGATGCAATGCGGGGTGCTCGGTGCGCTCGAACGTCGGCGACAGCGGTGCGAGCAACGCTTCGACGTCGCCCTTGACGTCAAAGAAATCGGCGCGGTGCGGCTTGCCGTCCCACCGCGCCGCCTCTGCATCGCCCCAGGCCAGCCCGGCAACGCGCATGGGCTGGTGGATGCCCTTGACCGTGGTGTCGGTGGTGGCGACGCTGTCGTCGCGCAAGAACACCCGACCCACCTCGAACACGCGCGCGCGCGATGCCTTGCGGTCGACATTGAACTTGAGCACCTGCAGCAGCGAACCGAGCAGCGAGGAGCGCATCACGCTCATCTGGCTCGCGATCGGGTTCAGCAACTTGACCGGGTCGGCGTTGCCCGCCAGATCGCGCTCCCAATCGGCTTCGACGAAGCTGAAGTTGATGGTTTCCTGGTAGCCCAGCGCAGCGAGCCGATGGCGCACCGCGAAACGACCACGCTGCGCCTCGGTACGCACGCGCGCAGTGATGGGCGCGAGCGGCGGCGTCGTCGGCAGGTTGTTGTATCCAATGAGGCGCGCCACCTCTTCGATCAAATCTTCTTCGATGAGCAGGTCGAAGCGGTGCGGCGGCGGGGTGACGACCAGCGTGCCGTCGCCCTCTTCCAGCGGAAAGCCCAAGCGACGCAGCGCATCGGCACATTGCGCCTGCGTGAGCGGCATGCCGATCACGCGCGCAGCGCGCGCCACGCGCAGCGTGACGGGCCGCGCTTCGGGCAGCCGCAAGGTCTGGTCGTCGACCGGACCTGCTTCGCCACCACAGATGTCGAGCACCAGCTGTGTGATCCGCTCGATGATCTCCACCGTGCGGCTCGGGTCGACGCCGCGTTCGTAGCGGTGGCCGGCGTCCGTCGAGAAATTGAAGCGACGCGAACGGCCCTGGATCGCCTCTGGCCACCAGAAGGCCGCTTCGATGTAGATGTTCTTCGTGTCGTCGGTGACCGACGTGGCGTCGCCGCCCATGATGCCGGCCAGCGATTCGACCTCGCGGTCGTCGGCGATCACTCCGACTTTCTCGTCGACCGTCACGGTGCTGCCGTTCAACAGTTTCAGCTGTTCACCGGCCTTGCCCCAGCGCACCGTGAGGCCACCATGGATCTTGTCCAGATCGAAAATGTGGCTGGGCTGGCCGTACTCGAACATCACATAGTTCGAGATGTCGACCAGCGCCGTCACGCTGCGCTGGCCGCAGCGCGCCAGGCGGTCGACCATCCAGGCGGGCGTGGCGGCTTGCGTGTTCACGCCGCGCACGACGCGGCCCGAGAAGCGGCCGCACAAGTCGGGCGCCTCGACCTGGACGGCCAGGCGGCCATCGTGTGTTGCAGGCACGGGCTCGTTCACCGGCGAGTCCAGCGCAGCCCCGGTCAGCGCCGACAGTTCGCGCGCAACGCCGTACACCGACAAGCCGTGCGCCAGGTTCGGCGTGAGCTTGAGGGTGAGCAGCACATCGTCGAGCAGCAGCCATTCGCGGATGTCGACGCCCACGGGCGAGTACGACGCCAACTCCAGCAGGCCACCATGATCGTCGCTGAGTTTGAGTTCGCGGGCCGAGCACAGCATGCCCTGGCTTTCCACGCCACGCAGCTTGCCCACCTTGATCAGGAAGGGCTTGCCGTCTTCACCGGGCGGCAACTCGGCGCCGACCAGAGCGGTGGGCACCTTGATCCCCACGCGCGCATTGGGCGCGCCGCAGACGATGGTGAGCAGATCACCCTGCCCCACATCCACCTGGCACACGCGCAGGCGATCGGCGTTGGGGTG
Organism: Variovorax sp.; assembly: GCA_004210915.1. Taxonomy (GTDB): domain Bacteria; phylum Pseudomonadota; class Gammaproteobacteria; order Burkholderiales; family Burkholderiaceae_C; genus Variovorax. The sequence continues at coordinate 351 of SEGS01000115.1, read as the reverse complement.
CTGCACCGTCTCCTTGATCTCGCCGACGACGATCTTCGTGAAGGGCGGCGCGACGGGGCGGCGTTCTTCGACCTCGAAGCCGCCCATGGTCAGGGTGTCGGCCAGTTCCTCACTGCTGAGCGATGGATTGCAGAAGCTGCGCAACCAGGACTCGGAAAATTGCATGGCGGGTTCTCGTCTCTTCTTGCAGGATTACTGGAATTGGCTCAGGAAGCGCAGGTCGCCGTCGAAGAACAGACGCAGGTCGTTCACGCCGTAGCGCAGCATGGTCAGCCGGTCGGGGCCCATGCCGAAAGCGAAGCCGATGTAGCGTTCGGGGTCCAGGCCCATGTTGCGCACCACGTTCGGATG
>SEGS01000060.1 GCA_004210915.1 Variovorax sp. | reverse complement strand
ATCCACGTGACGCGCAACCCCGCCGAGATCGGCAAGCGCCTGGCCGCCCTGGTCATGCCGGACTACCTCCCCTTCGACTGAGGCAAGACAGATGCAACAACAATGGGTCCGTTTCGAATGGCAGGGCGCACCGGCCTTCGGCACGCTCGAGGGCAGCCAGGTCCACGCGCGCCGAGGCGACATGTTCGGCGTGTCCGAGCCCACCGGGCAGGTTCATGCGCTGGACGCCGTCAAGCTGCTGATGCCCGTGACGCCAACCAAAGTCATCGCGCTGTGGAACAACTTCCACGCGCTCGGCGCCAAGCTGAACCTGCCCGTGCCGGCCGAGCCGCTCTACCTGCTGAAAGCGCCCAATTCCTGGTCGGCACACGGCGAACCCATTCGCAAGCCGCTGTGCGACGGCAAGGTGGTGTTCGAGGGCGAACTCGGCATCGTCATCGGCAAGGTGTGCACGGCCGTGCCGGAGGCCGACGCGCTCGAACACGTGTTCGGCTACACCTGCGCGAACGACGTGACCGTGGCCGATATCCTGAACCGCGATGCGTCCTTCGCCCAGTGGGTGCGCGCGAAAGGCTTCGACACTTTCTGCCCGATGGGCCCGGTCGTGACACGCGGCCTCGACCCCGCCACGCTCACCGTCACCACGCTGCTCGACGGCGAGGTGCGCCAGAACTACCCGATCAGCGACATGCGGTTCACGGTCGCGCAGCTGGTCAGCCTCATTTCGCTGGACATGACGCTGCATCCGGGCGACGTGATCCTGTGCGGCACCTCGGTCGGCGTCGGCTCGATGAAGCCGGGCAGCCGGATCGAGGTCGAGATCAACGGCATCGGCCGGCTGAGCAACCCGTTCGGGTAACGGCGCCAAAGAAGATTCAACTACCGGGGATCGACATGAAGATAGCAGTCATCGGCGCAGGTGCCATCGGCGGCCTCGTCGGCGCGAAGCTCGCGCTGGCGGGCGAGGATGTCACGTTCGTCGTTCGGGGCGCGAACCTCGACGCCATCGGCCGCAACGGCTTCAAGCTCATCGCGGCCGACGGCCAGGAACAGGTGGCGCGGGAGGTCCGTGCCACCGATCGCTACGACCAGGCCGGTCCGCAGGACATCGTCGTGCTGGCGATGAAGGCGCACCAGGTCGAGGCCGTGGCCCCGCACGTGCCAAGCCTCTTCGGTCCCGAGACCATGGTCGTGACCATGCAGAACGGCATTCCGTACTGGTACTTCCAGCAGCACGGCGGCCCGTTCGACGGCACGCCGGTGCGCAGCGTGGACCCGAATGGCGCGGTCCTCGCCCACATTCCGGCCGAGCGCGTCATCGGCTGCGTGGTGTATCCCGCCTCCGAGTTGATCGCGCCCGGCGTCGTGAAGCACATCGAGGGCGATCGCTTCCCCGTGGGTGAGCTCGACGGCAGCGCGAGCGAGCGCGTGAACCGCGTGTCGGCCTGCTTCACCGGGGCGGGCTTCAAGGCGCCGGTGCTCGATGACATCCGCGCCGAGATCTGGCTCAAGCTGTGGGGCAACCTCACCTTCAATCCGATCAGCAGCCTGTCGCACTCGACCCTGGTCGACATCTGCCAGTACCCGCTGTCGCGCGATCTGGCGTCCGAAATGATGCGCGAGGCGCAGGCGGTGGCCAACCGGTTGGGGATCACGTTCCGCGTGTCGCTCGAGAAGCGCATCGCCGGCGCCGAGAAGGTGGGCAAGCACAAGACCTCGATGCTGCAGGACGTGGAAGCCGGGCGCGCGCCCGAGATCGATGCACTGGTGGGTGCGGTGATCGAGCTGGCGCGCCTGACCGACACGCCGACACCGCACATCAACACGGTCTATTCGCTGGTCAAGCTGCTGGCGCGGACCATGGAAGACCAGCACGGAAGCGTCCGGCTGCACGAGATGGCATGAGCCCCCCGCGCGGCGCCGGCCACCATCGCGCATGAAGCACGCGACGCTGCGCCAGCTGAAGGTGTTCGAGGCGGTCGCGCGGCTGTTGAGTTTCTCGCGCGCGGCCGAAGCGTTGCACCTGACGCAGCCCGCCGTGTCGACCCAGGTGCGCAAGCTCGAGGAGCATGCCGGCAACCGCCTGTTCGAGCAGTTCGGCAAGAAGGTCTATCTGACGCCGGCCGGCACGGAACTGCTGCAGATCAGCCGCGCGATCATCCAGCAGTTCGAGGCGGCAGAGAGTGCGATGACGCAGTTCAAGGGCGTGTCGGGCGGCAAGCTCAATGTCGGGGTGATCAGTGCCGGCGACTATTTCTTTCCGCACCTGCTGGTCGAATTCGCCAGCCGCCATCAAGGTGTGGCGCTGAACTTCACGGTTCACAACCGCGCGGGCTTGCTCACCCACATCGCGGAGAACCTGACCGACCTGGCGATCATGGTTCGGCCGCCAACCGATCTGGACACCATCAACCAGCCGTTCGCGCCGCATCCCTACGTGATCGTCGCGCCGCCCGGCCACGCGCTCGTCGGCCAGCGGCAGATCCCGCGGACCCGGCTGATGCACGAGCCCTTCGTGGTTCGCGAAAAAGCGTCGGACACCTGGCATTCGATGGAAGAGGCCTTCGGGGGCGCGCTCGGCGAGCTGCGCATCGCGATGGAGATATGCAGCACCGAAACCATCAAGCAAGCCGTGATAGCGGGCATGGGCGTGAGCTTCGTGTCCGCGCACACCGTGAGCCGGGAGGTGCGCGCCGGCAGTCTTCGGGTGCTGGACGTGCAGGGCTTTCCACTGATGCTCCACTGGTATGTGGTGCACCGCCGCAGCAAGCGCCTTGCACCGGTGGCGCAGGCCTTCAAGGATTTCCTGCTGGCCGATGGCCCGGCGCTGATCTCGCAGATCGTGCCCTTCGACACGTCGGCCTGAATGTCGGCCGGCCAGGCGCCGGTCCGTTCAGCGCAGGCCCACGCGCGAGGCACGCCAACGCAGCACGGCGGCGCGCGCCGGCTGGGTGGCTTCGATGCGGTCGGCGTGGCGGCGCAGCGCGCGCATCTCCTCCACCTCGTCGATCACGCTGCGCGGGCTCAGCAGGGCCTCCGCGAGCACGCACGCTTCGTCGAAAAGGGTTCCCAAAGCGGTGCCTGCACGACGGGAAAAGTGTGTGCGGAAGGGTCGGTCGAGGGTGGTCATGGCGAACTCCGGAGCAAAGAAAAAAGAGCGTGGCGCGAAGGGCCACGGACAGCCTTAATCTTCCTTCTCTGCTCGATGCAAGTAAAACGAAACTAATTGCCAGTTCAATGCAAAGATAGTGCATTGAAAAACGGGAACCGGCCATGGACATCAACCTCGCCCGCACCTTCCTGGAAATCGTGGCGACACGCAGTTTCCAGCGCGCCGCGCAGCGCCTGCACGTGACGCAGACCTCGGTCAGTGCGCGCGTTCGCATGCTGGAGCAGTTGCTGGGCCGAACCCTCTTCGTACGCAACAAGGCCGGCGCCGCGCTGACCGCGGCGGGTGAGCAGTTCCTGCCGCATGCCACCACGCTGGTTCAGGTGTGGGAACGCGCGCGCCAGCAGGTGGCGGTGCCATCCGGCAGCGGCGCGGTGCTGGCGATCGGATGCGAGATCAGCCTCTGGGATCCGTTGCTGCTGCGCTGGCTGCTGTGGATGCGCGCGGCAGCGCCTCAACTCGCCATCCGCACGGAAGTTGGCTTTCCGCAAGCTTTGCTCGACAAGGTGGCGGCCGGCGTGCTCGACATCGCGATCGTCTACGCGCCGCAGCAGCGCCCGGGTCTCCGTGTGGAACTGCTGATCGAGGAGAAACTGGTGATGGTGACCACGGCAAAGCGCGCGGTCATCCCGCAACCGGCCGACTATGTGTACGTGGATTGGGGCCCCGAGTTCTCGGTGCAGCATGGCCTGGCTTTTCCCGAGCTGTCCAACGCGCCGGTGAACGCCGGCCTGGGGCCGCTGGGGCGCGAGTACCTGCTTGCTGCGGGCGGCACCGGCTATTTCCGGCTCGACGTGGTGCGCGGCCATCTCGCGTCGGGGCGGCTGCGCCGGGTGCCCGACACGCCCGAATTTCTCTACCCGGCGTACGCGGTGTATGCGGTGGGTGCCGATGCCAACATCATCGACCCGGCGCTCGACGGCCTGCGTCAGGCGGTCAACACACCCACGTCAACCGCTGCCACCTCGAAAGGCAAGCCGCGCGCGCCGTCCGGGCACAGGCGGGGCGCGAAGACCCCAGGCGTCACGCGACGCCGTAAGCCCCCGCAGAGTCCCTGAATCCTGCATCGCGCTGGCGTTTCGCTTGCGCCGTGCGCTGCCGGTGAGAGAGCAGCAGCGATTCGTAGTACACGCAGAGCGGCATCGTGACGAACACCATGCCCGCCACATACACGACCAGGCTTGGCACCGGGAACTCGCTGCCATCCCAATAGGGCACCGAAACCCCGAGCGCCCCGAGCCCGATGAGTGTCATCACGGCCGTCAGCGCATGGCGCAGCAGGCGAACGTGCAGGTAACCCGGCGGGTCATAGGTCCGACCGTCCTGGTCAGAGCATTCGCTCGTGTCTCCAACGTTGTGCATCGTCGTTCCTTTCTTTGAAGGCGTCGACGATTCTTAACCTCTGTATATCGGCGGTCAAGGTTGCAGACCCGGGGTTGGCTCAGTCGTACTTCACGGTGTAGATCAGGTCGATGCCGCTTTGCTGGCCCGCCTGCCCGCGCAGCGTGAGGCGCTGCGTGAGGTCGTAGAAGATGAAGAGGGTGCCCAGCGTGCCCGCCAGGCTCCGTTCGTAGGTGACGTAGAAGTCTTTCGACAGGCGTTTGCCCACCGTGACCGCCGAGTCGCGAACGTCGCCGCCGCTGCCCGGGCCCTTGAAGCCGATCTCGTCGAGGCCGAAGCGGCTGGCCAGGCTTCCGCCGGTGCCGCCCTTGCCGAGGCCGCCGAGCAGCGCCAGCGCCGCCTGCTGCAGCAGCACCGATTCGCCGCCGCTGGTGGCCGAGGCGCGACCGAGCACCACCCACGACAGCGTTTCCGCATCCGACAGCGTCGGTTCGGAGTAGAGCCGCACGCGCGGCGACTGCGCACTGCCGGTGATCTGCACGCCGGCGCGGTGCGCGATGTTGGGACGGATCGCGAGGATGTCGAGCGCGGGGTTGTCGACCGGCCCGTTGAAGCGCGCCACCCCGGTTTCGACGTCGAGTTCCTGGCCATACGCGCGGTAGCGGCCACGCACGGTCTTGACCTCGCCGGTGACGCGCGGCATGGCGCTCGCGCCCGTGCTGCGTACCGCCAGTTGCCCTTCGAGCCGGGTCGTGATGCCGCGGCCCTGCACCGCGAAGTCGTCGCCCAGGTCGAAGTTGACGAGCACATCGGGCGGCTTGGCGGTTTGCGGTTTTGCCACTTGCGCATCGCTGATGGCGGCTTCGCGCTTCGCCGCTTCGGCGCGCTCGCGGTCGAGCGCGGCCGAGCGCACGACCACGTCGGTGCCCAGGCTCGGCGCGGTTTCGTCGGGCAGGATGATCACGGCGCGATCCGCCTTGAGGTTGCCGCGCACGTTGAACTGGCCGTCGTCCAGGCGCGCCTGCAGGTCGCCTGACAGGCTCATCTGGCGATCGCTGCGCACCAGCACGCGAAGGCGCCGCAACTGGGCATCGAGTGACATGCGGATGCCCGAGCCGCCGTTGCCCGCCGCGCCCCAGCGCACATTGCCGCGCGCCGACAGGCTGCCGCCGCCGCTGGCTGCTTCGCTGGCGGCCGTGCTGCGGTTGCCGCTCTGGCCGGTGATGCGCGTGGTGCTGCCGACACCGCCCTGCAGCGTGAATTCGGTGATCTCGATCCGGTCGCCTGACAGCGTGGCGCGCAGGCGGCCATCGCGCAGGTCGAGCCCCTCGACGGACGCACGCAGCGCGAGCTGGTCAGCATTCAGGGTGCCGTTCCAGCGCGGCGCAGCGCGGTTGCCCGACAGGGTGGCGTTGGCGTCGAGCGTGCCCGCCACGCGCCAGCCGGGCGGCGCCAGCATCGACCACACACCCAGGCTCGGCAGCCGCGCGGTCACGCGGCCCGCCAGTGGCGCATCGGGCGCCCACTGCCAGCCGCCATCGCGCTGCAGCAGACGCGTGCTCGCTTCGGCGTCGACCTGCCCGGCGCGCTCGCTGTCCCAGTCCAGCGTGGCCTTGATGTCGGCGCCGGCGGCATCGAGCCGCAGCTCGGCCTTGCGCAGACCCGCGGGGGTGCCCGCGCTCGCGCCGTTGACCGTGCCGGTGTTCATCGTTCGTTCGCTCGCGGTTCCGGTGCCGCGGCTCACGATGCGCGTCACCATCGCCGCTTCGCCGGCCTGCACGCGGATGTCGCCGCTCTGGCGCCCGATGCGCACGCGCGCGCGCAAGGCGTCGCCGGCATCGATGTCCCAGTCGCCGTCGAACACGAGGTCGCCACTCACGCCCGCTTCGGCCAGCGGCGAGGCGGCGCCCAGGGCTTCGGCCCAGGCCATCGGCAGGCCCTGCAGCTTGCCCTTCGACTGCAGGCGGTAGGTGCTGCCGGTGCTCGTGGCGCTGCTGTTGAAGCGCAGCGGCTCCCAGTCGAGGCGCACGGTGCCGGGCACCGGCCCGCGCAAGGTGGCGCTGGCCGCGGAGGCTTCGACATCGAGCGCGCCGCCGGTGCGCACGGTGGCGTTCAGCGGCTGGCCGAGTTCGAGGGTCCAGGGGCCCGGGCGCGTGCTGTCCTGCGCCTGCAGGCGCAGGCTGGCCAGTGCGGCGCGCCAGCGGCCGGCGGCCTCGATGCCGCCGCTGGCACGCGTGTCGAGCGTGATCTTCTGCGTGCCGCTCGATGCCTCACCCTTCAGCGTGAGCGTGGCCTGCGCCAGGCTGCCGGCCAGTTCGGCATCGAGGCCGCGCAGCTGCACGGCCGTCGCGGCGCCGGTTGCCGGCGGCGGCAACCGGAGGTCCAGGCGTGGCGCGCTGAGTTTTGCGGTGAGCGTGGGCTCGGCACTGCCGCGCGGCGCGGCCGCTGCCGGGTTCTCCAGGCGGCGCTGCACGGCCTGCCAGCCGCCCTGCCAGCGGGCGTCGAGCCGGGCGGCGCCCTCGGCCGTGGCACCGGCAAAGGCCTTCGAGAGGCCGGGCAGGCTTTCGACCCAGCGCTGCAAGACTGCTGCGTCATCGACCGCGGCTTTCAGTTCGCCACCGCCCTGCGTCGGCGCGACGCGGCCCTGCAAGTTGGCGCTGGCGCCCGGCACCACCAGGCGCAGATCGCCGCTGCCGGCCTGCTCGGCCACGCGCACCTGCAGCTGGCCGTTCACGGTGGCGCGCTGGGCGTCGATGCGCAGCGTGCGCAGGTCGAGCACCTGGTCCTTCCACTGGCCCTGCGCCAGCGCGCGGTCGAGTTTGAAGCCCTGCAGCGCCTGCGCGCCGGCGCCGCCTTCAGCTTGCAGGGCGAGATCGAAGCTGACCGTGTCACCGCGCTGTTCGGCCGTGACGCGGCCGTTTAGGGGCGCCCCGGCCAGCTCACTGTGCAGCAGGCCCGGGCGCACGCCGCGCACGGTGGCGCGCGCTTGCCACGGCTCCGGCGCGGGGCTCCACTGGCCTTCGGCCTCGATGCGGCCGCCGCCGGCGCGCAGCCTCGCTTCCGGCACGGTCCAGGTGCGGCCATCGAATGCAGCCTGCGCCTCGATCTGTTCCAGCGGCAGCCGGCCCTGGTCCCAAGGTCCCGGCTGCGCGTTGCGGATGTCCACCTGGCCTTGCCAGGCGGCCGGGCCGGTGGCGGCGTCAGGCGTCACGTCGAGCGTGCCGGTCAGCAGCGTCCGGGGTGCGCCGGGCCACAGCGCGGCCGCGTCGACGTTCTGCAGATCGGCCTTGGCATCGATCACGGGCTGCGGCAGCCAGGGCGCGATCTGTGCCTGCAGGCGGGCCTGCATGGGCGCCTCGGCGTTCTCTTCCGCGGGCTTCAGGTCGGCGCCGATCTGCAGGCGCGCGGCGCTGCCCGACAAGGTGCCGGCAATCTGCGCATTCGCGCGCACGTCGAGGCTGCGGCCCTCGGCCAGCGGCGCCTTGACGCGACCCTCCAGCGCCGCGTCGATCGCCATCGGTGCCGGGCCCTGCAGCCGCAAGCGGGCGCTGTAATGGCCATCGGCCACGTCGACGCCCTCGACCTCGAGGGCGTGATGCGCATCGGCGTAGCGGTAGGTGCCCGCCAGGTTGCGCGCCACCACGGGCGGCGGGCCTTGCCAGCGCAGGTCGTCGATGCGGAAGGGCAGCTCGACATCGATAGGCAGTGCGAGTTGTTCGAGCGGCTCGGTCGGCGCGTCGCTCGGGGTGCCGCGGCGCTCGATGACCAATTGCGTGGCATGCAGCTCGCCCAGCTGCACCTTGCGCTGAAGCAGCGGTGCGAGCGACCAGCCGATGCGCGCATCGCGCACCTCCACGGCGAGGCTCTCGCTCTGCCAGCGCAGCCAGCCGATGCGCCCGCCGGTGCGCAGCGAGCCCGTGACCTCGCGGCTTTCCAGCGTCTGGCCGGCCGGCAGGTAGCGCGCAGCTTGCGCGAGCGTGAAGGCGAGCGATTGCCCCGAACCGATCCACCACCAGGCGCCGGCGACGACGATCAACAACAGCGCGAGAAGGCTTCCGACGCCCCAGGCGGTGGCGCGCAGCACGCGGCGCGCGCGGGATCGCTTCGGCTTGGCAGTGCGCACGTTCGCCGGCGCAGCGGCGGGCGCTTCGGTCGGGGTGGGCGGGGTCGCGTTCGGCATCTGCGGCTTCGCCTAGAACGTGAAACCCAGCCGCAGGTGCAGCCGCAGCTTGCGCGTGTCCACGCCATAGGCCACGTCCGCCTGCACCGGGCCGACGGGGCTGCGCCAGCGCGCGCCGACACCCACGCCGACCTTGGGCTTGAGCTCGCCCGGCTTGTCGGCCACGGCACCGGCATCGACGAACACGGTGCTTTCCCATTCGGTGAGCTTGCCGTCGTAGATGAACGGACGCTGCCATTCGGCGCTCAGCACGCCCAGGTAGCGGCCGGCCACGATCTGGCCGTCTTCGCGCTCGGTGCCGATCTGCCGGTAGCTGTAGCCGCGCACGGTGGTGTCGCCGCCCGTGAAGAACATCAGCGTCGAAGGAATCTGCGCCGTCTCGCGGGCCGACACCAGCCCGCCTTCGGCCCGCAGCTGAAGCCGGCTGTTGCGCGCGCGCGCACTGGCGCTGTCATCGCGCCCGCCGAGGGGGACGATGCCGAGCCAGCGGCCGTAGGCGCGCACGAAGGGCAGGCGCTCGCCGGTCAGCGTGTAGCCGGCGCCCAGTTCCACTGCCAGGGCCTGGCCCCGCGTGGGCGCGCCGTTGTCGTCGAAATAGCGGCCGGTCCAGCCCCAGTTCAGGCTGAAGGCCGAGGCCGACGGTGGCGCGTCGACACCGCGGTTCTGCGCATAGTCGTACTGCGCGAAGTAGCGACGGTCGATGTGGTCGGACGATTTGCCAATACCGGCGCGCACCCGGCCGCTGTTGACCTCGTAGCTGCCCGAGGTCTCGCTCTTCAATTCGCCGCCCGCGAACCAGCGCCAGCCGCGGTCGCCGGGAATGGCGTTCCATTCGGTACCGAGCGAGCGCACGTCGCGGTCGACCGACAGTCTCGACACCGCGCGCCAGCCGAGCAGCGGCATGCGGTTGTGGGCATGGTCGATCGACAGGCGCGGCCCGTTGTCGGTGGTGAAGCCGGCACCCAGCACCACCTTTTGCAGCGGGGCTTCGCGCAGCTGGGCGACCACGGGAGCGGCCAGCGGGTCAGTGCCGTCGGTATCCAGCGTGAGGAAGACGGAGTCGTAGTAGCCGCTGCTGGCCAGGCGCTGCTGCGCATCGAGCAGCTTTTGCTGGTCGTAGTCGGTGCCGGTCGGCACGTTGGCGATGCGCCGCGCGGCGTCGGGGTCGTAGCGCTCGCTGCCGCGCACCAGCAGCGGCCCGAATTTGTAGGCGGGGCCGGAGTCGTAGCCCAGCGTCAGCCGGGCTTCCTGCCGGTCGGCATCGACCTCGGCGCGGCTTTCGGCGATGCGCCCGGTCGGGTAGCGCCTGGCCGCCAGCTTGCGCAGCGTGGCCGACTTGGCGCCGTCCCACGCCGACTGGGTGAATGTCTCGCCGGCGCGCAGGGGCCAGTCAACGCGGATCGCGTCACGCTGGGCCTCGGCGGCAGGGTCGGTTGCGATGGCGCCGGCGAAGCCGATCTGCACGGTGCTCACGCGCGTGAGTTCGCCGGGCTCGACCGTGATCACGACCTCGCGCGGCGCCTTGTCCGCCGTGGGCGTCTCGTTGAGTTCGAGCGTGAGGGTGGGCGTGAAGTACCCCAGCGTGCCGAGCAGCTCCCGGGCGTTAGCCTCGGCCGCCACCATCAGGCGCGACAACTCGGCCGCACCGAGATCGTCGACCTGGCGGTACCGCTGGATTTCGAGGTGCAGGGCAAGGTATTCGCGCGCCGTTTCGGGGCCGCGCACGTCGACCGTGAAGGCATCGCGGCGCTTGCCGTCGGCCCCCTTGCGATCGTCGGCCGCGCCAGCACTCGCGACCGGGGCAGCGCCGGCCGGACCGGCCTCCTGCGCGCGTGGAAGCAAGCTGCAGCCTTGCAAAAAGAGCAGCGCTACAAAAAACAATGCCGGCATCCGCGCCGGCGAAAAGAAGGGAACCACCCTGTGCATCAGGTTCATTCTGACAGCAGCGCCATACACGCCCGGCATGCCCGGGCATCGGTGCGCCGTCGGGTCAGCGGCGCCGGACGAGCCGGCGCGCGGCCGACCACAACACCGGCGGCAGCATCATGCGGGCCATGGCCTTGGCCCGGTCGATGCGATGGATGCGCATGAACACCGAGACGGCTTCGAGATCGACCGGTTGATTGGCCACCGGGCTGGTGTAGAAGTAGGCCGCCACGGAGCGCCTTGGCCGGTTGTCGGGCGCTTGCAGCGGCCGGGTGTGGCCGTGGTAGCTCACGGGCCCGTGCGGCAGCAGGACCGTGCGGCCAAACTCCGGCTGCACGGTGGTGACGCAATGCTGGCGCTGGTGGTCCCAAAGCTCGAGCGCCGAGCCCCAAGCCGGGTCCCATCCCTTGTTCAGGTAGGTGATGAACACCATCTCGTTCTTGAGCCCGATGTGCGCGTGGCGGGCGAAGTCGCGGTGCACGGCAAAGGTGGCGCCGGTGCGGCTTTCGTGCAGACCGCCGCCATACAGCTTCGGGTCGGGGAGCAGGTAGGGCACGCCAGTGATCTCCGACACCCACTCGGTGAACCAGCCGGAATGGACGATGTCGAAATAGAGTTGCGTGGCCGGCCCCAGCGCGGCGCCCGCGACCGTGCGGCGGGTCGATTCGTAGCGCGTCTTCATTTCCTTCCAGCGGCTGCCCGACGGGTCGTCGAACTCTTGCGCCACCAGCGCCAGCAAAGCGGGCGAAAACACATCGTCGAGCACGAGATGGGGAAAGGGTTGCGCCTGGAGCAACTGCGCGCGCAGTCGGACCCGTTCTTCGGGGGTGAACAGGCGCCGGTCCACCAGATCGGCCAAGGGCAGTTGCACGCCGCGGATGCTGATGAAATCGCCTTGCGGCACGGCGACGGCGGCCGGTGCGTCGTCCGCCGGTGGTGCAGACCACGCTTCAAGAGGCACGGACAAAAGGGCGGACATGGCTGCGGAAACGCTGAGAATTCGGATGTAGGGAAAAGTAATCCTTAAGTTCCAAATGTAAGGCGAAACTGGCCTGCGCAGCCGTTTTTTGTCAACAAATCGTCAAACGGTCGCGTGATCCGCAGACCCGCCGACCGGCGCGACCTACTTGGACAGCAGGCGCATGGCCTCTTCGAGTCCCTTGAGCGTCAGCGGGTACATGCGGTTGGACACCAACTGCTGCATGACCGCGATGCTCTGGCGGTACTGCCAGACGCCCTGCGGCTCGGGGTTGATCCAGGCGAACTTCGGGAAGGCATGGGTCAGGCGCTGCATCCACTCGGCGCCGGCCTCTTCGTTGTTGTATTCGACGCTGCCGCCCGGCTGCAGGATCTCGTAAGGGCTCATCGTCGCGTCGCCAACAAAGATCAGCTTGTAGTCCTTGTTGTACTTGCGCAGGATGTCGAAGGTGGCGAACTTCTCAGAAAAGCGGCGCTTGTTGTTCTTCCACATGAAGTCGTAGACGCAGTTGTGGAAGTAATAGAACTCCAGGTGCTTGAACTCGGTCTTCACGGCCGAGAACAGTTCTTCGACGCGCTGGATGTGCTCGTCCATCGTGCCGCCCACGTCCATGAGCAACAGCACCTTGACGTTGTTGTGGCGCTCGGGCCGCATCTTGATGTCCAGGTAGCCGGCGTTGGCGGCCGTCTTGTTGATGGTTTCGTCAAGGTCCAGCTCGTCCTCATGGCCTTCGCGCGCGAACTTGCGCAGCTTGCGCAGCGCCATCTTGATGTTGCGCGTGCCCAGTTCCTGGTTGTCGTCGTAATCCTTGTAGGCACGCTGGTCCCACACCTTCACCGCGCTCTTGTTCTTGCCAGCGCCGCCGATGCGGATGCCCTGCGGGTTGTAGCCGCCGTGGCCGAAAGGTGAGGTGCCGCCCGTGCCGATCCACTTGTTGCCGCCCTCGTGGCGTTCTTTCTGCTCCTCGAAGCGCTTCTTCAGCGTCTCCATGAGCTCGTCCCAACCCATCTTCTCGATCTTGGCTTTTTCTTCGGCCGTGAACTCACGCTCCAGCGTCTTGCGCAACCAGTCGAGCGGGACTTCCTTGGTGAAGTCCGTGAGCATCTCCACGCCCTTGAAGTAGCTCGCGAAAGCGCGGTCGAACTTGTCGTAGTGCTTCTCGTCCTTCACCAGCGCGGTGCGGCTCAGGTAATAGAAGTCGTCAATGCCATAAGCGCCGTCGGAGTTGGGGCCGACCACATCGGCCTTCAGCGCCTCGAGCAACACCAGGTATTCCTTCACCGACACCGGCAGTTTGGCCGAGCGCAACGTGTAGAAAAAGTCGATCAGCATGGGCGTCACTCCTTGACGGCAACAGGTGGCCGGGGCTTGTCCAGCAGATAGAGCAGCTGCGCCTTCACCTCGGGCCATTCACCCGCGGTCAGGCTGTACATCACCGTGTCGCGGATGGTGCCATCGCGTCGCATCGCGTGGCCGCGGATCACGCCGTCCTTCTTTGCGCCGAGCCGCTCGATGGCCTGCTGCGACGCGAAGTTGAAATTGTCGGTGCGCCAGCCCACGACCTTGCAGCCGAGCGTGTCGAAGGCGTGCGTGAGCATCAGCAGCTTGCAGGTGGTGTTGATGTGGGTGCGCTGGCAGCGTTTGGCGTACCAGGTGTAGCCGATCTCGACCCGCTTCACGGACGGCAGGATGTCGTGGAAGCTGGTGCTGCCCAACACTTCGCCCGTGGCCTCATCGGTTACCGCGAAGGCGAAGCGGTGGCCTTCCTCGCGCATCTTCAACGCGGCTTCGATGTAGCCGCGCGTTTCCTCCGGGGCCGGCACCGACGTGACGCGCAACTGCCAGAGTTCGCCATCGGCGGCGGCGCTGCGCAGACCCTCTTCATGATTCAGTGCCAGCGGCACCAGCGCGACACCGCGCGCGTACAAGGTGACGGGTTCGACGAAGGCCATGGTCAGACCCGCGGATCGCCGTACTTGCGCTTGTACAGCGCGCGGGCCAGCTGCACGCCGCCACCACCGCCGATCGCGATCAACACGATGCCGACCATGACCTGGTTGGTGTAACCCTCTGCCAGCGCATCGAAGCCCAGAAGCAGGCCGAGCCAGCGACCGAGCAAAGCGCCGACCACGAAGCCGATCGCCTGGCCAACGCCCAGCAGAAGCAGCTGCGAGGTCGGGTGCTGAGATGGCGTCATCGGTTGTTGCGCTGCATGAAGACCAGCTTCTCGAACAGCGTCACATCCTGTTCATTCTTGAGGAGGGCGCCGACCAGCGGCGGCACCGCCACTTTGTCGTCCTTGCTGTGCAGCGCTTCGACCGGGATGTCTTCGGCCACGAGCAGCTTGAGCCAGTCGAGCAATTCAGAGGTCGACGGCTTCTTCTTCAGGCCGGGCAGGTTGCGCACGTCGTAGAAAGTCTTCATCGCGGCCGTGAGCAACTCATGCTTGAGGCCGGGGAAGTGCACGTCGACGATCTGCTTCATCGTCGCCGCGTCGGGAAACTTGATGTAGTGGAAGAAGCAGCGGCGCAGGAACGCGTCGGGCAATTCCTTCTCGTTGTTCGAGGTGATGAACACCACCGGCCGGTGCTTGGCGCGGATGAGTTCGCGTGTCTCGTAGCAGTAGAACTCCATGCGGTCGATTTCGCGCAAGAGGTCGTTGGGGAATTCGATGTCGGCCTTGTCGATTTCATCGATCAGCAGTGCCACCGGCTCGTCGGCCGTGAAGGCTTGCCACAACACGCCCTTGACGATGTAGTTCTGAATGTCCTTGACGCGCTCGTCGCCCAATTGCGAATCCCGCAGCCGGCTCACGGCGTCGTATTCGTAGAGACCCTGCTGCGCCTTGGTGGTCGACTTGATGTGCCACTGGAGCAGCGGCAACTTCAATGCCTCGGCCACTTCCTCGGCCAGCATGGTCTTGCCGGTGCCGGGTTCGCCCTTGACGAGCAGCGGGCGCTTGAGTGTGATGGCGGCATTGACCGCGAGCATCAGATCCTGTGTGGCGACGTAGTTGTCTGAACCCTGGAATTTCATGAAATGACGTGGACGGCGGAGTGGATGGGAAGACACATTCGGCTGAACAGCGAGCACTGCGGGTGCTGGCTGGCGGGGTTTCGGAGAGCCCCCGCATATAATCGAATGCTGATAGGAAACCTGTATCTCCACGAGATTGTGCGCGCAAAATGAACAAGTTGTTGACCACGATGTTTGCCCTCGCTGTCGCTTGCGTGACGGTCTCGGCCCAAGCCCAGACAGTCTCCGGCAAGGTCGAAGAGGGTGCCAAGAAAACGGCGATGTGCGTGGGTTGCCATGGCATCCTGGGCTACCAGGCGAGCTTCCCCGAGATCCACAAGGTGCCGATGATCGCGGGCCAGAGCGCCACCTACATTTCCTCGGCACTCAATGCCTACAAGACCGGCGACCGCAAGCATCCGACGATGCGCGCCATCGCCGACACGCTCACCGAGCAGGACATCGCCGACCTCGCCGCCTACTACAGCGTGCAGGGCCTGAAGGAAGGTGGCGCGCCGCCGGCCGCTGCAGCCAGGGCGCCGAGCGAACGTGTTCAGGCGCTGATCGGTCGTGACGCGGCCAACACCTGCATCACCTGCCACGGCGCCAACTTCAACACGCCGAACGACGGCACCGTGCCCAAGCTCGCAGGCCAGCATGCCGATTACCTCTTTGTCGCCTTGAAGTCCTACAAGACCGAGCGAAACGCCAACCTCGGCCGTTCGAACGGCGTGATGGCGGGTCAGGCCAAGAAGTTCACCAATGCCGAGTTGAAAGAACTGGCCAAGTACATCAGCTCGCTGCCGGGCGAACTGAAGACCGTGCCGGAGCCGGTGATCCACCGGTCGGCCGCCAAGTAAGGCGCGAGGACCAAGGCGCGAGAAACGGGCGCAAACCGGTTCAACAAAAAGCCCGCATCGTGCGGGCTTTTTCATGGGCGCTCCGATGGCGCTCAGACGTCGAAGAAGACCGTCTCGCCCTCGCCTTGCATGCGAATGTCGATGCGGTAGCTCACGACCCCGCCGGTCTCGAGGCGCTGCGCGATCAACGTGGCGCGCCGCTCGGCCGGCACGCTTTGCAGCACGGCGTCGGCGGCATTGGCCTTCGCTTCGTCGCTGAAGTAGATGCGGGTGAACGCGTGCAGCAACAGGCCGCGCATCAGCACGATCACGTTGACGTGCGGCGCCTCGCCCGCGCGCTCGGCGCCGGGCTTGACCGTGTGGAACACGAAGCGGTGCTGTGCATCGGTGCCCGTGCCTGCCCGGCCGAAGGCGCGAAAGCCCATGGCCTGCGCTTCGTCGACCGTCTGTGGGTAGCGGCCTTCGCCATCAGGCTGGCTGATCTCGACCAGCGCATCGCCGATGGGGTTGCCGTCGCCGTCGATCACTCGGCCCTCGAGCCGGATGCGCTCACCGGTGGCGTTGTCCAGGGCCAGCACGGCATCGAAGGGCTGGTCGAAGTCGTAGCCGTACTGGGTCGCGGTCAAACCGTACGCGAAGTAGGGGCCCACGGTTTGGGAAGGGGTCTGGCCGAAGTCGGCCTGCAGTGCGCTCATCATGGTGCGGGTTTCCTCAGCGGGTCTCGAACGGGGTTTCATCGGCGCCGCGCAGCACGATGTCGAATTCGTAGCCGAGCGCGTAGCCCTCTTCGGTGACGTCGAGGCTGAAGTCGGCCACCAGCCGGTTGCGGTAGCGCTCGGGCGTGCCCGTGACCATCGGGTCGTACTGCATCAGCGGGTCGCCGGGAAAGTACATCTGCGTGACCAGGCGGCTGCCGAAGTGCTGGCCGAACAGCGACAGGTGAATGTGCTGCGGCCGCCAGGCGTTGGGGTGATTGCCCCATGGGTAGGCACCCGGCTTGATGGTCAGGAAACGGTAGCGGCCTTCGCTGTCGGTCAGGCAACGCCCTGCGCCCAGAAAGTTGGGGTCGAGCGGCGCATCGTGCTGGTCGACCTTGTGCACGTAGCGGCCCGACGCGTTGGCTTGCCACAACTCGACCAGCGTGTTGGCGACCGGGCGCTTGCGCTCGTCGAGCACCTGGCCGGTGAGGATCATGCGTTCGCCGATCGGCTCGCCATTGCGGCGCGCATTGCGCGTGAGATCGTGGTCGAGCGCACCGATGCTGCTGTGGCCGTACACCGGCTGCTGCAGTTCGCCGAGCGAGGCCTTCAGCGGGATCAGCGGCTGCAGCGGGCCGCGCTTCACGGTCGATTTGTAGCCAGGGTAGATGTACGACGGATGGCTCTTCCAGTCGCGCGGCGCCAGCGTCGCGAGCGGTGCGGTGGGGGATGTCGGCAAGGTGTCTCCAGACTTTGGTGTGATGTGGGGAGCGACGACTGTAGGGGGCGCATTGGATGATGTAAATTGAAGAATCATCGAAATCACATCAGCAGAAGTAATTGAAAAACCCAGCCGACCCGGCCGCGTCCTTCGTTCGCAGCGTGCAGTTGCGGCACCTGCGCTGCTTCGTTGCAGTCGCGCAGGAGCGGCATCTGGCGCGCGCGGCGGAGCGCCTGGCCTTGAGCCAGCCGGCCATGTCCAAGACGCTGGCCGAGCTCGAGGCCCTGGCCGGGCACCGGCTGGTCGACCGCGGCGGCGCGGGCCGGCGCGGCGTGCAGGGGCTGACGGCCGCGGGCGAGCAGCTGCTTGCCCATGCCTTGCGCGTGCTGGACGCGCTGGACGCGGGCGCCGAAGCGATGGCGCCCGCGGCGGCCGGCCGGCTGGAGCGGCTGCGCATCGGCGCCTTGCCCAGCGTCGCACCGGCGTTGCTGCCGGCGGCGCTGGCGCGATTCCGTTCGCACTGGCCGGCGGTCCAGGTGCAGGTGCAGAGCGCGGCCAACGCCGTGCTGCTCGACGGGTTGCGCGCCGGTGAGCTCGATCTCGTGGTCGGCCGCATGAGCGATCCGAAATGGATGGGTGGGTTGAGCTTCGAACTGCTGCACACCGAGCCGCTCGCTTTCGTGGCGCGCGCGGGCCACCCGCTGGCGCGGCGTGGCATCTCGGTGCCGGCGGTGCTGGGCTATCCGCTGGTGGTCTACAGCGAAGGCACGATCCCGCGACACAACACCGAGAGCTTCCTGTCGACGCTGGGCCTCGCGCTCCCCACCCATGCGCTGCAGACGCTCGACGTGTCGGTGGCCCGCGCGCTGGTCGCGCTGTCCGACGCGGTGTGGATCACGCCACTGGGCGCCGCGCGGAGCGATCTGGTCGACGGTCGGCTCGTGCGCCTGCCGATCGCCACGACCGGTACCGAAGAGCCGGTGGGCCTGCTGCTGCGCAGCGATGCCGAGCCGTCGGCGCTGCGCAGCGCGATGGTCGGCCTGTTGCGCGACGCTGCCAAGCGCCAGACCACGGTGCTCAAGCGCGCTCGCGGGTAGGGCTTCAGTCCAGACGCACCGCGGAACCGGCTTCGCCGGGCCGCTGGTGCGGCCTCCTGCAAGGGGGGTGGCGAAGCGACACGAAGTGCGCGCAGCCTGGGGGTCAGTCCTGCGTGGCCCGCCGCTGCACGCAGGCAATGTAGGCGTCGCCGTCCGGCGCGCGGCCCGCGCGCTGGCTCTCCCACATCATCCGGCCGAGGCACTCCATCGCCTCGTGGTGGGCAACGAGCAGCGAGTCGCGCCGTGCGGCCAGCAGCTCGACCGCCTGGCGGATGCCGCGCGGCTGGTCGATCGAACATTGCTCGCTGATCGACAGGTGCATGGACAGGTGAAGGAACGGATTCTCGCGCCCGTCCTTTCCGTCGTACACGCGGGCCACTGCGGCGTCGGCATCGGCCAGGTCGGCGTGGTACTCGGGGTGGTGGTCGATCCAGCCGGCGGCGATGGTTTCCAGTGCTTCGAGCGGCTGGCCGGCGCGGCTCTTGGCGTACACGCCGCAAAAGAAGCGACGCACGTCTTCAGGAGAAGGATTGAACATGGTGGGTGAAGGCTAGCACCATCGCCCGTCGTCGGCACTCAGGGTCAACGGCCCGCCACGGCGACGCTGCGCGACACCGCGGCCGCGGCCTCCAGCAGGGCCGGCAGCATTGTGTCGCGCATGACCTTCGCGCTGGTGCGGTTGGCCTGCCCGCTGACGTTGAGCGCGGCCACCACGCGCCCCGCGCGGTTCAGCACCGGCGCGGCCATCGAGATCAGCCCCTCCTCGAGTTCCTGATCGACCAGGCACCAGCCCTGCGCGCGTGTCTGCACGACGAGCTTGTGCAACTGCGCGCGGTCAGTGACCGTGCGGCGCGTGCGTGCATCGAGCGGCATGCGTGCCAGTTGCGCGGCGAGCGCGTCGTCGCCCAGGCCCGCCAGCAGCACGCGGCCCATCGACGTGCAATACGCCGGCAGGCGCGAGCCGACCCCGAGCGAGATGCTCATGATCTTCTGCGTGTGAACGCGCAGCACGTAAAGGATGTCATCGCCTTCGAGCACGGCGGCCGAACAGGACTCGTGGACCTTGTCGACCAGCGACTGCATGACAGGCTCAGCCAAGTTCCAGATCGGCATTGACGACAGATACGCAAAGCCCAGGTCGAGGATGCGCGGTGTGAGGCTGAAGAGCTTGCCGTCGCTTTCCACGTAGCCGAGCGTCTGCAACGTGAGCAGGATGCGCCGAGCCCCCGCGCGCGTCAGGCCGCTCGCGGCCGCGACCTCGCTCAGCGTCTGCCGCGGCGCGCTCGCGCTGAACGAGCGGATCACGCCCAGCCCGCGCGCGAAGGACTGCACGTAGCTGTCGCCCGGGCGGGGGACGTCGTCGATGTTCGGGTGGCTTGCCATGGTCGCGCTGATCTCCTAGAATTCATTATAAGAACAAACGTTCGATATACGAACAAACTGCGTGCAGATGCCGAGAAGATGAACTCGGTGATTTCCCTCAATAAGCAGGAGACAAATCCACATGATCGACAAGATCGCCCGCTCCATCGCCGACGCGATGGCGGACATCCGGGACGGCTCGACCGTCCTCATTGGCGGGTTCGGCACCGCCGGCATCCCCGGCGAACTCATCGACGGCCTGATCGAACAGGGCGCCAAAGATCTGACGGTGGTCAACAACAACGCGGGCAACGGCGAAGCGGGGCTCGCCGCACTGCTGAAGGCCGGCCGCGTGCGCAAGATCATCTGCAGCTTCCCGCGCCAGGCCGACAGCCAGGTGTTCGACGGCCTCTACCGCGCCGGCAAGCTCGAGCTCGAACTGGTGCCGCAAGGCAACCTGGCCGAGCGCATCCGCGCGGCGGGCGCGGGCATCGGCGCCTTCTTCTGTCCGACCGGCTTTGGCACGCAGTTGGCGGGCGACCGCGAGACGCGCGAAATCGAAGGCAAGAACTACGTGCTCGAGTACCCGATCCACGGCGACGTGGCGCTCATCAAGGCCGAGCGCGGCGACCGCTGGGGCAACCTGGTGTATCGCAAGGCCGCACGCAACTTCGGCCCGGTGATGGCCATGGCGGCGAAGAAGACCATTGCGACCGTGCACGAGATTGCCGACCTCGGGTCGCTCGACCCCGAGACCATCGTGACGCCGGGCATCTTCGTGCACCAGGTCGTGAAGATCGACAGAGTGGCAACACAAGCCGGCGGCTTCAAGAAGGCAGCATGAACATGAGCAACACCACCGTCACGTACCAACGCCGCACCAAGGACCAACTCGCTGCGCGTGTCGCACAAGACATCTTCGATGGCGCCGTCGTCAACCTCGGCATCGGCCAGCCGACGCTCGTCGCCAACCACCTGCCGGCCGGCCGCGAAGTGATCCTGCAAAGCGAGAACGGCATCCTCGGCATGGGCCCGGCGCCCGCGGCCGGCGAGGAAGACTACGACCTCATCAACGCCGGCAAGCAACCCGTCACGCTGCTGCCGGGCGGCTCGTACTTTCATCACGCCGACAGCTTCGCGATGATGCGCGGCGGGCATCTGGACATCTGCGTGCTCGGCGCCTTCCAGGTGTCGGCGACCGGCGATCTGGCGAACTGGCACACGGGCGAGAAAGATGCGATTCCCGCGGTCGGCGGGGCCATGGACCTGGCCATCGGCGCCAAGCAGACCTGGGTGATGATGGACCTCTTGACCAAGCAGGGCGCGAGCAAGCTGGTCGCGCAATGCACCTACCCGCTGACGGGCATCGCATGCGTCAAGCGCGTGTATTCCGACCTCGCTACGCTGGAATGCACGCCCGCTGGCCTGAAGCTGATCGACAAGGTCGACGGCCTCGACCACGCCGACCTCGAGAAGCTGGTCGGCCTGCCGATCGCCGCCTGAACCTTTTTCCAAAGAGACCACACACATGACCAACCAAGCCTTCATTTGCGACGCCATCCGCACGCCCTTCGGCCGCTACGGCGGGGCCCTCAGCAGCGTGCGCACCGACGACCTCGGCGCCATCCCGCTCAAGGCGCTGATGGAACGCAACAAGAACGTCGACTGGCAAGCCGTCAGCGACGTCATCTACGGCTGCGCCAACCAGGCCGGCGAGGACAACCGCAACGTGGCGCGCATGTCGGCGTTGCTCGCGGGCCTGCCGCTGGAACTGGGCGGTGCCACGCTCAACCGCCTATGCGGTTCGGGCCTCGATGCGGTCGGGACGGCGGCACGCGCCATCAAGGCCGGCGAAGCGGGCCTCATGATCGCCGGTGGGGTCGAGAGCATGAGCCGCGCGCCTTTCGTGATGCCCAAAGCCGAGTCGGCTTTCAGCCGCAGCAACGCGGTGTACGACACCACCATCGGCTGGCGCTTCGTCAACAAGCTGATGAAGGCGCAGTACGGCGTCGACTCGATGCCCGAGACGGCAGAGAACGTCGCGATCGACTACAAGATCGAGCGGGAAGCGCAAGACCGCATGGCGCTCGCGTCGCAACAGCGCGCCGTCGCGTCGCAGAAGTCCGGCTTCTTCGATGCCGAGATCACACCCGTGACCGTGCCGCAGAAGAAGGGCGACGCCATCGTCGTCAGCAAGGATGAGCATCCGCGCGACACCACGCTCGAGGCGCTGGCCAAGCTCAAGCCCATCGTGCGCCCGGATGGCACCGTGACGGCGGGCAATGCCAGCGGCGTGAACGACGGCGCCGTCGCGCTGCTGCTGGCCAGCGAATCCGCCGCCGCGAAGAACGGCCTCACACCGCGCGCCCGCGTGGTCGGCATGGCGACGGCCGGTGTGGCACCGCGCGTCATGGGCATCGGCCCGGCGCCCGCCACCCAGAAGGTGCTGGCGCTCACCGGTCTCACGATCGACCAGATGGACGTCATCGAACTCAACGAAGCCTTCGCGGCGCA
>SEGS01000114.1 GCA_004210915.1 Variovorax sp. | reverse complement strand
CGCGGCCACACCAAGGGCGACACCATCGTCTGGCTGCCCGGCGAGCAGGCCCTGCTCTCGGGTGACCTGGTCGAATTCGGCGCCACCCCGTACGCGGGCGATGCCTACTTCAAGGACTGGCCCCAGACCCTGGACAACCTGGCCGCGCTCAAGCCCAAAGCCCTGGTGCCGGGCCGCGGCGCGGCGCTCACCACGCCCGAAGACGTGGCCAAGGGCCTGCAGGAAACACGCGAGTTCATCGCCGATGTCTATGCCAATGTGCAAAAGGGCGTGGCAGCCGGCAAGGACCTGAATGCGGTCTACAAGGACACCTTTGCGGCGATGAAGCCCAAGTACGGCCACTGGGTGATCTTCGACCACTGCATGCCGTTCGATGTGACGCGCTGCTACGACGAAGCCACGCAGTACACCGATCCGCGCATCTGGACGGCCGAGCGGGATGTGGAGATGTGGAAAGCGCTCGAGAGCTGAGCATGACGACCGCCGTGACTGTCGATTACCAGTCCCTGCGCTTCGCGTACCGCCGCCACGCCGACCAGGACGCGCCAGCGGACGCGCCCATACGCCATCCGGTCGTGGTCGTCGGCGCCGGCCCGGTTGGCCTCACGCTGGCCATCGACCTCGCGCAGCGCGGCGTGCCGGTCGTGCTGCTCGACAACGACTGCACGCTGTCGACCGGTTCGCGCGCCATCTGCTTCGCCAAGCGCACGCTCGAAGTGTTCGACCGCCTCGGCTGCGGCCAGCGCATGGTCGACAAAGGCGTGTCGTGGAACGTCGGCCGCGTGTTTTTCCACGATGAGCAGGTGTACGAATTCAATCTGCTGCCGGAAGCGGGCCACGAGCGGCCGGCCTTCATCAACCTGCAGCAGTACTACGTTGAGGGCTACCTCGCAGAGCGTGCCGCGCAGTTGCCGCTGATCGACATCCGCTGGAACAACAAGGTGACGGGCGTCGAGCAGCGCGCTGACCACGCGCTGCTCACCATCGAGACGCCCGATGGCGATTACCAGCTCGCGGCCGCTTACGTCGGCGCATGCGATGGCTCGCGCTCGAACCTGCGGCAACTGCTCGGGCAGGAGGCGACCGGCCGCGTCTTCCGCGACCGCTTCCTGATCGCCGACATCCAGACCGATGCCGACCTGCCGACCGAGCGCCGCTTCTGGTTCGACCCGCCGTTCCACCCCGGCCAGAGCGTGCTGCTGCACAAGCAGGCCGACGGCATGTGGCGCATCGATTTCCAGCTGGGCTGGGATGCCGACCCGGTGGCCGAGCGCCAGCCCGAACGCATCACGCCGCGCGTGCGCGCGCTGCTCGACAGCATCGGTTTCGGGGCCGCGCAGTTCACCATCGGCTGGGCCAGCGTCTACACCTTCGCCTGCCAGCGCATGCAGCGCTTCCGGCACGGTCGCGTGCTGTTCGCGGGCGATTCGGCGCACGGCGTGTCGCCCTTCGGCGCGCGCGGTGCGAACTCGGGCGTGCAGGACGCCGACAACCTCGGCTGGAAGCTGGCCGCCGTGCTCAACGGCGAGGCGCAAGATGCCGCGGCCGAGGCGCTGCTCGACAGCTACGCGAGCGAACGCGAGTTCGCGGCCGACGAGAACATCCGCCACTCCACCCGCGCGACCGACTTCATCACGCCCAAGAGCGAGGTCAGCCGCCTGTTCCGCGATGCTGTGCTGGCGCTGAGCCGGCGCCATGCGTTTGCCCGGGCATTGGTCAACAGCGGCCGGCTCTCGGTGCCTGCCGTGCTCGCTGCATCGCCGCTGGGCACCCCCGATGCCGAGCCCTTCGCCGGCGCGATGGTGCCGGGCGCGGTGGCGGCCGATGCGCCGGTCGTCGATGCCGGGGGCCACGCCGGCTGGCTGCTGCGCCAGTGCGGTGGACCGGGCTTCAGCGCGCTCGTGTTCGGCAATGACGACGAAGCGCGCACCAGCCTGCAGGCCATCGAGCAAAGCGGTCTGGCCTTGCACGTGGTGCGGGTGCCTGTCACCGCGGAAGGCGCGCTGGCCGCGCAGCGCTACGACGCGCGGCCGGGCACTGTGTATCTT
This sequence comes from Variovorax sp., assembly GCA_004210915.1. Lineage (GTDB taxonomy): Bacteria > Pseudomonadota > Gammaproteobacteria > Burkholderiales > Burkholderiaceae_C > Variovorax. The sequence goes on along the minus strand of SEGS01000114.1, from coordinate 3,366 downwards.
CTGCGGCCCGATCAGCATGTGTGCGCGCGCTGGCGACAGCCGACGGCGGCAGCGTTGTGCGCGGCGGTCGACCGGGCGCTCGCCAGATCCGCGACGATGGAGACCGCGTCATGAACGACACCCCACTGATCACCGCTGCGCACCTCGAAGCCCCCGACGATTTCTACGAGTCGTTGATCGAAGCGCACCAGAACCTTTCGACCGACGAGAGCCACGCTTTCAACGCGCGCCTGGTGCTGGTGCTTGCCAACCACATCGGTTCGCTCTCCGTGCTGCGCCAGGCCCTCGCGGCGGCGCGCGCGTGAGCGCCGTCCTTTCAGAAACCGGAGAACACACCATGAACCCCGCATCCGCCGGCGAACTGCGCTACCAGAGCGGCTTCGGCAACGAGCACGCGACCGAGGCCGTGGCCGGCGCCTTGCCGAAAGGCCGCAACAGCCCGCAGCGCGCGCCCTTCGACCTCTACCCCGAGCTGATCTCGGGCACTGCATTCACGGCGCCACGTCACGAGAACCGCCGCACCTGGATGTACCGGCGCCAGCCCTCGGTGGTGTCGGGCCGCTACGCGCCGCACGTGCAGGCGCACTGGGCCACCGGTGCCGACCGCAGCGTGGCGCTGCCGCCCGAACCGATGCGCTGGCACCCGCTGCCGCTGGCCAGCGTCGACGCCGATTTCGTCGACGGCATGCACACCCTCGCGGCCAACGGCGATGCCGAGGCGCAGGTCGGCATCGGCGCGCTGATGTACCTGGCCAACCGCTCCATGGACCGGCGCGCCTTCGTCAATGCCGACGGCGAACTGCTCGTGGTGCCACAACAGGGACGGCTTCGCATCACGACCGAGATGGGCGTGCTCGAGGTCAAGCCAGGCGAGATCGCGCTGCTGCCGCGCGGTGTTGTGTTCAAGGTCGCGTTGCCGGACTCGGAGGAGGGCAAGGGCCTGTCGCGCGGTTATGTCTGCGAGAACTACGGCGCGCAATTCCGGCTGCCCGAACTCGGCCCGATCGGCTCCAACGGCCTTGCGAATGCGCGCGATTTCCTGGCGCCCGTGGCGGCTTTCGAAGAAGGCGAGGGCGCCGGCGGTGGCTATGAGCTCATCAAGAAATCGGGCGGGCGTTTCTGGCGCGCACCGATGAAGCAGTCGCCGTTCAATGTCGTCGCATGGCACGGCAACCTGACCCCGGTGAAGTACGACACCGCGAACTTCATGACCATCGGCTCGATCAGCTTCGATCATCCGGACCCCTCGATCTTCACGGTGCTCACGTCGCCGAGCGACACGCCCGGCACCGCCAACTGCGACTTCGTGATCTTCCCGCCGCGCTGGCTGGTGATGGAAGACACCTTCCGTCCGCCGTGGTACCACCGCAATCTGATGAGCGAGTTCATGGGGCTCGTGCTGGGCGAGTACGACGCCAAGCCCGGCGGCTTCAAGCCCGGCGGTGCCAGCCTGCACAACTGCATGGTCCCGCACGGCCCCGACGAAGAGGCCTTCGAGAAGGCCAGCCACAGCACGCTGCAGCCGCAGAAGCTCGACAACACGCTGGCCTTCATGTTCGAGAGCCGCTACCGTTTCATCCCCACGCCGTTCGCCCTGCAGAGCGCGGCGCTCGACACCGACTACGCCGACTGCTGGGCCGGCCTGAAAGACAAGTACCAACCATGAACACGATCGACGAAACCCACGACCCGGCGCTGCGCAGCTGGGTCGAATCGGCCAACCTCACCGGCGCCGATTTCCCGGTCCAGAACCTGCCGCTCGGTCGCTTCCGGCCCGCCGGCACCGACGAGGACTTCCGCATCGGCGTGGCCATCGGCGACCAGGTGCTCGACCTGCGTGCCGCGAAGATCGTCGACCACGCCGACATGAACCGGCTGATGGCGTCGCACCCCTCCGAACGGCAGGCGCTGCGCCAAGGGCTTTCCGAGGGCTTGCGCGAAGGCAGCCCGAAGAAGAGCGAGTGGGAACTGGCGATGTACGCGCAGTCCGCCGTCGAGCTGACAGTGCCTTGCCGCATCCACGACTACACCGACTTCTACACCGGCATCCATCACGCCACCACGGTCGGCAAGCTGTTCAGGCCCGACCAGCCGCTGATGCCCAACTACAAGTGGGTGCCCATCGGCTACCACGGCCGCGCGTCGTCCATCGGCGTCAGCGGGCAGACCTTCAAGCGGCCGAAGGGCCAGACGAAGGCGCCCGACGCCGCCGAGCCCAGCTTCGGCCCGTCGAAGCGGCTCGACTACGAACTCGAGCTCGGTTTTCTCATCGGCCGCGGCAACGCGCTCGGTGAGCCCATCGACATCGCGGATGCCGAGCAGCACCTGTTCGGCGTGACGCTGCTCAACGACTGGTCGGCGCGCGACCTGCAGGCCTGGGAATACCAGCCGCTCGGCCCCTTCCTTGCCAAGAACTTCGCGAGCACGCTGTCGCCCTGGATCGTGACGATGGAAGCACTGGCGCCATTTCGCGCCCCCTTCGTGCGCGCGGCCGGCGATCCGCAACCGATGGCCTACCTCGATGGCGCCGCCAACCGCGAAGCCGGCGCGCTCGACATCACGCTCGAGGTCTGGCTGCAGACCGCGAAGATGCGCGCCGCCGGCGATGCTGCCGTGCGCCTGACGCGCGGCAACAGCAGCCACGCGGCCTACTGGACCGCCGCGCAGCTGGTCACGCACCACACGGTGAACGGCTGCAACTTGCAGCCCGGCGACCTGCTGGGGTCGGGCACCCTCTCTGGCGCCGACGCTGACCAGGCCGGTTCGCTGCTGGAGCTGACGATGGGCGGCAAGCAGCCGATCACATTGCCCAACGGCGAGCAACGCACCTTCCTCGAAGACGGCGACACGCTCACGCTGCGCGGCTATTGCGAACGGCCCGGCGCCGCCAGGATCGGGCTGGGTGAGGTGAGCGGCACCGTCATCGGCTAAGGATCGCTACAACGGGGCCTGCGTCTTAGCGTCCCAGACGCTGGACCGGGGTGGGCGCCGGCGGGTCGGGTTTTCGGCTTGCCGGCGCTGACGCTTTTGTCCTACCGGCGAACGGTTCATTGACCGCGCTTGCCTCGCTGCGACGCCGCTAGCATTCACCTGCACCGAAAAATCACTCGGTGACAAGGAAACAAAATGAAAAAATGCTATGCCGTTTTGGCGGCCGCCCTCCTCGGGGCGGGCATGGGGAGCGCAATCGCGCAAGGTGTGGAGCCCACATTTCGCGTCCCCCAACCTGCACAGGCCGCTGGCCAGCAGGCAGCCACCAACCTGGGCCCGATCTCCATGGGAGAAACCGGTGTTCCCGTGCGTGAAGCCGTGCCGCCGGCACCACCGGTGATCGTGGCGCCTCCGCCCGCGCCGATGCCCCCACCG
>SEGS01000059.1 GCA_004210915.1 Variovorax sp. | reverse complement strand
TTGACGTTGAGGTTGTTCCACTCGTCCCACACCCAGAAGCCGATGCCGACGCCGCCGGTCAGCATCTCGGCCGCGACGATCACCAGCCAGGCGGTGCCGACGGCCAGGCGCACGCCGGTGAGCATGTAGGGCAGCACGGCGGGGAACAGGATCTTCGTGATGATCTTCCACTCGCTGAGGTTCAGCACCTTGGCGACGTTCATGTAGTCGCTCGGCACGCGCTGCACGCCGACCGCCGTGTTGATCACCATCGGCCAGATCGAGCAGATGAAGATGGTCCAGATGGCCGCGGGGTTCGCGCCCTTGAACACCAGCAGCCCGATCGGCAGCCAGGCCAGCGGCGACACAGGGCGCAAGAGGCTGATCAGCGGGTTGAACATGCGCGCAAGGAACTCGAAGCGTCCGATCGCGAAGCCCGCCGGAATGCCGACGAACACCTTGACTGCCTGCAGCCAGGTTTCCCAAGGGCCGGGGAACGTTCCGCCGCTGCGCGCGGCGATCAGTTCCCAGATGAGCGCCAGGAGCGCGAAGCCCGCGAGCGGCGCCAGAAGGCGCATCCAGAAGCGGCGCAGATCGAGCGGGCGGCGGGCCTTGGCTTCTGGGCTCTTTCGGGCGGCCGCGGTGGCGGCAGGCGTGGCTTGCGCGTGCTCGGCCGCGGCTGCAGGCGCGACGGCATCGAGCGGGGAGTGGAAGACGGCGCTGACCATGTCGTGCTCCTTACGCCTTGACCTTGAAGCCGTCGGCGTAGGCCTTCGGGTTCTTGCCATCCCACACGATGCCGTCCATCAGCTTGCTGGTGCGCACCGTGTCCTTGGGCACCGGCGTCTTGCTGGCCGTGGCGGCTTGCTTGTAGATCTCGATCTGGTTGATCTCGGTCGCCACCTTCAGGTAGTCCGGGTGTTCCTTCAACAGGCCCCAGCGCTTGTGCTGCGTGAGGAACCACATGCCGTCCGACAGGTACGGGAAGTTGGCCGCACCGTCGTTGTAGAACTTCATGTGGTTCGGGTCATCCCAGTTCTTGCCGAGGCCGTTGGTGTAGCGGCCCAGGATGCGCTGGTTGATCGCGTCGACGCTGGTGTTGACGTAGCTCTTCTCGGCAATCGTCTCGGCCATCTTGTTCTTGTTCTGCAGGCCGGTGTCGATCCAGCGGCCCGCTTCCAGGATCGCGGCCGTCACGGCGCGGGCCGTGTTGGGGTACTTCTTCGCGAAGTCGGCCGTGGTGCCGAGCACCTTCTCGGGGTGGTCCTTCCAGATGTCCTGCGTGGTGATGGCGGTGATGCCGATGCCGTCCATGATCGCGCGCTGGTTCCAGGGCTCGCCGACGCAGAAGCCGTCCATGTTGCCGATGCGCATGTTGGCCACCATCTGCGGCGGGGGCACCACGATCGACTTCACGTCCTTCACCGGGTTGATGCCGTTGGCGGCCAACCAGTAGTTGAGCCACATCGCATGCGTGCCCGTCGGGAAGGTCTGCGCGAAGGTGTATTCGCGCTTCTCCGCCGCCATCGCCTTGGTCAGCGAGGCACCGTCGACCGCGCCCTTGTCGGCCAGCTTCTTCGACAGCGTGATCGCTTGGCCGTTGTTGTTGAGGGTCATGAGCACGGCCATGTCCTTCTTCGGGCCGCCGATGCCCAGGTGCACGCCGTAGACCAGGCCGTAGAGCACGTGGGCAAAGTCCAGGTCGCCGTTCACCAGCTTGTCGCGCACGCCGGCCCAGCTTGCTTCCTTGCTCGGCACGATCTTCACGCCGTACTTCTTGTCGATGCCCAGCACCGAAGCCATCACCACGCTGGCGCAGTCGGTCAGCGGGATGAAGCCGATCTTGACTTCTTCTTTCTCGGGCTTGTCCGAGCCTTGCGCCCAGACGGCGGCGCGCAGCGCGGGGTCGATCCCGATCGCGCCAAGGGCGGCGGTTTTCAGTACGGTGCGTCGGCTCAGCGTGGATTTCGTCTGCGCATCGGTCATGGGGCGGAACTCCGGTGAGAAAAAAAGAAGAAGCAGAAAAACAAAAAGGCGTCCTCACCGCGCACGGGCTGCTCGAAAAAAAACGAGCCCATGCGGGTAAGGACGCCTTTGTCCTGGTGGGTGGGTGACACCCGCCATTGGGTGCCGCCTGCCTCGAGACCTTGCGGTCCGTGCTTCTCTCATTGCAAAGCGCGTGCCAACCAGAATCAGCGGCTGGGCGCTACCGAAAAGATAGCTGAATACTCAATCAATCCAAGCGCTGGAGGTCGATTTGATCCGGATTCGCGCTGCAGCACACTTGTTGTGCGGTGCACCAAATAGAGTGCGCCGAAGGCTCAGCGCGGCCCATCCACGGGCAGGTAGTCGGCCATCGCCAGCACCGATTCGGCCACGTCGATGAGCCGGCGGTTCTGGTTCATCGCGGTCTGGCGCAGCATCTTGTGCGCTTCCCCTTCCGTCATGCGGCGGTGCGCCATCAAGAGGCCCTTGGCGCGCTCGACCACCTTTCGCTCGTTGAGCGAGGCGCGCACGGTGTCGAGCTCCTCGCTCATCGCCTGCAGGCGCTGCGACTGCTCCTGCACCATTTCGAGCACGGAGCGCTCGAGGTGGCGGCCGTACGAGGCGTCGGGCGCCGGCGACGTCTCACCAGCGGACGCGTCGTCGAAGAACACTTCGTCGGGGGCGGTCGCGGCACCATCGGATTGCTGCACCAGGGTGTCGAGAATCTGCTGGTACTTGCGCAGCTCGGCGTGGGCCTGCGCGGTCTTGCTGCCGCAGCGCGCGCGCAACTCGGCGGCCAGATGCTCTTCGACGGTCTTCATTGCGTCGATCCGCCGCGTGCAGCAGTCGAACCACGGTTGGCTCAGCTCGGGGTCAAGCGACGAGCCCGCGGGCAGGGCGCCCATGCGGCGCAGGCGCTCCAGTTCGGCCACGGTGGCGTCGGGCTGGCTCTCGTGCCAGAGCGCAACCAGTGCGGGGCCGGAAAACTCGGTGAAGACCTGAAAGCAGCGCTCCTGCGACTCGATCAGGTGCAGCCATTGCTGGCGGCTGGCGTCGTCGGTGCGGCCGAGTGAGAACGCTGCGGCGCCGAAAGCGCGTTCCTGGCCTGCGAACTCCTTGCCCTGCATGAAGTTGAACATCGCGATCAGGAGGCGGGAGATTTCGGGATCGGTCGCGCCATCGGCCGCTTCGAACACCACGGCGAGCAGACCGGCGATGAGCTTGACCATGGCGGCTGTCGCCTGCGCCGTGTTCAGTTCGAGCGCGTCGATGCGGTGGCGCAGCCCGGGCAATGCGTCCAGTCCCGGCAGAACCCACGCGATGCGGCTGAACAGGCGCGCGCCGCTGCTGGCGCGGCGCGCGTCGCCGGCCAGATCGTCGAAGCCGGCACGGACCGCCTGCTCGATCGCCTGCGATGCGGTGATCTGCTGGGCGCGCTGCGCGGCGAAGCGCTGGCCGCGCGAGGCGATGAAGACGTTCGCCAACCCGCGCTCGCGCTGCAGCGCGTGCACGAGACGACCGATGACGCCCACCAACTCGCTGGTGCGCGCCAGTTGTTCGAGTTCTTCGATCTCGCAGCGCCGGGCGGCGACGAGGAAGCGGAGGCCGGATTTCATGGAAGGGGCATGCAGCAACATCCGTGCCCCGTTTCAGGGCGCGACCTACACTCGGTCGATGCTTTTGTTGGGAATCGAATCTTCTTGCGATGAAACCGGCGTGGCACTGGTCGAATCGCACGGCCAGGCGCTGCCGATGCTGCTCTCGCACGCGTTGCACAGCCAGATCAGCATGCACCAGGCCTACGGCGGCGTGGTGCCCGAGCTGGCCAGTCGCGATCACATCCGGCGCGTGCTGCCGCTGACCGATGCGGTGATGGCCGAGGCTGGCCGCTCGCTGAAGGACATCGACGTGGTCGCGTACACGCAGGGGCCGGGGCTGGCCGGCGCGCTGCTGGTGGGCGCGGGCGTGGCCTGCGCATTGGGCGCGGCGCTGGGCAAGCCGGTGCTGGGCGTGCACCACCTCGAAGGGCATTTGCTGTCGCCGTTCTTGAGCGAAGACCCGCCGGAGTTCCCTTTCGTCGCGCTGCTCGTCTCGGGCGGTCACACCCAGCTCATGCGCGTGGACGGTGTGGGCCGCTACGAACTGCTCGGCGAAACCATCGACGACGCGGCCGGTGAGGCCTTCGACAAGAGCGCGAAGCTGATGGGCTTGCCTTACCCCGGCGGGCCGTGGCTGGCCAAGCTGGCGGAGCAGGGCGACGCCGCGGCCTTCAAGCTGCCGCGGCCGTTGTTGCACAGCGGCGACCTCGACTTTTCGTTCGCAGGGCTGAAGACCGCCGTGCTCACCCAGGCGAAAAAGCTCGGTGTCGACCTCGAATCGCGCAAGGCCGACCTCGCTGCCTCGACGCAGGCGGCCATCGTCGAGGTGCTGCTGAAGAAGTCGATGAAGGCGCTGGAAGAAACTGGCCTGAAGCGTCTCGTGGTTGCTGGCGGCGTGGGCGCCAACCGGGCGCTGCGCGAACAGCTGAATGCAGCGTGCGCCAAGCGGGGCGTGCGCGTGCACTACCCGGAGCTGCATCTGTGCACCGACAACGGCGCCATGATCGCCATGGCCGCGGCGATGCGGCTGCAATCGGGCCTGTCGCAGGCGAGCGAGCGCTACGCCTTCGACGTGAAGCCGCGCTGGCCGATGACCGAACTGGTCAAGGCCAACGCGGTCCTGGCCGCGGGATGACGATCAGTTGATCGTCAGTTGCGCGACGTTGCTGACCGGCACCTGCTTGCCCAGCTTCAGCGTCAGCACGCCGTTCTCGAGCTTGGCATCGCTCGCGCTCACATCGATGTCCAGCGGCAGCTCGTAGGCGGCCTTGAACTGGCGCTTGGCTTCGGCCTTGCTCTCGATGCGGACCACGGCGCCTTCGATACCGATGGTGAGGTCGTCACGCGACAGGCCGGGCACGTCCAGGGAGAGGGTCCAGCTGGTGTCGTCCTGCTCGACGTTGAGCGAACGGCGTGCACCGCTGAAGGCGTCGTTGACGACGCGCTCGAGGCTGCGGTCGTACGAACGCGGAACGAAGCGGGCGGTGCGGATGGCGGGTGCGAAGAACATGTCGAAACTCCTGGATAAACACAATGAGGGGCAAGGGATGTGTGCCCCCGTACACTGCGCGGCCATTCAATCCTGAGTGCCGCTTGTCACCTCATCTAGGCACCGCGGCACGCGTTTCAAGACAATGCAATCCCCCTTTATTTGGCGCCGCAAGGCCTTGAAATTCGGCGCTGCGGCGCTATGCGCCGGCGTGCTTTTCCCGGCGCGGGCGCAGCCCCTGGCGCCGATCCGGCTGGCGCTGGTCGAGAGCATGAGCGGCCCGTTTGCCAACACCGGCGAAGCCGTGTTTCGCAACCTGCTGTGGGCGGTCGAACGCGTCAACGCGCGCGGCGGCATCCCGCTGCCCGGCGGCCCGCGCTTCCTGCAACTGGACCGCTACGACAGCAAGGGCCAGAACGAAGAGGCGCTGTCGGCGCTGCGCGCAGCCATGGACGACGGCGCGCGCGTTGTGTTGCAGGGCAACTCGTCGGCCACCGCAGCGGCGCTGATCGATGCGATCGACAAGAACAACGAGCGCGATCCCGCACGGCGCATGCTGTTCCTCAACTACTCGGCGGTCGATCCGGTGCTGACCAACGAGCGTTGCAGCTTCTGGCACTTCCGCTTCGATGCGCACGCCGACATGCGCGTCACCGCGCTGATGGATGTGGTGAAGGACGACGCCGCGCTCCAGCGCGTCTACCTGATCGGGCAGGACTACAGCTTCGGTCAGGCGGTGCTGCGCGAGGCGCGCCAGCAGCTCTCTGCGTTGCGTCCCGACGTGGCTTTTGTCGGCGACGAACTGCACCCGATGGGCCGCGTCAAGGATTTCGCGCCCTATGCGGCCAAGATCCTTGCGAGCCGCGCGCAGGCCGTGATCACCGGCAACTGGGGCAACGACCTGACCTTGCTGGTCAAGGCGGCGCGGGAAGCCGGCTTCACCGGGACTTTCTATACCTTTTATGGCAACGCGCTGGGTGCGCCGGCCGCCATCGGCGATGGCGGCATCGGGAAGGTGATTGCGGTGGCCGACTGGCTGCCCAACGTGCAGACCGCGGCGTCGGCCGATTTCTATCGCGCCTTTCGCGCCCGGTTTCCGCGCCCGGCCGACGACTATGTGCACATGCGCATGCAGTTGCTGATCGAGGCACTCGCACAGTCGATCGAGCGCGCGGCGAGCGTCGACACGGTCGCCGTGGCGCGCGCCATGGAGCGCGCGGATGTGCGTCTGGCGGGGCAGCGTGGTCGGATGCGCGCGGCGGACCACCAGTTCCAGCAGCAACTGGTCGTGGGCGTGATGGACCGGCAAGGCAGTCCGGGCGTGCCCTTCGATGTCGAGGGTTCGGGCTACGGCTTCCGGGTCGTCAAGACCATTTCCGCCGAGCGTGCGGAATTGCCCACGACCTGCCAGATGCGGCGCCCGGGGTAAGTCGGGGCACGCGGTACACGCGAGGCGCTATTCTCGAAGGCTCGATCCGCCGCACCGTGCCGCGGACGATGACCCTTGCAGAGAACTCCCATGCGCCAGACCGTTGCCGACCTTGAAGCCTCCCGGATCCGCGAGGTCGCCAATGCGGGCCTCGGCCGCGACGATGTACTGGCCTTCTGGTTCGGCGAGAGCGATGAAGTCACGCCCGAGCCGATCCGCCAGGCCGCGATCGATTCCCTGCAGCGCGGCGAGACTTTCTACGCGCACAACCTCGGGCTGCCCGAGCTCCGCGAAGCGGTGGCGCGCTACGCGAGCGGACTGCATCCGCAAGTGGATGCATCGCGGATCGCGATCACTTCGGGCGGCGTCAATGCGCTGATGCTCGCGATGCAGGCGCTGGTCGACCCGGGCGACGATGTCGTCGCCATCACCCCGGTGTGGCCCAACCTGACGGCGCAACCGGCGATCCTCGGCGGCAAGGTGCGCTGCCTGCCGCTGGTGCCGCGCGAAGGCGCCTGGTCGCTGGACCTGGCGGCCTTGCGCAAGACCGTCACCGCCGGCACCAAGCTGCTGATCGTGAATGCGCCGAACAATCCCACCGGCTGGACGCTGACGCGCGACGAGCAGCAGCAGATCCTCGACCACTGCCGCCAGACGGGCACGTGGATTCTGGCCGACGAGGTGTACGAGCGGCTCTACTACGCGCCGACGCCCAAGGGCTGCGCGCCGAGTTTTCTCGATGTTTCGGTGCCGGACGACCGGCTGGTCGTCGTCCACAGTTTCTCGAAGAGCTTCCTCATGACCGGCTGGCGGCTGGGCTGGCTGGTGCTGCCGCCGGCACTGATGGATGGCATGGGCAAGCTGATCGAGTTCAACACCTCCTGCGCCAGCGTGTTCACGCAGCGGGCCGCCATCGCGGCGCTCGCGCACAGCGACGAGATCACGCCGCGCGTGGTCGCGCACCTGAAACAGTGCCGCGACACGCTCCTGCCGCTGCTGGCAGAGGTGCCTGGCGTCCGCGTGGCGCCCGCGCTGGGCGGCATGTATGCGTTTTTCCAGCTGGAGGGCTATACCGATTCGCTCGCCCTGGCCAAGCGCCTCGTCACCGAGGCGGGCCTGGGTCTCGCGCCCGGCAGCGCCTTCGGGCCGGAAGCCGACGGCTGGCTGCGATGGTGTTTTGCGTCCAAAGACCCGCAGCGTCTGGTCGACGGGGTGGCGCGCCTGCGGACCTGGTTGGCTGCCCAGGCGCGTTGAGCCGGCGGGAAGTGCAGCAACGGTGGGGCGCTCACTCGTCGATGTCATTTCCCGGCCGCGCGCTATAATCAATGGCTTTGCATGCCGCAAGGCGCACGGTGCGTGCAGTTCCAGCGCACACCGCAAGTCAAACATCCCGACAACCTCGGAACAAGGAAATTCACATGATCGCCGCCTCCATCAAGGCCGAAGTCGTCAAAGACAACGCCCGCGCCGCCAACGACACTGGCAGTCCTGAAGTGCAAGTCGCCCTCTTGACCGCCCGCATCAACGAACTGATGCCTCACTTCAAGACGCATGCCAAGGACCACCACGGTCGCCGCGGCCTGCTGCGCATGGTGAGCCGCCGTCGCAAGCTGCTGGACTACCTGAAGTCCCGCGATGCCGAGCGTTACACCGCGCTGATCGCCAAGTTGGGCCTGCGCAAGTAAATCGAGCGTATGCAAAAACGCCTGAGTTAGTCCGCTAGCTCAGGCGTTTTTTACTTCGGAGCCGCCAAAACAGAGCGAAGCTGTGTCATTCCAGGGAAGTCCCGAGCGGGGTTCGCTGGAATGGCATCGTGTTCTGGAAGGTGCTCCAGCCCCCGTGGATCCTCCGCGATCTGCTATCTAAACAGGAGCAAAAACATGAGCCTTTTCAACAAAGTCACCAAGTCCTTCCAATGGGGCGGCAAGACCGTCGTGCTGGAAACCGGTGAAATTGCCCGCCAGTCGGGTGGTGCTGTCATCGTCGACATCGAAGGCACCGTGGTCCTCGCCACCGTGGTCGCTTCCAAGTCGGCCAAGCCGGGCCAGGATTTCTTCCCGCTGACCGTCGACTACATCGAGAAGACCTACGCCGCAGGCAAGATCCCCGGCAGCTTCTTCAAGCGCGAAGCCAAGCCCAGCGAACACGAAACGCTGACCAGCCGCCTGATCGACCGCCCGATCCGTCCGCTGTTCCCCGAAGGTTTCCTGAACGAAGTGCACGTGGTCATCCACACGCTGTCGCTCAACCCTGAAGTCGATGCCGACATCGCCGCCATGATCGGCGTGTCTGCCGCCCTGTCGGTTTCCGGCATTCCGTTCAGCGGCCCGATCGGCGCTGCCCGCGTGGGCTACATCAATGGCCAGTACGTGCTGAATCCGGGCCAAACGGCTCGCAAGGATTCGCAGATGGACCTGATCGTTGCCGGCACCGAAGCAGCTGTGCTGATGGTCGAGTCGGAAGCGCAGCAACTCTCCGAAGAGATCATGCTCGGCGGCGTCGTGTTCGGTCACGAACAAGCCAACATCGCAATCAACGCGATCCACGAACTCGTGCGCGATGCCGGCAAGCCGGTGTGGGACTGGCAGCCTGCGGCCAAGGACGAAGCCTTCATCGCCAAGGTCAAGGGCCTGGCCGAAGAAAAGCTGCGCGCGGTCTACCAGATCCGCAGCAAGCAAGCCCGCACGCAAGCCCTGCGCGAAGCCAACGCCAGCGTGATGGCATCGCTCAAGGACAGCGGCGAGCCTTTCGAAGCCGGCAAGGTCAACGACCTGTTGTTCGAAATCGAAGCCAAGATCGTCCGCAGCCAGATCCTCGAAGGCGAGCCGCGCATCGACGGTCGCGACACGCGCACCGTGCGCCCCATCGAGATCCGCAATTCCGTGCTGCCGCGTACCCACGGTTCGGCGCTGTTCACGCGCGGTGAAACGCAGGCGCTGGTGATCACCACGCTGGGCACCGAGCGCGACGCACAGCGCATCGACGCGCTGATGGGCGAGTACGAAGACCGCTTCCTGTTCCACTACAACATGCCTCCGTTCGCCACTGGCGAAGTCGGCCGCATGGGCTCGACCAAGCGCCGCGAAATCGGCCACGGCCGTCTGGCCAAGCGCGCGCTCGTCGCCGTGCTGCCGTCGAAGGAAGAATTCCCGTACACCGTGCGTGTCGTGTCGGAAATCACCGAGTCGAACGGCTCGTCGTCCATGGCTTCGGTCTGCGGCGGCTGCCTGTCGATGATGGACGCCGGCGTGCCGATGAAGGCGCACGTCGCCGGCATCGCCATGGGCCTGATCAAGGAAGGCAACCGCTTCGCCGTGCTGACCGACATCTTGGGCGATGAAGATCACCTGGGCGACATGGACTTCAAGGTGGCCGGCACGACCGCCGGCATCACCGCCCTGCAGATGGACATCAAGATCCAGGGCATCACGAAGGAAATCATGCAGGTCGCTTTGGCCCAGGCCAAGGAAGCGCGCATGCACATCCTCGGCAAGATGCAGGAAGCCATGGGCGAGGCGAAGACCGAGGTGTCGCAGTTCGCTCCGCGCCTGACCACGCTGAAGATCAACCCCGAAAAGATCCGCGACGTGATCGGCAAGGGCGGCGCGGTCATCCGTGGCCTGCAGGAAGAAACCGGCACAACGATCAACATCGACGAAGACGGCACCATCACCATTGCGTCGACCGACCCGGAAAAGGCCGAGATGGCGAAGAAGCGCATCGAGCAGATCACGGCGGAAGTCGAAATCGGCAAGGTGTACGAAGGCCCGGTCACGAAGATCCTGGACTTCGGCGCGCTCATCAACCTGCTGCCCGGCAAGGATGGCCTGCTGCATATCAGCCAGATCGCGCACGAGCGCGTCGAGAAAGTCACCGACTTCCTGACCGAAGGCCAGATCGTGAAGGTCAAGGTTCTGGAGACCGACGAGAAGGGTCGCGTCAAGCTGTCGATGAAGGCGCTGACCGAGCGTCCGGCCGGCATGGAATTCCAGGAGCGCGCACCGCGTGAAGACCGTGGCGACCGTGCGCCGCGCAGCGACCGTGGCCCGCGTGAAGACCGTGGCGATCGTCCGCCGCGCGAAGACCGCGGTGACCGCGCGCCGCGTGGCGACCGTCCGCCGCGTTCGGAAGGCGAGCGCAACGAACAGCCCCGCAACGAGCAGCCCCGCGACATCGCGCCGGCGACGACCGAGCAGCAGCCCGGCGTCTATGCCGCCCGCGGCGAAAGCGACAACAACGGCGATCGCCAGGGCTGAGTGCCGCACGTCGGCGCGCCGCAGGGTGGGTCGACGGCTGCGGTGTCGCAACCATCGCGCGCGCCTGGCGTGCGCGGTAGCCGAGGACAAGCATGAAAGCCATTGAAATCACATCGTTCGGCGCCCCCGAGGTGCTGCGCATGGCGGAGCGCCCCCAGCCGGTGGCCGGCGCGGGTGAACTGCTGATCCGCGTGGCGGCCAGCGGCGTCAACCGCCCGGATGTGTTGCAGCGCACGGGCAACTACCCGGTGCCGCCCGGTGCTTCCGATCTGCCGGGACTTGAAGTCGCGGGGGAAATCGTGGACGGCGACGCGGCCGCCATGAAGGAAGCCGGCTTCGCGGCCGGCCAGTTGGTGTGCGCCCTGGTGGCCGGCGGTGGCTACGCGGAATATTGCGTGGCGCCTGTGGCCCAGTGCCTGCCTGTACCGCGCGGCTGGAGCACGGTCGAGGCGGCGTCCCTGCCCGAAACCTTCTTCACGGTGTGGAGCAATGTGTTCGAGCGCGGCCGCCTCCAAAAGGGCGAAACGCTCCTGGTTCAGGGCGGCACCAGCGGCATCGGCGTGACTGCGATCCAGCTTGCGAAGGCGATGGGCGCCACGGTGATCGCGACCGCAGGGTCCGACGACAAGTGCGACGCATGCCTGAAGCTGGGCGCCGACCACGCGATCAACTACAAGACAGCCGACTTCGCGGCCGAGGTCGCCCGACTGACAGATGGCAAGGGCGTCGATGTCGTGCTGGACATGGTGGCCGGCAGCTATGTGGCACGCGAGATCCAGTGCCTTGCCGAGGACGGCCGTCTGGTCATCATCGCAGTGCAAGGCGGCGTCAAGGCGGAATTCAACGCGGGCCTGGTGCTGCGCAAGCGGCTTACCGTGACGGGCTCGACGCTGCGCCCGCGTCCGGTCGTCTTCAAGGGGGCGATCGCGCGCGCGCTGCGCGAGAAGGTCTGGCCTTTGCTGGAGGCAGGCGCTGTCAAGCCAGTGATCCACAGCAGCTTTGCGGCTGCGGGCGAGCCCAGCGGTGCCGCGCAGGCGCATGTGTTGATGGAGTCGAACGCGCACATCGGCAAGATTGTGCTGACATGGTGAAGCGATGAAGCCCAGAAAACTGATCGCCGGCAACTGGAAGATGAATGGCAGCCTGGCTGCCAACGAGGCGCTGGTGCGCGCGTTGGTGCAAGGCGTCGGGGCGGAGGGGGGCTGCGATGTGGTCCTCTGCGCGCCGGCGCCCTATCTGTCGCAAGTGCAAAGTCTGACCGCCAATTCGGGGATCGCGGTGGGCGCCCAGGATGTTTCGGCCCATGCGCAAGGTGCCTACACGGGCGAGCAATCTTCGGCCATGCTCAAAGAATTCGGCGTGCGCTATGCGATCGTCGGGCATTCGGAGCGGCGCCAGTACCACGGCGAAACCGATGAGACGGTGGCGGCGAAAACCGCGGCCTCCCTCGCCAATGGCCTCACCCCGATCGTGTGTGTCGGCGAAACGCTGGCGCAGCGCGAAGCGGGTCAAACCGAAGAAGTGGTGAAGCGGCAACTCGCCGCGGTCATTCACGTGAACGGCCATTGCATCAGCGAGATCGTGGTGGCGTATGAGCCGGTCTGGGCCATCGGCACCGGCAAGACGGCAACGCCCGCGCAGGCGCAAGCCGTGCACGCGGTGCTGCGCGCGCAGTTGCATCACGCGGCGAGTGAACATGCGGCCGGCATCCGGCTTCTCTACGGCGGCAGCATGAATGCGGCCAACGCGGCCGAGCTGCTGGCACAACCCGATATCGATGGTGGATTGATCGGCGGCGCGTCGCTCAAGGCCGCCGACTTTCTTCAGATCATCGCTGCCGCGGCCCGTTGAGGCCTGTGGCGGCTGTCCAAACCAGGAGTTAAAACAAATGAACATGGTCCTCAACCTATTGGTCGGCGTGCAGATGCTGACGGCGCTCGTGATGATCGGGCTCATCCTGATCCAGCACGGCAAGGGCGCCGACATGGGCGCATCGTTTGGCAGCGGCAGCGCGGGCAGTCTGTTCGGCGCTAGCGGCAGTGCCAACTTCATGTCGCGCACCACGGCAGTGCTCGCCGCCGTCTTCTTCGCATCGACCTTGGCGCTGGCTTATTTCAGCCACTCGCGACCCGCGGGCGGCAACAGCCTGCTCGAGCGCTCTGCGATCGGGGCCCCCGCCGTTCCCGCTTCCGGTGCACAAATTCCGGGTGCAGCCGCACCTGCGTCGGCGCCTGTTGCACCGCCATCGGGCGCAGCGCAGATCCCCGCGAACTGAAACTGTGATTTCGATGCAGCCCGCTCTCAGGATCGGCTGCATTTCAGGGTAAACTCTAAAGCTGTCCGGAAAGCCAAAACCTCTCGAGGTACCTCATGCCATCCGGACAGAAAAAACCGCGGTCGTGGTGAAATTGGTAGACACGCTATCTTGAGGGGGTAGTGGCGAAAGCTGTGCGAGTTCGAGTCTCGCCGACCGCACCAAATCTCATCGGCAGGGGGCGTCACCAGAGGACGCTTCCTGCTGATGGCAAGCGGTGATAAAAACTCCCGATGAACCTCGATTCCTACCTTCCCGTCCTGTTGTTCATTCTGGTCGGTGTTGCTGTAGGCATCGCTCCTCAGGTTCTGGGCTACATCCTTGGCCCCAACCGGCCCGACGCGGCCAAAAACTCCCCTTACGAATGTGGCTTCGAGGCGTTTGACAACGCCCGCATGAAGTTCGATGTGCGCTATTACCTGGTGGCCATCCTCTTCATCCTGTTCGACCTGGAAATTGCCTTTCTTTTTCCCTGGGCTGTCGCGCTGAAAGAAATCGGTCCCACGGGCTTCTGGGCCGCCGTGGTGTTTCTCGCGATCCTGGTCGTGGGCTTTGCCTACGAGTGGAAAAAAGGCGCGCTTGACTGGGAATAGCCGGACTCCGGCAACAAGGTAACCCGATGGCCATTGAAGGCGTATTCAAGGAAGGCTTCGTCACCACGTCGTACGACGCCGTGGTGAATTGGGCCAAGACCGGCTCGCTGTGGCCCATGACCTTCGGTCTGGCCTGCTGCGCGGTCGAGATGATGCATGCCGCTGCGGCGCGCTACGACATCGGCCGCTTCGGCGCCGAGGTGTTCCGCGCCAGCCCGCGCCAGTCCGACTTGATGATCGTGGCCGGCACGCTGTGCAACAAGATGGCGCCAGCCTTGCGCAAGGTCTACGACCAGATGGCCGAGCCGCGCTGGGTGTTGTCGATGGGCTCCTGTGCCAACGGCGGCGGGTACTACCACTACAGCTATTCCGTCGTGCGCGGCTGCGACCGCATCGTCCCGGTGGACGTGTATGTGCCCGGCTGCCCGCCGACCGCCGAGGCGCTGATCTACGGGATCATCCAGTTGCAGCAGAAGGTTCGCCGTACCAACACGATCGCGCGCGCCTGAACGTACCGGGAACCCCATGACAGCTTTTGCGATAGATCCCGACGTCCTGAAGGACACGATTTCCAGTGCGCTCGGCGACCAGGTCGCCCGTATTGGCGTAGCGCTGGGCGAGGTGACGCTGGTGGTGAAGGCGGCCGACTATCTGGCCGCCATGCAGACCTTGCGCGACGCGCCCGGCTGCAAGTTCGAGCAGCTGATCGACCTCTGCGGCGTCGACTATTCCGCCTACCGCGACAGCGCGTGGGAGGGCCAGCGCTATTGCGCCGTGTCGCATCTGCTGTCCGTGAGCCTCAATCAGCGCGTACGTGTGAAGGTGTTCTGCCCGGACGACGATTTCCCGGTGCTGCCTTCCGTCATGCACCTGTGGAACTCCGCCAACTGGTTCGAGCGCGAAGCGTTCGATCTGTTTGGGATCGTGTTCGAGGGCCACGACGACCTGCGTCGCATCCTGACCGACTACGGTTTCATCGGCCACCCGTTCCGCAAGGACTTCCCCTTGTCCGGGCACGTCGAAATGCGCTACGACGAGGCGCTCAAACGCGTGATCTACCAGCCGGTGTCTATCGAGCCGCGCGAAGTCACGCCGCGCATCATCCGCGAAGAGAACTACGGCGGGGCGCACTGACATGGCCGAGATCAAGAACTACACGCTGAACTTCGGGCCGCAGCATCCGGCGGCGCACGGTGTGCTGCGCCTCGTGCTCGAACTAGACGGCGAAGTCGTGCAGCGCGCCGACCCGCACATCGGCTTGCTGCATCGCGCCACCGAAAAGTTGGCAGAGGGCAAGACCTACATCCAGTCGTTGCCGTACATGGACCGCCTCGACTACGTGTCGATGATGTGCAACGAGCACGCCTACTGCCTCGCGATTGAAAAGTTGCTGGGGCTCGAAGTCCCCCTGCGCGCTCAGTACATCCGGGTGATGTTCTCCGAGATCACGCGCCTCTTGAATCACCTGATGTGGCTGGGCTCGCACGGCAACGATTGCGGCAGCTCCACCATCCTGATCTACGCGTTCCGCGAGCGCGAAGACCTGTTCGATATCTACGAGGCAGTCTCGGGGGCGCGCATGCACGCGGCGTACTTCCGTCCCGGAGGCGTGTACCGCGATCTGCCAGACACGATGCCGCAGTACAAGGTCAGCAAAATCAAGAACGCCAAGGCCCTGGCGCGCATGAACGAGAACCGCCAGGGTTCGATGCTCGATTTCATCGGCGACTTCACCGAGCGATTCGAGAAACATCTGGCGGAATATCACACGCTCCTGACCGACAACCGCATCTGGAAGCAGCGCACCGTGGGCATCGGCGTCATGCCGCAGGAGCGTGCGTTGAGCCTGGGCCTGACAGGGCCGATGCTGCGCGGTTCCGGCATTGCCTGGGACCTGCGCAAGACGCAGCCGTACGACGTGTACGACCGCATGGAATTCGACATTCCCGTGGGCAAGACCGGCGACTGCTACGACCGCTACCTGGTTCGCATGGAAGAGATGGCGCAGTCCAATCGCATCATCAAGCAGTGCGTCGACTGGCTGCGCGTCAACCCGGGACCGGTCATCACGGACAACCACAAGATCGCGGCGCCGGCGCGCGAGTCCATGAAGTCGAACATGGAAGAGCTGATCCACCACTTCAAGCTCTTCACGGAAGGTTTCCACGTACCCGAGGGCGAGGCTTATGCCGCGGTGGAGCATCCGAAGGGCGAGTTCGGGATCTACTTGGTGAGCGATGGCGCCAACAAACCTTACCGCCTGAAGATCCGTGCGCCGGGCTTTGCCCATCTCGCCGCACTGGATGAAATGACGCGGGGTCACATGATTGCCGACACCGTCGCGGTGATCGGTACCCTGGACATCGTGTTCGGAGAAATCGATCGATGAGCAACGCCAGCATCCCCGCGGCCAGCAGGCCGCTCTCCGCCGCCGCCGCGGAGCGCTTCGCGCGCGAGGTGGCCAAATATCCGGCGGACCAGGCGCAGTCGGCCGTGATGGCCTGTCTGGCGATCGTGCAGCAGGAGCAGGGCTACGTGAGCCTCGAGAGCGAGAAGGTCGTCGCCGATTTCCTCGGCATGCCGCAGATCGCGGTGCACGAGGTCACCACCTTCTACAACATGTACAACCAGCATCCGGTGGGCAAGTTCAAGCTCAACGTGTGCACCAACCTGCCGTGCCAGTTGCGCGATGGCGCGCGGGCGCTTGCGCACCTCGAGAAGAAGCTGGGCATCCACATGGGTGACACCACGCCCGACGGGCTCTTCACGCTGCAGCAGAGCGAATGTCTGGGCGCCTGTGCCGATTCGCCTGTGATGCTGGTGAATGACCGCACCATGTGCAGCTTCATGAGCGAAGACAAGCTGGACCAGCTGATCGACGGCCTGCGCAGCGCATCCGCCGGAGGAGCCGCCTGATGTCGCCCGAACAAGTTCTCTCTCAGTTCCAGGCCACGGGTGTCCAGACCTGTTTCCACGATCGGCACATCGCGCCGCAGATCTACGCAGGTCTCGACGGCACCAACTGGCGCCTCGCCGACTACGAAGCGCGCGGTGGCTACCAGGCGCTGCGCAAGATCCTGACCGAGGGTCTGACGCCCGACCAGGTGATCGCCGAGGTCAAGGGCTCCGGCCTGCGCGGCCGCGGCGGCGCCGGTTTTCCGACCGGCCTGAAGTGGAGCTTCATGCCGCGCCAGTTCCCGGGACAGAAGTACCTGGTCTGCAATTCGGATGAGGGCGAGCCGGGCACGTGCAAGGACCGCGACATCCTGCAGTTCAACCCGCACATCGTGATCGAAGGCATGGCCATCGCGGCGTACGCGATGGGCATCAGCGTCGGCTACAACTACATTCACGGCGAAATTTTCCAGAGCTACGATCGCTTCGAAGAGGCCTTGGAAGAAGCTCGCGCGGCCGGTTACCTCGGTGACGCCATCATGGGCAGCACCTACAATTTCCAGTTGCATGCGGCCCACGGCTTCGGCGCCTACATTTGCGGCGAGGAAACGGCGCTGCTCGAGTCGCTCGAAGGCAAGAAGGGACAGCCGCGCTTCAAGCCGCCGTTCCCGGCGAGCTTTGGCCTCTACGGCAAACCGACGACGATCAACAACACCGAGACCTTTGCCGCCGTGCCGTGGATCATCCGCAATGGCGGCCAGGCGTACCTCGAGTGCGGCAAGCCAAACAACGGCGGCACCAAGATCTATTCGGTCAGCGGCGACGTCGAGTTGCCCGGCAACTACGAAGTGCCCATGGGCACGCCGTTTTCCAAACTGCTCGAACTCGCGGGTGGCGTGCGCAAGGGCCGCCAGCTGAAGGCCGTGATTCCGGGGGGATCGTCGTCGCCAGTCCTGCCTGCGTCCATCATGATGGAATGCACGATGGACTACGACTCCATCGCCAAAGCCGGCTCCATGCTCGGCTCGGGCGCGGTGATCGTGATGGACGACAGCCGCTCGATGGTCGAGTCGCTCAAGCGCCTGTCGTACTTCTACATGCACGAATCGTGTGGCCAGTGCACGCCGTGCCGCGAAGGCACGGGCTGGCTCTGGCGCGTGGTCGACCGCATCCACAACGGCCAAGGCCGCGCCAGCGACATGGACCTGCTCAATTCCGTGGCGGACAACATCCAGGGTCGCACCATCTGCGCGCTGGGCGACGCGGCGGCGATGCCGGTGCGCGCCATGATCAAGCACTACCGCCACGAGTTCGAGGCGTTGATTCCGGGCTACGTCCCCGCAGCGGCCGCGAAGGTCTGAGGGACCGGGAAAAGATATGGTTGAAATCGAACTCGACGGCAAGAAGGTCGACATCGTCGAAGGCAGCATGATCATGCATGCTGCCGACAAGGCGGGCACGTACATCCCGCACTTCTGCTATCACAAGAAGCTCAGCATCGCGGCCAATTGCCGGATGTGCCTGGTCGATGTCGAGAAGGCGCCCAAGCCGATGCCGGCCTGCGCCACGCCGGTGACGCAAGGCATGATCGTGCGCACCAAGAGCGAGAAGGCGATCAAGGCGCAACAGTCGGTGATGGAGTTCCTCCTCATCAACCACCCGCTCGATTGCCCCATCTGCGACCAGGGCGGCGAGTGCCAGTTGCAGGATCTGGCGGTCGGCTACGGCGGTTCATCGTCGCGCTACGAAGAAGAAAAGCGCGTCGTGTTCCACAAGGACGTCGGCCCGCTCATCAGCATGGAAGAGATGAGCCGCTGCATCCATTGCACGCGCTGCGTGCGCTTCGGCCAGGAAGTGGCCGGCGTGATGGAACTGGGCATGATCCACCGCGGCGAGCACTCCGAGATCACCACCGTGCTCGGTGAAACGGTCGACTCCGAACTGTCGGGCAACATGATCGACATCTGCCCGGTCGGCGCGCTCACGAGCAAGCCCTTCCGCTACAGCGCCCGCACATGGGAATTGTCGCGTCGCAAGTCGGTGAGCCCGCACGACTCGACCGGCGCCAACCTGATCGTGCAGGTCAAGAACCACCAGGTGATGCGCGTCGTTCCCCTCGAGAACGAGGACGTGAACGAATGCTGGATCGCCGACCGCGACCGCTTTTCGTATGAAGCGCTCAACAGCGACGATCGCCTGACGCAGCCCATGCTCAAGCAGGGCGGTCAATGGCAGGCGGTCGATTGGCAAACGGCGCTCGAGTACGTGGCCAACGGCCTGCGCCAGATCAAGACCGATCACGGTGCGGCGGCCATCGGCGCGCTGGTCAGCCCGCACAGCACGGTGGAAGAGCTGGCACTGGCCGGCGCCCTGGTGCGCGGCCTGGGCAGCGAGAACATCGACCACCGGCTGCGCCATGCCGACTTCAAGACCGCCGGTGGCATCCGCTGGCTCGGCACCTCGATCGCATCGCTGTCGCAATTGCAGCGCGTGCTGGTCGTCGGGTCGAACCTGCGGAAAGACCATCCGCTGTTCGCACAGCGCATCCGTCAGGCCGCGCGCAAGGGCGGCAAGGTCCACGTGGTGGCGTCGGAGCGCGAACTCGCAACACCGGACGGCTGGGCGATGCCGCTTGCGGGTGTGCAAACGCTGGCCGTGTGCGAGTGGATGACGGCGCTCGGCAATGTCGCAGCCGCCATCGGCGCAGAAAAGGGCGTTGCTGCGCCCGTATCGGGCAACGCGGATGGCGCGGCAAAGGCACTGGCCACCTCGTTGTTGAGCGGCGAACGCAAGGCCATCCTGCTGGGCAACGCTGCGGCGCATCATGTCCAGGCTTCGGAACTGCTGGCGACGGCACTCTGGATTGGTGAACAAACAGGCGCCAGCGTCGGCTACCTCACGGAAGCGGCCAACACCGTAGGCGCCCAGTGGGCTGGCGCGCTGCCGGGCGAGGGCGGTTTGAACGCGGCCGAGATGCTGGCAGGCGGTTTGAAGGCAGTCCTGTTGCTCAACAACGAACCCGAATTCGACTCGGCTGCGGGCGCTGCGGTGCACGCCGGGCTCGAGCATGCACAGATGGTCGTGACCCTGAGTCCGTTCAAGGCGAATCTCGCTTTCAGCGACGTGTTGCTGCCGATCGCGCCTTTCTCCGAAACATCGGGCACCTTCGCGAACGCCGAAGGGCGCGTGCAGAGCTTCCATGCCGTCGTTCGCCCGCGCGGTGAAGCGCGCCCTGCATGGAAGGTGTTGCGCGTGCTGGCCAACATGCTGGGCATTCAGGGGGTGGACTTCGAGTCTTCACAAGATGTCCTGGCAGAGGTTTGCCGCGGCAGTGACCCGAAGGCCACGCACATTCCTGCGGCCCTGATGGGCAATGTGGCGCCGGCGGCCACCGATTCAGCTGCCGTGGTGCCAGCCGAGGTCGGTGTCCCCGCGGTCGCCTCGATCTACCAACTCGACGGCCTCGTGCGGCGTGCGCCGTCGCTGCAGCTCACCGCGGACGCGCGCACAGCCCGCCGCGGCCACGCGCCGGGCGCTTCCTCCCCATTGGCCCACGAGGTGACCGCATGATCGATGCCATCTACGGCTTCGGCCGCGGCCTGATCGATGCCGGCTGGTGGACGGGCGGCGGCTGGCCGGTGCTCTGGGCGTTGATCAAGATCATCTGCGTGCTCTTGCCGCTGCTGGGCGCGGTGGCCTACCTGACGCTGTGGGAGCGCAAGTTCCTGGGCTTCATCCAGGTTCGCCACGGCCCCAATCGCGTGGGCCCGTTCGGGTTGCTGCAGCCGATTGCGGATGCGCTCAAGCTGCTCACCAAGGAAATCATCAGCCCCTCGGCGGCGAGCCAGGGTCTGTTCCGACTGGGCCCCGTCATGGCCATCATGCCGGCGCTGGCCGCATGGGTCGCGATCCCGTTCGGGCCGGAAGCCGTGTTGGCCAACGTCAATGCCGGGCTGCTGCTGATCATGGCCATCACCTCGATCGAGGTGTACGGCGTGATCATCGCGGGCTGGGCTTCGAATTCGAAGTACGCGTTCCTGGGCGCGCTGCGTGCCTCCGCGCAGATGGTGAGCTATGAGATCGCGATGGGCTTCTGCCTCGTGGTGGTCATCATGGTGTCGGGCAGCTTGCATCTTGGCGAAGTGGTCGCCGGGCAGGGCAAGGGCATGGCCGCCGACATGGGCCTCAACTTCCTGTCCTGGAACTGGCTGCCGTTGCTGCCGATTTTCGTGGTGTACGTGATCTCGGGCGTCGCTGAAACCAATCGCCACCCGTTCGACGTGGTCGAGGGCGAAGCCGAAATCGTGGCCGGCCACATGGTCGAGTACTCGGGCATGGGCTTCGCCATTTTCTTCCTGGCGGAATACGCGAGCATGTGGCTCATTGCGATCCTGGCCGCGCTCATGTTCCTGGGCGGCTGGCTGCCACCATTTGCCTTCCTGGATTTCATTCCGGGCTGGATCTGGCTGGGGCTCAAGACCTTCTTCGTTGTCTCGCTCTTCATCTGGATTCGCGGTACCTTCCCGCGCTTCCGCTATGACCAGATCATGCGTCTGGGCTGGAAGATCTTCATTCCGGTCACCCTGGTGTGGCTGCTGGTGGTCGGGGGCTGGATGCAGACGCCCTGGACCATCTGGAAATAAGCGGAGAAACACACGATGTCATCAGCTGTTGCTGCCTCCTCGTTCTCGGTCAAGGACTTCCTCAAGAGCTTCATGCTCGCGGAGCTGTTCAAGGGCATGGTCCTGACCGGACGTTACGCCTTCCGCCGGAAGATCACGGTCCAGTTCCCGGAAGAAAAGACGCCGCTGTCGCCGCGCTTTCGCGGCTTGCATGCGCTGCGCCGCTATGAGAACGGCGAAGAGCGTTGCATTGCCTGCAAGCTCTGTGAAGCCGTGTGCCCGGCGGTGGCTATCACCATCGAATCCGATGTGCGGGACGACGGCTCCCGTCGGACCACGCGGTACGACATCGACCTGACCAAGTGCATCTTCTGCGGCTTCTGCGAAGAGAGCTGCCCGGTCGATTCGATCGTAGAAACCCACATCCTGGAATACCACGGCGAGAAGCGGGGCGACCTGTACTTCACCAAGGAAATGCTGCTCGCCGTTGGCGACCGCTACGAAACCGAGATCGCGGCCAGCAAGGCGGCGGACGCGAAGTACCGCTGACGGCAGGCCTCCGAGAAAAATCCATGGACGTCAAGACAGGCTTCTTCTATCTGTTCTCGGTCGTGCTGCTTTTTGCAGCCTTCCGGGTCATCACCGCGCGCAACCCGGTGCACGCGGTGCTCTATCTCATGCTGTCGTTCTCGCAGGCGTCGGCCATCTGGCTGTTGCTGGAAGCGGAATTTCTGGCGATCGTGCTCGTGCTGGTGTACCTCGGCGCCGTGATGGTGCTATTCCTCTTCGTCGTGATGATGCTCGACCTGAGCATGGAGGGGATGCGCGAGGGGTTCTGGAAGCACTTTCCGCTGGCGGCCTTGGTGGGAGTCGTGATCGCGCTGGAGATGGCCTACGTCTTGATGGGCGGTTTCCGCGAGATGCCGGCGGCTGCGCAAACCGCGATGACAGCCGGTGGTTCCAACACCAAGGCGCTCGGCATCCTGATGTACAGCGAGTACGTGTATCCGGTGCAGATTGCCGCGGTGATCCTCGTCGTGGCCATGATTGCCGCGATCGCGCTGACGCTGCGCCAGCGCAAGGACACGAAGTTCGTCGATGTGGGCGATCAGGTGCATGTGAAGGCCCGCGATCGCATGCAGGTGATGAAAGTGGAAGCCACCCGTCCGGCGCCACCGCCCCCGCCCCCCGCGACCCCTGCGCCCGACGCGGCTGCGGAGAAGAAGGCATGACAC
>SEGS01000058.1 GCA_004210915.1 Variovorax sp. | reverse complement strand
TGCGTGCAAGGCAATTCAAGTACTTAAGCGTTCCCGTTGATGAATCACATCAGAAATTTTTCGATCATTGCGCACATCGACCACGGCAAGTCGACACTCGCAGACCGTCTGATCCAGCGCTGCGGCGGGCTGGCTGAACGCGACATGGAGGCGCAGGTTCTCGACTCGATGGACATCGAGAAGGAACGTGGGATAACCATCAAGGCGCAGACCGCTGCGCTGCACTACAAGGCACGCGACGGGCAGGTCTACAACCTCAATCTGATCGACACGCCGGGCCACGTCGACTTCTCGTACGAAGTGAGTCGCTCGCTCTCGGCCTGCGAAGGTGCATTGCTCGTTGTCGATGCGTCGCAAGGCGTCGAAGCGCAGACGGTTGCCAACTGCTACACCGCGCTCGACCTCGGTGTCGAAGTGGTGCCGGTTCTCAACAAGATGGATCTGCCGAATGCAGACCCCGACAACGCACGCAAGGAAATCGAGGACGTGATCGGCATCGATGCGACCGATGCGATTCCCTGCTCGGCCAAGACCGGCTTGGGCATCGACGAAATTCTCGAAGCGGTCGTCGCGAAGATGCCTGCGCCGCGAGGCAACCCCGACGGCCCGTTGCGCGCGATGATCGTCGACAGCTGGTTCGACCCGTATGTCGGCGTCGTGATGCTCGTGCGCGTGGTCGATGGTCGCCTCGTCAAGGGCGAGCGCATCAAGATGATGGCATCAGGTGCGATGTACAACGCCGACAGCATCGGCGTGTTCACTCCGGCCAACGAGCCGCGCGCATCGCTCGAGGCCGGCGAGGTGGGTTACATCATCGCGGGCATCAAGGAACTGCAGGCGGCCAAGGTGGGCGACACCGTCACCCTGATCAAGCCGGGCACGGGTGGCGCCGCAGCCACGGCCACCGAGGCGCTGCCGGGCTTCAAGGAAATTCAGCCGCAGGTGTTCGCGGGCCTCTATCCAACCGAAGCGAGCGAGTACGACTCGCTGCGCGATGCGCTCGAAAAGCTCAAGCTCAACGATTCGTCGCTGCGCTACGAGCCCGAAGTCAGCCAGGCGCTGGGCTTCGGCTTTCGCTGTGGCTTCCTCGGCCTGCTGCACATGGAGATCGTGCAGGAGCGGCTGGAGCGCGAGTTCGATCAGGACCTGATCACGACCGCGCCCAGCGTGGTCTACCAGGTGGTGCGCAACGACGGCGAGGTCATCATGGTCGAGAACCCGTCCAAGATGCCCGATGTCGGCCGCATGAGCGAGATCCGCGAGCCGATCGTGACGGTGCATCTCTACATGCCGCAGGAGTACGTCGGTGCGGTCATGACGCTGGCCGTCCAGAAGCGCGGCGTCCAGATGAACATGGCCTACCACGGCCGCCAGGTCATGCTGACCTACGAGATGCCACTCGGCGAGATCGTGCTCGACTTCTTCGACAAGCTGAAGTCGCAGAGCCGCGGTTATGCGTCGATGGACTACGAGTTCAAGGAATACCGGGCCTCCGACGTCGTCAAGGTCGACATCCTGTTGAACGGCGAGAAGGTCGATGCGCTGTCGATCATCGTGCACCGCAGCCAGAGCCAATACCGCGGCCGTGCCGTGGTATCGAAGATGCGCGAGATCATTTCGCGCCAGATGTACGACGTGGCGATCCAGGCGGCGATCGGCGTGACCATCATCGCGCGTGAGACCATCAAGGCGTTGCGCAAGAACGTGCTGGCCAAGTGCTACGGCGGCGACATCAGCCGCAAGAAGAAGCTGCTCGAGAAGCAGAAGGCGGGCAAGAAACGCATGAAGCAGATCGGTTCGGTGGAAGTGCCGCAGGAGGCTTTCCTGGCGATTCTGCAGGTCGAAGACTGAAGCGCGCGTTCAACGCCGAGCACACAAAAATCACGATGGCATTCCTCACCTCACTTCTCCTCGCCGCGTTCGCCGGCTATGTCGGCGCCTGGTATTTCGGCATGGTCGAAGGCAACTTCGCGCTGCTGCTGTTCCTGGCCACGGTGGTCACCGGTCTTTACTGGTTGGCTGAACGCTTCTATTTTCTGCCGCGGCGGCGCAAGGCCGCTCAGGCGCTGGACGCCTCGCTGACCGAGCGCAACGCGCGGCTGGCCGAGAAGGGCATCACCCAGGTTGATACGGTCGACACCAAGGCGCGCGAGCGGCTGCTCATGCAGCCGTGGTGGCTCGACTGGACCGCGGGGCTTTTCCCGGTGATCCTGGTGGTGTTCGTGCTGCGCTCGTTCCTGTTCGAGCCCTTCAAGATTCCGTCAGGCTCGATGATGCCGACACTGCTAACGGGCGACCTGATCCTGGTGAACAAGTTCACCTATGGCCTGCGCCTGCCGGTGATCAACACCAAGATCACCGACGGCACGCCTCCCGCGCGCGGCGACGTGATGGTGTTCCGCTACCCGCCCAAGCCGAGCATGGATTACATCAAGCGGGTGATCGGCGTGCCCGGCGACGAGGTGGCCTACCTCAACAAGAAGCTCACCATCAATGGGCAGCCGGTCTCCAAGAACGCCTTGCCAGACTTCCTCGATGGCGACGCGATGCGCTTGCTCAAGCAGTTCAGCGAAGAACTGGACGGCACGAAGCACAACCTGCTCAACGACGATGGCGGCCCGGCGTTTGTGCAAGGCGCCTCGGATTTCCCGTTCCGGGAGAACTGCCGCTATTCGGTGGAGGGCATTGTGTGCAAAGTGCCCGCTGGCCACTACTTCATGATGGGCGACAACCGCGATAATTCGGCCGACTCGCGCTACTGGGGATTCGTGCCGGACAAGAACATCGTGGGCAGAGCCTTCTTTGTCTGGATGAACTTCGGCGATCTCGGTCGCATCGGTCCATTTCAATAAGCAAACATCGAGGGGTAGAGGTCATGAGGGCATACAGGTCCACCAAGAAGAATCGGCAACGCGGCATTTCCTTTCTGGGACTGCTGTTCATTGCCATCGTGCTGGCGTGCACAGGCATCGTGGTGGCGCAAGTCGTTCCAACGCTGATCGAATGGCAGGCCATCGACAAGGCGGTCAACAAGGCCAAGGACGGGACGACCGTGCCGGAAATCCGCGCGAACTTCGATCGCGCGCAAGCCATCGACGACTTCAAGCTGTCCGGCAAGGACATCGATATCCAGAAGGTGGGCGAGAAGGTCGTCGTGTCGTATGCGTACGAGCGTGAAATCCATCTCTTCGGCCCGGCCTACCTGACGATGAAGTACCAGGGCCAGTCCCGCTGATGCATCCACCGGCACCGTGAACGAAAGTCTCGCCGCGCTGCAGTCGCGTCTGCAACACACGTTCACGGATCCACGGCTCCTGCAGCTCGCTCTCACGCACCGCAGTTTTTCGGCCGACCATAACGAACGGCTCGAATTCCTCGGCGACTCCGTGCTGAATCTCGCCGTATCGCACCTGCTGTACGTGCGCTTGCACAGCCTGCCCGAAGGCGACCTGTCGCGTGTGCGGGCCAACCTGGTCAAGCAGGACACCCTGCACCAACTCGCGCTCAAGCTTGCCCTCTCGCCTTTGTTGCGGCTGGGGGAGGGCGAAGCGCGCTCCGGCGGCTCCAGCCGACCGTCGATCCTGGCGGACGCGCTGGAGGCGCTGGTGGGCGCGGTCTACCTCGATGCCGGCTACGAGGCGGCCCAGGCGCTCGTTCACCGCTTGTATGCGGGGATCGAAATCAACCCGCGCATGGACGCGGTGGGCAAGGACCCCAAGACCGAATTGCAGGAATGGCTGCAGGGCCACAAAATGAAGCTGCCCGCGTACCGCGTGGAAGCGACGCTCGGCGCGGCGCACAAGCAGACATTCGATGTCGAGTGTGAGGTGGCCGAATTGGGGCTGCGCGAACGCGGCATCGGCGGTTCGCGCCGCGCCGGCGAGCAGGCCGCCGCTGCGGCGATGCTGATCCGGCTCAAGGCACGCACTGCGTGAATCCAGACATGAACGACGCTACCTCTCCCATCGATCCGCCCGCAGACGTGCCGAGCGCCCCGACCTTCGACGGGCCGCCCCATTGCGGCCTGATCGCCATCGTCGGCAAGCCCAACGTGGGCAAGTCGACACTGCTGAATGCGCTGGTTGGCCAGAAGATCAGCATTACCTCGCGCAAGGCCCAGACCACGCGGCATCGAATCACCGGCATGCGCACGCTGGGCGCGACGCAGTTCGTCTTCGTCGATACGCCGGGCTTCCAGACGCTGCATGCCAATGCGCTAAACAAATCGCTCAACAAGACGGTGCAGGGCGCCGTCGGCGATGTCGACCTGATCCTGTTCGTGGTCGAGGCCGGGAGCTTCACGCCGGCCGATGCGCGCGTGCTCAAGCTGCTCGGCAAAGGCATCCCGACGGTGCTGCTGGCCAACAAGCTGGACAACGTGCACCGCCGCGGCGACATCGCGCCCTGGCTGCAGGAGATGCAGGGCAAGCACAGCTTCGCGGAGTTCGTGCCGATGTCGGCCAAGAATTCAAAGGACGTGGAACGCCTGTTCGGCATCTGCGCCAAGTACCTGCCCGAGCAGCCCTGGTTCTACGACGAGGACGAACTCACCGACCGCAGCGAGAAATTCCTCGCCGGCGAACTGGTGCGGGAAAAACTCTTCCGCCTGACCGGCGACGAGCTGCCCTACACCTCGACCGTCGTCATCGACAAATTCGAGGAAGAGGCACCGCAGAAGAAGGGCCAGAAGCGCTTGTTGCGCATCGCCGCGACCATCGTCGTCGAGCGCGACGGCCACAAAGCCATGGTGATCGGCGACAAGGGCGAGCGCATCAAGCGCATCGGGATGGAAACCCGTGTCGAGCTCGAGAAGCTGGCCGACGCCAAGGTCTTCATCGAGCTCTGGGTCAAGGTGCGTTCTGGCTGGGCTGACGACGAGGCGCGCGTGCGCTCCTTCGGCTACGAATAACGCGGCGTGGCTACCCACCGGGTTTCCCACGAACCGGCCTACGTGCTCCACCGCTACGACTGGAGCGAGTCGAGCCTGATTCTCGAAGTCTTTACGCGGCATCATGGCCGCATCGCCCTGGTCGCGAAAGGCGCCAAGCGGCCGAGCTCCAACTTCCGCCCGGTGCTCCTGCCGCTGCAGCCGCTGCAGCTCAATTACGGCGGCGATGCCGAGATCCGCACGCTCAAGGGCGCTGAATGGATGGGCGGCCACGTGATGCCGACCGGCGAAGCGCTGCTCTCCGGCTACTACCTGAACGAGCTTCTGCTTCGCCTCCTGGCGCGCGACGATGCGCACGAATCGCTGTTCGATGCCTACGCCGGCGTGGTCCAGGTGCTGGCCGGCGACCACGCGGGCGCACAGGCTTCCACGCAGGCGGCCGCACTGCGCGCCTTCGAACTGCTCTTGCTGCGGGAAGTCGGCCTGCTGCCGACGCTCGACGCGCAGACGCTGACCTTGGGGCCGCTCGCGCCCGAGGCGCGCTACGCACTGCTGCCCGAAGCCGGTGTGCGCCATGCCGCCGCAGACGAGCCCGCGCTGACCGGCGCCGAGTGGCAAGCGCTGCAGCGCGCGCTCGACGACCGCGCCCCGTTCACCGCCGCGCTGCGCGAAGTCGCCACGCTGAACACGGGCAGCAATGGCGTGCTGCGCACCCTGTTGCGCCGCCTGCTCAACTACCATTGCGGCGTGTCCACGCTGCGGACGCGGCAGATGATGCGAGACATTCAAGCCCTATGACCACTTCGACTTCCGGCACTGCGCTTTCCGTCAACCTGAATAAGGTGGCGCTGGTGCGCAACACACGCCACCTCGGCATTCCCAGCGTGGTGTATGCGGCGGCGATGTGCCTGGACGCCGGCGCGCAGGGCATCACCGTGCATCCGCGGCCCGATGCGCGCCACATCCGCGCCGACGACGTGAGCGATCTGTCGGCGCTGCTCGCGAAAGATTGGCCCGGGGTCCAGTTCAACATCGAAGGCAACCCCTTCCACAACCTCATGGACTTCGTGCGCGAGTTGCGCCCGCACCAGGCGACCTTCGTGCCCGACAGCGAAGACCAGGCGACCAGTGATCACGGTTGGCGCTTTCCCGACGATGCCGAGCGCCTGCGTCCGCTGATCGCCGAAGCCAGGGCGCTGGGTGTCCGCGTGAGCCTGTTCATGGACCCCGAGCCCGACATGATGGTCGCGGTCAAAGCCGCGGGCGCAGACCGTGTCGAGCTCTACACCGAAGGCTATGCCGCTTCGCGCGGGACCTCGCGCGCCGATGGCGTGCTGAAGCTGTATGCCGAGACGGCGCTCGCTGCACAGGCGGCTGGCCTGGAAGTGAATGCGGGTCACGACCTGAGCCGCGACAACCTCACCGACTTCCTGCGCGCCGTCCCGGGCGTGCGCGAGGTGTCGATCGGGCATGCCTTTGTGTCCGACGCGCTCGAGCTTGGGTACGCGGCCAGCACGCGCGAGTACCTGCGTTGCATCGCCGAAGCCCAGTGATCTACGGCATTGGCACCGACATCTGCGACGTGCGCCGCATCGCGGCCACCCTCGAGCGCCAGGGCGAACGTTTTCCGCGCAAGGTCCTGAGCGACGCCGAATTCGCGATCTGGCAGGCCCGCAGCGCGCGCTGGCCGAAGCGCGGTGTGAGCTACCTGGCCACGCGCTTTTCCGCCAAGGAAGCTTTCAGCAAGGCCATCGGCATGGGCATGCGCATGCCGATGACCTGGCGTCTCTGCGAGATCGCCAACCTGCGCAGCGGCAAGCCCGTGATCGTGCTGCACGGCGCACTGAAGGAGTGGTTCGAAGGCGAAGGGCTGACCGCCCACGTCACCGTGACCGATGAAACCGATTACGCGGCGAGCTTCGTCGTCGTTGAAAAAGCATGACCGAGACGATCCACGCGCCGCTCATCATCGATGTGGCCGGCATTGAACTCACCGCGGCCGATCGGCGCCGCCTGGCCGACCCGCTGGTCGGCGGCGTGATCCATTTCGCGCGCAACTGGCAGGACCGCGCGCAACTCACCGCGTTGAATGCCCAGATCAAGGCGATCCGGCCCGACCTGCTGATCAGCGTCGACCACGAAGGCGGGCGCGTGCAGCGCTTTCGCACCGATGGTTTTACGCGCCTGCCGTCGATGCGCCAGCTCGGCGAACTGTGGATGGACGATGCGCTGCACGCCACGCAGGTTGCAACGGCTTGCGGCTATGTGCTCGCATCGGAATTGCGCGCCTGCGGCGTCGACTTCAGCTTCACGCCCGTCCTTGATTTGGACTATGGGGAAAGCAGCGTCATCGGCGACCGCAGCTTCCACCGCGACCCGCGCGTCGTCGCGCTGCTTGCCAAAAGTCTCATGCACGGCTTGCTGCAGGCCGGGATGGGCGGTTGCGGCAAGCACTTTCCGGGGCACGGTTTCGTCAAGGCCGATTCGCACGTCGCAATCCCCATTGACCGGCGCAGCCTCAAGGCGATCCTCGCCGACGATGCGCAGCCCTTCCGTTGGCTCGCCAACACGCTGAGTGCCGTGATGCCCGCGCATGTCATTTATCCGAAAGTCGACGTGCGCCCGGCCGGCTTCTCGGCGAAGTGGTTGCAGGATGTGCTGCGCACGCGGCTCGCGTTCGACGGCGCCGTGTTCAGCGACGACCTGAGCATGGAAGCCGCGCGCCGCATCGATGGGCAGTTGCTCAGCTACACCGACGCCGCGCTGGCGGCGCTCGACGCGGGCTGCGACCTGGCGCTGCTTTGCAACCAGAGCGTGGGGGAGGGCGCAGCGCTCGACGAACTGCTGGCCGGCATGGCCGCAGCGCAGCAGCGCGGTCGGTGGAAGCCGCTCGCCGCAAGCGAGGCGCGGCGCCGCGCGCTGATTCCGGTTGCGCCTGCCCTCGCGTGGGATGCGTTGATCCGCTCGCGCGCCTATCGGGCTGCGCGCGACCTGCTGCCCACGTCGTAATCGATCATCGCGCGCTGCGTCCAGGGAGTCGGCGCCGCATGCACCTTTCAGTTCGAGGTCTCCATGACGAATCCCATTGCTGATGCTTCCAACCTGTTCTGGCGCGCCTGGCAGAGCGGCACCACCCTCGATGCGCTGCCGCCGGCTTGCCGCCCGCGCACCCGCGCCGAGGGCTATGCGGTTCAAGCGCTGCTCGAGGCCCGCAGTGCGCAAGCGCTCGCCGGCTGGAAGATCGCCGCCACCAGCAGCGCAGGCCAAAAGCACATCAACGTGAGCGGACCGCTCGCCGGACGCATCCTGGCCGAACGCGTGCACCCTGACGGCGCGGCGCTGTCGATGAGCGGCAACCGCATGGCGGTGGCCGAAGCCGAGTTCGTCTTCGTGATGGCGAAGGACTTGCCGCCGCGTGCCACGCCGTACACCCGGGCCGAGGTGATGGCTGCCGTGGCCGACCTGTACCTGGGCATCGAAGTGCCCGACTCGCGCTTCGCCGACTTCGTCGCTGCCGGCGAGGCGCAGCTGATTGCCGACAACGCCTGCGCGCACGAGTTCGTGCTCGGCCCGCGGGTGGAGGCGCCCTGGCGCGACCTCGATTTGTCCACGCACACCGTGCACGCCACCGTCGACGGCAGCGAGCGCCGCTACGAGCGCGACGGCATTGGTGCCAATGTGCTGGGCGATCCGCGCATCGCGCTGACCTGGATCGCGAACGAGCTGTCGGGGCTCGGTGTCACGCTCGCCGCGGGTCAGTTCGTGACGACCGGAACCTGCGTGGTGCCGCTGGAGATCGTGGCAGGCGATGCGGTCAGGGCCGACTTTGGCGCGCTGGGCAGCGTGACGGCGCGCTTCACGGCTTGAAGGCATCGGGCGCGGTCGCTGCGGGCGTCCACAGCGCCGCGCCGCCGGCCTCCACGTGCGTCAGGTACAGCCGCAGGTCCAGCTCCAGCCGGTGGTAATCGGGCTCCATGTGCGTGCACAGCGCATAGAAGGCCTTGTCGTGCTCGCGCTCCTTCATGTGCGCGAGCTCGTGCACGACGATCATGCGCAACCAGCCTTCGGGCACTTCCTTGAACAGGCTGGCCACGCGGATCTCGCGCTTGGCCTTGAGCTTGCCACCCTGCACGCGCGACACCGTGGTGTGCGTGCCCAGCGCGTTGCGGATGACGTGCAGCTTGTTGTCGAACATCACCTTGGCGAGCGGCGGCGCATTGCGCATGGCGTCGTTCTTCAGTTCGGTCACGTAGTCGTACAGCGCGCGGTCGGTGCGCACGCCGTGCAGGGTCGGATAGCGGCCCTTCAGCAGCGCGCCCAGACGGTCTTCCGCCATCAGCTGCCGCACCTGCGCCTGCAGCATGGGCGCGTAGCCGGACAGGTAGCGTAATGGCGTCAACGGAACCGCGCCGCGCAGGCCAGGCCAGCGGCCACGCCGCCGAACAGATCACCTTCGACCAGCGGCACGCCCGCAAAGCTCTTGCGCAGCGCGTGCTGGAAAGGGCGCAACGCCGAGGACCCGCCCGTCAGGTAGACCGCGTCGAGGTCATTGCTGCGCAGGCCTGCGCGCTTTACGCAGGCATGGGCGCAGGCAACGACGTCGGCCAGCAGCGGTGCAAGCTGCTGCGCCATGTCGGCGGGCGTGAGGGATGCGGCCAGGCCGGTTTCGAGGTAGCCCAGGCCGATTGACACCGGTGCGTCGTTCACCGAGCTGTCGATCTTCATCTGCTCGACCTCGCTCGCCAGGCGGTGGCCGTAGCGTTCTTCCAGCACGATCATCAGCCGGGCGTGCAGGCGCGGGTCGGCGTAGTTGGTTCGCAACTCCTGCGCCTGGCGGATTGCCTTCGGTGCGTAGAGCCAGTTGATCAGGTGCCAGGACGAGAGCTCGAAGAACACCTTGCTCGGCACCTCGCGGCCTTGCAGGCCGTTGTGACGAAAGCCGAGGAGCGGCATCACGCGGTCGAGGTTCAGGCGCTGGTCGAAGTCGGTGCCGCCGATGTGCACGCCGGTGGTGGCGAGGACATCGTCCTCGCGCTCGGCCCGCGTCGCGCGCTCGGGGCCGACGCGCACGACGGTGAAGTCGGAGGTGCCGCCGCCGATGTCGACGATCAGCACCAGCGATTCCTTCGTCACGCGCTGTTCGTAGTCGAAGGCCGCGGCGATGGGCTCGAGCTGGAAGGCGATGTCCTGGAATCCCGCGGCGCGCGCGGCATGCCGCAGGCTGTCTTCGGCGCGCTGGTCGCGCTTGCTGTCGTCGTCGACGAAGTGCACCGGCCGCCCGATCACCACGCGCTGTGGCACCTGCCCCAGCTCACGCGCAGCGCGCTGGCCGAGCTCGTGCAGGAAGCGCGCAATGATGTCCTCGAAGCTCACGAGGCCGTCGTAGATGGCGGTCTTTTCCTGCATCAGCGCGCTGCCGAGCAGGCTCTTGAGCGAACGCATCAGACGCCCCTCGACGCCTGC
Organism: Variovorax sp.; assembly: GCA_004210915.1. Lineage (GTDB taxonomy): Bacteria > Pseudomonadota > Gammaproteobacteria > Burkholderiales > Burkholderiaceae_C > Variovorax. The sequence continues at coordinate 32,853 of SEGS01000058.1, read as the reverse complement.
GAGATAGAGCGCAACGGCCTCGCGGCCGAAGTGCGTGGTGCGGTCTTCTGCGTTGAAGAAGATCGCGGTTGGCAGCGTGGTCGCGTCGCCTTCGATGGGCAGCAAGCGCGTCTGTTCACCGACCCGGCAGGCCACGGCCGAGTTGGAGGTGCCGAAGTCGATGCCGATGGAAGGCGCGCTGGACGCGGCGCTCAAGATTCCCTGCGCAGCGCCGGGAACAGAATCACGTCGCGGATGCTCGGCGAATCCGTCAGCAGCATCATGAAGCGGTCGATGCCGATGCCGCAGCCGCCGGTGGGCGGCATGCCGTACTCGAGCGCGCGGACGAAGTCGTGGTCGTAGAACATGGCTTCGTCGTCGCCCGAATCCTTGGCCGCGACCTGCGCGTTGAAGCGTGCGGCCTGGTCCTCGGCGTCGTTCAACTCGCTGAAGCCGTTGCCGAATTCGCGGCCGGTGATGTAGAGCTCGAAGCGTTCGGTGACCTCGGGGCGGTCGTCGTTGGCGCGGGCCAGCGGCGAGATCTCGGTCGGGTGTTCCATGATGAAGGTCGGCTGCCAGAGCTTCTCTTCGACCGTCTCTTCGAAGTACATCACCTGCAGGCTCGCGAGACTGCGTTGCGAGAGCTTGTCCTTCTCTTCGGAGAGGCCGATCTTGCGCAGGGCGTTGATGAGCCAGGCGCTGTCGTCCACGTTGGCGCCGGCGTCGGTGTGCTTGACGATCGCTTCGCGGATCGTGAGCCGCTCGAACGGCTGGCTCAAGTCGACGGCCTTGCCGCCATACGTGAGCTGCTCGCTGCCGACCGTCTTCTTCGCGATGGTGCGGATGATGAGTTCGGTGAAGTCCATCAGGTCCTGGTAGTTCCAGTACGCCGCGTAAAACTCCATCATCGTGAACTCGGGGTTGTGCCGCACCGAGATGCCTTCGTTGCGGTAGCTCCGGTTGATCTCGAACACGCGTTCGAAGCCGCCGACGATCAGGCGCTTGAGGTACAGCTCCGGCGCGATGCGCAGGAACATCTCCTGGTCGAGCGCGTTGTGGTGCGTCTTGAAAGGCTTCGCGTTCGCGCCGCCCGGGATCGGGTGCAGCATCGGCGTCTCGACTTCGAGAAAGTCGTTCGCCACCATGAACTCGCGCAGCGCGCTCACGGCCTTGCTGCGCGCCGCGAAACGCTGGCGCGCCGACTCGTCGGTGATCAGGTCGACGTAGCGCTGACGGTACTTCTGCTCCTGGTCGGCCATGCCGTGGAACTTGTCGGGCAGCGGGCGCAGGCTCTTGGTGAGCAGGCGCAGTTTCGTCACCTTGACCGACAGCTCGCCGGTCTTGGTCTTCATGAGCGTGCCTTCGGCGCCCACGATGTCGCCGAGGTCCCACTTCTTGAAATCGGCGTAAGCCTCCTCGCCGATCGCGTCGCGCGTCACGTAGAGCTGGATGCGGCCGGTGCTGTCCTGCAGCGTGGCGAAGCTGGCCTTGCCCATGACGCGCTTGAGCATCATGCGGCCGGCCACGCTGACGGCGACCGCTTGCGCTTCGAGCGGCTCGGCATCGGTGGCATCGTGCGCTTCCACGAGCGCGGCAGCGCGATGGGCGGGCTTGAAGTCGTTGGGAAACGCGACGCCCTTTCCCTCGGCCTGGGCACTGCGCAGCAGCTTGAGCTTTTCACGGCGCTCGGCGATGAGCTGGTTGTCGTCGACGGCAGGCGCCGGGGTGGCTGCAGGCGTGGGGACGGGCGGGGTCAGGTGATCGGACATGGCGTGCGCGGAAGCGAGGTAGGAGGGGCGCGGCAGGCAGAACGCGTGCGGCGCGAGGCGGGCATTTTAGCCCATTGAACCTCGATGAATCGGCCCGTAGCGCCCGTCCGAGCTGCGCGGATCGCTATGAAAAAAGTAGCAAACTATTCAACGATGCCGGCACGCGCCAGAAAGTCGCTGACCAGTTCGAGTCGCATCAACGGGCTGTCCAGTTCCATCAGCCGCTGCTTGAGCGCGGGCTGCATGGGCAGCAGCTCGCTCCAGCGATTGGCGACCCAGCCGCAGTCGTCGAAGCGGTAGGGCGCCGCGACGGGGAGCCGAACTCCTTCGTTGCCCTGCCGGCGTTTGCGCTCCTCCAGCGTGTCGACCAGCCGCCACAACGCCGCGGACGTGGGCCGCAGGTCATCGGGAATTTCGAGTGCCACGTCATCGGCGATGGCCTCCACTTCGGCGGTCCACAGGCCATGCTTTTGCAACGCGCTGGCGCGTACGCGGAAGCGCTGTGTGCCCGTGCATTCGATCTGCAGCAGACCGGCCTGCGGCGACTCCAGGGTCTGGATGGTCGCGAGCGTGCCAATCGCGGAAAAGGCCTCGGCCGTCGCGCCGGCCTTGCGCACCTCGCTGCCCTGGGTCAGGCTGACCACACCGAAAGGCACGCCCGCCTTGTGGCATTTGCCGATCATGTCGAGATAGCGCACCTCGAAAATCCGCAAAGGCAGCAGGCCGCCCGGAAAGAGCACGGTGCCCAGCGGGAACAGGGGGAGGTCGTGCAGGAGGGGTTGTGTCGTCATCGATGAACCTTGCGTGGCTATCATCGCATTCCATCTCCAGGCTCGCCCATGCTCTACCAGATTCCCTCGTTTTTGCTCGACGTGATCGTTGGTCTCCTCGGCGGCGCCTGCCTGCTGAGGCTCTACATGCAATACCACCGCGTGCCCTTCGGCAACCCGCTCGGCCGCTTTGTTTTCGCAGTGTCGGACTGGATCGTCTTGCCCCTGCGGCGCGTGGTGCCATCGACGAAGCGCTGGGATCTTGCCAGCGCCATTGCCGCATGGCTGCTGGTCATGGCGAAGTTTCTGCTGCTGTGGCTGCTGATCGGCAATTTCAGCCGGTTCGCGGTGCTGCCGCTGGTGTCGCTGATCGGATTGCTGCAGCTCGCGGTGTCGGGCCTCACGGCCCTGCTGGTGGTCTACGCGATTCTCTCGTGGGTGCCGAACGCATCCTCGATGCTGACCGACTTGATCGGGCGCCTGGCCGAGCCGCTGGTGCGGCCCTTGCGCCGCTTCATTCCACTGATCGGCGGCGTCGACCTGTCGGCCCTTGCCGCGATCGTGCTGCTGCAGGTCATCGCGATCGTGCTGGGCAACGCGATGGGATGGGCCTGGGCGCTGGGGCGCTGACCGGAGCGCCCTGCGCCCGTCGAAGCCTCAGTCGACCGCGTCGGCCGGCTGGCGCAGCAGCATCGCGAGCGTGCTGGCGATCGTCTTGCGCAACTCGCGGCGGTCGATGATGAAGTCGATGGCGCCTTTGGTTTGCAGGAACTCCGAGCGCTGGAAGCCTTCGGGCAGCGTCACGCGCACGGTCGACTCGATCACGCGCGGGCCGGCGAAGCCGATCAGCGCCTTGGGCTCGGCGATCACCACGTCGCCCACAAAGGCGAAGCCGGCGCTGACGCCGCCCATGGTCGGGTCCGTCAACACGCTGATGTAGGGCAGGCCCTTCTTCGCCAGACGTGTGAGCGCAGCGTTGGTCTTGGCCATCTGCATCAGCGACAGCAGGCCTTCCTGCATGCGTGCGCCGCCGGTGGCCGTGAAGCAGATGAAAGGCACCTTCTGCTCGATGGCGGTTTCGACGCCGCGCACGAAGCGCTCGCCGACCACGCTGCCCATGGAGCCGCCCATGAACTCGAACTCGAAGCAGGCGACCACCACGTTGATGCTGTGCACCGAACCGCCGAGCACGACGAGCGCATCGGTCTCGCCGGTGTTCTCGAGCGCCTCCTTGAGGCGTTCCGGGTACTTGCGGCTGTCCTTGAACTTGAGCGCGTCAATCGGCAGCACTTCCTGCCCGATTTCGTAGCGGCCCTCGGCGTCGAGGAACGTGTTCAAACGCGCGCGTGCGCCGATCCGGAAGTGGTGCGTGCAACTCGGGCACACGTTCTGGTTGTGCTCAAGGTCGGTCTTGTAGAGCACCGTTTCGCAGCTCGGGCATTTGATCCAGAGGCCTTCGGGCACCTGGCGGCGCTCGGCGGGGTCGGTTTGCGCGATTTTGGAAGGCAGCAGTTTTTCAAGCCAGCTCATGGGGGCGGTCTCCTGAAGTGGGCGGATTTTATCGGCCAGCCGCGTTCTTCGCGGTGGCGGCGGGGAGGGCGTCCAGCGCCTCGCGGATGCCGGCAAGGAATTCGGCCACGAGCGGCACCACCCGCTCACGCGGCTGGCCGTCGATGAGCTGGATGATCCTGGTGCCGATCACGACCGCATCGGCGGCCGAGCCCACGGCCTGCGCGGTCCGCGCATCGCGGATCCCGAAGCCAACGCCGACCGGTATGTCCACATGCTCGCGGATGCGCGGGATCATCTGGCCAACCGCCTCGGTGTCGAGGTGGCCGGCACCCGTCACGCCCTTGAGCGAGACGTAGTAGACGTAGCCTGTCGCGATGCGCGCGACCTGCGCCATGCGCGCGCTGGTGCTGGTCGGCGCGAGAAGAAAGATCAGGTCGATGTTGGCGGCGCGCAGTTTGGTGGCGAAGTCCTCGCACTCCTCCGGCGGATAGTCGACGATCAGCAGGCCGTCGACGCCGGCTTTCGCGGCATCACGGATGAAGGCGTCTTCGCCGTGCACCAGGTCGTACTTCTCGACCGGGTTCGCGTAGCCCATCAGCACCATGGGCGTGGTCGTATCTTTCTCACGGAAGGCGGCGACCATCGCCAGCACCTGGGTCATGCCGACGCCCATGGCGAGCGCGGCTTCGCCGGCCGCCTGGATCACCGGGCCGTCGGCCATCGGGTCGGAGAAGGGCACGCCGAGCTCGATCACATCGGCGCCGGCGGCGACCATGCCGTGCATCAGGTCGGGCGTGATGTCGGCGTAGGGGAAGCCGGCGGTGACGTAGGGGATGAGGGCCTTGCGACCGTCCTTTTTCAGCGCCTCGAAGGCGGCGGCGATGCGGCTCATGCCTTGCCCCCCTTCACTTGCAGACCGCGCATCGACGGCCGGTCGTAGAAGTCGACGCCCGAGAGATCGGCGACGGTGCCGATGTCCTTGTCGCCCCGGCCCGAGAGGTTCACAAGGATCGACTGGTCAGGGCGCATCGTCTTGGCGAGTTTCATGGCGTAGGCCACCGCATGGCTCGACTCCAGCGCGGGAATGATGCCTTCGGTGCGACACAGGTAGTGGAAGGCCTCGAGCGCCTCGGCGTCGGTCACGCCAACGTATTCGGCACGGCCGATTTCTGCGAGGAATGCGTGCTCCGGGCCGACGCCCGGGTAGTCTAGGCCTGCGCTGATGCTGTGCGTCTCGGTCACCTGGCCGTCTTCGTTCTGCAGCAGGTAGGTGCGGTTGCCGTGTAGCACGCCGGGGCTGCCGCGCAGGATCGACGCGGAGTGCTTTCCGCTGTCGAGGCCTTCGCCGGCGGCTTCGACGCCGATCAGACGCGTGTTGGCGAACGGGATGTACGGATGGAAGATGCCCATCGCATTGCTGCCGCCACCGACGCAGGCCACGACAACGTCGGGCTGCTTGCCTTCGCTGTCCATGTGCATGTCGCCGGTGATGCCCCTGACGCTGGCGTCGGCGCCGTGCTGTGCCGCCAGCATGGCGGGCATTTGCGCGATGCATTCGGTGCCGATCACGCTCTGGAAGTCGCGCACGATCGTCGGATACGGATGCGGACCCGCCACCGTGCCGATGATGTAGAAGGTGTTTTCGACGTTGGTGACCCAGTCGCGCATTGCTTCGTTCAGCGCATCCTTCAGCGTCTTGCTGCCCGACTCGACGGGAACAACGGTCGCGCCGAGCAGGTTCATGCGGTAGACGTTCGGGCTCTGGCGCTTGACGTCCTGGCTGCCCATGTAGACCACGCATTCGAGGCCGTATCGCGCGCAGATCGTCGCGGTCGCCACGCCATGCTGGCCGGCGCCGGTTTCTGCAATGACGCGGGGCTTGCCCATGCGCTTGGCGAGCATCGCTTGGCCGATCACGTTGTTGATCTTGTGGGCGCCGGTGTGGTTGAGGTCTTCTCGCTTGAGGTAGATCTGCGCGCCGCCCATCTCGCGGCTGGTGCGCGCCGCGTGGTAGACCGGCGAAGGCCGTCCCACGAAGTGCTTGAGCTCGTAGTGGAACTCGGCCAAGAAGGCCGGATCGTCCTTGAACTTCGCGTAGGCGTCGCGCAGTTCGGCGATCGCGTGGGTGAGCGTTTCGCTCGCGAAAGTGCCGCCGTACTTGCCGAAATGGCCGGTGGCGTCGGGTTGCTGGTAGTTGGTTTGCATGGTCTCGATCGGTGGGCCGCAGCCGGTCGAAAGAGCCGGTGCAGCGAATCAGGAAGAGGCGTCGGCCGCTCGCACAGCGGCCACGAATTCGCGAATCTTCACGGCGTCCTTGATGCCCTTGGAGGCCTCTACGCCGGAACTCACGTCAACGGACAGCGTCTTGCAACGTGCCCGCAACGCGCGAATGCCATCGCCCACGTTTGCAGGTGTGAGCCCACCACTCAAGACGAGGTGAGCGTCGACGGCGTGTGGAAGAAGTGACCAATCGAATGCCTTGCCGCCACCGCCATAACCGTCGACATGGGCGTCGAGCAGGATGGCCTGGGCGTGGGAGAAATCGGAAGCGTAGTTTACGAGGTCGAAGCCGGCTCCGGCGACACCGAGCGGAATTCGCGCCGCACGCAGGTAGCGGTAGCGGCCCTGACCGGACGATTCTTCGCACGCTGCCGCCGATTCATCGCCATGAAACTGCGCGATGGCGCCCGGCACGGCGGCCAACGTGGCGAGCGTTCGTTCCGCTGTTTCGTTCACGAAGAGCAGGACCGGCGTGACGAAGGGCGGAAGCCGCGCGGCCAGCCGGGCCGCGCGTTCGGCCGTCACTGCGCGCGGACTGGCCGCATACATGACGAAGCCGACCGCATCGACGCCGGCGGCGACGGCCACATCGACATCCTGTTCGCGGGTCATGCCGCAGATCTTGATGCGGGTGCGTGCTGGCAAGGGGTCGGGCGTCATGGCGGGCCATCATACGAAGCGCTGCCGGTGTCCAGGGTCGCCTCCGCCGGAAGGCCCCACTGGGCGTCGTACAGCGGCCCGACAAAGTACAGCCCGTCGGCCGCGAAGGTCGGGGCGGCCACCTTGCGGCTGCGCGCGGCCAGCACCTCGCTGACCCATTCGGGAGGCGCCTCGCCGCGGCCCACGCGCAGCAGGCAGCCCATGAGATTCCGGATCATGTGGTGCAGGAACGCATCCGCTTCGAACTCGAAGTGCCAGCGGCAGCGCTCACTCTCGCCGTGGCGGGTGATCACGATGCGACGAAGGTTTTTGACCGGCGACCGTGCCTGGCAGGCCGAAGCGCGGAAGGAACTGAAGTCGTGCTGGCCGACCAGCAGCGCCGCCGCCGCGCGCATCGCGTCGCCGTCGAGCGGGTACATGGACCAACCGACGCGGCCGGCGTCTAGGCTGGGCCGCACCGGCGATTGCGAGAGCACGTAGAGATATCGCCTGGCCAATGCGCTGGCGCGGCAATGGAAGGCATCGGGCACCGGTTGGGCCCACTGCACCGCGATGTCGGCGGGCAGATAGCGGTTGGTGCCGCGCACCCAGGAAGACGGTTCTCGCTCGACCGTGGTGTCGAAGTGAACCACCTGCATCAGGCCATGTACGCCGGCATCGGTTCGGCCGGCGCACAAAGTGGAAATCGGCCCATCGGCGAACTTGCCGAGGGCCGATTCCAGTTGGTCCTGGACCGTGCGCCCCGAGCGCTGGCTTTGCCAGCCCTCGTAGGCTTGTCCGTTGTAGCGAATACCGAGGGCCAGCCTCACGACAGGATCATCGGCTGGGCGCAGGTCAGTGCATCTGGGCGAGCATCTGCTTCGCCTGGGCTTTCACGTTGCCTGTGCTCTCGGCTTCGACTTCCTCGACGAGGGAGCGCGCGCCTTCCGCGTCGCCGAGCGCTTGCAACTCGAGTGCGAGCGACAGTTTGACGGCATGCGGACTCTCATTGCTTTCGTCGAGCGCTTCAAGCCGGCCCGGCTCGGTGTCGGAGGGGCTGCGACCCGGCAGGCCGGAGAGCGCGCTCATGTCGAACTCGATGAAGCCGGAGTCGCCCGGCAGGCCGGCGCGCAGCGTGGCGGGCTGGGTGCGCTCGTCTTCAGGCAGGGCGTTCAGCGAAGGCCGCGCCAGGGGTTCGAGTTCGCCGGGTGCGGTGTCGAAGTCGTTTTCGAGGTCGACGGCCGAAGCCGACAGGCGATCGGGTGCAGCGGCCACCGGCGGCAGGGTCACGGGCCCTTCGCGCATGGTCTGTGCGAATTGGGCCTGGGCTGGTGCGGGCGGGAGGCGGGCACCAACGGGCGCCGGCGCAGGCGCGGGCTTGCCGAGGTCAAGGTCGAAATCCAGCGGCGCCACCGAGGGCACGAAGGCCGGTGGCGGCGCTTCCGCCACAGCCACGGGTGCGGGCGCTGCCGCCACGGCGGCCGGCGCTGTTTCAACGGCCGCCGCGACCGGATTGCCAGCTTCGTACAGCGGGTTGCCCGGGTCCAGGTCCTTGCCCATGTCGACCACGCGATTCCAGTCGTTGCCGCTGCCGCCGGTGAGCTTGTGCACGTCGGTCGCCAAGGCTTCGTAAGCGCGCAGGTCGCGGCGCTTCGCATGGATCTCGAGCAACTTGAGATGGATGGCGGTGCGCTCGGGGGTCATGCGCAGTGCTTCGCGCAGGATCTCTTCGGCTTGCAGGTCGCGGCCGTAGGCCAAGTAGACGTCGGCTTCGGCCACGGGGTCCACGTCACCGGCATCGAGCTGGCTTGGCGAATAGGAAAGCGAAGAGACGACCGAGTTGCCGCGGCTCTTGGTGTCGACCGACTCGCCACCGTTCGAACCGAAGAACGAGTCCTTGGGCATGCGGCTCTCGAGGAAGACGCTGTCACCAGCGTCCTCGCGCCGGCGGCCCAGCACACGGTAGAGAAGGAAGCCGACCAGGAGGGCCACCAACGCGGCACCACCGAGCATCAGAGGGTTGTCCAGCAGGCTGGCAAAGAAGCCCGGTTGTTCAGGCGCCGGCGCCGGCGGCTTGGCCACCACGGCGGGCGCAACGGGGGAGGCTGCCGGCGCTGCGGCTTCTGTCGGCGCGGCGGGTGCAGCCGATGCATCGACCGGCGCCGCGGGCGTGGCAGGCGCTGCGCCCGCGGGGGCGGAGGCTCCGGCGACCGGTGCAGGAACGCCTGTCGCGGCAGCGGCCGGTGTTGCGGCCCCCGCACCCGCACCGGCCGCCGCCGGGCTGACGGCCACTGGGGCGGCCGGTGCGGGTGCGGGGGCCGCGGCGGCGGGTGGGGTTGCGGCAGGTGCTGCACCGGTCGCCGCCTGAATCTTGTTCAGGTCGTCGATGTTCTTCGACAACTCGGCCACGCGGCTGCTGCTTTGCTGGTTCTGGCGCGATTGCGCCAGTTGATCTTCCGCGGTGCGCGCTGTGCCGCTGCCCTGGGAGATGGTCAGCTTGTCCGGGGCGGCGACCGCGGCGTTGCGGTCTTCGACGCTGCCCTGCAGCCGGCCGGAGGCCTGGCGGTCAGCGGTGGCCACGCCGGTCGCGGGTGCGTTCTCGGCCAGGCGCCGGCGATATGCGTTGAAGTCGCTGCTTTGTGCCCGAACGGTTCTCCGGGCGTCCGTGGCCGGCACCGATGCCGCGTCCGAGCCGCCTGGGAGGTTGAGGACAGCGCCCGCCTTCATGCGGTTGACGTTGCCACCGATGAAAGCATCGGGGTTCGCGCGCAGCAGCGCGACCAGCATCTGGTCCAGCGAGACATCGGCCGGCTTGTATGCGCTGGCGATCTTGTTGGCGGTGTCGCCACGTTGCACGGTGACCTGCTGGTCGCCACTGCCCGTGCGCACACCCGCTTCCACGGGGGCCGGCGCGACGGCGCTGACAGGACGTTCGCGGCGCGTGGTCGTCGACGCGCGCGGCGCGGAGGAGGGTGCGGTTGCAATCTGGGGCGCGGTCGGGGCGATGGGCGTTGCCGCCGAAGCCTGACGGCTGGCCGGCGGATCGAGCAGCACCGTGTAGTCGCGCACGATGCGCGTGCTGTTCGAGTTGGCTTCGATCAGCAGATCGATGAAGGGCTCGTTGAGCGCGCGATTGCCGGTCAGGCGCACCACATAGCGGCCGTCGGCACGCCGCTGAAGCGCGACCTGCACATCGGAAAGCGCTGCGTTGTAGTTGACACCGGCCGCACGAAACGCCTCAGCCGACGCGATGTTGACCTTCAGCCCGTCCGCTTCAGCGGCGGTGATCTGCGTGACATCGATTTCAGCCCGCAGCGGCTGACCCAGCGCAGACTGCACATTGAGCCTGCCCAGCGCGAGCGCGTTGGCGTCGACGCTTGCCAGGCCCAACGCGAGCGCCATGGCGGCGCTGAAAAGCGAGAGCCGCGCCCGTGTGGGCCGGGACGAGGTCAGGCGGGTGGCCGAAGTGCGGGCCGCAGGCAACAAAGGTCTTGTCATGCTGATAGGGGCAGCTCGGCCCAAAAGTGTAAGAGGACGTTAACATCAACGTTCCGCACTGACAAGGCGACAGGCCACTTCTTACCAGTGCGCGCCAACTTCGGCACGGTCTGGCTGTTGTTGCGCGGCAACGACCGGCGCCGCGGCGGCGCCGGCCGGGCATTCAGGCCTCCAGCAGGATGCGCAGCATGCGGCGCAGCGGTTCGGCCGCCCCCCACAGCAACTGGTCGCCCACGGTGAATGCGCCCACATATTCGGGCCCCATCGCCAGCTTGCGAATGCGACCGACCGGGATGCCCATCGTGCCGGTGACCGACACCGGCGTCAGGTCCTTGACGGTCGCCTCACGCGTGTTCGGCACCACGCGAACCCACTCGTTGTCAGCAGCGATCAGGGCTTCGATGTCGGCCAGAGGCACATCCTTCTTGAGCTTGAAGGTCAGCGCCTGGCTGTGGCAGCGCATCGCGCCGATGCGCACGCAGAAGCCGTCGACCGGCGTGGCCGCAGTGCCGAAGCCGGCGCCCTGGCCGAGGATTTTGTTGGTCTCGGCGCCGGCCTTCCACTCTTCCTTGGACATGCCGTCGCCCAGGTCCTTGTCGATCCAAGGGATGAGCGAGCCGCCCAGTGGTGCGCCGAAGTTGGCCGTCTCGGCAGCCGAGAGGTTTTGCTGCTTCGACAGGATCTTGCGGTCGATTTCGAGGATGGCGGACTTCGGGTCGTCGAGCAGCGAGCGCACTTCGGCGTTCAGCGTTCCGAACTGCGTCAGCAGCTCGCGCATGTGCTGCGCGCCGCCGCCCGAGGCCGCCTGGTAGGTCATGCTGGTCATCCACTCGACCAATCCGGCCTTGTAGAGCGCGCCCACGCCCATCAGCATGCAGCTCACGGTGCAGTTGCCGCCGATCCAGTTCTTTCCGCCCTTGGTCAGGGCGTTCTGAATGACGGGCAGGTTGACCGGGTCGAGCACGATGACCGCGTCGTCGTTCATGCGCAGCGTCGAAGCGGCGTCGATCCAGTGGCCGTTCCATCCGGCCGCGCGCAGCTTGGGAAACACCTCGATGAGGCCGAAGTCGCCTTCGGCCTGCATGCGGTCCATGAGGACCGAGCCGACCATGCCGCGCCAGCCGACGAGGCCGACGAGAGGTTGGGATGCGTACGCCATTTCAGTGTGCCCTTTGTGAAAAGAAAAGTGGTTCTTCTTTGCCCCCGGCTCGTCGAGCCGGGGTGGGGCGTGACGAAGCGGGCTGCGGTTAGCCGGTAATCGTCTTTTTGGTGATCGCTGCAACGACCGCGTCACCCATTTCGCGGGTGCCCACGCGCTTCGTGCCTTCCGACCAGATGTCGCCAGTACGGAAGCCCGCGGCGAGCACCGACTGCACCGCCGACTCGATTCGGTCGGCAGCTTCGGGTTGGTTGAGGGAGAAGCGGAGCATCATGGCAGCGGACAGGATTGTAGCCAGAGGATTTGCAACCCCCTTGCCAGCAATGTCGGGCGCGCTGCCATGGCTCGGCTCATACAAGCCCTGGTTGCTCGCATTGAGCGAGGCCGACGGCAGCATGCCGATCGAACCGGTGAGCATCGCGGCCGCATCCGAGAGGATGTCACCGAACATGTTGCCGGTGACGATCACGTCGAACTTCTTGGGCTCTTTGACCAATTGCATCGCCGCGTTGTCGACGTACATGTGGTCGAGCGCAACGTCGGGGTATTCCTTGCCGACTTCCGTGACGATGTCTTTCCAGAACTGGAAGGTTTCCAGCACGTTGGCCTTGTCCACGCTCGTCACGCGCTTGTCCCGTTTCTGTGCCGCCTTGAACGCGACATGCGCGATGCGCTCGATCTCGGGGCGCGAATAGCGCATCGTGTCGAACGCTTCGTCGGCGCCCGGGAAGTGGCCATCGACCGCCGTGCGGCGGCCGCGCGGCTGGCCGAAGTAGATGTCACCGGTGAGTTCGCGAATGATGAGGATGTCGAGGCCAGCGACCAGTTCGGGCTTGAGGCTCGATGCGTCGACCAGCTGTTCGTAGCAGATGGCGGGGCGGAAGTTCGCAAACAGGCCGAGGTTCTTGCGAAGGCCCAGGATGGCCTGTTCGGGGCGCAGCGGGCGGTCGAGCTTGTCGTACTTCCAGTCGCCGACCGCACCGAACAGCACCGCGTCGGCGTCCTTGGCGAGCTTGAGCGTCGCGTCGGGCAACGGATGGCCATGGGCTTCGAAGGCGGCGCCGCCGACAAGAGCGGTTTCCATTTCGAAGGGCAGGTCGAGCACGTCGAGCACGCGGATGGCTTCTGCGACGATTTCGGTGCCGATGCCATCACCGGGGAGGACTGCGATTTTCATGAGTTCAGGATTCCGTTTGTGAAAAGGTTCAGCCCACCATCGTGTGCGCGAGCCAGGGCTTGGTGGCCAGGCGCTCGGTCTCGAAGGACTTGATCTTGTCCTTGTGGCGCAGCGTGAGGCCGATGTCGTCGAGCCCGTTGACGAGGCAGTACTTGCGGAAGGCCTGCACGTCGAACGGCAGTTCGACGCCGTCCGGCTTGACGATCACCTGACGCTCCAGGTCGATGGTGAGCTGGTAGCCGGGGAAGGCAGCCACTTCATCGAACAGCTGCGCCACTTGCGCTTCGGGCAGCACGATCGGCAGCAGGCCGTTTTTGAAGCTGTTGTTGAAAAAGATGTCCGCGTAGCTGGGCGCGATGATGGCGCGAAAGCCGTATTGATCGAGTGCCCAGGGCGCATGCTCGCGCGACGAGCCGCAGCCAAAGTTCTTGCGCGCGATCAGCACCGACGCTCCGGCATAGCGCGACTGGTTCAGCACAAAGTCGGGATTGGGTTTGCGGCTGGCCGGGTCCTGCCCCGGAAAGCCGGCGTCGAGGTACCGCCACTCATCAAACAGGTTGACGCCGAAGCCGGTCTTCTTGATCGACTTGAGGAACTGCTTGGGAATGATCGCGTCGGTGTCGACGTTCTCGCGGTCCATGGGGGCCACGAGCCCCTTGTGCACAGTGAATTTTTGCATCGTGTTCTTTCGGTTCAGGCGAAGGTGCGCACGTCGACGAAGTGCCCATGTACGGCCGCGGCGGCAGCCATGGCCGGGCTCACGAGGTGCGTGCGGCCGCCTGCGCCTTGCCGGCCTTCGAAATTGCGGTTGCTGGTGGACGCGCAGCGCTCACCGGGCTCGAGTCGGTCGGCGTTCATGGCCAGGCACATCGAGCAACCGGGCTCGCGCCATTCGAAACCTGCGGCCTTGAAGATCTGGTCGAGGCCTTCGCGTTCGGCCTGCTCCTTCACCAGGCCGGAGCCCGGGACCACCATCGCGAGCTTGACGTTCTTCGCCACCTTCTGGCCGAGCTTCTTCACGACCGCCGCCGCTTCGCGCATGTCCTCGATGCGACTGTTGGTGCAGGAGCCGATGAACACCTTGTCGATGAAGATGTCCTGCATCGGCTTGTTGGGCTCCAGGCCCATGTACACAAGCGCGCGCTCGATCGCGCCGCGGGCATTGGCGTCTTTTTCCTTGTCGGGATCGGGCACGCGGCCGCCGATGTCGATGACCATTTCGGGCGAGGTGCCCCACGTCACCTGCGGCGGGATCTGCGCCGCGTCGAGTTCGACCACCAGGTCGAAACGCGCGCCGGGGTCGGATTGCAAGGTCTTCCAGTAGCTGACGGCGTGATCCCATTCGACGCCGGTCGGCGCGAAAGGGCGGCCCTTCACATAGGCGATGGTCTTGTCGTCGACCGCGACCAAGCCCGCGCGCGCGCCGGCTTCGATCGCCATGTTGCAGACGGTCATGCGGCCTTCCATGCTCAGGTCGCGAATGGCGGAACCCGCGAACTCGATCGTGTAGCCCGTGCCGCCGGCGGTACCGATCTTGCCGATGATCGCGAGCACGATGTCCTTGGCGGTGCAGCCCAGCGGCAGCTTGCCCTCGACCTTCACGAGCAGGTTCTTCGCCTTCTTGGCGAGCAGAGTCTGCGTGGCCATCACGTGCTCGACCTCACTGGTGCCGATGCCGTGCGCCAGCGCACCGAAAGCGCCGTGCGTGGAGGTGTGCGAGTCACCGCAAACGACCGTCATGCCCGGAAGCGTTGCGCCCGACTCCGGGCCGATCACGTGCACGATGCCCTGGCGCTTGCTCAGGAACGGAAAGAACGCCGCTGCGCCGAACTCGGCGATGTTGTGGTCCAGCGTCGTCACCTGTTCCTTGCTGGTCGGGTCGGTGATGCCGTCGTAGCCGCGCTCCCACCCCGTGGTTGGCGTGTTGTGGTCGGCCGTCGCGACCACGGAGCTGATGCGCCACAGCTTGCGCCCCGCCACGCGCAGGCCTTCGAAAGCTTGCGGACTGGTCACTTCATGGACCAGATGGCGGTCGATGTAGAGGATCGAGGTGCCGTCGTCCTCGGTGTGGACGACGTGTTCGTCCCAGAGCTTGTCGTAGAGCGTGCGTGCCATGATGTTCTCGTCTTTCGTGGGAAGGTGATTGTCTTTGTGGTTCAGGCGGCCAGACGCTCGGCCGGTTCGGCGCTTGCGTGCAGGTGGTTCACCAGCGTGCGCGCGGCCACCGGCAGCGTCGAAAAGTCGCGCGCGACGAGGCGGATCTCGCGCTCGGCCCAGGCATCGTTCAGTGCCACGCTCACCAAGCGGCTGCCGACACCTGCGCGCAGCAGATCGAAGGCGCGCTGTGGCATCACGCCGACGCCCAGGCCGTTGTCGATCATCCGGCACATGGCGTCGAGGCCCGTCACGTGGATGCGAAGCCGGATCGCGCGGCCCGCGTCGGTGGCGGCCTGGTGCATTGCGAGGTAGATGGAACTGTTGGTGTGCAGGCCGACGTGGTCGTCGTCCAGCGATGCGATGAAGTCGACGGCTGACTCCCCTGACAGGGCGTGCCCTGCGGGCACGATCAATGCCAGGCGGTCGCGGCGGTAGGGCAGGCTTTGCAGGCCGCTCGTGCCCTCGGCCACATTGCAGATGCCAAGGTCGGCGGCGCCTTCCTGCACCGCGCGCAGCACCTCGCTCGAAAGATGCTCTTCAAGGTCGACCTTGATCGCCTCATGCGCGCGCGTGAACACCCCCAAGTCTTCCGGCAGGAACTGCACGATCGCCGAAATGTTGGCATGCACCCGCACATGTCCGCGCACGCCGTCGGCGTACTCGCTGAGCTCGCCCTGCATCTTCTCGAGGCTGTAGAGCACCGAACGCGCGTGGTGCAGCAGGCTTTCGCCGGCAGGCGTCAGATCGACGCCGCGCGCATGGCGGTAGAGCAAGGGTGTGTTGAGGGTGGCCTCGAGATCTGACAAGCGCTTGCTGATGGCCGATGCCGCGATGAACTCGCGCTCCGCGGCGCGCCCGATGCTGCCCAACTCGCAGACAGCCACGAACAACTGCAACGACGTGAGGTCGATGCGGCGGGCGAAGTTGCGTTCGGACTGGAGCATAGGAGTTGCCATCGTGTTTCAAGATGGCGAAACAGGATTTTCGTACGGTTTCAAAGCCTGAGTCATCGCAATAGACGATGGCTTCGTTCTCGGCGGGCGATGAAAAAAGCCGCCCGAAGGCGGCTTTTTCAAAGGCCAGCAGCGCGATCAGCGGCCGGCGATGGGCTTCACGTCACGTTGCGGCGAGCCTTCGAACAACTGGCGCGGGCGGCCGATCTTGTACTCCGGGTCGCCGATCATTTCGTTCAACTGGGCGATCCAGCCCGAGGTGCGGGCCAGCGCGAACACCGCGGTGAACAGCGGGACCGGAATGCCGATGGCGCGCTGCACGATGCCCGAATAGAAGTCGACGTTCGGGTAGAGCTTGCGCGAGACGAAATATTCGTCTTCCAGGGCAATCTTCTCGAGCGCCATGGCGAGCTTGAACAGCGGGTCGTTTTCGAGGCCCAGTTCCGCCAGCACCTCCTTGCAGGTCTCCTGCATCAGCTTGGCGCGCGGGTCGTAGTTCTTGTAGACGCGGTGCCCGAAGCCCATCAGCTTGACGTTCGAGTTCTTGTCCTTGACCTGCTTGATGAACTCGCCGATCTTCTCGACGCCGCCCGCCTTCTGGATGTCGTAGAGCATGTTGAGCGCCGCCTCGTTGGCGCCGCCGTGCGACGGGCCCCACAGGCAGGCCACGCCCGCAGCGATGGCAGCGAACGGGTTCGTGCCCGACGAGCCGCACAGGCGCACGGTCGAGGTCGATGCGTTCTGTTCGTGGTCGGCATGCAGGATGAAGATCCGGTCGAGCGCGCGCTCGAGCACCGGGTTCACCTTGTATTCCTCGCAGGGCGTGGCAAACATCATGTGCAGGAAGTTGCCGGCGTAGCTCAGGTCGTTCTTCGGGTACATGTAGGGCTGGCCCACGGTGTACTTGTACGCCATGGCCACGAGCGTCGGCATCTTGGCGATCAGGCGGATCGCGGCGATCTCGCGGTGCTTCGGATTGTTGATGTCCGTGCTGTCGTGATAGAAGGCCGACAACGCGCCGACCAGGCCGGTCATGATGGCCATTGGATGGGCGTCGCGGCGGAAGCCGCGCAGGAAGAACTGCATCTGCTCGTTGACCATGGTGTGGTTGGTCACGAGCTTGGTGAAGTCGGCCTTCTGCGTGGCGTTCGGCAGTTCCCCGTAAAGCAGCAGATGGCAGGTTTCCAGGAAGTCGCAGTTGGTCGCCAGCTGCTCGATCGGGTAGCCGCGGTACAGCAGTTCGCCCTTGTCGCCGTCGATGTACGTGATGGCCGACTGGCAGGCCGCGGTCGACATGAAGCCGGGGTCGTACGTGAACATGCCGGTCTGTGCGTACAGCTTGCGGATGTCGATCACGTCGGGGCCAACGGTGCCCTTGTAGATCGGCAGCTCGACGTTGTCGCCGCCGTTGCTGAAGGACAGGGTGGCCTTGGTCTCGGATGCTTTCATTTCGACTTTCTTTCAGATTGAAGTTCGGGATGAAGAAAAGGAATCTGGCGCGTTCTGGACGCGCATCAAGCTCAGGAGCGCCACCACGGGCGCCGTGGCCAGCTCGGCCTCCGGCTCCTTGCGGCGCAGCAAGAGATCGAGCAGATCGTTGTCCGCCAGATCCATCAGGGTCTCCAGTGCCTGCGCCTGCCCGAGGGTCAAGCGAGATTCATGCCGCTCGAAGAAGCGGGCGATGAACAGGTCGTTTTCGAGCAGGCCGCGCCGGCATCGCCACCGCAGCTTGCTCAGCGCGCGTGCGCCCAGCAGCTCGTCAGGGTTGTCGATGGCGGGCGTGGACGTCATGCCGCTCAAATGGCGCGCCGAACCATCAGTTCCTTGATCTTCCCGATGGCCACGGTCGGATTCAGGTTCTTCGGGCACACATCGACGCAGTTCATGATCGTGTGGCAACGGAATAGGCGGTACGGGTCCTCGAGGTTGTCGAGGCGTTCGGCGGTGGCTTCGTCGCGGCTGTCGGCGATGAAGCGGTAGGCCTGCAGCAGGCCGGCCGGGCCGACGAACTTGTCGGGGTTCCACCAGAAGCTCGGGCAGCTCGTCGAGCAGCTCGCGCACAGGATGCACTCGTACAGGCCGTTGAGTTCGTCGCGTTCTTCAGGCGATTGCAGGCGCTCTTTCTCGGGCGGCACGTTGTCGTTCTGCAGGTACGGCTTGATCGAGTTGTACTGCTTGAAGAACTGCGTCATGTCGACGATCAGATCGCGAATGACGGGCAGGCCCGGCAGCGGCTTCAGCACGATCGTGCCCTTGAGCGTGAGCATGTTGGTCAGGCAGGCCAGACCGTTTTTGCCGTTGATGTTCATCGCGTCGGAGCCGCAGACGCCTTCACGGCAGGAACGGCGGAACGACAGCGTCGGATCCTGGGCCTTGAGCTTCATCAGGGCGTCGAGCAGCATGCGCTCGTGACCGTCGAGTTCGACCTCGACCGTCTGCATGTACGGCTTCGCGTCCTTGTCCGGGTCGTAGCGGTAAATCTGGAATGTGCGCTTCATCGTGTGGACCTTGTGTGTTCTTAGAAGGTGCGAACCTTGGGCGGGACGGAGGCGACCGTCAGCGGCTGCAGCTTGACCGGCTTGTACGACAGCCGGTTGTCCTGGCTGTACCAGAGCGTGTGCTTCATCCAGTTGGCGTCGTCGCGGCCGAGCGGTGCGACCGGGTCGTCAGCGGGGCGCTCGTAGTCTTCGACCGTGTGGGCGCCGCGGCACTCTTTGCGGGCCGCCGCCGAGACCATCGTGGCCTGCGCCACTTCGATCAGGTTGTCGACCTCGAGCGCCTCGATGCGCGCGGTGTTGAACACGCGGGACTTGTCCTTCAGGCCGATGGCGGCAACGCGATCGCGCACCGCAGCGATCTTGGCCACACCTTCGTCCATCGAGGCCTGCTTGCGGAACACGGCAGCGTGCTGCTGCATCACCGCGCGGATCTCGCCCGCGACGTCCTGCGCGTACTCGCCCGAGGTGGTCGCTTCAAGCTGGTTCAGCCGCTCCAGCGTGCGATCGGCGGCATCGGCGGGCAGGGGCTTGTGCTCCTTCTGCTTGTCGTTGAATTCGACGATGTGGTTGCCGGCCGCGCGGCCGAACACCAGCAGGTCGAGCAGCGAGTTGGTGCCCAGCCGGTTCGCGCCGTGCACGCTCACGCACGAGCATTCGCCTACAGCGTAGAGCCCGTTGATCACAGCGCTGTTGTCCTCGCCCTTCTGGATCACGACCTGGCCGTTGATGTTGGTCGGAATGCCGCCCATCTGGTAATGGATGGTCGGCACCACGGGGATCGGTTCCTTCGTGATGTCGACGTTGGCAAAGTTGACGCCGATCTCGTAGACCGAGGGCAGGCGCTTGTGGATCGTCTCGGCACCGAGGTGGTCGAGCTTCAGCAGCACGTAATCCTTGTTGGGTCCGCAGCCGCGGCCTTCCTTGATTTCCTGGTCCATCGAGCGCGAAACAAAATCGCGCGGGGCCAGGTCCTTCAGTGTGGGCGCGTAGCGCTCCATGAAGCGTTCGCCGTTGCTGTTCAGCAGGATCGCACCCTCGCCGCGGCAGCCTTCGGTCAGCAGCACGCCGGCGCCGGCCACGCCGGTCGGGTGGAACTGCCAGAACTCCATGTCCTGCAGCGGAATGCCCGAGCGCGCCGCCATACCCAGGCCGTCACCGGTGTTGATGAAGGCATTGGTCGACGCCGCGAAGATGCGACCGGCACCGCCGGTGGCCAGCAGCACGGTCTTGGCCTGCAGGATGTGCAGGTCGCCGGTTTCCATTTCCAGCGCGGTCACGCCGACCACATCGCCTTCGTCGTCGCGGATCAGGTCCAGCGCCATCCACTCGACGAAGAACTGGGTGCGGGCCTCGACGTTCTTCTGGTATAGCGTGTGCAGCATCGCATGACCCGTACGGTCAGCCGCGGCGCAGGCGCGCTGCACGGGCTTTTCACCGTAGTTGGCGGTGTGGCCGCCGAACGGGCGCTGGTAGATCGTGCCGTCCGGGTTGCGGTCGAAGGGCATGCCGAAGTGCTCGAGCTCGTAGACGACCTTCGGCGCTTCGCGACACATGAACTCGATCGCATCCTGGTCGCCGAGCCAGTCGGAACCCTTGATGGTGTCGTAGAAGTGGTAGTGCCAGTTGTCTTCGCTCATGTTGCCGAGCGAGGCGCCCACGCCGCCTTGGGCAGCGACGGTGTGCGAGCGCGTCGGGAACACTTTGGAGAGCACAGCCACGTTGAGGCCGGCGCGCGCCAGTTGCAGCGAGGCACGCATGCCCGAGCCGCCGGCGCCGACGATGACGACGTCGAACTTGCGCTTGGTGATTTGGTCTTTGGTGTAAGTCATGGGGTCACAGTCTCCAGAGCACCTGGATGGCCCAACCCGCGCAACCGACAAGCCAGACGATGGTGAAAATTTGCAGGGAAAGGCGGATGGAGACAGGCTGGATGTAGTCCATCCAGATGTCGCGCATGCCGACCCATACGTGCCAGAGCAGGGACGCGATGACGATGAACGTCAGGACCTTCATCCATTGGGCGGAGAAGATGCCGGCCCATTTGTCGTAGCCGATCGGTCCGCGGGTGAAGAGCACCTGCGCGAGCACGATGATCGTGAAAAGCGCCATCAGGGCGCCCGTGATGCGCTGGCTGAGCCAGTCGCGAAGTCCGTAATGCGCGCCGACGACGATGCGCTTGGTGCCGTAGTTCACTGCCATGTCTTGCTCCTCAGTACGCGCCGAACAGCTTGAGGCCGAGCGCGATCGTCAGGATGATGCTCAGGGCAAGGGTCGCGATCGCGGAGGTCCTGCCGAACTCCTTGGTGACCGCTGCGTGGCTCACGTCCATCCAGAGGTGACGCAGGCCGGCGATGAAGTGGTGCAGGTACGACCAGATCAGCGCGAGCGCCACGAGCTTGATGAACCAGCCCGGCACGAAACCGATGCCGATATTGAAGGCGGCAGCGAAGCGCGCGAACGAAATCTCGGAAGAGATCGACGTGTCGAACATCCAGATGATGAACGGCATCAGAAGGAACATCACCAGCCCGCTGATACGGTGAAGAATCGACACGATGCCGGCCGGCGGTAGCCGGTAGGTCGTCAGATCCGTGAAGGCGTTGATGTTGCGAAACTCTCGGCGCTTGGGCCGGGAGGCGGAGGCAAGCTCTGTCATGTGGGTGCTTTCGATCGCTTTTCTGAGGGGACGGCTTGTTCTTTGACGGAATGCAAACAACGCAAAATTCTATTGCAATGCACCATTGGGTGGCGCGCACCTTGGCGTCAGCGCACTGCGATGCTGGGGTATCGGTCGCTGACGGGGTCCGTCAGCAGTGGTTCGGGCGCCCGGACGGCTGTTCGCAGCGGCGACTATCTCGCGCCAGATTCAGCCCAGTTCGTTCCTGTAGTGGTGTGTGTCGGTGCGATAAAGGCCGCGGCGCAGTTCCATCGGGGTGTCGTGATAGGTGTGCGCCACGCGTTCCACGCTCAAGAGCGGCGTCCCCATCGCGACATCCAGCAGCGTCGCCTGCGCGGCATCGGGCAACACAGCGCGGATTTTTTCCTCGGCCCGCACCATGCGCACGCCGAATTCGGTCTCGAAGAGGGCATACATCGGGCCGTGCCACTGCGCCAGCCGCTCTGCCGTCAGTCCCTTGAACGGGGCGCCAGGCAGCCAGAGGTCTTCCAGGATGGTCGGAACCCCCGCGTAGGCCAGCACGCGACGCACCTGCAGCACGCCGTCGCCGGTGCGCAGCCCCAGCGCGCGCGCGACGTCGGCCGACGCCCGCTGCCGCTTGCAGTCGACGATGGTGCGCTCTGCCGGGCCGTCGACGTCGGCATCGTCGGGAACCAGCTTGAGAAACCGGTACTGCACATGCTGCTCGGCATGGGTCGCGACGAAGGTGCCCTTGCCCTGGCGGCGCACCACCAGGTTTTCGGCGGCCAGTTCATCGATCGCCTTGCGCACCGTGCCCTGGCTGACCCGGAAGCGTGACGCCAGTTCAATCTCGCTCGGGATCGGCTCTCCCGGCTTCCATTCACCGGCCTGCAGGCTCTGCAGGATCAGGCCCTTGATCTGCCGGTACAGCGGACTGAAGGAGGGGGTCGCGAGCTCGGCGACGGCGGGGGAGGCGTTCATGACGGAGTGCATCTTATATAAGACATAAGACAGGCGCCATCAAAACCGCGAATCGGCTTAAAATGCGGCCCGGTCCTGCGCGCGGGGTGTTGCAAGGTATAGCGCCCCGCACGCCCGTCGGCGCGCGTTGTGCCTGCCGGCACCCATTTCTTCACCTTCTGGAGTTTTCCCATGAGCAAAAAACCCGTTCGCGTCGCCGTCACCGGTGCCGCCGGTCAAATCGGTTACGCCCTGTTGTTCCGTATCGCCTCCGGCGAAATGCTCGGGAAAGACCAGCCCGTCATCCTGCAACTGCTCGAGATCCCCGACGAGAAGGCCCAGAAGGCGCTCAAGGGCGTGATCATGGAACTGGAAGACTGCGCGTTCCCGCTGCTGGCCGGCGTGATCCCCACCGGTGACCCGCTGGTCGCTTTCAAGGACGCCGACTACGCGCTGCTGGTGGGTTCGCGCCCGCGCGGCCCGGGCATGGAGCGCGCCGAGTTGCTCGCCGTGAACGGCGCGATCTTCACCGCGCAGGGCAAGGCGCTGAACGACGTCGCCAGCCGCAACGTCAAGGTGCTGGTGGTCGGTAATCCGGCCAACACCAACGCCTACATCGCAATGAAGAGCGCGCCCGACCTGCCACGCAAGAACTTCACCGCCATGCTGCGCCTGGACCACAACCGCGCTCTGAGCCAGATCGCTACCAAGACCGGCTCGGCCGTCGGCGACATCGAGAAGATGGCCGTGTGGGGCAACCACTCGCCCACGATGTACGCGGACTACCGCTTCGCGACCGTGGGTGGGAAGGCGGTCAAGGACCTCATCAATGATCAGGTCTGGAACGCCGACACCTTCCTGCCGACCGTCGGCAAGCGCGGCGCCGCCATCATCGAGGCGCGCGGCCTGTCGTCGGCGGCTTCGGCTGCCAATGCCGCCATCGATCACATGCGCGACTGGGCGCTGGGCACCCACGGCAAGTGGGTCACGATGGGCATTCCGTCGGACGGCCAATACGGCATTCCGAAGGACGTCATGTTCGGCTTCCCGGTCACGACCGAAAACGGCGAATACAAGATCGTCGAAGGCCTCGAGATCGACGCGTTCAGCCAGGAACGCATCGACAAGACGCTCAAGGAACTGACCGACGAGCAGGCCGGCGTCGCTCACCTGGTCAAGTAATCGGCCGCCGCCCGTGCTCGACTGGAACCCCGCGCTCTACCGTCGTTACGAGGACGAGCGCACGCGTCCCGCACAGGAGTTGCTGGCGCGCGTTCCGCTGACCGCGGCGACCCGTGTGGTCGACCTCGGTTGCGGTCCGGGCAATTCCACCGAGCTGCTGGTGCAGCGCTTTCCCGGTGCCGACGTGCTCGGCATCGACAACTCCGAAGCCATGCTGGTCAGCGCGCGCGAGCGGCTGCCCAGTACGCGCTTTGCGTTGAGTGACATGGCGACCTGGGCGCCTCAAGACCAAGCGCCCGACCTCCTTTACGCCAACGCGGCCCTGCAATGGGTGCCGGATCACGAATCGCTGATTCCGCGCCTGTTCGCCGCGCTGGCCCCGGGTGGCGTGCTCGCCATCCAGATGCCAGACAACCGTCAGGAGCCGACGCATCGCCTGATGCGCGCTGTGGCGGCCGAAGCACCGTGGGCCGAGCCCATCGGCAATGCCGACGCGCTGCGCACCGAGCTGCTCGGCATCGGCGGCTACTACGATCTGCTCGCGCCTTTGGCGGCGAAGGTCGACGTCTGGCACACGGTGTATCAGCACCCCATGGTGTCGGCCGCAGCCATCGTCGAATGGGTGCGCGGCACGGGGCTCAAGCCCTTTGTCGACCGGCTGTCGCCGGGCCTGCAGTCCAGCTACCTCGCCGCGTACGAAGCGCGCATCGCAGCGGCCTACCCGGTGCGCGCCGACGGCAAGCGGCTGCTCGCGTTTCCGCGCATGTTCATCGTGGCGCAGAAGGCATGAGTACCGCCGTGCGTCCTGGCGACGTGTTGCTCGGCGCACAGGCTGGCGCCGTGGTGCTGCCGGTGTGCGACCATTACAGCGGCGTCGAAGCGCGCATGAAGAAGAGCCTGGCGCTGCAGGCCGAGATGGCCGAGGAGTTCGGCGCCTGCGTGTTCGACGTCACGCTCGATTGCGAAGACGGTGCGCCAGTCGGTGGCGAGGCCGAACATGCGGCGCTGGTCACCGAACTAGCGCTGGCAGCAAAGCGGGGTATGCGCGTCGGGGTGCGTGTGCACCCGGTCGACCATCCGGCGTTTGCAGGGGATGTCGTCACCATCGCGGGCCGCGCGGCAGATCGTCTGAGCTACCTCATGGTGCCGAAGGTCGAGTCGCTCGTTGACGTGTTGCAGGCGGTCGATGCGCTGGCCGCCGCCGATGCCGGCGCATTGCCGCTGCATGTGCTCATCGAATCGCCGCTGGCCGTGCGCAACGCCTTCGACATCGCCGCACACCCGCGCGTGCAGTTGCTGAGCTTCGGTCTCATGGATTTCGTCTCGGCCCATGCCGGCGCCATTCCGGCCGACGGGATGGGTGCGGCCGGCCAGTTCACGCACCCGCTGGTGGTGCGCGCCAAGCTGGAAATTGCCTCGGCCGCGCATGCGTACGGCAAGGTGCCTTCGCACTGCGTGGTCACCGAATTCAGCGACACCGATGCGATGCGCACCGCGGCGAAGAAGGCGGCCAGCCAGTTCGGCTACACGCGCATGTGGAGCATCCACCCCGCCCAGATCCGGCCGATCCTCGAAGCGTTCGCGCCGGACGAGGCACAGATTCACCTTGCTACAAAAATCATAGCTGCCGCCGAGGCTGCGGGGTGGGCCCCCGTCAGTTTTGATGGCACATTGCACGACCGCGCGAGCTATCGGCATTTTTGGCAGGTGCTCACGCGTGCGCACGCCACCGGGCGCGCGCTTCCCCATGAGGCCCAGGGCTGGTTTGCCCCGGCCGCCTCCGACCCCACCACAGACAACCAACGCCCCGAAGGATTTTCCCCATGAAGATGCTTGCCCTGATCGCCACCGCCGCCGCCCTCGCGCTGCCCCTTTCCGTGACGGCGCAGACCGCGCCAGCCAAGGCCACCGCGAAACCGGCTGCCAAGCCCAAGGCGCAGCCGAAGAAGCGTCAGGTGACGCGCGCGGCCGCCAAGGCCGTTGAAGAAGTCACGCCGATCAATGACGACCCGAACGTGGTGCTGACCGAAGCCGATCTGGAGGTCGCCAAGCGCATTCACACCGGGAAGATCCAGTGCGAGCTCGGTGCCGACGTCACCGTGACTGCCGACGAGAAGAAGCCTGGTTTCTTCACCATTTCGACCAAGGGCGCGCGCTATCGCATGCATCCGGTGGAAAGCCGCACCGGCGCGATCCGCCTCGAAGACGGGCGTGCAGGCGCCATGTGGCTGCAACTGGGCAACAAGTCGATGCTGATGAACCAGAAGCAGGGCCTGCGTCTTGCCGACGAGTGCCAGGCGCCGCAGCAGACCGCTTTTGCGGACGACATGAAAAAGAACCCGCCCAAGAGCCTGTTCGACGGCGCCGACGCACCGCAGAAGTAACCCACCAGGGCGCGGCTCTTGCTTGGCAAGCGGGCCGCCCCGACCGTTTCAGTTTCTGGAGAAAAAAGATGTTGCAAGCCTACGTTGACCATGTTGCCGAACGCGCCGCGCTCGGTATCCCGCCGCTGCCCCTCACGGCGAAGCAAACAGCCGAAGTGATCGAGCTCATGAAGACCGCGACCGCGAAAGACGGCGACTTCCTCGTGAACCTGCTCACTTACCGGGTGCCGGCCGGCGTGGACGATGCAGCCAAGGTCAAGGCCAGCTACCTCGCCGCCGTGGCGCATGGAACCGAGAAGACTCTGCTGCTCACCCGCGCCCGGGCGACCGAACTGCTCGGCACCATGCTCGGCGGCTACAACATCAGCCCGATGATCGATCTGCTCGACGACGAAGAAGTCGGCGCCGTCGCGGCCGAAGGCCTGAAGAAAACCCTGTTGATGTTCGACCAGTTCCACGACGTCAAGGAAAAGGCCGACAAGGGCAATGCCAACGCGGTCGCCGTGCTGCAGAGCTGGGCCGATGCCGAGTGGTTCACCAGTCGCCCCGAGGTGCCCGAGAGCATCACCGTCAGCATCTTCAAGGTGGCCGGCGAGATCAACACCGACGACCTGTCGCCCGCACCCGATGCGACGACGCGTCCCGACATCCCGATGCACGCCCTGGCGATGCACAAGAACGCGCGCCCGGGCATCGTGCCGGAAGAAGACGGCAAGCGCGGCCCCGTGAAGTTTATCGAGGACCTGCGCGCGCGCGGCCACCTCGTGGCCTATGCCGGTGACGTGGTCGGCACCGGCTCCTCGCGCAAGAGCGCCACCAATTCCGTACTGTGGTTCACCGGCGAAGACATCCCGTACGTGCCGAACAAGCGCTTCGGCGGCGTCTGCCTGGGCGGCAAGATCGCACCGATCTTCTACAACACGATGGAAGACTCGGGCGCACTGCCGATCGAGCTCGACGTGAGCCAGATGGAGATGGGCGACGTCGTCGAGCTGCGTCCCTACGAAGGCAAGGCCCTCAAGGATGGCAAGGTCATCGCCGAGTTCCAAGTCAAGAGCGATGTGCTGTTCGACGAAGTGCGCGCCGGCGGCCGCATTCCGCTGATCATCGGCCGCGGCCTGACGGCCAAGGCGCGCGAGGCGCTGGGCCTGCCGGTGTCGACGCTGTTCCGTCTGCCGGTCAGCCCGGTGGATACCAAGAAGGGCTTCTCGCTCGCACAGAAGATGGTCGGACGCGCCTGCGGCCTGCCAGAAGGCACGGGCGTTCGCCCGGGCACCTACTGCGAACCGAAGATGACCAGCGTGGGCTCGCAGGACACCACCGGCCCGATGACGCGCGACGAACTGAAAGATCTGGCCTGCCTCGGTTTCTCGGCCGACCTCGTCATGCAGTCGTTCTGCCACACCGCGGCGTACCCGAAAAAGGTCGACGTGAAGATGCACCACGAGCTGCCGGACTTCATGGCCACCCGTGGCGGCGTGTCGCTGCGCCCTGGCGACGGTGTGATCCATTCGTGGCTCAACCGTCTGCTGACGCCCGACACCGTCGGCACCGGCGGCGACAGCCACACGCGCTTCCCGATCGGCATCAGCTTCCCGGCCGGCTCCGGCCTGGTCGCCTTTGCGGCCGCCACCGGCGTCATGCCGCTGGACATGCCCGAATCGGTGCTGGTGCGCTTCAAGGGCACGATGCAACCGGGCGTCACGCTGCGTGACCTGGTCAACGCCATTCCGCTTTACGCCATCAAGGCGGGCCTGTTGACGGTCGCCAAGCAGGGCAAGAAGAACATCTTCTCGGGCCGCATCCTCGAAATCGAAGGGCTGCCGGACCTCAAGGTCGAACAAGCGTTCGAGCTGAGCGACGCTTCGGCCGAACGCTCGGCGGCGGGCTGCACGGTGCACCTGAACAAGGAGCCGATCATCGAGTACATCAACAGCAACATCACGCTGATGCGCTGGATGATTGCCGAGGGCTATGCCGATGGCCGCACGCTGGCCCGCCGCATCGCCGCGCAGGAAGCCTGGCTCAAGGACCCGCAACTGCTCAAGGGCGACGACGATGCCGACTACGCGGCCGTCATCGAGATCGACCTGGCCGACATTCACGAACCGATCGTGGCCTGCCCGAACGACCCGGACGACGTGAAGACCTTGAGCGACGTGGCCGGCGCGGTGATCGACGAGGTGTTCATCGGTTCCTGCATGACCAACATCGGCCACTTCCGCGCAGCGTCGAAGCTGCTCGAAGGCAAGCGCGACATCCCGGTCAAGCTGTGGATCGCGCCACCGACCAAGATGGACGCGCAGCAACTCACCGAAGAAGGCCACTACGGCGTGTTCGGCAATGCCGGTGCGCGCACCGAGATGCCAGGCTGCTCGCTGTGCATGGGCAACCAGGCGCAGGTGCGCGAGGGCGCGACGGTGATGTCGACATCGACGCGCAATTTTCCGAACCGCCTGGGCAAGAACACTAATGTGTACCTCGGCTCGGCGGAGTTGGCCGCGATCTGCTCGCGCCTGGGCCGCATCCCGACGCGCGAGGAGTACATGGCCGCGACCGGCGTGCTCGACGCGTCCAGCGCCGAGATCTACCAGTACCTGAACTTCGACAAGATCGAGGAGTACAAGGACATCGCGGACGGCGTCGCCGCCTGAGCGAGTCGCTTCAAAAGAAAGAGCCCCGCAGTGCGGGGCTTTTTCTTTGGTCAGGTCACGTTGAGCTTCTTGTGCTCGCCGAGGTTCTTTGGCGTATCGCCGGTGATGGCCGCCTTGGCCATCTTGAACAGCTGCACCATCTTGCTGTCGTCGACATCCCAGTACTCGGCGTTGAGGATGGTCACGGCCAACAGGCCCAGGTTCGGGTCGGTCACGCCGCCCGGGAACCAAGCCTTGGCCGCAGGGTTGAACAACTCTTCCTTCTTCGCCTGATCGTCCAGCATCGTCGCCCGGCCTGTCACCGACACATAGCTGTCGTCGTCGGTGTTGGCGTAGGCCACATTCACGCTGGGATCGCCGACCACGTGGCGTGCGATGTCGCCGTCCTTCGGGATGAAGAAATAAAGCGTGGCGCCTTCGTCGACGCTCTTGTTTTGCGTCGTCAGCGGATGGCTGTGCAACTCCCCGTCGTCATGGCGGTGCGTGAGCATGCCGAAGCGCGTGTCCTTGATCAGTTCCCAGAGTTTGGCGTGTTCGTTGGTGGTGTTGGTCATGCGGGTCTCCACAGTTGGAAAATCGCAAGCCTAAGGAGGTCGACCTCTGCGCTGCGCCGACGCATGGCGCATGCGCATGTCATCCGTCACGCTCCAGGCGTGTGGGTTGCCATC
Organism: Variovorax sp.; assembly: GCA_004210915.1. Taxonomy (GTDB): domain Bacteria; phylum Pseudomonadota; class Gammaproteobacteria; order Burkholderiales; family Burkholderiaceae_C; genus Variovorax. Next base: position 3,976 of record SEGS01000058.1, on the reverse strand, counting down.
AATCCATTCGTGCTGTTGAAGAGTGCGGCCGGCGAAGCGTGATCCGAATGGAGGGCTGCCCGATTCATCTAGCGCGCAGGGCGCTCGAAGAGCCCGGCCAACAGTTCCGCGTAGCGCGCCACCAGCGTTGGATCGCCAGGCAAAAACCGCGCAATGCGCGCGCGCTGTTCGGCGCGGTAGTCGACGGCGCGCGCGTCGTGTGTGTCGATCGCCTCGATCAAGCGCGCAGCGCCTTCGCGCACATCGTTTTCCGGGTAGTAGTAGCCCAGATCTGCGCAGAGGTGTGCGTTGTGCACCAGCGGGTAGCCCTGCCAGCAAACTTCAAGGTACAGGTAGTTGAGCGGGTTTTCGAGCTGGTGGGACAACACGACGTCGGTGCTTTCCGCTAAAAAAATCGGCGTCTCGTGCCGGCCAAGGAACACCGCCTTGTTATCGCGGACGATGTCCAGCTGGTTCATCAGCGTGATGAACTCCAGGCTCTCTTTCGCGATGCGGTCGGCATTGGTCACTTGCAACAAGGCAATGGCCTCCGGCCGCGCCCGGTAAGCTTCTTCGGCGATCAGCGCGGGGTAGAGGCAGAACTTGACGATGTTGATGTTCGGTTCGAGCACGCTCAGGCGTCGAGCGCCGTCTTGCGGTTGGTAGGTGCCAGCGTGGGCCAGGGCGCGTGTGCGCTGCTCCAGAAATAGGGGGCTCCACACAAATGGCACTTCGGTCGCCGTCTGCCTGCGGAAAACCTCGAAGTACGACCGGCTCGTGCCAGCGACCTGCGGGATCACCCAGACGGCGTCATACCGCTGGTTGATGAAAAGGTTCGATCCCCACATCGGGCGATCGAACAGGATCGACTCCATCGTGGTCACGTATTCCGAGCCGCAGCAATAGGAAACCAGCCGTCCGCCCCGCTGCTTGACGAGATCGGTCTGCTCGGCGTTGATCTGCCCGCCCAATTCGATGAGTACATCGAATTGATCTTGCGACGCCTCGAAAGCAACGGTTGGCCAGCGCTTCAGGTCCCACGGCAGGGCGTCAGTCACGGGCACTGCGGTGGTATTGACGAGAACCACCGACGCCACGTTCGGGCAATGGTTGAGCGCCTCGGCCAAAAACACGGCGTTCTGCTTGATACCGTTGTTCCACAGCGTCTCCGCTGCGTGGTGCAGGCCGATGGTGATGCCGACGCGCAGGCGCTGCGGCACGGCGTTGCGCGTCAAGGCGTTGTGGCTGGCGAGGGTTGCGCACGTTGCGCGGCGACCGTGCGACACAGCGCCCGAGCGGCCGCTTCGGTGGTGTCCAACGCGAGCTTCTTGCGGCCGGCGGCATCCAGACCGGGCAATGCGCTGGTTATCGCGTACGAGTCCTGCGGCCATTGCAAAGGGCCATTGGACGGAGGCAATAAGCCCAGCGTCACCGAAATGGCGTAGATGCCGGTGTCGACGCCAAAGCTGTCCGGTGCATGCAGCAGCGCGACCATCTGCTGCTTGTCGCTGAGACACGCCAGCGACAGCCCTCTGGCCGTGGCCTGGCCGAGCTCGGCGACCGTTGCGCCGGATGAGGGCGCTGTCACGATCGATCGAAACAGGAAGGTCGGCGCAGGTGCGTCCGGCAACGCGCTTTGTGCAGACGCCGTGGGGATGTTGGCAAGAAAGCAGATGCCAACCGGGATCAGAAGCAGCATTAGGCGTCGATTGAACATGGGACGGATTCGTGGTGCAAAGCAGACAGCAATCATAAAAACATCGCGAGGGTGCGCGTTTGTAGGCGTCAGGAAATGTCTCCAAATGTTAACTTCTGGATTCGTTTGGGAGTGCGCAAGATGCGCATCCGAATTTTTTGTGTGGTAGCGAGCGTATCGAGGTTGTTGGATGAACAAGAGTTATCGCAGTATTTGGAATGAATCGCTTGGTGCTTGGGTCGCGGCGTCGGAATTGACCTCTGCACGCGGGAAGCGAAGCTCGGTGGCAGTTGCCGCGGGGACGGCCATTCTCGTCTTTGCGGGGCTGGGAAGCAGTTCGGCCTGGGCACTCGCCTGCAGCCAGAACCTCGGAGGTCCGACCCCCGGAACGATTTCAACCGGCAATGGCACTGGAACCGGTGAGTTTTGCCAAGCGACCGGCAACCAGGGACTCATCCTCATCGCCAACCCCGACAACAATGGCACCGGCGAGGACATGCTGCTGAGGGGAGGGGGTGTCAACGGTGGCGCAGGGGTTCGTGACTTTTTCCGGGGCAACAACGATGGAGCCGGAACGGTCATCAGCATCGGCAATCCGGGGACGGTTGCAGCCAACTCGAACCTGATCTACGGCACCACGCGCGTTATAGGTTCGGAACTCTTGGCAGGCACCAATGTAGGCGCCACAACCGCCAGCGGTGACATCTTCAACTCGAAATACTTCCGTGTGAACAGCACTGCCGCTGCTGCGAGCGCCGCTGCCACGGATGCCGTCGCCATCGGCAATGCCACGTCGGGGCAGGAAGGGGTTGCGATCGGGATCGGTGCGAGATCCACGGCTTGGCTGGGCGGTGTAGCGATCGGCAGTGGCGCTGTGGCCGACCAAACCTCGACAACCACTGCGGCCACTGGCGGTATCGCAATCGGCAACGCTGCCCAAACAACCAATGCATCCACCAACGGTATTGCGCTGGGCAATAACGCGGTCGTGAGCAATCCGCGCAGCATCGCCCTGGGCAACAACACCACCACCGCCGCAGCCAACGCGACCACGGGTGCCACCATCGGCGGTGTCGCTTACACCTTTGCCGGAGCGGCGCCCGTCGGTGTTGTCAGCGTCGGCAACGCGACGGAAACGCGCCAGGTCACCAATGTGGCCGCCGGCCGCGTGACCTCTACATCGACTGACGCAATCAACGGCAGCCAGCTTTTCGCCACCAACACGGCCATCGGCTCCGTATCGACCTCGACCTCGACGGGCATCATTTCGTTGTCGACCGGCATCGGCTCACTGTCGACCGGCGTCTCGTCGCTCTCGACATCGACGTCCACGGGTATCGGCAGTCTCTCCACTGGCCTGAGCAGCACGATCAGCGGCGTCACCAGCCTGTCGACCTCGACCTCGACCGGCATCAGCACCCTGTCTACGTCCACCTCTACCGGACTCAGCACTGCAGTGAGTCGTGATGCCAGCCTTTCCACCGGCATTTCGTCGCTCTCGACTTCCACCTCGACCGGCATCGGCAGCTTGTCGACGGGCCTGAGCAGCACAACCAGCGGGATCACCAGTCTTTCGACGGGCGTCAGTTCGTTGTCGACCTCCACTTCCACCGGTATCGGCTCGCTGTCCACCGGCGTGAGCACTACGAACAGCAGCGTCACCAGCTTGTCGACCTCGACCTCGACGGGCATTAGCACCCTGTCTACGTCCACCTCCACCGGACTCAGCACTGCTGTGAGTCGTGATGCGAGCCTCTCCACCGGCATTTCGTCGCTCTCAACTTCCACCTCGACCGGCATCGGCAGTTTGTCTACGGGCCTGAGCAGCACGACCAGCGGCATCGCCAGCCTGTCGACCGGCGTCAGCTCGCTGTCTACGTCGACGTCGACCGGAATCGGTTCGCTGTCCACGGGCGTGAGCAGCCTGTCCACCGGCGTGTCCTCCCTGTCCACTGGTGTGTCGTCGCTTTCCACGGGTGTTGCATCGCTGTCTACCGGCGTCAGCACGACAAACAGCAGTGTCAGCAGCCTATCGACTTCGACCTCGACAGGCATCGGCAGTCTTTCCACCGGCGTAAGTAGCTTGAGCTCGTCCGTCAGCTCTATCTACAACACCGGGACCAAGTATTTCCACGCCAACAGCACGGGCGCGGACAGCATCGCGTCCGGCGCCAACAGTGTTGCCATCGGCCAGGCTGCGGCTTCCGGTGGCACTAACAGTGTCGCAGTGGGCAACGGCGCCACCACAACCCTGGCGAACTCGGTCGCCTTGGGCGCTGGCTCGAAGGACACTGTGGGCGC
>SEGS01000057.1 GCA_004210915.1 Variovorax sp. | reverse complement strand
ATGGTGATCACTCCTCGAACCCCGCTGCGTAAATAAACAGCAGGGTAGGTTGAACACCTGGCTCACTTTTACTTCGGCACTACCTACAAAACTGGCTCAGTTTCCGGTCGGCGCCAACAGAACCGGGCCGTTGGCCGAATCATTTCTCGAGTTCGCCGGGCGGGTCAGCCGCTTTAGCGACGAACTCGATTCGCTGCCCGATCAAAGTGTCCTTTTCGGGCATGGGATGTGGTTCGCAATGTTGATCTGGCAAACGATGGGATTTCCCGTCGGCACGCACCGCGCGATGAAGGCATTTCGCGCCTTTCAGATCGGCTTGCCGATGCCGAACTGCGCCGTCTACGAGCTGCGAGGGGAGGGCAAACACTGGGCGGTGCACTTCAACGCGAAAGTCAGCGAGGACATGCTCTCCATTGAGGAACAAGCCTATGCGATCCAGTGACGCTCGCTGGTGCTGCCCGTTGCTCCAGAGTTCGGGTTGTGATCGCGACTCGGGCACGGCATCAGAGGCCATGCAGTGAAGGTGATCTTCGTGCGCCACGGTGAGAGCACGGGTAACGCTGGTGTGCCGTCTTTCGATTTGTCCAAGCTCGAATTGACCGCCACGGGGCACGCCCAAGCAGAGCAGGTCGCCGCTCACTGGGACGGGCCACCATCACTTGTTGCGATGTCGCCGTACTTGCGCACTCACCTGACCGCGCAGCCGACCATTGCTCGCTTTCCACGGGTGCCGGTCGAGATACTGCCCATGGAGGAGTTCACCTACCTGGAGCCGAGTCGCTGGAACGGCACGTCGCGGCAGGAGCGCCTTCCACACATCGAAGCCTATTGGACGACTGCGGATCCGAGCTACCAGGATGGACCCGGCGCCGAAAGCTTCCACACTTTGCTGACCCGCATGGATCGCACCTTGAAGCGCTTTGAGGAGCTTCCTCCGGACGCGTTGGTCTATGCGTTCAGCCACGGCCAGTTCATGCAGGCCGTCCGTGTCTCGCTGCTCTTCCCCAAGTGGGCAGCCGAACAGAAGATGGCCCACTTCTGGCCGTTCAACGTAAGATTTCCGATCTTGAATGTCGATCGACTTGAGGCCACCTTCGACGGCAAGCACTGGGCCACGCCGCCGGTCGAGGCCGCCACCACTGCAGAGTCGCTAACGGCATGAACCTCGAACAGATGCTTGTGCGATCAGGCGAATTTGACGATGAGATTTTTCGCCTGCTAGATCCCGGTTCATACCAACTCGCCAACGGCGACGCCCGCATTCGGGTGAGCGCCAGCGCGGCATCGCTCTCCGTCGATCACTGCCGTGCAGTGCGTCTTTTGATCGCTAACGACATCATCCCGTCGGGCGCGGCCGTGATGCGGCTGCAATTCGAAGCGCTGACCCGTGCCGTCTGGCTGCTGTTTGCGGCAGACGATGCGAGCGTGGCGGTAGCGGATGCGCCCTTGGACGCGGAATCTCAGAAGCGGGCGAGCAAACTGCCGGGGGCGTCCCCCATGCTTGCGGAGCTGGCCAGGTCGCCGGCACCTGGAGCTGCGGCACCCACAGCGATGCTGGGTCGATTCAAGGAAATGCAGTGGGCCGCGTTGAATTCGTTCGTGCACGGCGGAATTCATCCGCTGCGCCGGCAGAGTGACGGCTACCCCGAACGAATGGTCGTTCAGCTGCTCGAATGCTCCAACGCCTTGCTCAGCATGAGCGGGATGATGCTCGCGATCCTCACGGGGAGCACTGTTCTTTCAGCGCGCATGAATCGCGTTCATGTCGGCTTCGAAGACTGCCTCACGCCAATTTTGCCTTCGTACTAGCTCTGGCACGCTGCAATAGCCGACGTCGACGCCCGATCATCATTTGGCTGCGTTTGCGCGCTTCTTGAGGGCTTCCAACTCGGCGTTCACGGCATCGGCGATCTCTCGCTGGGTCTCCACTGGATCCCGATCGAACAGGTAGACCATGGCCGCAGAGCGATAGTCAAAAGTCCTCACGACGTAGTCGAGCCACGAGGCGAAGCCAGGCGGAGGGTTGAGCGGCTCATTGTTTGCGATCGGCATGCGCGTCCTCCTGTTTCAGATGCCCCAGCTCGCGCAGGGCGCCGTCAGATTTTGACGCGTCCATCAGTGTCTAGATCCGTCTCAAAATCCTTCCACCTCAACGCACCCTTGCGAAGCCCTTCCAACGTAAAGCCGAGTTCAGGATCAGCGAAGGTGCCTCGGTTGGTTTCAAAGATCCAGGTGGGCTCAATCGAGTCGTTGGCGCATGTTGCTTCCCAAATTGCGGTGCAACGCGCCAGTTGCATTTCGCCTTCCGGCATCAAGTAGCTTGGCAAAATGACATGAATGCGAGCGCGCTCCCAGTCGGGGTGCAAGACGATTCCCAACAGGCCACGCATGCTTGACGAGATGTAGCGCCGCCATAGCCGTTCGTCCGAGTGGACGCCTGGCGCGGACATCGGAAGAACCTGTGCCTTCCACAGCGGAAGCTCGAATACCTGCTCGACCACGTGGTACTGCCGAGCATGAGGCCAAAGGGCCTGCAAACCCGGGTCCTTGAACTCGAAGCCTTCTTCGGCACGCAACATGTCGGGCTCTTACAACTACATTTGTGTCATATCTGACGTGGTTCTATCGTACTCTTGTCACGACGATTTCGGGGTATGCCGACCCCTTCTCCCAACCATGCTGGCGACCCCGTGCTCGTCGCGCTGGGAGCGGCGATCCGCAAGGAGCGAAAGGTGCGCGGCATGTCGCAGGAGGTTTTGGCGCATGACAGCGGCGTTGAGCGGGCCTACATGAGCGCCATCGAACGTGGCATGCAGAACCTGAGCGTAATGGCGCTGGTGCGTATGGCCAAAGCGTTGGGTTTAACCCTCGCAGATCTCATGGCGGCTGCCAAGATTTGACGGCGCGGGCCGGAACTACAACGCGCACAAGTTAACTGCCTGTGTGTGCGATAGAGCGCGAGGCTGACCCAAATGGCCTTCGACAGCGATGTACCTTGGCATTCCATTCCCCTTCTAGAAAGGGGGGGAGCTATTGCCTCCGAACTAGTTGCAAAAATACTGTCAGTACCTAGCATTTGATCACGCAGCTGCGCGCTGATCAAAAGGGGTATTCATGAGCGTGATTGTCTTGGTTCATGGTGTAAACCAACAGCAAAAGGGCGCGGCAACCATTCATGAGGAGGTCATTCACGCCCTCAGCGATGGAATACGCAACGCGGCAAAGGATGTACCCGACGCAGAACTGCAATCGAAGGCGAATGCGCTGGCCGAACGGATCAGTGCGCTCGACATCGAGGTAAGCACCCCGTTCTACGGCGATCTGTTTCTGAAGCCGCGCGTCGACGGTTCTGCTGCGCAGGAGTTCGGTGACAGTCTTGCACGAGCCTGGATTCAGTCGGCTAGCGAGCGCGCAGCGCGAGAGAGGACACGCGTGGTCGCAGAACAGGAATTGCGTCAACTCACGGCGCAAGGCGAAGCCCAGGGTGTGGGCCGCATGGCGGGATCCGCGTTCGAGAGTCTCGGAAGGATTCCCGGCCTAGCCCAGACCCTGATGGGCGTGGCGACTGCCATCAAGCCCACCTTCTCCCAGTTGAATCTCTATCTGTCGGATCCTGTACTGCAGCAGACCATTCGCGAAGAAGTGTCCCGGCAGATCTCTCCCGCCACGCGGGTGGTGATCGGTCATTCGCTCGGCTCGATCGTCACTTTTGACGTCGTTCGCACGCTGAATCAGCGTCTGCCTCTTTTCCTGACGCTGGGGTCCCCTTTGGGCCTGAAAGAGATCATCTACAAGAGGTTGCAGCCACAGCCACCGTCCTTCCCCGGTCCCGTTCAGCGCTGGGTCAATATTGCAGACAGAGAAGATTTCGTGGCAAGCACGCCGGATTTGCGCCCGCTGTTCTCGGAAGGTATGCCAACAGGTTCACGGTTTGACAATGACGAGACCGTCGACAACGGAAACGATCCTCACGGTCTGGACCGGTACCTGACCAAGAAGGTGACCGGGCTCGCGCTGATCGAGGCGTTGATTCCGCTTCTTTGAGCCCGGGGATGCATTCGTGGCCCGCCTGTTTCTCGCCATGGCATCGGAATGCAGATCGCGAGGGCCGCTGACCGGTCTGCGCTCAGTGGCGGAAGGTGTCGTCGAGGCGATGCTCGATCGTGACCGAGGCGATTGCCATCCGTTGCAAGTCAGCGGCCAGGCAAGCAGTGGATTCATATTCAATCCCACGGCGTCTGGGCTGATACAGGCAGTCGACGAAGTCCTGGAAAGGATTCGGGATCAAGTCCTGGTGTTCTACTGGATTGGCCACGGACAAGCGGTGGCGCGCTATCCATCAGGAGCTGAAGGCGCCGGCTTCTATTTGATCCCGAGCGATGCAGGCGAGCCAGAGTGTGGCGACGCGTCGCCTGGAGTCGAACTCGGTCCGTTGCTGGGACGCATCAAGGCTGCAGAGCCGCGCGGCGTGATCGTCGTGCTGGATGCGTGTCAGTCCGGCGTTGTGACGGAAGAGGCGCTGGCGCCCTGGCTTGCGGGAGGTGGCGACGTGTCGTTCCTGGTCCTCACTTCTACCCGTGACGACGCTGCTTGGGATCTGGGCTTCACCCGGGCGTTCACCGGCATGCTTCATCACGGTTTGGGGTCGCCGGGGAACGAGAGTCTCTCTGCGATGGAAATCAATGGGAGAGTGGGTGAGATTGCGCGCCAGCAGACCTCCGCACTGCTGCTACACAACAACGCGCCGGATCCCCCCGATCTCTGGCTAAGCCGGAACGTAGCTTTCGCACGCAAATCGAGCTCCCATCTGCCTGAGGAACATGCCGAGAATCTGGTCCTGACCGAAGCGGTGCGCGCCGTCGTCGGGTTGCGCGACCAGTCCAATCTGGCGCTGGTCGGCGATGCGGGTTCAGGAAAAACTACGCTCAGCGCCATGCTGGTGCGGCTGCCCGCGCAGATGCGACGATCGTTCGGGGTCCAGCACCTTATCGATGCGGCCGTCTTTGCCAACACAGCCACAACCGCTGGCGACGTGATCAGGGCGTTCAATGTGCAGCTGTGCCTGCACAGGGAATTCCGGGAAGCCACAAAAGATGCCAATACGCGCACCGATCTGCGGACGGAGGAAGACAAGCTGCTGAGCGCGCTCAGACACTGGATGCGGCCTTTAGCCTCGGATCCGGATAGACCGCCGCGAACCGTCACCGTGCTGTTGGACAGTCTGGACAGTCTGCCTGGAACCACTCTAAAACGGACCCTCGCACTGATCGACGCCTTGGTGCAGATCCGCGGCGTACGGGTTATCACAAGCGCCCGGCCTGGCACGCGCTTGCCGACAGAGGCTCTGGTCCATCACATCGGCCGGGCCGAAGAGCCTGCGCTGCGCGACTACATGACTAGGCGCGGGGTGGAGCCGGCCTTGCACGAAGTGCTCGTGAAGCGGTCTGGGGGTTTGTGGGTGTGCGCCTATGCGTTCACAGAACATGTGCGACATCGATCCGATTGGCAACCCCATGAGCTGGAGCAGCTGTCCCTGGACGAAGCGTTCCGCGCCCGGCTCGAAAGTGTTGGCGTGGGCGGCGATGCGGAAGAGAACGAGCCTGGTTCGGTTTCCGTCGTATTTGCCGTGCTCGCGGCGGCCGGGTCCGGTGCGGTGATGCCGGTTGAACTGCTCAGGCTCGCTTGTGCGGAACAGCTGCCAGGCTTCTCGGACGAGCATCATCGCTCGGCGCTGGGCGGCCTTCGGGGGCTGACGGAGCGATCCGGCATCGACACCCCAAACGAGCACCTGGGGTTGTTTCATCAAGAACTGGTGGGGCATGCCAGACGAGAATTTAAAGGACCGATTGATGTAGGCCACAAGAGCATCCTGGGAGCGATCGAGGCTTCAGGGGAACTCAAGTACGGCACGCCTGTCTGGCGATACGCGTTCTCCCGCGCCGCTGAGCATCTCTACCAACTGGGTCGGTTCGAGGCAATCGTCCCGATGTTTCGCCACTTCGAGTCATCGAATCCAAGGGAGAACCTGGACCGTGCAGCTGTGTGGCTGCCTCGCTTGATCGGCCAGCTCGGGGCCGACCACGAGCACGCACTGACCACGCGCCACAACATCGCCGACTGGACCGGCCAAACCGGTGACTTGGGCGGTGCCCTGGTGCTCTTCAAGGCGCTGCTGGCCGACCAGATCCGGGTGCTGGGCGCGCATCATCCGGACGTGCTGAGCACGCGGAGCAACATCGCCAGCTTGACCGGCCAAACCGGTGACTTGGGCGGTGCCCTGGTGCTCTCCAAGGCGCTGCTGGCTGACGAGACCCGCGTGCTGGGCGCGGATCATCCGGGCGTGTTGATCACGCGGAGCAACATCGGCAGCTTCACTGGCGAAACCGGTGGCGTGGGTGGTGCCCTGGTGCTTTTCAAAGCGCTGTTGGCTGACCAGACCCGTGTGCTGGGTGCGGACCATCCGCACGTGCTGAAAACGCGCAGCAACATCGCCCACTGGACCGGCGAAACCGGTGACTTGGGCGGTGCCCTGGCCCTTTTCAAGGCGTTGCTGGCCGACCACACCCGTGTACTGGGCGCGGACCATCCGGACGTGCTGAGCACGCGCCACAACGTCGCCAGCTGGACCGGCGAAACCGGTGACGTGGGCGGTGCCTTGACGCTTTTCAAGGCGCTGGTGGCCGACCAGACGCGCGTATTGGGAGCGGACCATCCGCACGTGCTGATCATGCGTCACAACATCGCCGGCTTGACCTTCCGGACCGGTGACGTGAGCGGTGCCTTGGTGCTCTCCAAGGCGCTGCTGGCCGACCAGACCCGCGTGCTGGGCGCGGACCATCCGCACTTGCTGATCACGCTCAACAACATCGCCAGCTTGACCGGCGAAACCGGTGACTTGGGCGGTGCCCTAGTGCTCTTCAAGGCGCTGCTGGCCGACCGGATCCGGGTGCTGGGCGCGCATCATCCTGACGTGCTGCTAACGCGCCACAACATCGCCCATTGGACCGGCCAAAACGGTGACGTGAGCGGTGCCCTGGTGCTCTCCAAGGCGCTGCTGGCTGACCAGACGCGCGTGTTGGGAGCGGACCATCCGCGCGTGCTGGTCATGCGCCACAACATCGCCAGCTTGACCGTCCGGACCGGTGACGTCAGCGGTGCCCTCGTGCTCTCCAAGGCGCTGCTGGCCGACCAGACCCGCGTCCTGGGTGCGAACCATCCGCACGTGCTGAGCACGCGGAGCAACATCGCCCAAGGGACCGGCCAAGCCGGTGACGGTGTTGGTGCGCTCGATCTTTTCAGAGCGCTACTTCCAGATTTGAGGCGCGTGTTCGGGGCAGATCATCCCCGAGTGGTGGCTCTGCGCCGGATCATCGTCGCCCGTATCAAAGAGCAGCAGATCGAGCCGCCTGATGCGATTTGAGGCCGTCAGCAAGGTATTTGTCGATTGATCCGAAGTACGGAAGTTCGGCGTAGGCATCAGAGCCAGCGGGTTCATCTAGTGTCGAAGGATCGGAATACTTGCATTCACTACACCCAAGCCCCCGGAGCCAGTCACGTTCGAAAAATCAGAGCTCAATGACACAAAGTACGAGAAATTCAGAACTCAGTGACACAGAAGTTCAGCGTGTCGTGATGGGATTTCCTCTAAATGCTTGTCGAGGCGTGAAGCCGAGTTCAGAACTCAGTGACTATCGACAGCAACATCACGCTCCGCCATGCGATTTCCAATCGACTCCGCCGCCGAACCCGAAAACCTCACCGCCTACTTCGCAAGCGGTGACGTGCTGCGCAGTCGCAGCGTGGGCGAGGCCGTACTCGCAGGCCGTATCAAGATCCCGGCGCCGCCGCCGCGGCTGTTGGCCGATTGGGAACGGGAGACCTCGTCGCGCTGGACGCTTGAGCCCGGTGACGTCGAAACCTTGCCGCTGGCGCGCGCCCGGATGCGGTGGCCCGGATACCGCGATGCCTTGGCGGCCGTGTCGGCGTGGACCGTCGTCTCGGGCTTGCACGATCTGCTCGCCTCATCGGATGTCGCCTTGATGGCATGCCGTGGCGCGCGGTACCACCACGACGCCGCGCAATATGGTGGTGCGGCCTTCTGCAACCTGTTTCTGACGCCAGACAAGGGACTGGACGTGCACTTCCCAGTCGCCGACCGCCGTGTCCGACTCGAGCAGGGTACGGTCATGATCTTCGACACGGCCCAGTCTCACGCCGTGGTCCGGCGAGGCGCCGTCGGATTCGACGCGGTGGATTTCGCCTGGCCCGACGACTGCCTGCAGGTCTTCCTGACTTGGGAACTGTCGCTCGAGAACGCCGGCCTTCGCCGCGCGCTGGACATTACGCTCGACGTCGATCCAGGCGGCGCATCGCGTCTGGAGGACTCGCAGGTGCAGGTGGATGGGGTCAGTGCGAGCGTGTGTCCCGCCTCGGGTCGCTGGCTGCGCGCCGATCGTTCCTGAACTGCGCGGAGCTGAATCAGCCGCCGGTTTTTTCCACCACGCACGCCGCCCGGATCAGCCGCTGCGCGTAGTCGCCGTCGATCTGCCGAAACGCTACGGGGCGCACCTGGTTCGGTTGGTAGGTCAAGGTCGTGACGGGCGGGCCGGTGAAATGCGGCTGGTTGTAGAAGGTAGCGCTCGTGTAGCGCGCGGTCTTCTTCTCGCAATTGACCTCCGCGATGCCCTGAAACGAGCGGAAGGCCACGCCATCGGTGCTGGTCCGGGTTTGGGCCCGGCTCACGCGCACCTGCAGCGTACGCAGGACGCCGTCGGCCACCACGCTCTGCGGATCGACCTGGATGTAGTCAGCGCTGTTGTCCAACGGGTTGCCGGCCAGCGTGAACCAAGCCGCGTGGATCGCAGAGTGACCGCACACCAAAGCAAAGGCCGAAAGAGCGACGCGCCGCATTTGAATCGTGTCTAAGTGTTAATTAAGCCCATATTCTGGGGCTGGCGCGGCCAGTCTTGCAGGAAATTCATCGCTTATTGAGGTGAACCGCCGGACGGGCGCAAGCGACGGAGCAATTCCAGATCGGGGAAACCATCCGGCACCAAACCCTCGCTGCGCTGATAAGCACGAACGGCGCCGCGGGTGGCCGGGCCAAAGACCCCGTCGGCCGCGCCGCTCTCGAAGCCGCGCTCACCGAGCGCGCGCTGCAACTCCGCCATGTCGTTGCGGCTGAGCGCCGCCAGTTCCCGGGGCCAGCTCGCCTGCACACCGGGCCCGCCCGCTAACTGCTGCGCCAGCAAGCCCACGGCCAGCGCGTAGTTGGTGGAGTTGTTGTAACGCAGGATCGCGCGGAAGTTCGCGCCCACCAGAAACGCCGGCCCACGCGCGCCAGCCGGCAGCAGGATCGACGTGTCGGTCAGCGATGGCAGCGGTGCGCCGTTCAAGGTTGTGATCCCCTCGGCGGCCCACTGCGCAGCGGGCAGGGTGACGGACGGGTCGGCGCGGGCGTAGTCCCACGCGACAGGCAAACGGACCTCGACCCCCCAGGGCTGCTGCGCCTGCCAACCGGCGCGCGCGAGGTAGTTGGCGGTCGACGCCACAACGTCCGGCAGGCTGCCCCAGATGTCGCGGCGGCCATCGCCGTCGCCATCGACGGCGTAGGTCAGAAAGCTTGAAGGCAGAAACTGGGTCTGGCCCATCGCGCCGGCCCAGGAGCCGATCATCTGTGCGCGCGGGATGTCGCCCAGATCGAGGATCCGCAGCGCCGCCAGCAGCTCGCGCCGCGCCCAGTTGGCACGGCGGCCTTCGAAGCCCAGCGTGGCGAGCGCATCGATGGTCGGGGTGTCGCCGTAGTTGCTGCCGTAATTGCTTTCCATGCCCCAGATCGCGACCACGACTTCCGCCGGCACGTCATGGCGCTGGAGGACCTGACCCGCCTCCGCCTGCACTTGCCGCAACTTTTCCTGGCCGAGCTGAATACGTTGGGCGGTGACAGTGCGATCGAGGTAGTCCCAGGGCGTGCGCGTGAACTCGGGTTGCACCTTGTCGAGTTCCACGACCCGGGGGAGGAAGCGAACATCGCCAAGGGCCGCGGAAAGCGTCGCTTCGGAAATGCCGCTCGCACGGGCGTCTGTCCTGAGGGAGGCCAACCACGTTTCCAAGGCGGCTTGGTGCGCGGCATCCACTGCGTCCGTGGCCGCCTCTGCCCTCGGCACAACCGGGCCGCTGCTGGAAATTGCAGCAACGGGAGGCTGTCCTGACGGTTGGGGCGCGATGGGCGCTGGGCCTGCACACCCTGCCACCCCTGCTGCCAGCCCTCCGGCGAACAGCAGGGCGGTCAGACACTGCCGCGCGAAAGACGTATCGGAAAGGGAAACGGACGGGACTGAGTGCATCTGCAAATTGTCCGCGTCGGCGCCGCGGGTGGTCAGGCGTATCGCGGCGCTTGGGGCATGCCCAGGTACTCGCCGACCTGGATGGCGGCATCGCCCACGTCGGCGATCGCAAGGCGCAACTGAGATTCCGTCACACCGAACCGATCGCTCCACTGGCGAACGTCATCGGGTTCGCGGACGTTGATGAACGTCGTGGGCTGCGGGCTGGTGGCAACTGGGGTATCAACGCGAGGGTTGGACATCGGGGGCTCCTGCTCAGATTCGACCGGAAGAATTTCGGACGATGGCGGCAGCCGGCATGGCGGACAAATTTGGAATCCCGTGCAGGACAGCATCGTGCCCGGCCGCGTCGCAAGCCCAATGTGGCGTGATCACCGACAGACGGTCGCGCGTGCCTCGCCCATCATCGTCCACACCCTCACCGAATCTGACTTCACCGCTGGAAAGGACGCCCGCCATGAACACCCAACCGTCGACGGCCTCGGCCCGCGAGCAGCGCCGGATCCGGGAAGAAGAGGGCCTTCTGCCACCCGGCGCGACGCGGCGAAAGGCCGCGGAGGCCCAGGACGCCTCGTTCCATGCCGACGATGCGCCGGTCGACCCCGGGCGCAGCGATGCAGAGAAGGTGGCGACGGACCGGAACAAGGACGGCCCCTCCGATCCCGCGGCGCGCGGCCGCGATGCGCCCGTGGATGTGCGCTGAGCGGGGCCGGGACCGATGCCCTGGCTCAAGCTGCTGCACATCAGCGCCGTGATCGTGTGGTGCGGCGCATTGCTTTACCTGCCGGCCGCAGTCGTGGCTGCGGGCGTGCCGGTCAACGGCGCCGCATCGTCGGGCAGTCCGCCCTTGAGGCGCATCTTCACGGGGGTCGCGACGCCGGCCGCGTTGATCGCCATCGCGTCGGGCTCGGCGATCTTCCTTCTGCAGGGGCCGCTGGTGCCCTGGCTCATTGCGAAACTGGCACTGGTGGCTTTGCTGGTGCTGGGCCATGGCGCGTGCGGCATGCTGATCCTGCGCGTCGAGCGCAATGAGCGGCGAGGGCTCCACGGCCTGGGTGTCGCGGTGAGTGTCACCACTGTGGCGTGGCTCCTCGGCATCGCCTGGCTGGTGCTGGCCAAGCCCTTCTGAGACGAAGACCTGATGGCGAACCGTGTCCGCTTCCGTGCCCGCTCTCTAGTCCTCGCTGGTGTCGACCCCGACGCCGTGCTCATACACCAGCCGTCCACCCAGGTAGGCCGCGAGTCCGATGAAGGCGGCGGTCCCCAGCGAGATGCCAATGCCCCACGGCATCACCAGTGCGCCGGGCTCGTCGCCCAGGCGCAAGGCCCAGTTCATCGAGGCGAGCGACAGCATCATCACGGCGACCAGCGCATGGCCCCAGGCAGTGATGAGCCGGCGCACGCGCTTCACCGTCAGCAGATCGATCAGGCCGGCCACGCTGGCGGCCCAGCCGCCGATGGCGCCGACGCCAGCGAGCCACAGCGCAGCGCGCGCCCAGAACGGGTCGTCCGTGTAGAGGTAGGCCGCGTCGGCGCCCACCAGACCGATCAGCGCCGCGACCGGGAAGTGAATCATCATCGGATGCAGCGGATGCCCGGCGAGGGCGGCGCGGCTCAGGATCGGTTCGGGCGCGGAATTCATGGCTTCATTCTGACGTGCGTGGCCGCGCTGGCCTCTGCCGGCTGCAAAGGCCCGCAATCAATGCTCGATCCGGCGGGGCCATCGGCGCATGCCATCGCGCTCGTCTGGTGGTGGATGTTCGGCGTGTTCTGCGTGGTGCTCGTCGGGGTGACGGTGGCATGGTTGCTGGCGATGCGTTCGCGCCGCAGCTGGGCGCCGGGCGACGCCGAGCGCGCCGGGCGCCGCTGGATCGTTGGTGGCGGCATCGTGCTGCCGTCGGTGGCCGTTGCAGCGCTCCTGATCTTCGGCTCGTCGGCCGGCCTGCATCAGCTGCCGCTGCCGGGCGGGCAGGCCGCATCGCTGCGCATCGATGCGATCGGCCATCAATGGTGGTGGGAGATCCACTACCCCGACGCCGGCACCTCGCTGCGCAACGAGATGCGAATTCCCGTGGGTCGCCCCGTCGACGTCCACACGCAGAGCCGCGACGTGATCCATTCCTTCTGGGTGCCGCGGCTGGGCGGCAAGCTCGACGCGATCCCCGGCCGCACGCTCGTCGTGCGCCTGCAGGCCGACGCGCCGGGCGTCTACCGCGGTCAATGCGCCGAGTTTTGCGGCCTTGGCCACGCGCACATGGTGATGACGGTGCGCGCCATGCCCGCCGATGATTTCGATGCGTGGATGCGCACGCAGAAAGGCGCGCCATGAGCGGACCTGCACGGCCCGGCGACCCGCGCGACCCGGCGGAACTGCACGCCGAATTCGAGGCGGTGTGGGGCAACCCCAAAGGCTGGCGCGCCCTGTCGCTGGTGAACCACTCGACCATCGCGAACCGCTTCATGGTCACCGGCATCGTGTTCTTCCTCATCGCGGGGCTGATGGGCATGCTGGTGCGCGCGCAACTGGCGCGGCCCAACCAGGGGTTCATGGGCGCCGAGGCCTACAACCAGGCCTTCACCATGCACGGGACGATGATGATGTTCCTGTTCGCGGTGCCCATCCTGCAGGGGCTCGCGGCCTACCTGTTGCCCAAGATGCTGGGCGCACGCGACCTGGTCTACCCGAGGCTGGCTGCGTTCGGCTACTGGTGCTACCTGTTCGGCGGCATCATCTTCACGAGCAGCCTGCTGTTCGGCCTGGCACCCAACGCCGGCTGGTTCATGTACACGCCGCTGTCGAGCAACGTGTATTCGCCCGGGCGCAATTCGGATTTCTGGCTGCTGGGCATCACGTTCATCGAGATCGCCACGATGGCGGCCGCGGTCGAGATCGCGGTGTCGATCCTGCGGACGCGCGCGGCCGGCATGGGCCTGCACCAGATGCCCGTTTTTGCGTGGGCGATGCTGGTCACCTCGATGATGATCGTCATCGGCTTTCCGCCGTTGATCCTCGGGTCCCTCCTGCTCGAGCTGGAACGCGCGGCCGGCTGGGCCTTCTTCGACCCCACGCGCGGTGGCGATCCGCTGCTCTGGCAACACCTGTTCTGGCTGTTCGGACACCCGGAGGTCTACATCATCTTCCTGCCCGCTGCGGGCGTGATCTCGACCATCGTGCCGGTGTTCGCGCGCCGGCCCCTGGTCGGCTACGCGTGGGTCGTGGTGTCGCTCATCAGCACCGGATTCGTGAGCTTCGGGTTGTGGGTGCACCACATGTTCACCGTGGGCATTCCGGCATTGGCGCAAGCCTTCTTCGCCGCGGCCAGCATGCTGGTGGCGGTGCCGACCGGCGTGCAGCTCTTTGCGTGGATCGCCACCCTGTGGACCGGGCGTCCCGTGTGGAAGGTGCCGATGCTGTGGACCGCGGGCTTTCTCGTGGTGTTCGTGGCGGGCGGGCTCACGGGCGTGATGCTGGCCTTCGTGCCCTTCGACTGGCAGGTGCACGACACCCACTTCGTCGTCGCGCATTTCCACTACGTGCTGGTCGGCGGCATGCTCTTCCCGCTGCTGGCCGGCTTCTATTACTGGCTGCCGCATTTCAGCGGGCGCATGCCATCGGAGCGGCTCTCGAAGGTCGGCTTCTGGCTGACCTTCGTGGGCTTCAACGGCACCTTCCTGGTCATGCACTGGACCGGGCTGCTCGGCATGCCGCGCCGTGTCTACACCTACGACACCGGCCTCGGCTGGGACGGGCCGAACCTCGTCTCGTCGATTTTCAGTTTCGTCATGGCGTTCGGGATCGCAACCGTCATCCTCGATCTGGTCCTGCACTTCCGCTATGGGCGCAAGGCGCCGGTCAACCCTTGGGGCGCCGACACGCTCGAGTGGGCCACCGGCACGCCGCCGGTCTCGTACAACTTCGCCAGCCAGCCGGCGCTCCGCACCCTGCATCCCTTGTGGGAGCACCCGGACCTCCCGCGCACGATCGCCGAGGGGCGACATGCGCTGCCTAACGCGGGCCATGGACGGCGCGAGACGCTGGGCAGCGATCCCGTCACCGGGAAGCCGCGCGAAGTCATTCACCTGCCCGGCAACTCGTGGTGGCCGCTGGTATCGGGCGTGCTGCTGGCGGCGGTGTGCATCAGCCTGCTCGTCAAGACCTACGGCGTGGCGCTCGCGATGGGGGTTGGCGCGGCGGTGGTGCTGCTGCGCTGGTCATGGGAGAACGGCGCGCATCCCCGCATGGCGACCGGCGAGGGCGACGACCTGCCTGACGGCCTCAGCCTGCATTCGCGCACTTTCGATGGTCCGGGTCTCTGGGGCATGGGCCTGACCATGCTGGCCGATGCTGCGCTGTATGGCTCGCTGGTCTTCGGCTGGCTTTTTCTCTGGACCGTGGCGCCCGGGTGGCAGCCGCCCACGGTCGGACCCCTGCACGCGTGGGCATTGCCTGCCGCGAGCGTACTGATGTGCGCGGGTGCGGGCGTGCTGCACCTCGTCGTTCGGCGCCTGCGCCGCGGCAGCCGGCATCGCCTGGGCCCGCTGCTCCTTTGTGTGGCGCTGCTGGGCCTGCTGGGCTCCGGTGTGCTGGGCTACCTTCTGGCGACCGCGCCTCTGGACCCCACACGCAGCGCACACGACGCCATGATCACCTTCACGCTCTGGTTCCTGCTGCTGCACGGGGCGCTGGGCACGGTGCTCGCGGCGCTGCAGGCATGGCGCGTCAAGTTGGGCTATGTCGGCTCCCACGCGCCTTATGAACCCGGCGTCGTGGCGTCGTTCTGGCGCTTCACGGCCGCCGCCGTCGTCGTGGCGTGGCTCGCCATCGGCCTGCTGCCGCTGGCTTTCGGCGTCGCGGCATGAGCTTGCGCGCCCACCATCCCTGGCAGTTGATGCTCGGGCTGAGCGTCTGGGCCCTGTGGTTCGTCGTGGCGTATGGCAGCCTCTCGGTCGCGTGCGCGGTCGTGCCGCCGGACCCTTCCCTCGGCGCCCGCAACGCCGTGAACGCCACCTTGCTGGTCCTCACCGTGCTGACGGCAGCGCTCCTGACCTTCTGGGCCTGGCGATGCGCGCGTGCCGCACTGCATCGCAGTGATCAGCAAGGCCAGGAAGGCCAGCAAGGCGAGGACAACGCCAACGACCGGCGCCGCTTCATGGCCGGCGTGGCCGCGGCATTGCATGCGTGCGCCGCCGTCTCGACGCTGGTGGTCGGCTTGCCGCTGCTGGTGATGGCGCCATGCGTGTGATGCGGCGCGCGCTGGCTGGCGCCTGTCTGTGCGTGCCCATCGCTGCGGCGGCGCATGGCAACGTGTTTTCAGGCGACGGCGCGCACGCGCCGATCTGGGCCTCGCAGGCGCTCTTCGTGATCGCGTGGTTCGGCTACGCGTTCGGCGCGGCGCGGGTGCGGCCTACGGCGGCGCGGCGACTGATCTTCCACACCATGATGCTGATCGCAGGGCTCGCGCTCTTCGGGCCCTTCGACGATTGGGCCGGGTCCAGCAGCGCGCTGCACATGGTCCAGCACATGCTGCTGATGGTGGTGGTGGCACCGCTCGCGGTGCTTGCCGCGCCGCTCGCTCAGTGGCGCGGGCTCATCGGCAAGTCGGCCGATGCGATGTGGCGCCCGCTGCTGCGCCTGACCCGCTACCCGATGGTCTGCGCCATGCTGCATGCCGCGGCCATCTGGATCTGGCATGCGCCCGCACCGTACATGGCGGCGCTGTTCAACAACGGCCTGCACGTGCTCGAGCACGCATCGTTTCTTTTCACCGGATGGCTGTTCTGGTGGTCGGTGTTGCGGCCCGGTCGCGACACCGCGATCGAGGGCGCGATGGCGTTGCTCTTCACGCTGATGCACACCGGCCTGCTCGGCGCGCTGCTGACCTTCGCGCCCGAGCTCCTGTATTCGCGCGAGTCTCGCGAACTGTGGGACCAGCAACTCGCGGGGTTGATCATGTGGGTGCCGGGCGGCTTCGTGTACCTGGGCGCGGCCGCGTGGGCCGGACATCGGTGGCTGACGGGGCAGCCGCCGGGCCACCCTCCGCGCGGGGCCGGGTGGCCAGCGCCCTAGCGGTCCAGCAGCATGCCGCGCGTCTCGATGAACGTCACGACGTCGGCCAGGCCCGTGTTGGTTTTCAGGTTGGTCATCACGTAGGGGCGCTGCTTGCGCATGCGCTGCGTGTCCGCTTCCATCACGTTCAGGTCGGCCCCGACGTAGGGCGCCAGGTCGGTCTTGTTGATGACGAACAGGTCGCTCTTGGTGATGCCCGGACCGCCCTTTCGCGGAATTTTCTCGCCGGCCGCGACGTCGATCACGTAGATCGTGAGGTCGCTCAGTTCCGGGCTGAAAGTGGCAGCGAGGTTGTCGCCCCCGCTTTCGACGAACACCACGTCGGCGTTGGGAAAGTCAACCAGCATGCGGTCGATCGCTTCGAGGTTGATCGACGCGTCCTCGCGGATCGCGGTGTGCGGGCAACCGCCGGTTTCCACGCCCATGATGCGTTCGGCCGGCAGCGCGCCGGCGACCGTCAGCAAGCGCTGGTCTTCTTTCGTGTAGATGTCGTTGGTGATTGCGACGAGGTCGTACTTGTCGCGCATCGCCTTGCAGAGCATCTCGAGCAGCGTCGTCTTGCCCGAGCCGACCGGGCCGCCGATGCCCACGCGCAGGGGCGGCAGTTTCTTGGTGCGGTGGGCGATGTGGTGCAGGGCAGAGGACATGGTGTGCAGGTTCAGCTACGGAAGAGGCGGGAATACTGGGTTTCGTGGCGCGCTGACAGGATGGCCAGCATCGGCGAGAACGCTTGTCGCTGGTCGGGTGCCAGGGCGATCGCCCGGTCGACGGCACCGGGAATCTCCTCGGCCAGCCGGCCGAGCATGCGCTGCCCCGCGCTCTGGCCGAGGGGCACGCATTTGACGGCCGCGCCGGTCATGTTTTCGGCCCAGCCGAAGGCGAAGGCCAGGCAGGAATCGCGCACCGTGGCCTGCGTGCGGCTGGCAGCGAACGCGAACGCGACCGGGTAGGTCACAGGCAGGCCATCGAATGACGGCGCGACATCGTCATGGTGCAGCTTCAGCCACTCGACAAAGGAGCGGCCCATCTGCTGCGTCTGCAGCAGGAACTCGGCCGACTCGCGCGTCTGCAGCACCCAGGCGTTGAGCGACTGCAACTGCGCCGCATCGTGGGCCCGCCACGCGCCGATCGCTTGCGCCACGATGGCGAGGTCGGCCCGCGCCAGCGACAGGTGCAGCTGATCGACCAGCCAGTTGGAGGCGGCCGCCTCGGTCGACAGGCCCGCCCACTCGACGCCGGCCTCGATGCCTTCCGAGTACGAAAAGCCGCCGATCGGCAGCGCCGGCGAGGCCAGCCAGATCAATTGCAGCAGGCTGGACGCGGGCAGCGCGCCGGCGGGATCGGGCATCAGTGCGCGTGACCGTGGTGGTCGTGACCGTGGTCATGGTCATGGTCATGCGTGGGCGCAGCGTACGCGTCCGGGTGCAGGACGGGGCCGACCGGCGCGCTCGCACCATGCGCATGGCCGTGGTGGCCCGATGCATGGGCGCCATACGCGCCGCCTTCGGGCTCGAAGGCCTCTTCGGCTTCGCGCACGATCAGGTGCATCGAGCGCAGCATCGCGGCGAGCACATGGTCGGGCTCGATCTTCAGGTGGTCGGGCTTGAGCTCGATCGGCACATGCCGGTTGCCCAGGTGGTAGGCCGCGCGCGTCAGATCGAAAGGCGTGCCGTGGGCGCTGCAATGCGTGATGACCAGCACCGGCTGCGGTGCGGCCAGCACCTTGATCAGCGAACCGTCCTCCGCCACCAGCACGTCGCCGCCGCGCACCGCGGTGCCGCGCGGCAGGAAGACGCCGATCTGCCGACCTTGCGAGTCGGTGGCGTCGAAGCGGCTTTTCTGGCGCACATCCCAATCGAGCTCGAGGGTGGCGGCGCGCTTGAGCAGCACGGCGGCGAGACCGCCGCCCTGGGGCATGAGTTTGTTGGCTGTCAGCATGAGGGATGGCGCTCGGAAAACGCGCAGAACGATGGGAGTGCTTTCAGCATACCCAGTGTGTCAAGCGCGCTCAGAAGAGGAAATAGCGCTGCGCCATCGGCAGCGAGGTGGCAGGCTCGCAGGTCAGCAGATTGCCATCTGCGCGCACCGCGTAGGTTTGCGCATCGATCTCCATTTTCGGCGTCATCCCGTTGTGAATCATGTGCGACTTGCGGACGCCGCGGATGTTCTTGACGGCAGCGAGCGTCTTGGCAAGGCCGTAGCGTTCGCCGATGCCGTTGGCCAGTCCCGCCTGCGAAACGAAGGTCAGCGAACTTTGGGTCAGCGACCGCCCGTACGCACCGAACATCGGCCGGTAATGCACCGGTTGCGGCGTCGGGATCGAGGCGTTCGGGTCGCCCATCGCGGCCATCGCGATGGTGCCGCCCTTCAGGATGGTGAAGGGCTTCACGCCGAAGAAGGCGGGCTTCCACACCACCAGGTCCGCCCACTTGCCCACCTCGATGCTGCCCACTTCGTGCGAAATGCCGTGCGAGAGCGCTGGGTTGATCGTGTACTTGGCGATGTAGCGCTTGGCCCGGAAGTTGTCGTTGCGCGCGTTGTCTTCCGGCAGGGTGCCGCGCTGCTGTTTCATCTTGTGCGCGGTCTGCCAGGTGCGCAGGATGACCTCGCCGACGCGCCCCATCGCCTGCGAGTCGCTGCTCATCATGCTGATCGCGCCCAGGTCGTGCAAGATGTCTTCGGCCGCGATCGTCTCGCGGCGGATGCGCGATTCGGCGAAGGCCAGGTCCTCGGCGATGCCGGCGTCCAGGTGATGGCACACCATGAGCATGTCGACGTGCTCGTCGAGCGTGTTCACGGTGTAGGGCATCGTCGGATTGGTGGAAGAGGGCAGGAAGTTGTCCTCGCCCACCACGCGCAGGATGTCCGGCGCGTGCCCTCCGCCCGCGCCTTCGGTGTGGAACGCGCAGATCGTGCGACCGCCGACCGCGGCGATGGTGTCTTCGACGAAGCCCGATTCGTTCAGCGTGTCGGAATGGATCGCGACCTGCGTGTCGGTGGCGTCGGCCACGTCGAGGCAATTGCTGATGGCCGCGGGCGTGGTGCCCCAGTCCTCGTGCAGCTTGAGGCCGATCACGCCGGCGTCGATCTGCTCGTGCAATGCGGCCGGCAAGCTGGCATTGCCCTTGCCCAGGAAGCCCAGGTTCATCGGGAACGCATCGGCCGCCTGCAGCATGCGTTCGATGTGCCAGGGGCCGGGTGTGGAGGTGGTCGCGAAGGTGCCGGTCGCCGGGCCCGTGCCGCCGCCCAGCATGGTCGTCACGCCCGAGGCCAGCGCTTCCTCGATCTGCTGCGGGCAGATGAAATGGATGTGGCTGTCGATGCCGCCGGCCGTGACGATGTTGCCTTCGCAGCTGATGATCTCGGTGCCCGGGCCGATGACGATGTCGACGCCGGGCTGCACGTCGGGGTTGCCGGCCTTGCCGATCGCGACGATGCGCCCGCCCTTCAAACCGATGTCGGCCTTGACGATGCCCCAGTGGTCGAGGATCAGCGCATTGGTCATCACGGTGTCGACCGCGCCGCCGGCCGTCGGGCCGCTGCCGGTGCCATCGCGCGTGCGCTGCGATTGCGCCATGCCGTCGCGGATCGTCTTGCCGCCGCCGAACTTCACTTCCTCGCCATACGCGCCGGCGCGCAGCGTGTAGTCGGCCTCGACTTCGACGACGAGGTCGGTGTCGGCCAGCCGCACGCGGTCGCCGACGGTGGGGCCGAAGATTTCCGCGTAGGCGCGGCGTCCGATCGTTGCCATCAGAGTTTTCCTTCGACGCTGGCGTCGATCCTTCCGTTCACGAGACCGCGAAAGCCGTAGACCACACGCTCTCCGGCGAAGTCGCAGAGCTCGACGGTGCGCTGCTGGCCCGGCTCGAAGCGCACCGCGGTGCCCGAGGCGATGTTCAGCCGCATGCCGCGCGCGGCCTCGCGATCGAAGCCGAGCGCGCCATTGGTTTCGGCGAAGTGGTAGTGCGAGCCGACCTGGATCGGCCGGTCGGCGGTGTTCTGCACCACCAGCGTGAGCGTGCGACGGCCGGGGTTGAGGGTGTGCTCGCCCTCGTCGGTGAAGAGTTCGCCAGGGATCATGCGGCCACCTCAGGCGAGTTGTGCGAGCAGCACCGTGCCGAACAGCGCGACCGCAGCGCCGGCCGCGCGCGGCAGCCACGCGCTGCGCGAACGCAGTGCCCAGCCGGCCGCGATGCCGGCGGCATGCAGCAGCGCGGTGGCGACGACCATGCCCGCGATGGCGGCACCCGCGCCGTGCTCGCCCGCCAGTTCGTGGCCATGCGCCACGCCGTGAAACACGGCGAACACGCCGACCACCGCCGCAGCGACCGGCCCCGGCAGGCGCAGGCGGGTGGCGACCAGCAGACCGACGACCAGCAGCGAGGCCGCGATCATCGGCTCCACGCCGGACACCTGCGTGCCCATCAGCCCGGCCATCGCGCCCGCGAGCAGCATGGCTGCGAAACCCAGCGGCGCCCACAGCAGGTCGCGACTGCGCCCGGCGATCAGCGCGCTCCAGAGGCCCACCGCGACCATCGCGGCCAGGTGATCAAGCCCGGTGAAGGGGTGCAGGAAGCCCTGCGCGAAACCCGCGTCGTGGTGGGCGGCGCCGTCGGCGCCGACGTGCGCCATCGCGACGAGCGGCAGGGCGCCGACGGCCACGGCCGCCAGCGAAGGCAGCAGGGCTGCGAATGAAGAACGCGTCAGGCGCATGGGAAAACTCCGCTTGAAGAGAAAGGTCCGGGGATCAGACGATGGGTTGGTGCACGGTCACGAGTTTGGTGCCGTCGGGGAAGGTGGCTTCGATCTGGATGTCGGGGATCATCTCGGGCACCCCGTCCATCACGTCGGCGCGCGTCAGCACCGCGCGGCCTTCGCTCATCAGCGCCGCGACGCTCTTGCCGTCGCGCGCGCCTTCCATCACCGCCGCTGAGATCAGCGCGATCGCTTCGGGGTAGTTGAGCTTGAGCCCGCGCGCCTGGCGGCGCTCGGCCAGCAGGGCCGCGGTAAAGATCAGCAGCTTGTCTTTTTCGCGTGGTGTCAGTTCCATGCGCCGGACGATGCAACAGTCGTGCCGTGGCACGAAAAGTGCACCGAAAAGGTGTGAATCCCACCGCCGCACCCGACGAAGCCGACAACGCGCCGCAGCGCATCGTCAAGGTCCGGCGCGACTACAACAGCTGGGTCGCGAGCGAAACGCTGGAGGACTACGCGCTGCGCTACACGCCGCAGCGCTTCCGCAAATGGTCCGAATGGCGCGTGGCCAACACGGCCTTCGGCGCGGCGTCCTTCCTGATCCTCGAAGCCGTCGGCGCCACGCTGCTGGTGCAGTACGGCTTCGCGAACGCCTTCTGGGCGATCCTCGTCACGGGGCTCATCATCTTCATGGCGGGGTTGCCGATCAGCATCTACGCCGCGCGCCACGGCGTCGACATGGACCTGCTGACGCGCGGCGCGGGCTTCGGCTACATCGGCTCGACCATCACCTCGCTGATCTACGCCAGCTTCACCTTCATCTTCTTCGCGCTCGAGGCCGCGGTGATGGCCTATGCGCTGGATCTCGCGCTCGGCATTCCGCCTGCCTGGGGCTACCTGGTGTGCGCGCTGGTGGTGATCCCGCTGGTCACCCATGGCGTCTCGGCGATCAGCCGGCTGCAACTCTGGACGCAGCCGATCTGGCTGGTCATGCTGGTCGTGCCTTTCGCCTTCGTGCTCGTGCGTGATCCCGGTGCATTCGCCGGCATCACGCACTACGGTGGTGAGGCGGGCGCGGGCGGCGCGTTCAATTTGCACTTGTTCGGTGCGGCGCTGACGGTGGGCATCGCGCTGATCACCCAGATGGGCGAGCAGGCCGACTATCTGCGTTTCATGCCCGAGCGCACCGCCGCCACCCGCGCCCGCCTCACC
>SEGS01000113.1 GCA_004210915.1 Variovorax sp. | reverse complement strand
GCCACTCTGGGTGCGATGGCACAGGCCACGGGGCAAGTCGGCAGTGCGCTGCAGTCGCTGCTCGACGCCGTGCCCGGATGGCGCGCCTGGTCGTTGTTCGACCGGCCACCACTGGCGTCGGCCGGCGAGATGGCCGCTTGCCGTGTGGCACTGGTGGGCGATGCGGCGCACCCGATGGTGCCGTACCTGGCGCAGGGCGCGGGCATGGCGATCGAGGACGCCGTGGCGCTGGCCGATGCGGTGGGGGATGGGGAGGCGGCAAGCTTGCCCGCCGCGTTCGAGCACTATGCAGCCGCGCGTTGGTCGCGCAATGCGCAGGTGCAGGCGCGCGCGCGCCGCAACGGGCGAATTTTTCATGCGACCGGGCCTGTGCGCCTGGGGCGCGACCTGTCGATGCGCCTCGGCGGCGCCCGCCTGCTAGATCAGCCCTGGCTCTACGGCCACTGACCTGAGTGCAGGCGAGGCCCGCCGTGCGTCAGAGCACGAACGCGCGCAGATTCGCGATGCGCTCGGTCAGGCCCTCGGCGCCGAGGTAATGGCCCAGCGTGTTGTCGCGCACTTCGGCCAGAGACTCTTCGAGTTCCGCCAGCTCCGCGTCGCGTTCGCTGTCATAGGCCGCGGCCACGTCGATGCCCGCGGCCGTGCAGGCATCGGCAATCACGCGGGCGCTGGCCGGCGCACCGCAGGCGACGCACTGCACGATGGCGGCCACGTCGGGTTCGGCGCCGTTGGCCAGCAGCGCCGTCGTCAACTCGGGCGAGAGCGCACCGTCGATGTTGGACAGCGCGTCCGGTGCCACCGGCGCGCCGGCCCGCACCAGCGCGGCTGCGGCCGCGAAGGCGCCGTGGCTGACCGCCACGTCGGTCGCGATCGCGCTGCCCTGCAGCGGGCCTTCGAAGTGCACGCCGGCTGCGGCCAGTTCGGCGATCAGCGGTGCATCGTCGGTCGCGATGGCATGGTTCACCGCCACCTGCGCCAGCGCACGCTGGTGGCGCAACGAGCCGTCGGCCAGCGGCATGCGCCAGTCGACCATCGCGCGGCGATAGAACGCGATGAGCTTGTCCATCAGGTCGAGGTCGAGGCCGTGCGATTCGTGCCGTTCGTCGAGGTACTCGATCAGCGTCTGCCCCGAGAAATAGTCCCCCGCGGGCTCGAGCGGGTCTTCATTGAGGTGCAGCGCGGCGAAGGCCCCATGCAGGTCGCTCGCGATCGGGCTCACCGCGTCTTCGTGCAGCCGGTGCGTCCACGCGGGCGGCAGGCCCTGTTTCCACGCGAGCACCTGGCCATGTTCCGCGCCGGGCTCGACCACGACATAGATGCGGTCGAGGTATTCGAAGCCGCCGATCGGCAGGAAGGCGAGCTGGCCGCCCCAAGGCTCGCCGCTCTCCTCGGCGGCTTCCTGCGCCACCTCTTGTTCGTGTTCGATCCAGCCCTGCAGGTCGTGATAACCGTCGCTGCCGTTGAAGAAAAGCTCGCTCCAGCTAACCGCTTCGGCGTTCTGGCCCATCGTGAGCGTCAGGTCATAGTCAAGCTGTCCGCCGGCCGTCAGTTGCCACAGCGCGAGCAGCGGCTGCGGAATCGGTCCCGCGCATTGCGCCTGCACAGCGGCGATCTCCTCGGCGCCCATCGGCGGTTGCGCCTCGAAGATCACGCGATCGGCGAACAGCACGATGCCGTGCGCGCGCAGCGTGGCCTGTTCGTCGGCGGTGAAGAAATCGTCTGAGATCATGGCGTGCTCCTTGTCGCTGTGCAGCCATGCTATCGAACGAAAGGCGACCCGCACAACCGCGGGAACCAGCGCATGAGCGCTGCGTTTCGGCGACCAGGCTAAAGATCGGTGCGCAGCTTCCAGATCTCGGGGAACAGCACCACGTCGAGCATCTTGCGCAAGTAGCTGACGCCGCCCGTGCCGCCGGTGCCGCGCTTGAAGCCGATCACGCGTTCCACCGTGGTTACATGGCGGAATCGCCAGAGGCGGAACGCATCCTCGATGTCGGTGAGCTTTTCGCCGAGCTGGTAAAGGTCCCAGTGCGCGCGCGGGTCGCGGTACACGGTGAGCCAGGCGGCTTCGACGCCATCGCTCTCCGCGTAGGGCTGCGTCCAGTCGCGCTCCAGATGGTCGGCCGGCACGGCGAGGCCGCGGCGCGCCAGCAGCTTCAGTGCCTCGTCATAGAGCGACGGCGAGCGGTAGGCTACCTCGACCTGGGCGAGCAGGTCGGGCCGGTGCGCATGCGGCTTGAGCATGGCGGCGTTCTTGTTGCCGAGCGCGAACTCGATGCAGCGGTACTGCGCACTCTGAAAGCCGCTGGAGCTTGCGAGATAAGGCCGCATCGCGCTGTATTCGGGCGGCGTCATGGTCGAGAGCACGGTCCAGGCACTGACCAGCTGTTCCATGATGCGCGTCACGCGCGCGAGCATCTTGAAGGCGTCGGGCAGCTGCTCCGATGCAACGCAGGCGATGGCCGCGCGCAGCTCGTGCAGCATGAGCTTCATCCACAGCTCACTGGTCTGGTGCTGGATGATGAACAGCAGCTCGTCATGCGCAGGCGAGCGCGGATGCTGCGCGTTGAGGATCTCGTCGAGGTGCAGGTAGTCGCCGTAGCTCATCGACGCGCTGAAGTCGAGCTGCGCCTTTTCTTCCTGAACGATTTTTTCGGTGGCGCTCATCTCACGTCACCGCGTTCTTCTGGTTGAACTCGGCGCGCTGCCACTCGCCGGTGTCGAGCACCTGAACGATGTGCTCGACCGCGTTCCACACATCCTCGAAGCCGAGGTACAGCGGCGTGAAGCCGAAGCGCAAGATGTCGGGCGTCTGCGCATCGCCGGCGCGGTAGTCGCCGATCACGCCGCGCGCGATGAGCGCCTGCACGATCGCGTACGCGGCCGTGGGATGCGCATCCGCCATCGCGAGGCACACCTGCGAACCGCGCTGGGCGTGATCCCGCGGCGTGACGAGCGTGAAGTGGCCGGGGCAGCGCTGCTCGACCAGTGCGATGAAGGCATCGGTCAGCGCGAGCGACTTGGTGCGCAGCGCCGCCATCGGCCCGAAGTCGGCGTTGAAGGGCTCGGCCGCAAGCAGCGTATCGAGCCCGCATTCGAGCGCCGAGAGGCTGATGATCGGCTGCGTGCCGCACAGGTAGCGCGCAACGCCCGGGGCGGGTCGGTAGTGCGGCGTGAACTCGAAGGGCGCCGCGTGGCCGAACCAGCCCGAGAGCGGTTGCGCAAAAAGGCTCGCGTGACGCGTGTTCACCCACACGAAGGCCGGCGCACCGGGGCCGCCGTTGAGGTATTTGTAGCCGCAGCCGATCGCGAAGTCGGCGTTGCTCTCGTTCAGTTTCACTGGAACCGCGCCCGCGCTGTGCGCAAGATCCCACACGGTGAGCGCACCGACTGCATGCGCCGCGGCTGTCAGCGCAGCCATGTCGTGCATGGCGCCGGTGCGGTAATTGACGTGCGTGAGCATCAGCACGGCGACCTCGGGCGTGAGCGCATCGGGGATCGCGTCGACGCTGTCGACCAGCTTCAGCGTGAAGCCGCGTTCGCGGCAGAGCGATTCGGCGATGTAGAGGTCGGTCGGGAAATTGCTGCGCTCGCTCACCACCGTGCGGCGCGCGGCATCGCCGGCGTCGAGCACCTGGCTCATTGCTGCGAACAGCACCTTGTAGAGGTTGATCGAGGTGCTGTCGGTGCATACCACTTCGTCGGGCGCGGCGCCGATCAGGCGCGCAAGCTTGTTGCCCAGGCGCTGCGGCAGGTCGATCCAGCGGGCCGTGTTCCACGAACGGATCAGGCCGGTGCCCCACTCCTGCGCGACGACTTCAGCGACGCGCGCGGGCGTCGCGGCCGGCATCACGCCCAGGGAGTTGCCATCGAGGTAGATCACGCCGTCCGGCAGGGTGAACTGGCCGCGCAACGGCGCGAGCGGATCCTGCGCGTCAAGGGCGCGGCAGTGGTCGAGCGTGAGGTCGGAGGTCATGGGTCTCTTCATCGGGTGGGGAGCGCGCGCAACACGGCACGCACGGGAGAGGCATCGGCGCTGACCAGCTTGAGCGGCAGCGCGATGAGTTCGTAGTCGCCTTCGGGCACGTCGTCGAGCACCAGGTTCTCGAGCACGCGCAGGTCGCGGCGGCGGATCACCTGGTGGCTGTCGAGCGTCTTGCTGTCGGCCGGGTCGATGCTTGCGGTGTCAATGCCGATCAGCGTCACGCCGAGGTCGGCCAGGCGCTCGACTGTGGCGGGCGCGTAGGCGGCGAGGGCGCCGTCCCAGCGGTCGACCGGCGCATGCTCATAGGTGCGGACCAGCACGCGTGGCGGCAAGTCAGCAAGGGCATGTTCGATGTGCGCCCACTCGACCAGCGGGCCGCGCGCGATCGCGTGGATCACGCGGCAGCGGCCGAGGTAGGGCGTGAGGTCGACGTCGCCGATGGTGGCGCCGTCAGGCGCGTAGTGCAGCGGTGCATCGGCGTGCGCGCCAACGTGCGGCGACAGCGTGATCTCGCTCACGTTGACCGGGCAGCCGGGGCCGATGCTCGCGGCCCACTTCTGCTGGTAGGGCGTGTCACCGGGGAAGACCGGCGCGCCGACGTACACGGGCGGCGAGATGTCCCAGAGGCGCGGCGCGGTGATGGCAGAAGTCATGCAGCGAAGGTAGCGCTGCACGCGGGGGCGTGGTGTCGGTTATTTCCAACAGCGCCGGCGTATCACATGGCGCGCGTCGGTTGCGCTCGTGCGCCTTCGCTCAGAGTCGACCAAGCAGCAAAAACTCCATCAGCGCCTTCTGCGCGTGCAGGCGGTTTTCCGCTTCGTCCCACACCACCGATTGCGGCCCGTCGATCACGTCGGCCTCGACCTCCTCGCCGCGGTGCGCGGGCAGGCAGTGCATGAAGAGCGCGTCGGGATGCGCCACGCGCATCATCTCGGTGTCGACGCACCAGTCAGCGAAGGCCTTGCGGCGCGCGTCGTTCTCGGCCTCGTAGCCCATGCTGGTCCACACGTCGGTGGTCACCAGGTCGGCGCCGCGGCAGGCCTCCATCGGGTCTTTGAACACCTTGTAGCTGTCGCTCGAGCGGATGCCGGCGATCGACTGGTCGACCTCGTAGCCGCTGGGCGTGCTCACATGCACCTTGAAGCCGAGGATCTCGCTGGCCTGCAGCCAGGTGTTGGCCATGTTGTTGCCGTCGCCCACCCAGGCCACGGTCTTGCCGGCGATCGAGCCGCGATGCTCGATGAAGGTGAAGATGTCCGCGAGGATCTGGCAGGGGTGGAACTCGTTGGTCAGGCCGTTGATGACCGGCACGCGTGAATTCGCGGCGAAGGCATCGATCTTGTCCTGCCCGAAGGTGCGGATCATCACGATGTCGACCATGCGGCTGATGACCTTGGCGCTGTCTTCGATCGGTTCGGCGCGGCCGAGCTGGCTGTCGCCGGTGGTAAGGTTCACCACGCTGCCACCGAGCTGGTACATGCCGGCCTCGAAGCTCACGCGCGTGCGGGTCGAGGCCTTCTCGAAGATCATCGCGAGCGTGCGATCGGTCAGTGGCTGGTGCTTTTCGTAGGC
>SEGS01000056.1 GCA_004210915.1 Variovorax sp. | reverse complement strand
GTGGTGCGCACCGCGGCCTCGATGCTCGGGAAGGAGCAGATCGCGGCCGACACGGCTTCGGGCAGCGGGTAGATGCGCAGCGTGATCTCGGTGATGACGCCGAGCGTGCCTTCGCTGCCGATCATCAGCCGCGTGAGGTCGTAGCCGGCCGATGACTTTCTGGCCCGCGTGCCGGTGCGGATGATTTCGCCGCTGGCAGTGACCACTTCGAGCGCCAGCACGTTCTCGCGCATCGTGCCGTAGCGCACCGCGTTCGTGCCGCTCGCGCGCGTGGCGGTCATGCCGCCGATCGAGGC
This sequence comes from Variovorax sp., assembly GCA_004210915.1. Classification (GTDB taxonomy): domain Bacteria; phylum Pseudomonadota; class Gammaproteobacteria; order Burkholderiales; family Burkholderiaceae_C; genus Variovorax. The sequence goes on along the minus strand of SEGS01000056.1, from coordinate 22,195 downwards.
GTCCGCGCCGGGGTCGATCGGGAAGAACAGGCCCGTGCTCTTGATCTCTTCGTTGAGTGCCTTGCGCGTCACGCCGGGCTGCACGGTGACCGTGAGGTCGTCGGCATTGATCGACAGCACCTTGTTCATGCGCGAGAGGTCGATGCTGATGCCGCCCTGTACGGCCAGCAGGTGGCCTTCGAGCGAAGAGCCCACGCCGAAAGGGATGACCGGCACGCTCTGCGCGCTCGCGAGCTTCACGGCGTCGGCCACGTCCTGCGTGCTCTCGGCGAACACAACCGCGGCGGGCGGTGGCGCATCGAAGGACGATTCGTCGCGGCCATGCTGTGTGCGCACTGCGAGCGCCGTGGAACAGTTGGCACCGAAGCGCGCCTGCAGCGCCTCGATCAGCGCCGCGGGCACCTCGCGTTGCGCAATGTCGGGCGTGAGGTGGGCGAGGGCAGTGGGCGCGTTCATCGGCTTGTCTCCTGGGCGGTCCGGTGGGGGTCTACCATTCTAAGAACCGCACTTCGGAAAGCTACCTTCATGGGCAATCGCCTTTCCCAGATCGCCACCCGCACCGGCGACGACGGCACCACCGGCCTCGGTGACAACACCCGCGTGCCCAAAGACCATTTGCGCGTGCACGCGATGGGCGACGTCGACGAGCTCAACTCGCACATCGGCGTGTTGCTCTGCGAGCCGATGCCAGACGGTGTGCGCGAACTGTTGGTCGACATCCAGCACCAGCTTTTCAATCTGGGCGGCGAGCTGTCGATGCCCGGCTACACGCTGCTGAAGTCCGAAGCGCTGCTGCAACTGGACAACGCGCTGGCCGAGCACAACGCGGCGTTGCCACGGCTCGCCGAATTCATCCTGCCCGCAGGCACGCGCGCCGCTTCGCTCGCGCATGTGTGCCGCACCATCGCGCGCCGTGCCGAGCGGGCAGTCGTCGCGCTCGGCGCAAGCGCCGCGCTCAATGACGCGTTGCGCCAGTACCTCAATCGCCTGAGCGACCTGCTTTTCGTGCTCGCGCGCGTGCTCAACCGCGTGGACGGTGGCGACGATGTGTACTGGAAGAGCGAGCGCATGGCGCGGGCAGCCGCGGAGGATCATTCGCAGGACGCTGCACCCTGACGCAGCGACGCGAACCGCAGGCGGGGTCGTCCGCCCATTCGGCGCTTTACGCAACTTCATCGCAACCCAACCTGCGACGCGCAGCGCGGACACATGAAGCGGTCACACTGACCCTGTCATCAACGCAGAAGGAGCCCGAACAATGAACACCCCATCCAGAATCATGGCCGTTGCCAGTGCAGCCCTCGCCCTGTGCATGGCGGCCGGCAGCGCCTTCGCGCAGGACCGCGACCGCCGCCACGACCGTGGCAATGATCACCGCAACAACCAGCGCTTCGAGCAGTCGCATCGCCAGGCCGATGGCCGCCATCCCGGCTACCGTGGCCAGCAGGACTTTCGCCATGGCAGCCATTACGACCGCCGCGGCTACCCGCATCCGCGCAGCGAATGGCGCCGCGGTGGTCGGGTGCCGGCCGAGTACCGCGGCCGCAACTACGTTGTGAACGACTGGCGCTCGCATCGCCTGCAAGCACCGCCGCGCGGCCAGCAGTGGGTGAGCGTGGGGGGCGACTATGTGTTGGCGGCCGTGGCCACCGGCATCATCATGCAGATCATCGCCGGCCAGTGAACGGCCATCTCGCCAAAGAAAAGGCGCCCTGCGGGGCGCCTTTTTCATGGAACTTCAGGCCAGCACCGTGGGCACCAGCTGGGCGCACACGTTGCGCCCGGTGATCGTCAAGCGCAGGCCGCCGCCTTGCCATTCCAGCCAGTTGAGGCCCACGTACGCCTCGATGTCGGCGTCGTCGATCCGGTCGGCCTGGCGCTGCTGGAGCAGTTCCACGGTGGCGGGCAAGGCGAGTCGCAATCGTTCACGCAAGGCCGCTGCCGCTGCGGTCTTGGGGGTGTCGCGTACTGGCTGGGCATTCGATGCTGCTGGCATTGCCTGGGTCCGTTCCGGGAGCTGGAGTGCATCGAATGTACGCTTCTTGCAGCGACCGCCCGGGATATTTCCGGCGTTCGGCGTGCAATCCTGCAGTCAAACAGGATGCGCGCCCTCCGGACGCCTCAGCGCGCCGGCGCCGCGGTGTCCGGCAACTCGATCTTGATGTCCAGCACTTCGAGATCGTCCTGGCGCTCGAGGTGGACCTTGATGTCGTCGGCGTTGATCGACACGTACTTCGAGATCACTGCCACCAGTTCGCGCTGCAGGTCGGCCAGGTACTCGGGTCGGCGCTTGCCGCCCAGCGTGCCGCGCTCGTGCGCCAGGATGATCTGCAGCCGTTCCTTGGCGACGTTGGCCGTCTTCTTCTTTTCGCCGAGCAGGAAGGAGAGAAAGGACATGGCTTACTTGCCTCCGAAGATGCGCTTGAAAAAGCCCGGCTTCTCGGCCTCGATGAAGCGCAGCGGGCGATCTTCGCCAAGAAAGCGCGCCACCACATCGTTGTAAGCCTCGGCCACGTCCGTGCCTGTGTCGTGGATGGCCGGCACGCCCTGGTTGGAGGCGTTGAGGACCGTCTCCGACTCGGGAATCACGCCGATCAGCTTGATGCGCAGGATGTCCTGGATGTCTTCGAGCGACAGCATCTGGCCACCGGCCACGCGGTTCGGGTTGTAGCGCGTGATCAGGAGGTGTTCCTTGATCGGATCACCGCCGTCCTTGGCGCGCTTGGTCTTGCTGCCGAGCATGCCCAGGATGCGGTCGGAGTCGCGCACCGACGACACTTCGGGGTTGGTCACGATCAGCGCTTCGTCGGCAAAGTACATCGCCATCATCGCGCCGGTCTCGATGCCCGCGGGCGAGTCGCACACGATGTAGTCGAAGTCCATCTCTGCGAGATCCTTCAGGATCTTCTCGACGCCGTCCTGCGTCAGCGCTTCCTTGTCGCGCGTCTGCGAGGCGGCCAGCACGAACAAGTTGTCGCACTGCTTGTCCTTGATCAGCGCCTGGTGCAGGTTCGCTTCGCCCTGGATCACGTTGATGAGGTCGTACACCACGCGGCGTTCGCAGCCCATGATCAGGTCGAGGTTGCGCAGGCCCACGTCGAAGTCGATCACGGCCGTCTTCTTGCCCGCCAGCGCCAGACCCGACGCGAAGCTCGCGCTGGTGGTCGTCTTGCCGACGCCGCCCTTGCCCGAGGTCACCACCACAATTTTGGCCATGGCCATTCCCTTTATTTGAAGATTCAGACGATCGGATCGATCACCAGTTTTTTGCCATCGAGGCGGATCTGCGCATTCTTGCCGAGCACGTTGGCCGGCAGCGGCACCTCGGCCGTGCGGTAGATGCCCGCAATCGCCACCAATTGCGCCTCGAGGCAGGTCGAATAGATGCGCGCCTCGATATTGCCGCGCGCACCGGCGATCGCCTTGCCGCGCAGCGGCGCATACACATGGATGTTGCCGTCGGCGATGACTTCGGCGCCGAAGTTCACCACGGCGGTCACGATCACGTCGCCGCCGCGCGCGTACACCTGCTGGCCCGAGCGCAGCGGTTTGTCGATGACCAGCGTGCCGCTGGCCGGCACCGGCACTTCGCGCGCGATCTGCGGGGCCTCGGTCGCTGGCGCGGCAGCCGGCGCCGGTGCCCGCGGCGTCGGCGCCACCGGCATCGCCGCCAGCGACAACCCGGCCGCACGCGCTGCGATGTTCTGCGCATCGCTGCCGCCGCGGACGGCGATCGGCTGGGTCTGGTGGCGGGCCAGAAGGCTTCGCAAAGTGTCGAAGTCGATGTCGACGGGGTCGTCCTGCTCCTGGAGCAGCGACAGGTCGATGACCACCGGCTCCTGCTCGAAAAAGTCGGGCGAGTCGGCGAGCTGGGCGTCCATCGCGGCGGCCAGGAGGTTGAGATCGGCTGTCTTGAGAATGACCGCGATCAGAGGCAGCGTTGCGCTCTTGAATTCGAAAACCGCGCGGGTGCGTGCGGCGGATGCATCGGCCATGAAGAGTGTTCGTGCGAAAAGCCTTGGAGTCTAACGGGCACTGCGCGTTGCCCGACGGCGCCGATGGCCCGACGCACACGCGGGACGACATCTCTTGCAAGGCGTTGCATTTGAAGCGCCGAAGTCCCTCGCCTTGAATCTCCGACGGCCTACAGGCGCGCGCAGGCATTTTTTGCAAGCTCCGCAATCCCTCCGGAAACCACTTCTCCAGCTCCCAGAAAACCCCGATCGCATCGAACAGGACCGACGCCGTGCGCCCCACTCTCGACATCCAGAAGGTCCAACCGGACCTGTTTACCTACGCGCTTGCGGCCGCCGCGGCGCCAGGGCTTCCGTGCGGCAATTTCTTCGTTACGGTCGTGTCGGTGCTGCACGACGCGGGACGGCTGCTCAGTCGCTACTTTGATTGCGTGGAAATTCGCCTTGCGGGTTTCACGCTGGGCACCTTTCCGGTCGCGCATCTGGTGCAGGACCCCGGCGGCGTGTTCAAAGCCCTTATGGCGCGCATGGGGTCGTTGGTGGCAGTGCCAGAGTTGGTATTTGCTGCCTCCCCGGAATCCCGTGAGCCAACGCCCGGCGCTGGACGCCAATCCTGACCGGACTGAAAGGTGAGGGCGTCCACCGCGCGTTGGCCTGCATCCAGATCACCTGCGACCCCATACTGAGGCCGAGAAGCGCCAATACCGCGCTCTCCTGTGCCGCCACTACATCGTGGTCTGCGAGAACGCTCCGAGGCAGGCCGCGCAATGAAGGGGGCCGCCCGCCCCAATGATCAGCCCAAGCGGCCCAGTAATCAGCGCGCCTTGCGCGAGCCGCCGAGCAGCGCGTAGAGCAGGATCGCGCCGAAGGTGGCGGTTCCGATGCCGCCCAAGGCGAACTGGCCGAACTTCAGCGTGAAGTCGCCGGTTCCGATGATCAGTGTGATGGCCGCAACGATCAGGTTCTTGTTCTGCGAGAAATCGACCTTGTTGTCGACCCAGATCTTGGCGCCCGCGATCGCGATCAGGCCGAACACCACGATGCTCACGCCGCCCATCACCGGCAGCGGAATTGCCTGGATCAGCGCGCCGAACTTGGGCGAGAAGCCCAGCACCAGCGCGATCACCGCGGCCACCACGAACACCGCGGTCGAATAGATGCGCGTGGCCGCCATCACGCCGATGTTCTCGGCATAGGTGGTCACGCCCGTGCCGCCCGCGCCGCCGCTGACCATCGTCGCCACGCCGTCGCCAATGAAGGCGCGGCCGATCAACGGGTCGAGGTTACGGCCGGTCATCGCCGTCACGGCCTTGAGGTGACCGAGGTTTTCGGCCACCAGGATGATCGCCACCGGTGCGATCAGCAGCATCGCGTTGCCGGTGAACACCGGCGCGGTGAAGGCCGGCAGGCCAAACCACGCGGCGTTCGCGATGCCGCTCAGGTCGAGCGGCTTGCCCAGGCCCATGCCGTTGGTCAGCACCGCGTAGATCACGCTGGCGAGCAGCAGGCCCACCAGGATCAGCAGACGCTGCACCATGCCGCGCGTGAACACGGCCACCATGCCGACGCACAGGAAGGTCACCGCCTGCATCCATGCGTCGAAGTTGTTCGCGGCCATGTTCTTGATCGGGATGTGCGCCAGATTCAGCCCGATCACGGCCACCACCGCCCCGGTGACCACCGGCGGCATGAAGCGCTCGATCCAGCCGGTGCCGATGGCCTGCACGAGGAAGCCGATCAGCGTGTAGATCACGCCGCAGGCCACGATCCCGCCCAGCGCCACTGCGATGTTCGGGTTGGGGCCCGTGCCCGAGTAGCCGCTGGCCGCGATCACCACGCCGATGAAGGCGAAGCTCGAGCCCAGGTAGCTGGGCACCCGGCCGCCGGTGATGAAGTAGAAGATCAGCGTGCCGATGCCGCTCATCAGGATCGCAATGTTGGGGTTGAAGCCCATCAGGATCGGCGCCAGCACCGTGGCACCGAACATGGCGATCACGTGCTGTACGCCCATCACGGCGGTCTGCGGCCAGGGCAGTCGCTCGTCGGGTGCGACGACGCTGCCTTCGGTGCCGGCGACTTCGCGCCAGCTGAATAGATTGCTCATTGAAATTTCCTCTTGATCGTTACGGGTCTGTTCGCAAAACACCGCGTAACCGGCTTCGCCGGGCCGCTGGTGTTGCCCCCTTGAGGGGGAGGCGGCTGCACGAAGTGAGCCGCTTCGGGGGTGGGTCAACCTTTCGGCAGGAGCATCGCCATCGTGATGCGCGATACGCAGGTCAGTTCGCCGGCTTCGTTGGCCATGTCGATCTGCCACACCTGGGTGGTCTTGCCGCGGTGCACCGGTCGCGCCGTGCCCGTGACCCAGCCGCGCACGGCCGCGCGCAGGTGGTTGGCATTGATGTCGAGCCCCACGGCGCGATGGCCTTCCGGCGACGCGTGGTATGCGCCCATCGAGCCCAGCGTTTCGGCCAGCACCACCGACACGCCGCCGTGCAGCAAGCCGAAGGGCTGCACCGTGCGCGCATCGACCGGCACCCGGGCGCGCAGGAAGTCGTCGCCGACCTCCGTGAATTCGATGCCGAGCGTGCCGACGGCGGTGCCCGGGCTGTGCGCATTCAGCGCCTCGATCGAGATGGGTTTTTGCCAGATGGGCATGGAGGCTCCAGTGAGGGGGTGCAAAACTATAGCGAGCCTTGTGCCAGCCCGTACGGCCGTGCGCACGGAAGTGCCACGCGCGCTAAGCTGCATTCATGACAAAGCCCTTCGCCCGGATCGCGCGCTGGCTGGCCGTGCCCTTGGTACTGCCGGTCGTGTGCGTGGGCGCGCTGCTGTGGTGGTTGCCCAGCGACGAGGAGATTGCGCGCCGCATCGAATCCGCGTTCGAGCGCGGCACCGGCGTGGCCTTGCAGGTCGGCGAGGTCCACTGGGCGCTGCGTCCCACGCCTGTCGTCGTGTTGACGGGCGTGACGACGATGCAGCCGACCCCTATCACGCTGCGGCGTATCGCCGTGCACCCGCAGTTACGCGCGCTGTTCGATCGTCGCATCGCGATCGACCTGATCGAGATCGACGGCGCCGTGGTTCCGCGGGCCGCCACGCCCGCGTTCCGGGACGGATCGGCTGAGAAGGCCGACCCGGGCGAGGGCTGGGTGCTCGCCGACATTCCGGTGCGCACGCTGCGCTTTACCGATGTGACGTGGATCGATCGGCGCGAGATCGCACTGGCCTACGACGGGCACGCCGTGTTCGACGCCGGATGGGTGCCCCGCGAAGCCGAGGTACAGCGCCGCGGTGTCACGCCGATGGCGCGGCTGCGTCTGGTCCGCGAGGGCACCGACGCCGCCGGCACTGCCGAAAGCGCCCCTGTCGCAGCAGGCGCCGACAACGCCAGGGTTCACCGCTGGCGCACGCTGATCGACGTCGGCGGTGGCACCTGGAACGGCACGACGCAGCTCCAGGCGCTGGCGGACGGCGGCTACCGGTTGCAGGGGGAACTCGCAGCAGCCGACATCGACCTGGTGTCGATGGTGAGCGCGTTCCAGCGGCGCAGCGCCGTCACCGGCAAGGTCTCGGGCCAGACCACGCTCCGGGCCGAGGGTGCCGACATGGCACGGCTGGTCCGCTCGCTGCACACCTCCACGCGATTCACCGTGAAGCCTGCAACGCTGCTGCGTTTCGACTTGCAGAAGGCGGTTGCGACGGCGGGGCTCGAGCGCAACGGCCAGACGCCGCTCGACACGCTCACGGGCACGCTCGACACGCAGAATACCGGCGACGGCATGGCGCTGCGCTACACGGGCCTCAAGGCCCGCTCGGGCCTGCTCACCGCTTCGGGCAATGCCAGCGTTTACCAGCGCCGCATCGAGGGCGACGTCGCGGTCGATCTGGTCGATGGTGTGGTCGGCGTGCCTTTGAAGATCGGCGGCACCCTTGACGCGCCGCAGCTGTCGCTCACCGGCGGCGCGCTCGCGGGCGCCGCGATCGGCTCGGCGGTCGCGCCCGGCATCGGCACCGTGATCGGCGCGCGCATCGGGCAGCAGGTCGAGCGCATCTTCGGCGGCGGCGAGGCCCCTGCCAAGGCGCCGCCGGGCAACAAGCGCTAGCCCGAACGCGCGGCGAATCGCGCGACATCGCAGGTCACCCGCGGGACAGATCGGGCATTCCCGCTCCCTCGCGCCCGCGGCGGATGGGTACGCTCGGTCCATGCGCGCTTTCTCCCCCCTTCCCCAGATCCGGCTCTATCAAAACTGGTTGCGCGACACGCGCGGCCTGACTTTCGACACCTACGACGCGCTGTGGCACTGGTCGGTGACCGACCTCGATGGTTTCTGGCAAAGCATCTGGGACTACGCCGGCATGCAATCGCCGACCCCGCACCGCGCGGTGCTGGCCGAGCACCGCATGCCGGGCGCGGTGTGGTTCCCAGGTGCGCAGGTGAACTATGCGCGCGAGGTGCTGCGCCATGCCGACGCGGCGCACGCGGCCGGCATGCTGGCCATCGTGAGCGACAACGAGCGCGGCGAGGTCCGCGAAATGAGCTGGCCCGAATTGAAGCGCCAGGTCGCCTCGGTCGCGCTCACGCTGAAGTCGCTTGGCGTGCAGCGTGGCGACCGCGTCGCGGCTTACCTGCCCAACGTGCCCGAGACCATGGTCGCGTTCCTCGCGTGTTCGAGCATCGGCGCCGTCTGGAGCGTGTGCGCACCCGACATGGGCACGGCCGCGGTGGTCGACCGCTTCCGCCAGATCGAACCGGTGCTGCTGATCGCGGCCGACGGCGTGCACTACGGCGGCAAGCCCATCGACCGCAGTGCAGTCGTGCAGGAACTGCGCGATGCGCTGCCGAGCGTGCAGAAGCTGCTGCTGGTCGACAGCCCCTTCGCCGCCCGCGCGATCGCGGCCGATGCGCATTGGCAGGAGGCCGCTGCGCGCGACGATGCCGAGGTCGCCGCCTTCACGCCCGAGTGGCTGCCCTTCGACCACCCGATCTGGATCGTCTATTCGAGCGGAACCACGGGCCTGCCCAAGCCCATCGTGCACGGGCAGGGCGGCATCCTCCTCACGATGTACGCCTGCGGTCTGCACAACGACATCGGCCCAAGCTACGGCGCCAACAACTTCGGCGAGCGCTTCCACTGGTACAGCTCGACGGGCTGGGTGATGTGGAACTGCCAGCTGGCCGGGCTGGCTTTCGGCTCCACCATCGTCATCTACGACGGCCACCCGGCCGGCAGCAAGGACCAGCCCGACTGGGGCGTTCTGTGGCGCTTCGTCGCCAAGCACAAGGTCAGCTTCTTCGGCGCGGGCGCGGCGTATTTCACCAACTGCATGAAGGCCGGCGTGGAGCAGGCCGACTGCGGCGACCTGTCCCGCGTGCGCGCCCTCGGCAGCACCGGCTCGCCACTGTCCGAGGAGGTGCAGCGCTGGGGCACCGCGCAGTTCCTCGCGGCGGGTTCGTCCGAGGTGTGGTGGTGCAACATTTCCGGCGGCACGGATTTCTGCGGCGCCTTCGTCGGTGGCAACCGCGAGCTGCCCGAAGTGCCGGGCCAGATGCAGTGTCGCCAGATCGGCCACGCCGTTGAGGCCTGGAACGAGGCGGGCCAGCCCGTGATCGGCGAGGTCGGCGAGCTGGTCTGCACGCAGCCGATCCCTTCGATGCCGCTGTACTTCTGGGGCGACGAGGGCAATGCACGCTACCTCTCGAGCTACTTCGACACCTACCCCGGCATCTGGCGACACGGCGACTGGCTCAAGGTCGGCGAAGACGGCGGCTGCGTCATCTATGGCCGCAGCGACGCCACCATCAACCGCCAGGGCCTGCGCATGGGCACCAGCGAGATCTACAGCGCGGTCGAGGGCCTGCCCGAAGTGCTCGACTCGATGGTGGTCGACCTCGAATACCTGGGGCGCGACAGCTACATGCCGCTGTTCGTCGTGCTGCGACCGGGTGTGGCGCTCGACGACGCGATGCGCGCCAAGCTCAACACTGCGATCAAGACTTCGTTGTCGCCGCGCTTCCTGCCCAACGACATCTTCCAGGTGGCCGAAATCCCGCGCACCCTGAGCGGCAAGAAGCAGGAGCTGCCGATCAAGAAGCTGCTGCTCGGCCAACCGATCGAAAAGGTGGTCAACAAGGAGGCGATGGCCAACCCCGGCAGCCTCGACTGGTTCGTTGCTTTCGCGGCCCGGCGCGCCGCAGCGGCGGCATGAAGCGCCGGGTTGCAGTCGCAGCGCTCGCGGCGGCGCTGGGCGCGGCCGGCGTCGTGCCGTCGGCGCACGCGATCGACAGCGACGCCGCGGAGCGCCTGCAGCGCACCATCGCGGCCGACTACTCGGACGTGAACAGCGTCGTGGTGCTGCGCGGCGGAAGCCCGCTGTTCGCGTACCACCGCAACGGCGACCCCGACACGTTGCACGACGTGCAATCGGTCGCCAAGAGCGGCCTGTCAGTGCTCGTCGGCGTGGCGCTGGGGCAAGGACGCATCGCCTCGCTCGACCAGCCGATCGTTGCGCTCATGCCCGCGCTGGCCGGCGTCAACGCCGATTCGCGCGCCGCGCAAGTCACGGTCAGGCACCTCTTGACGATGACAGCCGGCTTCGATGTCGGTGCGGCCGGCACCGACCGCAGCGATGGCGCCCGCGCCGCCATGAGCCGCCCGTTCAAGGCGGCGCCCGGCGAAGCCTTCGCCTACGACAACCCCGGCTTCGTGTTGCTGAGCCGCGTGCTCGAGGCAGCGGTCGGGCAGCCGCTGCCGGCGTGGGCCGATGCGCATCTGCTGCAGCCGCTCGGCATCGAGCGCATCCAGTGGCCGGGCGCAGGGATGGGCCGCCTCGTGCTGGGCATGCGCACGCGCGACATGGCGAAGCTCGGACAGCTCTTTCTGCAGAACGGCCGCTGGGGCGACCGGCAGCTGGTGCCTGCGGACTATGTGCGCGCCGCCACGCAACGGCAGAACGCCGGCGGCCCGCCGGTCGGCTTGCCCTACGGCTACATGTGGTGGGCCATTCCGTCTTCATCGGCATCGCCATCGCCCGCGTCCCGATCCACCTTCTTCGCCAGCGGATTCGGTGGGCAGATGGTGTGGGTGCACCCGCCTCTCGATCTGGTGATCGCCACCACGTCCGAGGTGTCGGCGGCCAGCGGTGCGCGCGGCCAGGCGCTGAAGCTGGTCCGGGGGCCGCTGTTCCGCGCGGTGCAGGCCATGCCGCCGGCGAAGCAGACGCCCTGAACCGATTTGCCGGGCTGCCGGCTCGAACAATTGGTCGCATCTGCGGCGCTGCCACGTCGATGTTGTTTGCCCGCCTTCGGGGCGTGCCGCTTATGCTCCGATGGCGATGCCGTGATCCATGGGATGCCGGCATCCACGGGTCGAAAACAAAAAATCGCGTTCCCAAAGGAGAGACAACATGGTCGTTCTACACACCACCCTGGCCATCGCGCTGATCATCGGGTTGATCATCTGGCTGCGCGTGGACCCGGTCATCTCGCTGGTGCTCGGCTGTCTCTATCTGGGGCTCGCCAGCGGTGTCGGCTTCCCCGGCACGCTCAAGGAAATCACCGGCGGCTTCGGCGAAATCATGGGCAAGGTGGGCCTGTTGATCGGCTTCGGCGTGGTGATCGGCTCCTTGCTGCACGCGACCGGGGCCTTCAAACGCATGGTGCAGGCGCTGGTGTCGGCCGTGGGCGCGAAACGCCTGCCGTACGCCATGGCCGGTGCCATGTCGACCATCTTCCCGTCGATCTACGTGGATGTGCAGGTGGTGCTGGCCGCGCCCGTGGCGCGCTCGGCGGCCCCGCTGCTGGGCCGCAATGGCCTGCCGTTTCTGGCGGGCGCCATCGGCACCGGCATCTTCTCGGGCTATGTGTTCGTCGTTCCCGGCCTGGCGGTGATCCTGATCGCCGGGCAGATGAACGTCAGTCTGGGCGCGTGGCTGATCGGCGGCCTGTGCATCGGTCTGGCCACCGCGCTGCTGACCACCTTCATCTTCGGTCTGCTGCTGCGCAGCAACTACTGGAAGCCCGAGACCGACGAGGATGTCAACGAGGCCATGCTCGAGATCGAGGCCAGCGAGGCACAAGCCCCGCCCGCTGAAAAAGGCCCCGGCCTGCTGCTCGCCTGCGCGCCCATCGTCGTGCCGCTGTTGATGATCGCATTCGGCGCGTTTGCCAAGCTGGCGGGTGTCTCCAACGGGTTCATCAGCTTCATCGGCAACGCCAACCTGGCGCTGTTCGTCGGCCTGCTCGGCGCCTACCTGATGGCGCGCCGCCTGATCGGTCTGGAGCGCACCAACGAAGCGCTGACCGACGGCTTCAAGACCAGCGGCGAGATCCTGTTGATCACCGGCGTCGGCGGCTCGCTGGGCGCCATCATCACGGCCTCGGGCATGGGCGCGGAACTGGGCAAGCTGTTCGCGACCGATGCCGGCGGCCCGGTGTTGCTGAGCATCCTGCTGGCCTGGTTCGTGGCCGCCGTGCTGCACGTGGCCATCGGCTCGGTGTCGGTGGCTGCGTTGACCGCCGCCGGCATCATCGGCCCCGTCGTCGCGCAGCTGTCGACCTCGCCGGTGATCATCGGCTTTGCTATCGCCTCCGGCGCGTTGTTCGCGGTGCAGGTCAACAGCAACTTCTTCTGGATGTTCAAGGGCCTGCTGGGCCTGTCGACCAAGGGCGCGTTGAAGACGCTGACCATGGTGACCTCGATCGCGTCGATCGTCTCGCTGCCGCTGGTGGTGCTGGCGAGCCTGTTAGCGTGACGGAGTGCGGCATTGTTTTTCTTGAGCGGCGGCCCCCGGCGGCAGAACCGGACGTGCGCCGGCACCGCGCAGTGCTTGCCTGCACCATTCAAAGATGGGCTGTCGCGCCACGGCCCATCCATAGCAGAGAGAAACTGAAGTGAAATCCATCGCCCACATCGGCATCGTCGGCTGCTCGGCGGAAGGCGCTGCGCTGTGCTATCGCACCATTTGCGCCGAGGGCGCTATTCGGCTCGGGCCGCATGCCCACCCCGAGGTTTCGATGCACACGCCATCGCTGGCCGAGTACGTCGAGTGCCTGGATCGCCTTGATCTCGATGGCGTGGCGGCGTTGATGCTGGCGTCGGCCGACAAGCTGGCGCGCGCGGGCGCCGATTTCCTGATCTGCCCCGACAACACCATTCACGCCGCGTTCTCGCGCGTGGCGCCGCGCTCGCCGCTCCCGTGGTTGCACATCGCCGACGTGGTGGCGGCCGAGGCCGAACGAAGAGGTTTCCGGCGCGTCGGCGTCACCGGCACGCGGTGGCTGGTTCAGAGCGAGGTGTATCCCGCGCAGCTGAATGCGCGCGGCATCGAGGCCGTGCGTCCGTCCGATGCGGCGCGCGACGAAATGAACCGCATCATCATGGACGAGCTGGTCAATGGTGTGATCCGGCCTGAATCGGTGGCGGTGTTCCGCGCTGCCATCGGGCACTTCAAGGACCATCAGGGTTGCGATGCCGTGGTGCTCGGCTGCACCGAGATCCCGCTCATCATCGACGGCAGCAATTCGGTGCTTCCGACCCTGGATTCGACGCGCCTGCTGGCACGTGCAGCGCTGAACCGTGCGGTGGGCGATGGCGATGGCCCGGCTTCGCGTTGAGCGCAGCGGCCACGCGTCCCGCCGACCCGAGGTGGCCAGAAGCAGAAAATTCGACGGCCGTCGCCCTACCCACACCTGCAGCAGATGAACATTCGCCGCCTGAGCCCCGACGACGCGCCCGCCTACCGTGAACTGCGCTTGCGCGCGCTGCGCGACCATCCCCAGGCGTTCACCTCCGATTGGGAAGAGGCGCGCACACGATCGTTGGAAGAGTCACGGGAGCGATTGGCATCGGCGGGGGTGCCTTTCTGGGGCGCGTTCGACGAGGGCGGTGCGCTGGCCGGCATGGTCGGCCTCGAATGCGCGTCGCGCGCCAAGGCGCGGCACAAGGGGACCGTGGTCGCGATGTACGTTTCAACGGAGTCTGCAGGCCGAGGCATGGGGCGTGCGCTGCTGCAGGCGCTCATGGTTCACGCGCGGGCCATCGGACTGACCGACCTGGTCCTCACCGTCACCGAGGGCAACGCGTCCGCCATCCGGCTCTATCGAGAAGCCGGCTTCCTCGCGTTCGGCACCGAGCCGCGTGCCATCGTGGTCGCCGGGCAACCACACGCCAAAGTGCACATGCACCTCCACCTGGGCTGAATGGAACTCCCGGCCCGCCGGAACGCGCGGGCCGGCCACCCTACAACCAGTTCCCGCCCTGCGGCATCTGGATCGTCGTCTCGGGGTTGCTGCCGCCGAGCAGCGCGCCGATGATGATGCTGAGCAGCGAGATGAAGATGCTCGCGAAGAAGGCGGTCCAGAAGCCCGACACCCGGAAGCCGCGCACGATCGCAGCGACCAGCATGATCATCAGCGCGTTGATGACCAGCAGGAACAGGCCGAAGGTCAGCAGCGTCAGCGGCAGCGTGAGCAGGATGAGCAGGGGCTTGACCAGCGCGTTCGCCAGGCCGAGCAGCAGCGCCGACACCGCGAGCGCGCTGCCGCCGTCGAAGGTCAGGCCGCGAAACAGCTTGCTCGCCACCCAGAGGGAAAGCGCGGTGATGCCCCAGTGCACGAGAAAGGGGAGGAGGTTGTCGAGCATGCGAAGAGGGGCGCAGGGCGCGGTCAGGAGAGGCGGACGATCATAGCGACGGGTCGGCGTCGTTCTTGTCAGCGGGCGTGCTGTCAGGTGCAGCGCCGCGCACCGCATCCCGCCCCGCGCGCACGGCACGGTGGCCCGTCAATTCGTACAGCACCAATCGGGTTTGCCGGCCGCGGATCTCGGCCAGCTCCTCCACCCGCCGCGTGGCGAGGCGGCCGCGCAGCCCCTCGAAGGTCGCCTCCGACATCAGGATGCGCGTGCCCAGGTCCTTGTTGATGCCCTCGATGCGGCTGGCCACGTTGATCACGTCGCCGAAGGCGGTGTACGACAGCCGCTCGTTCGCGCCGAGCACGCCCGCGATGACGACGCCGGTGTGAAGGCCGACGCGGGTGTGGAACTCGGGCCGCCCGCCCTGGCGCCAGCTGGCGTTGAGCTGGTCCATTTCCGATTGCAATTCCAGCGCGGCCAGGCAGGCCTTGTACTCGGCATCGTCGAGGTCCGACGGCGCGCCCCACAGCACCATGATGCCGTCGCCGATGAACTTGTCGATGGTGCCGCCGTGCCGCGCGAACACGCGCGCCGCGAGGTTGAAGTACGCGGTCAGCTGCTCCACGAGCACGTCGGTCTGCAGCGCCTCCGAGATGCTGGTGAAGCCCTGCACGTCGGTGAACATCACGGTGATGCGGCGCGGCCATCCGTTGGGCGCGAGCGCGTGGCCTTCGGCGATGAGCTGGTTGATCACGTCGACCGGCACGAACTTGCGGAAGGCCTTCAGGCTGCGGGCCGATTCGTCCAACGCCTGATCGAGGTGCTGGATCTCGAGCACGCGGCTGGTCTCGCGCGGCAGGTTGTCCAGCTCCAGCCGGCCGATGCGGCGCGCGATGCGCGAGAGGTGCTCGACCGGCGCGGTCACCAGCTTCGCAAGCCGCAGCGATACACCCAGGATCACGGCCAGAAAGACCGCGACCAGCGCCAGCGCCCAGAGCACGGCGCGCTGCAGTCCGCCGAGCAGCTTGTCTTCAGGCACCCAGCTGATCAGCTGCCAGCCGGCGCCAGCGATGCGTGAGCTTCGCACCAGATAGCGGCGGTCGTCGTGGGTGAGGGTGAATCCCGCGCCGGTCGCGCTGCGTGCCTGCTCGTCGTGGGCCATCCGCGCATGCACGGCGCCGAGCACGCCGCCGGCGGGCGCCGCCAATGCCTGCACCACGCCCGGCCTGTCGCTGCGCGCCAGCACCATGCCCTCGGCGCTGAGCAGGGCGCTGTCGCCGTCGCCGGTGCGGCTGAACAGGCGCACGAACTCCGACAAGCGCCCCAGCGTCACGTCGCCAGCCACGACCAGCGCGCGCGCGTCGCCGTCGGCATAGGTGCGCCGGCTCGGCAGGGCGAAGGTCACGCCCAGTTCCTGCGCGGCTGCGAACACATAGGGCTGCGTCCAGACGGCGCTCCGGGCCGCCGTGGCCCGCCGGAACCAGTCGCGCGCCAGCGGGTTGTAGTCGCTGCGGTAGGCTTCGATGCGCTGGGTGGCGTAGCGCTTTTGCGCATCGCCGCCGGCGCCCACGGGCGGCTTGTGTTCCCACACTTCGGTCGCGTGGTCGGCCTCGCGCACGATGCGCCGGATGGCGGGCGTCGGGTAGCGCAACGCCATCAGCATGCGGCCCCCGTCATCGGCCACGTAGACGCTGTCGAGTTCAGGCGATTGCTGCAGCAGTGTCCACAGCAGCTCGGCGGTCTGCTCCGAACGTTCGCCGGCCGGCCGCAGGCTGGGCGCGTCGCCCATCGCGTCGACCACCGACGTGGCCTTGGCCAGGAACGCGACCACCTTGTCCTGGATGCGCTCGTGGTCCGAGCGGTGCGCCGATTCCCCGATGGTCGAGACCAGCCGCTGCGAACCCCAATAGCCCAGCGCGACCAGCAACAGCGACTGGGACAGCACGATCGCGCTGATGATCGTCCCGACGTCGACACGGAAGCGGCGCAGGCGCTGAGAAGCCAGTGGGGAGGGCAAGGGGGAAAGGGAGGCGGACATGGACAGGCTGGCACGCTTGGCACGCGCCAGGACGGCGATGATGCCCGCAATCGGACGGCTGACCTGCAACACGCTGTGCAGCAGCGCCCCGTTCACCTTGCGTCGCGCCGTGTCACGTCACAATGGCGGCCTGATGCGACACCTGCTTGTTTGTGCGGCGATCTGCGGCTGGGGTGCCATGGCCCAGGCCGAGGTGCTGCGCTGTGTCGATGCCGCGGGGCACGTGAGCTATACGGACCAGCGCTGCCCGGCGGGCACGCGGCAGGCCGGACAGGTGACCACCTCACCGGCGATCGCGTCGCTGCCATCCGAAGCAGTCGAGCGCCCGGCCGCGCCGCGCGCGCCGGTGGAAGCGGGCACGCCCGTCGCACCGGCCGCGCCACCCGTTGCCGCGCCAAGCGGCCCGATCGTCTTCGGCCCGCGTCCGGAAGAACGTCAGGCGGCGCAGCAGCGCGAAGACGAGCGCCGTCGTCTGGAAGCGGAGCAGTCGCAGCCGCCTGTGCTGTATCCGCCGGGCTACCCCGACCCCTACGCCGACTACGGCTACCGTCGGCCCCCGCCGCCACCGCGCGACATGCGGCCGCGCCTTCGCAACTGCGATGCGGCAGGCTGCGAAGACCGACTCGGCAACCACTACACGCCGGGCGGCAAGGTCGACCGTTATGTTCGCCCCGACGGCCGCACCTGCCGCCCGGTCGGCACGACGGTGGTCTGCAACTGACGCAGGGGCATCGGGTCAGGCCGCGGCGCTGGCTTGACCCTGAAGCCAGTCACTGAACATTGCGAGCAGCGGTCGCGCGTCACCACGGTCCGGCGTCACCAGGTAGTAATTGCGTTCGCCTGACAACGGCCGTGCGCAGGCCACGACGAGGTCGCCCCGTGCCAGTTCGTCTTCGACGAGCATCGTGGGCATCAGCGCAACGCCCAGCCCATGCGCAGCCGCCGCGGCGAGCATCGAGAAGAGTTCGTAGCGCGGGCCGCCGCGTGCGTTCGGCGTCTCGACCTGCTGCGCGTCGAACCACTGGCGCCAGCCGTCCGGCCGCGTGCTCTGCTGCAGCAGGGGCAGCCTGGCGATGGCGGCCGGCGTTGCGGTCTTGCCTTTGATGCGGTGCGCCTGCAGCAGTGACGGGCTGCACACCGGCACCACGTCTTCGTGCATCAACAGCAGCGCGCGCGTGCCGGCCCAGCTGGCCACCTGCGCGGGCGTGCCGGCGTACAGCGCCGCATCGAACTCGGTGTCGGCGAAGAGGAACGGGCGGGTGCGCGTCTCGATGTGCACGACGACGTCGGGTTGCTGCAGCGCAAAGTCGGGCAGCCGTGGCACCAGCCAGCGCGTCGCAAAGGTCGGCACTGCCGCCAGCGCGAGCGAGCCGCCTTCGCCCTGGTGCGCCATCGCATCGAGCGTGTCGCGCTCCATCGCCTCGAGGCGCTTGGTGATCTGTCGCGCGTAGGCGGCGCCGCTGGCGGTGAGCGCGACGCCGTGTCGCGTGCGGCGAAACAGCGCGACGCCGAGGAAAGCTTCGAGCGTCGCGATCTGACGCGACACCGCACTTTGCGTGAGCGCCAGTTCCTGCGCGGCGCGCGTGTAGCTCTCGTGACGCGCCGCGGCATCGAAGCACACGAGCGTCTGGAGCGGGGGGATTTTTCGGCGCATGGTCAGTGCATGGTATTCGCCTGACGCATATCTGGCTGAGTATTGCTCGTTTGCTTGCAGAGGCCCGCGTCGCTACGATCGACCGATTCCCCTTTTCCATTCATTCCGGAGACGCCACATGGCCACCAAAGCGCACTTTCACTGGGACGACCCGCTCTTGCTCGACCAGCAACTGACCGACGACGAGCGGATGATTCGTGACGCGGCCAATGCCTACTGCCAGGAGCGTCTGCTGCCACGCGTGGTCGAAGGCTTCCGCAGCGGCGAGACCGACCCGGCGATCTTTCGTGAGATGGGCGCCCTCGGCCTGCTCGGCCCGACGATCCCCGAACAGTACGGCGGCCCCGGCCTCAACTACGTGGCCTATGGCCTGATCGCGCGCGAAGTCGAGCGCGTCGACTCCGGCTATCGCTCGATGGCCAGCGTGCAGAGCTCGCTGGTGATGGTGCCGATCTACGAATTCGGCACCGAAGCGCAGAAGCAGAAGTTCCTGCCCAAGCTGGCCACCGGTGAATGGATCGGCTGCTTCGGCCTGACCGAGCCCGACCACGGTTCCGACCCGGGCAGCATGGCGACCCGCGCGAAGAAGGTGCCGGGCGGCTACGCGATTTCGGGCAGCAAGATGTGGATCAGCAACTCGCCCATCGCCGATGTGTTCGTCGTGTGGGCCAAGGAAGTCAGCGAGAGCGGCACGGTCGGCCCGATCCGCGGGTTCGTGCTCGAGAAGGGCATGAAGGGCCTCTCGGCCCCGGCCATCCACAGCAAGGTGGGCCTGCGCGCCAGCATCACCGGCGAGATCGTGATGGACGGCGTGTTCTGCCCCGAAGAGAACGCGTTCCCCGAAGTGCAGGGCCTGAAGGGTCCGTTCACTTGTTTGAACAGCGCGCGCTACGGCATCAGCTGGGGCGCCCTCGGTGCCGCGGAAGACTGCATGCACCGCGCCCGCCAGTACACGCTCGACCGCAAGCAGTTCGGCCGCCCGCTCGCGGCCAACCAGCTGATTCAGAAGAAGCTCGCAGACATGCAGACCGAGATCGCGCTGGGCCTGCAGGGCAGCCTGCGCCTGGGTCGCATGAAGGACGAGGGCACCGCTTCGGTCGAGATCACCTCGATCATGAAGCGCAACAACTGCGGCAAGGCGCTCGACATCGCCCGCCTGGCGCGCGACATGATGGGCGGCAACGGCATCAGCGACGAGTTCGGCGTGGCACGGCATCTGGTGAATCTCGAAGTGGTGAACACCTACGAAGGCACGCACGACATCCACGCGCTGATCCTGGGCCGCGCGATCACGGGCATCGCCGCGTTCGCGAACTGAGCATGAGCGCCGCAGCACTCGACGGCCTCAAAGTTCTCGACCTCTCCCGCGTGCTCGCGGGCCCGTGGTGCACGCAGATCCTGGCCGACCTGGGGGCCGACGTCGTCAAGATCGAGCGGCCGGGTGTCGGCGACGACACGCGCACCTGGGGCCCGCCCTTCCTCAAAAACGCAGAGGGCGAGGACACGAACCAGTCGACCTACTTCACCGCCTGCAACCGCAACAAGCGCTCGGTCACGCTCGACATGGCGACGCCGGAAGGCCAGGCGCTGTTGCAGCAGATGGCGGCGCAAAGCGACATCGTGGTGGAGAACTTCAAGACCGGCGGGCTGAAGCAGTACGGACTCGACTACGAGAGCCTGCGCGCCGCGAATCCGCGCCTCATCTACTGCAGCGTGACCGGCTTCGGCCACGACGGTCCGCACGCGTCGCGCGCCGGCTACGACCTCATGATCCAGGCCACCAGCGGGATGATGAGCATCACCGGCCGGCCCAATGAGGTGCCCGGCGGCGGCCCATTGCGCGTGGGCGTCGCGCTCACCGACCTCTTCACGGGCGTGTACGCGAGCACGGCCATCCTGGCCGCGCTCGAAGTGCTGCACCGCACCGGCGAAGGGCAGCACATCGACATGGCGCTGCTCGACGTCGGCATGGCGATCCTCGCGAACCAGGCCAGCGCGTTCCTCAACACTGGCGTGGCGCCCGCGCGGCAGGGCAACAGCCACCCGAGTCTTGCGCCCTACCAGGACTTCCACACGAAGGACGGGTCGATGCTGCTGGCGATCGGCAACAACGGTCAGTTCGCGCGCTTCTGCGAAGCCGCCGGCCACCCGGAGTGGGCGAGCGATGCGCGCTACGCAACCAACACGCTGCGTGTGAAGCACCGCGAGGTGCTGATCCCCGACATGGAAGCCGTCACGCGCACGCGCAGCACGGCCGAGTGGATCGCGCTGCTCGAAGACAAGGCCGTGCCCTGCGGCCCGATCAACGACATCGCGCAGGCCTTCGACGATGAACAGGTGAAGGCGCGCGGCCTGTCCGTGTCGATGGCGCGCGATGCCGGCGATGGTATCGAGAGCATCGTCGGCGTGGCCAGCCCGCTGCGCCTCTCGGCCACGCCGCCCGTGCTGCGCCATGCGCCACCGGCGCTGGGGCAACACACGGATCAGGTGCTGACGGAGCTGGGACTGTCGTCCGAAACGATCGCCGCGCTTCGCACGAGCGGCGTCGTCTGACGCCCGTCTGAGGCGCGGCCGACCTGCGCCGCGCTTCAGGTCGCGGGCTTCGGCTGGGCCGTCTCGCCGCGCACCAGATAGATGCCGCTGGCGATGATCAGCGCGCCGCCGCCCAGCGTCCATACATCGGGCGCGGCGCGCCAGAAGATCCAGTCCAGCATCAATCCCCAGGCCAGCGCGCTGTATTCGAAGGGCGCGATGGCGGCGGCCTGGCCGTGGCGGAAGGCCTCGGCAATGGTCATCTGTCCGAGGAAGCCGGTGACGGCCAGGCCCACCAGCACCCACGCGTGCCCGGGCTGCACCGGCACCCAGGCGGGCGCCGCGAGCAGGCTGCCGCCCAAGGCCATGGCGGCGGTGGTCCAGAAGACCAGCGAGGCGCTCGATTCGGTACGGCTGATGAGCCGCCCCAGCATGTTCGACAGCGCATAGCAAACGGCGGCCGCCAGCACGGCCAGCGCACCCATCGACAGGAATGCGCCGCGCTCCGGCCGCAGCGCGATGACCACGCCTGCAAAGCCCAGCCCGATGGCCCACCAGTGCCGCGGCTTCACCGACTCGCCCAGCATCGGCACGGCGATGAGCACCATCAACAGCGGCGCGATGAAGCTCAGCGTGTAAGCCTCGGCCAGGCCGAGGGTCTGCAGGCCATAGACGAAGAGCACCAGCATCGTCATGTTCAGCGCGGCGCGCAGCAGGTGCAGGCGCCAGCGCAGGCGGCGGTGGAACACGCCGGCCGCCTCGCGCCGCCATGCGATGTAGACGCAAACCAGCGGCAGTGCGGTGAGGCCGCGCAGCGCCATCACCTCGAGCGGCGGGTAGTGACTGGCCATCACCTTGAGCAACGCGTCCATGCAGGCGAAGAAGGCGCAGGCCAGCAGCATCGCGGCAATGCCGCGCAGGGTTCCGGTCGGGTGCATGGGGCGGGGTGTCTTGGGGAGTGTGCCGGCTGGCCTTGTTCTTGGGGGGTCGAGCATAGCCACCGGAGCGTGCGTCAAACGGGCGTCGTCGCTTTCAACGACCGGCGTACATCTTGAATCACCGCGCAGTCGCCGGCGTGACTGCGCCGGGGCGGGGGTCGCGCCACACAATCGCGACGCGCCGAAGAGCGCGAGTGCATCCAATGCCATCAAGGAGACAAACCATGGGTCCTGTCACGCCCGCCGGCGCCAACGCGCCACCCGTTCCCGCGCCAGACGCTGCCGCCGACGCGGCGCTCTACCGCAAGGTCAGCTGGCGCATCGTGCCGCTGCTGCTGGTCTGCTACATCATTGCGTACCTGGACCGCATCAACATCGGCTACGCGCAGCTGCAGATGAAGCAGACGCTGACCTTCAGCGACGCGGTCTAC
>SEGS01000055.1 GCA_004210915.1 Variovorax sp. | reverse complement strand
AACCCAGTGCTTTTGTCTCTCAAGGGAGCTTTCCCGCCCGCCATCCTGGCGCTCGCAGACGGCACGGTCTTTCAAGGCAACTCGATTGGCGCTGCCGGCGCCACCACCGGCGAAGTGGTATTCAACACCTCAATGTCCGGTTATCAGGAAATCCTGACCGACCCCAGCTATTGCCAGCAGATCGTGACGCTCACGTATCCGCACATCGGCAACTACGGCGTCAACGAGGAAGACATCGAAGCCGACAAGATCCACGCCGCCGGGCTGATCATCAAGGACCTGCCGCTGGTCGCGTCGAACTTCCGCAAGACCGCCACGCTGAGTGAGTATCTCGTCGCCGGCAAGACGGTTGCCATTGCCAACATCGACACCCGCAAGCTCACGCGCCACCTGCGCACGCGCGGCGCGCAGAACGGGTGCATCCTCGGTCTGGCCGAAGGTGAGGCGGTGACTCAGGCGCTGATCGACAAGGCGATCGCTGCCGCCAAGGGCGCGCCGAGCATGGCGGGCCTCGACCTGGCCAAAGTGGTGTCGGTCAAGCAGACCTACGAATGGACCCAAACCGAGTGGAAGCTCGGCGCCGGCTACGGCGTGCAGATCACGCCGAAGTTCCACGTGGTCGCCTTCGACTACGGCGTCAAGAAGAACATCCTGCGCATGATGGCCCAGCGCGGCGCGCGCATCACCGTGGTGCCGGCGCAGACGCCTGCGGCCGACGTGCTCAAGCTCAAGCCAGACGGCATCTTTCTGGCCAATGGCCCGGGCGATCCGGAGCCCTGCGACTACGCCATCGCAGCCACGCGCGAACTGATCGAAACCGGCATCCCGACCTTCGGCATCTGCCTCGGCCACCAGATCATGGCGCTGGCCTCTGGGGCAAAGACGTTCAAGATGAAGTTCGGCCATCACGGCGCGAACCACCCGGTGAAAGACCTGGACAACGGTCGCGTGAGCATCACCAGCCAGAACCATGGTTTCGCGGTCGACGAGACCTCGCTGCCGGCCAACCTGCGTCCCACCCACATCAGCCTGTTCGACAACACGCTGCAAGGGCTGGCCCGCACCGACAAGCCCGCTTTCTGCTTCCAGGGCCACCCTGAAGCCTCGCCGGGCCCGCACGACATCGGCTACCTGTTCGACCGCTTCACGGCACTCATGGAAAAGCACAAGACGGAGAACAAGAATGCCTAAGCGCACAGACCTCAAGAGCATCCTGATCATCGGTGCCGGCCCGATCGTCATCGGTCAGGCCTGCGAGTTCGACTACTCGGGCGTGCAGGCCTGCAAGGCATTGCGCGAGGAGGGCTACAAGGTCATCCTGATCAACAGCAATCCTGCAACGATCATGACCGACCCGGCCACGGCCGACGTCACCTACATCGAGCCCATCACCTGGCAAACCGTCGAGAAGATCATTGCCAAGGAACGCCCCGATGCGATCTTGCCGACGATGGGTGGCCAGACCGCGTTGAACTGCGCACTCGACCTCTGGCGCAACGGCGTGCTCGACAAATACAAGGTCGAACTGATCGGCGCCACGCCCGAAGCCATCGACAAGGCCGAAGACCGGCTGAAGTTCAAGGACGCGATGACCAAGATCGGCCTGGGCTCCGCGCGCTCGGGCATCGCCCACACGATGGACGAGGCCTGGGCAGTGCAAAAGGGTCTGGGCTTTCCGACCGTGATTCGCCCGAGCTTCACGCTCGGCGGCACCGGTGGCGGCATCGCCTACAACCCGGAAGAGTTCGAGACGATTTGCAAGCGCGGCATCGAGGCCTCGCCGACCAACGAATTGCTGATCGAAGAGTCGCTGCTCGGCTGGAAAGAGTACGAGATGGAAGTGGTCCGCGACAAGGCGGACAACTGCATCATCGTATGCTCGATCGAGAACCTTGACCCGATGGGCGTTCACACCGGCGACTCGATCACCGTCGCGCCAGCGCAAACGCTCTCCGACAAGGAATACCAGATCCTGCGCAACGCATCGCTGGCCGTGCTGCGCGAAATCGGGGTCGACACCGGCGGCTCGAACGTGCAGTTCTCCATCAACCCGAAAGACGGCCGCATGGTCGTCATCGAGATGAACCCGCGCGTCTCGCGGTCGTCCGCACTGGCGTCCAAGGCCACGGGCTTCCCGATCGCGAAGGTCGCGGCCAAGCTGGCCGTGGGCTACACGCTCGACGAACTGCGCAACGAGATCACGGGCGGCGCCACGCCGGCGTCCTTCGAACCCTCGATCGATTACGTGGTCACCAAGATCCCGCGGTTCGCGTTCGAGAAATTCCCGCAGGCCGACTCGCGCCTCACGACGCAGATGAAGTCGGTGGGCGAGGTGATGGCGATGGGCCGCACTTTCCAGGAGTCGTTCCAGAAGGCGCTGCGTGGACTCGAAGTCGGCGTCGACGGAATGAACGAAAAGACGCAGGACCGCGAAGTGCTCGAGAAGGAATTGGGCGAGCCCGGTCCCGAGCGCATCTGGTACGTGGGCGACGCGTTTGCCATGGGCTTGTCCGTCGACGAAGTCTTCGCGCTGACCAAGATCGACCCGTGGTTCCTCGTGCAGATCGAAGAGATCGTGAAGATCGAGCTCGAGCTGGAAACCAAGTCGCTGGACGACATCGACAAGGACACGCTCCTCGCGCTGAAAAAGAGGGGTTTCTCGGACCGGCGTCTGGCCTTTCAACTCAAGACCACCGACACCGTGATCCGCGAGAAACGGCGCGCACTGGGCGTGCGCCCGGTCTACAAGCGCGTTGACACCTGCGCGGCCGAGTTCGCGACCAACACCGCCTACATGTACTCGACCTACGAGGACGAGTGCGAAGCGGCGCCGACGGACAAAAAGAAGATCATGGTGCTCGGCGGCGGCCCGAACCGCATCGGCCAGGGCATCGAGTTCGACTACTGCTGCGTGCATGCCGCGCTCGCCATGCGCGAGGACGGCTACGAGACCATCATGGTCAACTGCAATCCCGAGACCGTGTCGACCGACTACGACACCAGCGACCGCCTCTACTTCGAGCCGCTGACGCTCGAAGACGTGCTGGAGATCGTCGACAAGGAAAAGCCGCTCGGCGTGATCGTTCAGTACGGCGGCCAGACGCCGCTCAAGCTCGCGCTGGACCTCGAGGCGAATGGCGTGCCGATCATCGGCACCTCACCCGACATGATCGACGCGGCCGAAGACCGCGAGCGCTTCCAGAAACTGCTGCACGAGCTGGGCCTGCGCCAGCCGCCGAACGCGACCGCGCGCACCGAGCCGGAAGCGCTCGAGAAAGCCGCTGCGCTGGGCTATCCGCTGGTGGTGCGCCCGAGCTACGTGCTGGGCGGCCGCGCTATGGAAATCGTGCACGAACAACGCGACCTCGAGCGCTACATGCGCGAAGCGGTCAAGGTGAGCAACGACTCGCCAGTGCTGCTTGATCGCTTCCTGAACGACGCAGTGGAATGCGACGTCGACTGCATCCGCGACGCTGAAGGCGGCACGCTGATCGGCGGCGTGATGGAACACATCGAACAGGCTGGTGTTCACTCGGGCGACTCGGCGTGCTCGCTGCCGCCCTACAGCCTGAACGCCGACACGATTGCCGAGCTCAAGCGTCAAAGCGCTGCAATGGCCAAGGCGCTGAACGTCGTCGGACTCATGAACGTGCAATTCGCTATCCAGCAGAAAGATGGCAAGGACGTCATCTACGTGCTGGAGGTGAACCCGCGTGCCTCGCGCACGGTGCCCTACGTGAGCAAGGCCACGGGCATCCAGCTCGCCAAGGTGGCGGCGCGCTGCATGGCGGGCCAGTCGCTCGCGTCGCAGGGAAAGACGGAGGAAGTCACGCCGCCGTACTTCAGCGTCAAGGAAGCGGTGTTCCCGTTCGTGAAGTTCCCGGGCGTCGACACCATTCTGGGCCCCGAGATGAAGTCGACCGGCGAGGTCATGGGCGTGGGCAAGACCTTCGGCGAGGCTTTCGTCAAGTCGCAGATCGGCGCCGGCACGATCCTTCCCAAGTCGGGCAAGGTCTTCATCTCGGTCAAGAACAACGACAAGGCGCGCGCCGTGGCCGGCCGCACATCGTCGACATGCTCAAGAACAACGAGATCGCGCTGGTCATCAACACGGTCGAGGAACGCCGCAACGCGATCGCCGATTCGCGTCAGATCCGCACCTCGGCGCTGCTGGCGCGCGTGACCACCTTCACGACGATCTTCGGTGCCGAAGCAGCTGTCGAAGGCATGCAGCACATGGATGAGCTGGGTGTGATTTCGGTGCAGGAGATGCACGCGCAATTGCAGGCCTGAGGGCAGGGTCTGCTGTGGGCCTGCGGCTCCGGCCGGACGTGGCCCGCGGCATAATTGATCCATCAAGACACCGCCAGGCGGCAACGCCCGGCGGTTTTCCTTTTTTTCCGTGCATCGCAGGAGGCTGCGAGAAGCGGAGCAGATCGCGCAGGACGTGATCGACGACGTTGGAGAGACACATGGCAACCATTCCCATCACCAAGCGCGGCGCGGAGAAACTGCGCGAAGAACTGCATCGTTTGAAGACGGTGGATCGCCCATGGGTGATCAACGCGATTTCCGAAGCGCGCGCGCAGGGTGACCTGAGCGAAAACGCGGAATACGAAGTGGCCAAGGACCGGCAGGGTTTCATCGAAGGCCGGATCCAGGAAGTCGAAGGCAAGCTCTCGGCAGCCCAGATCATCGACCCAGCCGAGGTCGATGCCGGCGGCAAGGTGGTGTTCGGCTCGACAGTCGAGCTCGAGGAAGAAGAAACGGGCGCTTCGGTCACGTACCAGATCGTGGGCGAAGACGAAGCCGACCTGAAGCTTGGGCTGATCAATATTTCCAGCCCGATCGCGCGCGCGCTCATCGGCAAGGAAGAGGGCGACACCGCCGAGGTGCAGGCGCCCGGCGGGCTGAAGCGCTACGAAATTGTCGGGATCAGCTACGTCTGAGCCGGCTGTGCTCAAGGACCGCATTGCGCTGATGCTGGCCGCGTTGTGGTGGGGCAGCCTCACCACCACCGGCTTTCTGGTGGTGCCCATGCTCTTTGCACACCTGGCCACGCCGGCCATCGCCGGCCGCATGGCCGCAGAACTCTTCGCCGCGCAGACCTGGGTCGCGCTCGGCTGCGGGCTGACGCTGTTGATCCATGTCCGCGCCCGGGCGGAAGATGACCGGCTCGATGGTGCGGCGCTGACCGCTATTTTTCTGGTGGTGACCGCGATGCTGCTGGCCTTGCTGCAGCAGTACGCAGTGGCGCCGCGCATCGTGGCGCGGGAGAACCTTCAGCTCTGGCACAGCGCGGGCAGCGTGATGTATGTGGCGCAGTGGCTATGCGCCGGTGCGCTGCTTTGGCGCCTGTCCCGGCGCGCCTGACTATTCTGTCCAGTGTTCGGCGACCCAGCGCGCCGGCCGAATGAAGCGGAACCGGCGGTTGCGCCGGCCCGCGAGTGCATCCGGGGGATTGCATTCACCGTGGAAGATCACGATGCGGGCATCGGCCGGCACGAAGGGCGCGCGCCAGTAGTTGCTCGGCCAAGGCGGGATGCTGTGGTACTTGAAGCTCGGGCACCAGCCTTCGGGCCAGTAAGCCAGTTGCCCCTTCCGATGAATGAAGTCGGACAGGTAGGCCTGTTCATTGCGAAATGTCTTGCGCACCTCGGCGAAATTCGCGCGGAAATGCGCGAGCACGTCCGGGTGTGCGCCCAACTCGAAGCGATAGACCGACGAGTTGCCCGTGATGCGCCACGGCCGCTTGTAGTCGTGAATGATCAGGAACTCGCCGGGCACTTCGAAGAAGCCATCCAGGCTGCCGACGATGACCACATCGACATCGAGGAACAGCGCCGTGCCGCGCAGGCCGTGAAGATCGGCGGTGAAGGTGGCCAGCTTGGTCCAGCCGCGCTCCGGAATGCCGGGCGGCAGGTCGAGGGCGGGGATCGGCAGGCACTGCACTTCGCTGCGGATGCCGCGGCTGTCGTCCGTCAGGCAAACGAAGTTGAAGTCGCCGCTCAAATGGCGGCGCACCATTGCATAGAGGCGGTTGACGTACTCGGGGCCGTATTTCGTGCCCCACTTCATGCAGAGGATGTGGCGCTCGGCCTGCGACGCCGCCACGGTCAGTCTGCCTGGCGACGCTTCTTGACCGAGAGGGCCTTCTTCGGCTTCGCGCGCTTGATATTGCCGCCGGGTGTCAGGCGCTGGTTGCCCAGTACGCGCAGGGTCTTGATCTCAGGCCGCTGGCCGAAGCGCTTGCTGTACTTCACGACCTTCACATCGCGCGGGCCGGGCATACGGTCTTCGTCAACCGTGCGCTCTTTCTCCGGGATCGGGCGCCACAGCACCAGCAGCTTGCCGATGTGCTGGATGGGTGCGGCGTCGAGTTCGTCGGCCAGCGAGACCATCATGGCTTCGCGAGCCAGCCGGTCGTCGGAGAACACGCGCACCTTGATGAGCCCGTGGGCGTTCAAGGCAGCATCGGCCTCTTTCTTGACGGCAGGGGTCAGCCCGTCTCCACCAATCATGACGATCGGATCCAGGTGGTGCGCGTCGGCGCGATGCACCTTGCGTTGGGCGGGGGTGAGTTGAATAGCGGGCATCCCCGTATTATCAAACCAGATGAACACTTCCAAGAAAAGCGACAAGCCCGGCAAGAAGGTGAACAAGGCCTGGCTGCACGATCACATCAACGATCCCTACGTCAAGCTGGCCACGCGCGAAGGCTACCGGGCGCGTGCCGCCTACAAGCTCAAGGAGATCGACGAGACGCTCGGGCTCATCCGGCCGGGCCAACTGGTCGTGGATCTGGGATCGACGCCCGGCGCGTGGAGCCAGTACGTCCGGCGCCGCATGTCGCCCGGCGGTGCCGCGGCCGGCGCGCTTGATGGCACCATCATTGCGCTCGATCTACTGCAGATGGAACCGATCGAAGGCGTGATCTTTCTCCAAGGCGATTTTCGCGAGGACGCCGTGCTCGACCAGCTCGCGGTCGTGATGGGCGGGCGCCTGGCCGATGTCGTCGTGTCAGACATGGCGCCGAATCTCTCGGGCATCGCCTCCGCAGACACGGCACGCATCGCGCATCTGGTCGAACTGGCCATCGACTTCACGCAGCGTCACATGAAGGCGGAAGGTGCGCTCGTCGCCAAGGTGTTCCACGGCAGCGGCTACGACGATCTGGTGCGCTTGTTCAAGGCGAACTTCCGTACCGTGAAGCGTCTCAAACCCAAGGCCTCGCGTGACAAGTCGTCGGAGACCTTCCTGATAGGCCTTGGGCAAGCCGAAACCGTTACGAATTGATACAGCCGCAGCGGCGGCGGCAAGTCGCCAATCCCTCTCAGCACCTGAGGCTGCTGTAGGGAATTCAGGGCTTTCCGCAACTTGAAAAGCCTAAAATAGGCGGCAATTGCGTTTCTCCTGCGCGTTTTCATATTTTCGTCACGCGCTTCTCGACTGGAGTTTTGTTTGAACAATCAGTGGTTTTCCAAAGTCGCCGTCTGGCTCGTCATCGCGATGGTGTTGTTCACTGTTTTCAAACAGTTCGACACCCGCGGGGCCGCCGGCGCCGGCAATGTCGGTTACTCCGATTTCCTTGAGGAAGTCCGGGGCAATCGCATCAAGAGCGCCACCATTCAGGAAGGCCAGGGCGGCAGCGAGATCGTGGCGATCACCAACGACGACCGCAAGATCCGCACGACCGCGACCTACCTCGACCGTGGCCTGGTGGGCGACCTGATCGCCAACAACGTCAAGTTCGACGTCAAGCCGCGCGAAGAGGGCTCGCTCCTCATGACCTTGCTGGTCAGCTGGGGGCCGATGCTGCTTTTGATCGGCGTCTGGGTCTACTTCATGCGCCAGATGCAGGGGGGCGGCAAGGGCGGCGCGTTCAGCTTCGGCAAGAGCAAGGCCCGCATGCTGGACGAGAACACCAACTCTGTCACCTTCGCCGACGTCGCCGGGTGCGACGAAGCCAAGGAAGAAGTGAAGGAGGTGGTCGACTTCCTCAAGGACCCTGCGCGCTTCCAGAAACTGGGCGGTCGCATTCCCCGCGGCCTGCTGCTGGTCGGCCCCCCGGGCACCGGCAAGACGCTGCTCGCCAAATCGATTGCCGGTGAAGCCAAGGTGCCGTTCTTCTCGATCTCGGGTTCCGACTTCGTCGAAATGTTTGTCGGCGTGGGTGCGGCCCGTGTGCGCGACATGTTCGAGAACGCCAAGAAGAACGCGCCCTGCATCATCTTCATCGACGAAATCGACGCCGTCGGTCGCCAGCGCGGCGCGGGCCTTGGTGGAGGCAATGACGAGCGCGAGCAGACCCTGAATCAGATGCTGGTCGAGATGGATGGTTTCGAAACCAATCTCGGCGTGATCGTGGTGGCCGCGACCAACCGTCCCGACATTCTCGACGCCGCCTTGCTGCGTCCGGGCCGCTTCGACCGCCAGGTTTATGTGACGTTGCCGGACATTCGCGGCCGCGAACAGATCCTGAACGTGCACATGCGCAAGGTGCCGTTGGGCCAGGACGTGAATCCGAGCGTGATCGCGCGCGGCACGCCCGGCATGTCGGGCGCTGATCTGGCCAACCTGTGCAACGAAGCTGCTTTGATGGCCGCACGCCGCAATGCGCGCGTGGTCGAGATGCAGGACTTCGAGAAGGCCAAGGACAAGATCTTCATGGGCCCCGAGCGCAAGAGCATGGTCATGCCCGAGGAAGAGCGCCGGAACACCGCGTACCACGAGTCCGGCCATGCGCTCATCGGCAAGCTGCTGCCCAAGTGCGACCCGGTCCACAAGGTCACTATCATTCCGCGCGGCCGCGCGCTGGGCGTGACGATGAGCCTGCCGGCGCAAGACCGCTACAGCTACGACCGCGAATACATGCTGAACCAGATCAGCATGCTGTTCGGTGGCCGCATCGCCGAAGAAGTGTTTATGAACCAGATGACGACGGGTGCCAGCAACGACTTCGAGCGTGCGACCTCCATCGCCCGTGACATGGTCACGCGCTACGGCATGACCGACGCGCTGGGCCCGATGGTCTACGCCGAAAACGAAGGGGAAGTGTTCCTCGGGCGCTCGGTCACGAAGACCACCAACATGAGCGAGACGACCATGCAAAAGGTCGATGGCGAAGTGCGGCGGATCATCGATGAGCAGTACGCACTGGCCCGTCGACTCATCGAAGAAAACAGCGACAAGATGCACGCGATGGCGAAGGCGCTGCTGGAGTGGGAAACCATCGACAGCGACCAGCTCGACGACATCATGGCCGGCAAGGATCCGCGTCCACCGAAAGACTGGACGCCCCGCACGCCCCCTTCGGGCAGTGGCGGCAGCGGCGGCGCTCCGGCTGTCACCGCAGACCCCGCGCCGACGGCGGCCTGACGCGCGTGCACGCTGCAGCAACGAACGGGGCCTTGGGCCCCGTTTTTCATGGAGGTCGTGAATGACACGGGTATGGCGCACCGCCCGTTACGTGATCGACTTGGCAGTCCCTCGCGTGATGGCCATCGTCAACGTGACGCCGGACTCGTTCTCCGACGGAGGTGTGCATGCGTCGGCGCGTGACGCTATCCAGGCCTGCGAGCGCCTGATCGGAGAGGGCGCCGACATCCTGGACATCGGCGGAGAGTCCACCCGGCCCGGAAGCCCGGCCCTGCCGCTCGATGAAGAGCTGGCGCGTGTCCTGCCTGTGCTTACCGAAGCGGTGAAGCTCGGGGTGCCGATCTCCATCGACACCTACAAGCCGGAAGTGATGCGCGTGGCCCTGGACCTGGGCGTGGACATCGTCAACGACGTGTGGGCCTTGCGGCAGCCGGGCGCCAGGGAGGCTGTCGCTTCGCACCGCTCGTGTGGGGTTTGCCTGATGCACATGCACCGCGATCCACAGACCATGCAGACCATGCCCATGGAAGGCGAAGTCGTCTCGGCGTTGCTCTCTTTCTGGGAAACGCAGGTGGCGGCGCTTCGGGCGCTGCACGTAGCGCCGGACAGGGTCTGTCTCGACCCGGGCATCGGGTTCGGCAAGACCGTCGCGCAGAACTTCGCCTTGCTGGCGCGGCAACGCGAGTTGCTGGCGGCGGGGCACCCTTTGCTGTGCGGCTGGTCACGCAAGTCGTCGCTGGGCGCGGTGACAGGCATCGACGCGGCGCGTGACCGGGCGCTGCCCAGCGTCGTCGCAGCGGTGTTGGCGGTGGAGCGGGGCGCATCAATCGTGCGCGTGCATGATGTACGCGACACGGTCTCGGCGTTCGCGGTGTGGCGTGCTGCCCGGGGTGCATGATGGACGCATGACAATCTCGTGAAGACCCAAGCATCCCTCATACGCCAGGCAGTTCGTTTTGCGCTCCTGCAGTCCTGATCAAGCTTCACCCATGACAAGAAAATACTTTGGCACCGACGGCATCCGCGGCACGGTCGGCCAGCCGCCCATCACGCCCGACTTCGTGCTGCGGCTGGCGCACGCTGTCGGCCGCGTGCTCAAGCAGACCGAGGCGCGCCCGCGCGTGCTGATCGGCAAGGACACCCGCATCTCGGGCTACATGCTGGAGTCGGCGCTCGAATCCGGCTTCAACTCCGCGGGCGTCGACGTTGTGTTGCTCGGGCCGTTGCCCACCCCGGGCGTGGCTTACCTGACACGTGCGCAGCGCGCCAGCTTGGGCGTGGTCATCAGCGCCAGCCACAACGCCTTTCCCGACAACGGCATCAAGTTCTTCAGCGCGCAAGGCACCAAGCTCAGCGACGAGTGGGAAGAAGCGGTGGAAGCCGCGTTGCAGCAGCCGCCGGTGTGGGCCGAGTCCGCCGCTTTGGGCAAGGCCCGCCGGCTGGACGATGCCGCAGGCCGCTACACAGAGTTCTGCAAGAGCACTTTTGCTTCCGACCTGACGCTGCGCGGCATGAAGCTCGTGGTTGATGGCGCGCACGGCGCGGCCTACCAGGTGGCGCCGCAGGTGTTTCATGAGTTGGGCGCAGAGGTGGTGAGCATCGGTTGCGCCCCGGACGGGCTCAACATCAACGAGGGCGTTGGCGCCACGCATCCGCAGGCGCTGATCGAGGCGGTGCTGGCCCAAGGCGCCGACTACGGCATCGCGCTCGACGGTGACGCCGACCGCCTGCAGTTGGTCGACGCGGACGGCCGCCTGTTCAATGGCGATGAACTGCTTTACCTGATGGTCGCCGAGCGCATGGCGCGGGGCAGCAAGCCCGAAGGGGTCGTCGGCACGCTGATGACCAACAAGGCGGTCGAAATGGCATTCCGTGCCCAGGGCATCGCCTTCGTCCGCGCCAAGGTGGGCGACCGCTACGTGCTCGAGGAACTCGACAAGCGCGGCTGGCAGTTGGGCGGCGAAGGCTCGGGCCACCTGCTGGCGCTCGACCGCCACACGACCGGCGACGGCATCGTCAGCGCCTTGCAGGTGCTCCAGGCCTGTGTGCGCAGTGGCAAGACCGTGGGCGAACTGCTCGCGGGCGTCACCTTGTTTCCACAGACCTTGATCAACGTGCGTCTCACGCCCGGGCAGGACTGGAAGTCCAGCGAAGCCCTCGCGAGCGAGACCCGCCGGGCCGAAGCCGAATTGGGCGACGATGGCCGCGTGTTGATCCGCGCGAGTGGCACCGAACCGCTCGTGCGCGTGATGGTGGAAGCGCGCGATGCGCAGCAGGCGGAGGCTTGTGCGCGCCGCATCGCCGCGACGTTGGAGCCGGCGGCTTGAGCGAGCCAGGAGGGCAGCGCGAGCCGCAGGTTCTTGCAGTGCACGCGAGCGACGTTCACGGTTTCTCCAAATTCGCGGAGCCCTCGGTCCACCTGCTCGCGGGCCTGGGCGTCGAGGGTGACGCGCACGCGGGCCGCACCGTGCAGCACCGCTCGCGCGTCGCGCGCAATGCCAGCGCGCCGAACCTGCGCCAGGTGCATCTGCTGCACGCCGAATTGTTTGATGAACTCATCGAGGCAGGTTTCGCCGTCTTCCCTGGCGACCTGGGCGAGAACATCACGACGCGCGGCATCGACCTGCTGGCGTTGCCCACCGGGGCCCGATTGCACCTGGGCGCGCAAGCGGTGGTGGAGCTCACCGGCCTGCGCAATCCTTGCAGTCAGATTGATCGTTTTCAAAAGGGCCTGATGGCCGCGACGCTCTCGCGCGACGCGGACGGCGGACTGGTGCGCAAAGCCGGCGTCATGGCCGTTGTCGTCTCCGGCGGCGAGGTCTGCGCCGGCGGCATCATCGCCATCGAACTGCCCGCGGGTGAGCCGCGCCCACTGGAGCCTGTGTGATCGACATCTTTCTGGCCGACTACCGCAACCCCGCACATGCCGCCGCACTGGTCGGATTGCTGGACGCCTACGCCAACGACCCCGCCGGTGGCGGCACGCCGCTGACTGCCGATGTGAAACAGGGCCTGCCGACGGCCTTGGCTGCGCGGCCCCAGGCGTACAGCGTGCTGGCTTTCGACGACGACGCGCCGGTCGGGCTCGTCAACTGCATCGAGGGCTTCTCGACCTTCGCGTGCCGCCCGCTCGTCAATGTGCATGACGAAGGTTTCGCCGGCTACCAGCTCGATCCTGCTTTCGGCGCGGCCGTCTTCCTGCAAAAGAAGCTGTAGACGGAAAAAGCCGCCGGCGTCATCGACGCGGGCGGCTTCGGGTGTCACCCTGGCAGCGGGTTGCCGAGCAGGATCAGAAGCGCGTGACGGGCACGGCCTCTTCGCCAGCCTTCGCGGGTGCGTACTTGCCCAATTCCCACTTGGCAATCGCGTTGCGGTGCACTTCGTCCGGGCCGTCGGCAAAGCGCAGCGTACGGGCGTTGGTGTACGCGTAGGCCAGCGGGAAATCGTCGGACATACCGCCGCCACCGTGCACCTGCATGGCCCAGTCGATCACCTGGCAGGCCATCGACGGTGCGACCACCTTGATCATCGCGATCTCGTTCTTGGCGACCTTGTTGCCGGCCACGTCCATCAGCCAGGCGGCCTTGAGCGTGAGCAGGCGCGCCATGTCGATCTTGCAGCGCGCTTCAGCGATGCGTTCCTGCGTGACGGTCTGCGACGCCACGGTCTTGCCGAAGGCCACGCGCGACGAAGCGCGCTTGCACATCAATTCGAGCGCGCGCTCGGCCAGGCCAATCAGCCGCATGCAATGGTGGATGCGTCCAGGGCCGAGGCGACCCTGAGCGATCTCGAAACCACGGCCTTCACCCAGCAGGATGTTGTCGACGGGCACGCGCACGTTGTCGAAGGTCATTTCGACGTGGCCGTGGGGCGCGTCATCGAAGCCCATGACGGTGAGCGGGCGGATGATGTTGATGCCCTTGGCGTCGGCCGGCACGATGATCATGCTCTGCTGCGAGTGCCGCGGCGCATCAGGATCGCTCTTGCCCATCGTGATGTACACGGCGCAGCGCGGATCGGCAGCGCCGGAGATCCACCACTTGCGGCCGTTGATGACGTAGTCGTTGCCGTCGCGCACGATGCTGGTTGAGATATTCGTCGCGTCGCTCGACGCGACATCGGGCTCGGTCATTGCGAAGGCCGAGCGGATCTGGCCTTCGAGCAACGGCTTGAGCCAGCGCGCCTTGATCGCTTCGGAGCCATAACGCGCGATCGTTTCCATGTTGCCGGTGTCGGGCGCCGAGCAGTTGAAGGCTTCGCTCGCCCAGGGGACCGCGCCCATGATCTCGGCCAGCGGTGCGTATTCCTGGTTCGTGAGGCCCGCGCCCTCGTAGCCGGAAGCCGCAGCGCTGTCGACTGGCAGGAACAAGTTCCACAAGCCTTGGGCTTTGGCCTTTTCCTTCACCTTTTCGACGGTGTTCAGCGCGGTCCAGCGCTTGCCAGCGGCTGTATTGGCAGCGAGTTCGGCGGCGTAGTCGGCCTCGGCCGGGTAGATGTGCGCGTCCATGAAGGCTTTGACGCGCTTCTGGAGGTCTTTGGTTTTGGCCGAGTATTCGAAATCCATGCTGTCTCCTGGGGTCGGGGAAAAGATTCGGCTTACGCCTTTTGGGCGAATTGCCAGGCCATGTCGGCCATCGGTCGCGCGCTGCGTGCGGAGGCCATGGCCTGATCGCTCGACGCAGTGCCGGCTTCCACCCGCTTGGCAATGCCTTGCAGGATGGCTGCCATGCGGAAAAGGTTGTAGGCGAGATAAAACTTCCAGTCGGGCGCCAGCGCTTCGGGCGTACTGATGCGTGTGCGCTCGCAATAGCGGGCGATGTATTCGGCTTCGGTCGGGATGCCGAGCGCCGCCACGTCGACGCCGCCGATGCCGCGCCCGGTGGTCGGCGGCATGTGCCAGGACATGCAGTGGTAGCTGAAGTCGGCGAGCGGGTGGCCGAGGGTCGACAACTCCCAGTCGAGCACGGCGATGATGCGCGGCTCGGTCGCGTGGAACATCACGTTGTCCAGGCGGTAGTCGCCATGCACGATCGACACTTTGCTTTCGTCGCGCGCGCTGTCGGGCATGTGCGCGGGCAGCCAGTCGATCAGGCGCTCCATCGCGTCGATGGGCTGAGACAGCTCGCCGGCGCCGTCGGCCGAGGCCTTGTATTGCTTGCTCCAGCGGCCAATCTGACGCTCGAAATAGTTGCCGGGCTTGCCGAAGTCGCCCAGGCCGCGCGCGGCGAAGTCGACCGTGTGCAGTGCCGCGATCACGCGGTTCATCTCGTCGTAGTACGCGGCGCGCTCGGCGTTGCTGAAGCCGGGCAATGACTGGTCCCACAGCACGCGGCCTTCCATGCATTCCATGACGTAGAAGGCACGGCCGATGACGGACTCGTCTTCGCACAGGCCATACATCGTCGGCACGGGCACGTCGGTGCCTGCCAAGCCCTTCATGACCTTGTATTCGCGCTCGACCGCGTGCGCCGAAGGCAGCAGCTTGGCAACCGGCCCCGGCTTGGCGCGCATCACGTAGCTTCGCGCTGGCGTGATCAATTTATAGGTCGGGTTGGATTGCCCGCCCTTGAACATCTCGACCGTGAGCGGGCCCTTGAAACCATTGAGGTTCTTTTCGAGCCAGGCGGAGAGCGCCTCGATGTCGACGCTGTGCTGTTGCGAGACCGCGCGGGTGCCGATGAAGCTGCTGAAATCTTGGGCTTGGGTCATGAGGGAATCAAACGTCCGCTTCGGAGATGCGCATCAGCGCGGCGCGATCGCGTACCACCAGGCCGCCCGGTTCGATGCGGATCACATCGTCCCGCTCCATGGCCTTGAGTTCCTGGTTGACACGCTGGCGCGAGGCACCGAGCAGTTGCGCGAGCTCTTCCTGCGCCAGGTGCAGGCCGATGCGCATCTGATTGCCATCGGCCAGGCTCGGCACGCCATAGCTGCGAACGAGGTGAATGAGCTGCTTGGCCAGCCGCGCGCGCAAGGGCAGGGTGTTGAGGTCTTCCACCAGACCGAACAGCGTGCGAATGCGCCGCGCCTGAAGGCGCATGAGCGCCTCGTACAGCTCGACGTGCATGGCCAGGATCTTCTGGAAATCGGCACGCGCCACGTTGAGCGTGGTGGTCTCGCCATGCGCGTAGGCATCGTGCGTGCGCCGATCGCCGTCGAACATCGCCACATCGCCGAACCAGATGCCCGGCTCCACGTACGTCAGCGTGACCTGCTTGCCCGACACCGCCGTCGAGCTCACACGCACCGCGCCCTTGGCGCATGCGATCCACTGGTCGGGCGGGTCGCCGCGCGCGGCCAGCAGGTCGCCGTCCTTGTAGCGTTTGACGTAGGCACATCGAAGAATGTCGTGGCGGAGGGAAGGTGAAAGGGAAGCGAACCAGCGACCGCTGTTGATCGCTTCACGTTCTTCGATGGTAAGAATGGGGTCGTCCATTGGTCTGTCCTGTCGGCGACTGGGAAGGGAAGGGTTGTCACGCGCGTGACGGCGGCGTCATTGGCCGTAGCGCGGCGTCTCTTTGGCCAGGAAGGCCGCAATGCCGATGCCGGCATTCGCATGGTGCAGGTTGCGCACGAAGTGATCGCGTTCGAGCGCGAGTTGCGCGGGCAACGTCGCGCCCCGTGCCTCGGTCAGAAGCTCCTTGATGCTGGCCAGCGCATTCGGCGCGCGGGCGTTCAGCGTCTCGGCCAATGTCAGCGCAACGGCCAGCGCCTGCCCGTTCTCGCTCAGCTGGTTGACCAGGCCGAAGGCGTGCAACCGTTCCGCTGCCACACGTTGACCGCCCATCAGCCACTCGCTGGCAAGCTGGCGCGGCAGCGCCTGCGCGAGATGCCAGCTCAGCCCGCCATCGGGCGAGAGCGCGACGTTGCTGTACGAAGCGGCGAAGACTGCATCGCGAGCCGCGATCACGAAGTCGCAGGCCAGTGCCAGCGAGAAACCCGCGCCAGCGGCCGCCCCTTCGACGGCGGCGATCACGGGCTTGGGAAAGGTGCGGATGGAATCGATCCAGTTGTGCAGGCCCTCGAGGCTTTCGGCCTGCACGGCTGGGTCGTGCGCGCGGTTGTCGGCCAGCCGCTGCAGCGATCCGCCTGCGCTGAAGAAAGCGCCTTCGCCCACGATCACCACGCTGCGGATTTCATCGCTGCTTTCGGCACCGTTGAGGGCTTCGATGCCGGCGCTGTAGATCGCGGGTCCCAGCGCATTGCGCTGGGCGGGGTTCGCGAGGGTCAGCACCATGGTGCTGCCTTCGGTCGTGCTCTTGAGTTCGGCGGTCATGGCAGGGGTCTCGTCGTCATTCTTCTTCGTGCATCAGGCTCAGGCCGAGCGCGCCGCGGCGGCGCAGCCAGGGGCTCGGGCGGTAGCGCGGGTCGCCATAGACGGTCTGCAGATTGAACAGCACTTCGAGCATGTTGGTCGGGCCGTATAGATCGCCCATGGCCAGCGGGCCCTGCGGATAGCCCAGGCCGAGCTTGACGGCGGTTTCCAGGTCGGCCGGCGAGCACACGCGCTGCTGGCACATGTCGGCAGCGATGTTGACGATGGTGCCGACCACGCGCTGTGTGACGAAGCCGCCGCTGTCGCGGATCACGCTCACGGCCTTGCCGTCGCGCGCGAACAGGGCGTGCGCGGCGTCGCGCATGTCGCGGCGCGTGGCCGGGTTGGTGGCGATCACGC
This sequence comes from Variovorax sp., assembly GCA_004210915.1. GTDB lineage: Bacteria > Pseudomonadota > Gammaproteobacteria > Burkholderiales > Burkholderiaceae_C > Variovorax. The sequence goes on along the minus strand of SEGS01000055.1, from coordinate 18,128 downwards.
GCCGCTTCGTGGCGGCGTCGTCGACCATCATGTCGATGCCGATGGTGCGGGTCGCGTCGAGACGCTCGACGGCCGCAACGGTCGTCACGTCGAAGCCGAGCGGCGCCACGACGATCAACGCAGCGGAAGAAGGCGTTGCACCGCTTTCGAGCTGCGCGCCGAGCGTGTGCACCAGGCGCAGCAGCTCCGGCCGCCGCGCTGCGCGCGGCGAGACCCACACCGGTGGCAGCGTGTCGACGGCGGGTGCCGGCGCTTCGGGCGCCTGCTGCATCACGCCATCGGCATAGCGGTAGAACCCTTCGCCGGTCTTGCGGCCCAGCGCACCCGCAGCAAGGCGCTGCGCGGTGATGACGCTGGGCCGGTAGCGCGGCTCTTCGAAATACTGGTGGTAGATCGATTCCATCACCGGGTGCGACACGTCGAGCGCGGTCAGGTCCATCAGCTCGAACGGGCCGAGGCGAAAGCCGGCTTGGTCTTTCAGGATGCGATCGATGGTCGCGAAGTCCGTCACGCCTTCGCCGACGATGCGCAGCGCTTCGGTGCCGTAGCCGCGTCCGGCGTGATTGACGATGAAGCCAGGGGTGTCCTGCGCCTGCACCGCGCTGTGCCCCATCTGGACCGCGTAGCCGGCCAGCTGCTTGCACACCTCTGCCGCAGTCTTGAAGCCGGCGATGACTTCCACCACCTTCATCAGCGGCACGGGGTTGAAGAAGTGGAAGCCCGCCAGCCGTTCGGGCCGCGCCAGCCCCGCGGCAATCGCGGTCACAGAAAGCGAAGAGGTGTTGGTGGCCAAGGTGGCCGTTGGCGCAACCACGCCTTCGAGCTCGCGGAACAGCGCACGCTTGACGCCGAGGTCTTCGACCACGGCCTCGATGACCAGGTCACAGCCCGCCAGGTCCTGCACCGAGCCGACGGCGTGGAGGCGCGCACCCAGGGCATCGCGGCGGTCGGCGTCGAGCTTGCCCTTCTCGTGCAGCTTCTGCCACTGCGCGAGGATCGCCTCACGCCCGCGCTCGGCGGCGCCGTCGAAACTGTCGAGCAGCAGTACTTCGCTGCCGGCCTGTGCCGCGATCTGGGCGATTCCCCGCCCCATGGCGCCGGCGCCAACCACGCCAAGTTTGTAATAGTTCACAGTCATCTCAAAAATGTGTCAAGTTAAGGGGTGGCTCTGGCAAGCGTGTCAGAATGTGTTTACTTTCTATTACCTTTGCATCCATATCTTGCAGCTTCGACGCGCCATTGCAGCCTTGCTTTTACTCGGGATCGCGTTTCCGTCGATCGCCTTGACGATCGGGCGGCCCCAAGGGGCCACCTGGATCGGCAAGCCGCTCGACGTGGTCGTTCCGCTGTCACTCGATGCCAGCGAAGTCGGTGGCTCGCTGTGCCTTGAAGCGGATGTGCTGCAGGGCGACAGCCGCTTCGACAGCGGACGCCTGACTGTATCGCTGGAACCAGGCGCCAATCCGGCCAGTTCGCGCATGCGCATCCGGTCGTCGCAGGTAGTGGAGGAGCCAGTCGTCACGGTGACAGCCCGGGCAGGGTGCGACGCGACCTCGACGCGCAGTTATGTTTTGCTCGCCGATCTGCCGCCCGTGCGGCAGGCGGTGGTCGAAGGCGGGCAGGGCGCCGCGGCTGGAGCGGCGGGAGAAGGCACTGGAAGCACGCGCGTCCCGGCACGCTCTGCCAGCGAGCGCGGAACAGCGACCGGCGGCGGGATGGCGGGCCCGCGTGATCGCCGAGCTTCGGCAAGTGCCGGCACCCGCGGCGGCCCCAATTCGGCTGCGCCAGCAACCCGCCGAGCCGCTTCACCGTCCGGACCCCGTCGCGCCGCCCCTGCGCCCGGCACGACCGCGACCGCGACCAACCCGCCTGTGCGACCGCCCGCGGCGACATCTCCTTCATCCGCGCCCCAATCTGCAGCCGCGCCGCTGACGCCGCCGCCAACGTCGGGCCCGCGCCTGCAGATGGAGCCGCTGGAGCCCGCAGCTGAGAGCGGGTTGAAGAGTTCCATGTCATTGACGCCGCCGGCGTCGGAAGACCCGGCCGTCCGCGCTGCCGCGGCCGCCCAGTGGCGCGCGTTGGGCACACCGCCCGAAGACGCACAGCGCGAGGCCCAGCGCATGCAGGCACTCGAGGCCACGCTGGCCGCGCTGCGCGAGCAGACGGCGCAGAACCAGCAGACCCTGCTGGCCTTGCGCAGCGAGCTGGCCGAAGCACGGGACAGCCGCTACAGCAACCCGCTCGTGTATGCGCTCATCGGTTTGTTGCTGATCGCACTGGCAGGTCTGCTGCTGATGTGGCGCACGGCCCGCCGCGCGGCGCCGCCGGCCTGGTGGCGCGAGGGGAATTCGGTGCTTCCCCCCTCGGCAGAAGAGGATCTCCTGGACGACGACCTGATGCGCCCCGCCGCGCCCTCGTCGTCCGCGCGGCCTGCGCAGCGCGGCGCGGCGCTCTCCACGTTCGGCGCAACACCTTATGTCGATGACGACGACGATGAAGACGGCGCGCATGGCAGTTATGGCCACCTCCCCAGTGCGTCGCTGGCCGACGGCGCACCTGCCCGGTCCGTCAATACCGAAGAGCTGTTCGATGTGCAGCAGCAATCGGACTTTTTCCTTTCGCTCGGGCAGCATGACCAGGCGATCGCGGTGCTGCGCGAACACATCGCCGACACGCCCGGCACCAGTGCGCTGGCGTACCTCGACCTGCTGCAGATCTTCCATTCGCTGGGGCGCAAGGACGACTACGCACGGCTCGCGCAGGAGTTCGAACTCGCGTTCAACGCCGACGTACCGGCGTTCGAGCAGTTCACGCAGGAAGGCCGCGGCCTGGAGTACTACCGGGGGCCGCTGGCGCGCATCGCGTCACAGTGGCCGGCCCCCAGCACCCTGGCGCTGATCGAAGAGCTTGTCTTTCGCCGACCTGGCGCGCACGAGGACGAGGCTTTCGATCTCTCGGCCTACCGCGAACTGCTGTTGCTCTACGCGGTGGCCAAGGAAGTGATCGATCCCGACAGCGCGCCGCCGGCGCCGGTGACGCCACTGTCCTTCGTCGACACCTTCAGCCACGAGGCGCCCGGCGCGGCACTGGCAACGCAGAACACCCAGCCCGCGGGCCTGGAAGGCGCCCCAATGTTGCCGCCTTCGCTGTACGACCGCATTGACGAAGGGCTGACCCGCGAGACTGTGCTCGTTCCTGGGCCTGCGGCGCCGCAGCGCGCTGCGGCGCCGGCGACGGCCGCCGCCGGGCTCGATGTGGATCTGTCGACCTTCGATCGGACGGCGTACGAAACACTTCCCGCCGCGATCGAGCCGCCCGCGCCCGCGGCCGCGCCTGCGAAGCCCGACCCCCACGTGATCGACTTTGATCTGTTCGATCCGGAAACAGAGGCCGAGATCGCGCCGCGGCCTATCAAGAAGCGCTGACGGGTGCGTCGGCCTGCCGATTCGGTGTTCCGGGTCTGAGCGAGTGATACGCCATGCCCGCGTCACACGGGACAAGGCAGAGCGCTCAGCGGCGAACCTGCAGCGCCCCGGGATTCACGATGTTGGTCGGGTTGCCTTTGACGAAGCTCACGACGTTGTCGAACGCCTGGCCAAAATAGGACTCATAGCTTTCCTGCTCGACGTAGCCGATGTGCGGCGTGCAGATGCAGTTCTCCAGGCGCAGCAGGGCATGGCCTTGCAACGGAGGCTCGCTTTCGAAGACATCGATGGCCGCCAAGCCGGGCCGGCCCCGGTTGAGTGCGGCGAGCAGCGCATCGGCCTCAACCAGTTCCGCCCGCGAGGTGTTCACGAACAGGGCGGTCGGCTTCATGCGCGACAGGTCTTCGAGCGTGATCAGCCCCCGGGTCTCGTCGTTGAGCCGCAGATGTACCGTGAGCACATCGGCCGCGGCAAAGAACTCCTCGCGGCTGGTCGCGACCTGGAAGCCGTCGGAGCGCGCCTTGGTGCAGCTGGCCTCGCGGCCCCAGATCACCACCTGCATACCGAACGCCTGCCCGTAGCGCGCCACCAACTGCCCGATGCGCCCATAGCCCCAGACGCACAACGTCTTGCCCTTGAGCACCGAGCCCAGTCCGAAATTGGGCGGCATCGAAGCCGACTTCAGTCCCGCCTGCTGCCAGGCACCGTGCTTCAGGTTGCTGATGTACTGCGGCAGCCGGCGCATGGCGGCCATGATCAGCGCCCAGGTCAGTTCGGCCGGGGCCTGCGGCGAGCCCGAGCCCTCAGCCACCGCCACGCCTTGTTCGCTGCACGCGTTGATGTCGATGTGGTTGCCCACCCGGCCGGTCTGCGAGATCAGCTTGAGCTTGGGCAGTTTCTCGATGAGTTGCCTGGAAATCGGGGTCCGTTCACGGATCAGGACGATCACGTCCGCATCCTTGAGGCGCACCGACAGTTGCCCGATGCCCTTGACCGTGTTGGTGTAGACCTTGGCCGCGTACGCGTCGAGCTTGGCGGCGCAGCGCAGCTTGCGCACCGCGTCCTGGTAGTCGTCGAGGATCACAATGTTCATGGCGTGCCATTGTGCCTCGCGGCTGCCGCGCCAAGGCGCCGGTCAACGTTTCGATACGGGTGTGGGCGCGAACGAATCCGCGCCTTCCAGCATCAGTGCAGGCGCGTCGTCGGCGCTTCCATGGCTTCGAGTGCCGCAAGGCGGTCGAGTTCTGCACAGACGTCCGCCATGCGGCCGGAGATGACCACGCGATGGCTCCGCTGACCGGCGTTTTCCGGATCGATCAGGCGGACCACGCGCAGCGGGCGCACCGGCCTTGCCGCATGCGAGGTCGTGGCCGGTGTCCCATGCGAACGGGTGGTGCATGCAGGGCGGATCCCGACATAGCGCAAGCCACCCGCCTCGTGAACCGGCGTCGGCTGGCGGCGCCGCGCACGCGGCAACCAGCGATCGGCCAGCGATTGCAGCGGCATCCAGATATCGACGAAAGTAAGCAGAGCGATTCCCATGTGAACTCCAAAGGTCTGAGGTTGAACACAGGCAGGATTCGATGCATCGGCTGCGACAGGGTGATGGCCCTCTCGGCCATACGCCCGCCACCTGTCCCAGCCGGGTTGAGCGGTGCTGGTGGCGCCTACATCAGCATGGTGTTGCGGATCAGGCCGACGGCCAGGCCTTCGATCTCGAAAGGCTCGCCGGGCTGCACGACGATGGTGGGGTAGTCGGGGTTCTCGGCGTGCAACTCGATCGCCAGCTTGGTGCGCTTGAGGCGCTTGACAGTAACCTCGTCGCCCAGGCGCGCCACCACGATCTGGCCGTTGCGCGCTTCTTTGGTGGCTTGTACGGCCAGCAGGTCGCCGTCCATGATGCCGGCGTCGCGCATCGACATGCCGCGTACTTTCAGCAGATAGTCGGGCTGGTGCTGAAACAACGTGTTCTCGACGTAGAAGGTCTGGTCGACGTGTTCCTGCGCGAGGATGGGCGAGCCGGCAGCGACCCGGCCGATCAGCGGCAGGGCCAGTTGCGCCATGCCCGGCAGCGACAAGGAGAACTGGCCGCCCAACTCACGGTGCCGCGATTCATTGAGCGAACGCAGGGCCTCGCTGCGCAGGCGGATGCCGCGCGATGTACCGCTCACGAGCTCGATCACGCCCTTGCGCGCCAGTGCCTGAAGGTGTTCTTCCGCCGCATTGGCTGATTTAAAACCGAGCTCGGCTGCGATCTCTGCACGGGTTGGCGGCGCGCCGGTGCGGGCAATCGCGCTCTGGATCAGGTCCAGGATCTGTTGCTGGCGGGCGGTAAGCTTCACGGCGAACGGCATGGTGTTTTCCTTCGGTACTGGCTGAATATCCAGTGACTGTATTTTTAACCAGTTTTTCGGAGTTGGCAAGCCATGAATACGAACGAAACTGGCGTCGAGCGCCGTGTCGTCGTCCTGGGGACGGGCGGCACCATCGCGGGCCGCGCCTCTGCAGCGGGTGACAACATCGGCTACACCGCCGCGCAGGTAGGCGTGGCCGACTTGCTGGGCGGCATCGAGGCGCCGGCCGGTGTCAGCTTGGTAGCAGAGCAGGTCGCGCAGGTCGACAGCAAGGACATGACGCACGCGATCTGGCAGGCATTGGCCGCGCGCTGCGCCTATTGGCTCGCGCAGGACGAGGTGGCCGGCATCGCCATCACGCACGGAACGGACACGCTGGAGGAAACCGCGTACGTCCTGCACGCGGTGCTGCGGCCCGGCAAACCGGTGGTGCTGACCTGCGCCATGCGGCCCGCGACCGCGCTGGCGCCGGACGGGCCGCAGAACGTGCGCGACGCGATCGCGGTGGCTGCCACGCCGGGCGCGCAAGGCGTGACGGTCGTTTGCGCGGGCACGGTTCACGGCGCAATCGATGTGCAGAAGGTGCACACCTACAGGCTCGACGCCTTCGCCTCGGGCGATGCGGGCGCGATCGGCTATGTGGAGCAGGGCGCTGTTCGTCGTGTGCGTCCGTGGCCCGCGGGTGGCGAACAGGCTTCGCCGGCGCTGCCAGACCTCGCGCTGCCCTGGCCCCGCGTCGAGATCGTCGTCAGCCATGCGGGCGCCAGCGGCGCGGTGATCGACGCGCTCCTGTCGGCCGGCACAACGGGTGGCAACGCCGGACCGCTGCGCGGCATCGTTCTGGCCGCGACCGGCAACGGCACGCTGCATGCCGACATCGAGGCCGCTGCCGAGCGCGCGGAGCGCGCAGGCGTGCGCGTGCTGCGCGCGACACGTTGTCTCGCGGGGCGCATCCTGCCTCGTCCGGACGATCGCTTTCGCGATGCCGGCGGCCTGGGCCCGATGAAGGCGCGGATCGCGCTGATGCTCGAACTGATGGGCCTGCCGGCCGCCGGCGCATGAGCATGTTCGCCGCACTGCAATCACACCCATGGGCCTACCCCGCGCTGGAAGCCGTTCACATCGTCGGCATCGCCTTGCTGCTCGGCAATCTGGTGCTGCTCGAACTGCGCGTGTTCGGTCGCGGCGCGGCCTTGCCGGTGCAGGCGCTTGCGCGGTTGGCGCTGTCGATCGCGCTCGCCGGGTTCACGTTGGCGGCCGTCAGCGGATCGTTGATGTTCGCCACCCGACCGGAGGAACTGATCGCCAATCGCCTGTTCGTGATCAAGATGGGCCTCTTGGTCGCTGCGGCCTGCAACGCTGGCTGGTTTCATGGGCGCGGCTCGCTCGAGAAACTTGACTGGCTCGCGCGGGTACAGATGCTGGTGTCCACTGCGATCTGGCTGGCCGTGATCGGATGCGGCCGCTGGATCGCTTACTGAGGTGTCAGACGCCTGTTCAGGCCCGGGCGCCGTGGAATGACAACGAAAGGACACGCGAGATGAACCGTCGAGACCTGGTGTTGGGAACCGTGGCCATGCCGCTGGCCTTGTCGCCCGCCTGGGCGCACCACGGCTGGAGCAGCTTCGACCAGGAGCGTCCGATCTACCTCGAAGGCAAGGTCGCCAGCGCGCGGTGGCAGAACCCGCACGCCGAGCTGGTGCTCGAGGTGCCGGCCGACCTGAAGGTGCCGGCCGATTTGGCCCGGCGGGAAGTGCCGCCGCAGAGCGCGCCGGTCGACGGGCGGGCGCTGCTGGCGAAAGCGGTGGTGCCGAATCGCAAGGACCAGCGCTGGGAGATCGAACTCGCGCCGCTCACGCGCATGAACGCGTGGCACGTCCCCGAGATCAAGGCGGGCGATTCCATTGCGGCTGTCGGCTTCATCTTCAAGGACGAGAAAGGCGCGGCGATCATGCGCGTCGAATACCTGTTCGTCGATGGCAAGAGCTACGGTCTGCGGTCCAGTCCCGCTTGAGCGGGCAAGCTGCGGCGGACGCCCATGAAAAAAGGTCGCTGTCGCGACCTTTCTGCTTATTGCGGCCAAGCGGCCCGCAGTTACTCAGCTGCTCAACGCGGCCAGCGCGCGCTGCGTGATTTCCTCGACGGTGCCGATGCCCTGGATGGCGCGGTACTTGGGCGCCGTCGCAGGATCGGTGGCAGCCCAGGTCGAGTAGTAGTCGACCAGCGGTCGGGTCTGCTGGCTGTAGACGTCGAGGCGGTTGCGCACGACCGCTTCCTCGTCGTCCGGGCGCTGGATCAGGTCTTCACCGGTCTCATCGTCCTTGCCTTCCACTTTTGGCGGGTTGAAGCGCACGTGGTAAATGCGGCCCGAGGCCGGATGCGAGCGGCGACCGCTCATGCGTTCAATGATGTCCGCGAAGGGCACATCGATCTCAAGCACGTAGTCGAGCTTCACGCCGGCGGCCTTCATGGCATCAGCTTGGGGAATGGTCCGTGGAAAGCCGTCGAACAGAAAACCGCTGGCGCAATCGGGCAGCGCGATACGTTCTTTCACGAGGTTGATGATCAGGTCGTCGCTGACCAGAGCGCCCGATTCCATCACCGACTTGGCTTCGAGGCCGAGCGGTGTGCCGGCCTTGACGGCCGCGCGCAGCATGTCGCCGGTTGAGATCTGCGGGATGCCGTACTTGCGGCAGATGAACGCGGCTTGCGTGCCTTTACCTGCCCCGGGGGCGCCCAACAAAATCAGTCTCATGGTGTCCTCGGAATATCTTGGATTTCTTGTCGCGTCGTGCAGGCCTTCCGGGGCTCGGGCAGACGGAGTTGCGTCGAGGATAGCATGCGCTTCCGTGAAGAAATTCCGCCGGGAAAGGCATGCCGACCGCGCCGCGCGAGGGCGGCGACACGGCCCGAAAACTCAGCCGGCAGCGATCAGCGCGCGCACTCGCGCCAGGTCTTCCGGCGTGTCCACGCCCGGGCCGGGCGCGTGCGCGCTCACGTGCACGGCGATGCGATGGCCGTGCCACAGCACGCGCAACTGCTCCAGTGCCTCGGTCTTTTCGATCGGCGCCGGCGTCAGCAGTGGAAACTGCCGCACGAAGCCTGCGCGATAGCCGTAGATACCGATGTGGCGCAGCGGCGGCGGCGCATCGGGCAGCATGCGCGAATCGCCCTGCGCGAAACCGTCGCGCCACCACGGGATCGGGGCGCGACTGAAATAGAGCGCATGGCCACGCGCGTCGAGCACGGTCTTCACCACGTTCGGGTTCGCGAACTCGTCTGCGGAATCGATGGCGTGGGCCGCCGTGCTCATAGGCGCATCGGTCGTGGCTGCGAGGGTGGCGGCCACCGCGTCGATCAGTGATGGATCGATCAGCGGTTCGTCGCCCTGCACATTGACCACGATCGCATCGTCGGCCAGACCCAGCAGGCTGCAGGCCTCGGCCAGCCGATCGCTGCCGCTCGGATGGTCCTTGCGAGTGAGCACGGCGCGGATGCCATGCGCCTCGCAGGCCTCGACGATGCGCGCATCGTCGGCCGCCACCACCACCTGGTCGGCACCCGACAACAGCGCGCGCTGCGCCACGCGCACCACCATCGGAATGCCGCCGATGTCTGCCAGCGGCTTGTCGGGCAGGCGGACCGATGCCAGTCGGGCGGGAATGAGAACGCTGAAGCTCAACTCAGAGCCCCAGTTCTTCGTCGCTGAGCGTGCGCGCCTCGTTCTCCAGCAGTACCGGGATGCCGTCGCGCACCGGGTAGGCGAGGCGGGCGCTGCGCGAGGCGAGTTCCTGCTTCTCCGGGTTCCAGGTCAGCGGGCCCTTGGTGACGGGGCAGACGAGCAGTTCAAGCAGCTTGGTATCCATCGGCGGATGATAGCTTTGCCAACCTCGCATCGAGCGCCGCGAAAAAGCTCGACTCGGGCACAAACACCAGCGGCACGGCCAGCGCATCGGGTGCATGGCGCCACAGTTTGACGGCGTCTTTCTCTGTGCACAGCAAGTGCAAGCCCGTGTCGGCCGGCGGCTTCCAGCCCTCGAAATCGTCATGGTCGGGCAACGCGATCGTCTGCGCCAGCGTCAGTCCGCGTTCGCGCAGCATCTGGAAGAAGGCCTCGGGCCGGGCAATGGCGGCGAGCGCCATCACCGGTTCGGCGGCGAGGGCCGTCAGCGCGATGCGCCGCCCATCGCTGCCCACGGCCTCCGGCGCAAGGCCGCGCTGCGCGGTGTGTCCTACAAAGGCCGGGCGGTCACCGGTGTGCAGGACGAGATCGCAGGCGCGCGGCCAATGTTCACGCAGGGGGCCGGCCGGCAACAGCCAGCCGTTGCCGACACCCCGATCGTCGAACACGCAGATCTCGATGTCGCGCGCCATGGCCAGGTGCTGCAATCCGTCATCGCTCACGATCACCTGTGTGTCCGGATGGCGCGCGAGCAGTGCGCGGCCGGCCTCGACGCGGCGACGCGAGACGAACAGTGGCGCACCGGTGGCGCGGTGGATCAGCGCGGGTTCATCGCCCACATCGCGCGGATCGCTGTCGGCCAGCACCTCGCGGCAGTCCGCGGTGCGGCGTCCATGGCCCCGCGACACGACGCCCACATGAAGCCCGCGCGCCTGCAGGTGCTTCACGATCGCCATCACGACGGGAGTCTTGCCCGCGCCGCCAGCGATCACATTGCCGACCACGATCACCGGGACCGGCAAGCGCTCTGTCTTCTTCCAGCCCCGCCGGTAGAGCGCGCGCCGTGCACCGGCCAGCGCGCCGAACAGCAGCGACACGGGCCACAGCAGGCGCGCCATGGCGCCGCGCTGCAGCCAGGCCTGCTGCAGGGGAGGCAAGGTCAGCGACCCGCCTGCGCGGCGGATTGGGTGGCGAAGGTAATTTGCGTCAGGCCGGCGCGGCGCGCGGCCTCCATGACGGTGATCACCGCCTGGTGCGGGCTGCTCGCGTCCGCGCTGATGATGACGATGCTGTCGGGCCCGCTCGACGCCGCACCGAGCGCCGCCGCCACGCTCTCGACGCTGCGATCGGGCAGCACGCTGTTGCGGATCGAATACCGCCCGTCGGCCGAGACGGCGACGATCACTTCCCTGGGCATGTTGCGCTGCGCCTCGGCATCGGCCACCGGCAGGCGCACTTGCATCTCGGTGAACTTGCTGTAGGTGGTCGACAGCACCATGAAGATCAGCACGACCAACAGGATGTCGATGAACGGAATCAGGTTGATTTCCGGCTCGTCGCGCGCGCCGTGCCGGAAGTGCATGCGGGCGCGGCTCATCGGCGCAGGTTGTTCAGGTGGCGCGCGAAACGCTCGCCGGCCAGTTCGAGGTTCAGCAGATATTCGTCGACGCGTGTGCGGAAATAGCGCCAGAACATCAGCGCCGGGATCGCAACGATCAAGCCGAAGGCGGTGTTGTAGAGCGCGATCGAAATACCGTGCGCCAGCTGTGCCGGGTTGCCGCTGCCCGCAGCGCCGCTCGACGGGCCCTGGGCGCCAAAGATCTCGATCATCCCGATCACCGTGCCGAGCAAGCCGAGCAGCGGTGCGGCCGAGGCAATGGTCGCGATCGCCGGCAGGTAGCGCTCCAGGCGGTGTGCAACGGTGCGACCCGCGGCCTCCATCGCTGCGCGAAGATCTTCTTCGGTGCACCGTGGGTTGGCGTTGAGCGCGCGAAAGCCGGCCGCCAGCACCTGGCCGAGCGACGAATTGCCCTCCAACTTGGTCACAACGTCGGGCCCGGGCACATGTGTTTGCGATACCGTGATCGCTTCATCGAGCAACTTGGGCGGAAACACGTTGGCTGTCTTGAGACTGACGAAACGTTCGATCACCAAAGCCAGCGCAATGATGGAACAGGCGATGAGCGGCCAGATCGGCCAACCCGCTGCAACTATGATGGAAAACAAAGAATTCCTCCGGCCTCGAAGACTGCAAATCGGCGGATTATCCACTGCGCGCCGCGCGTAATTTCGGGTAAACCGCCTGTAGGTGTTCGCGCACAGATTCTGTGGATAACTTTGTGACTAACTGGCGGGGCAACTGTGCCGGGCCCGCACGGGCTGTGGCTTCCATTGGATCGATTGAATTTTGAGCAGGCATTTCTTCATTCAGATCAACAACTTGCACGAGAACCTGTGCTTCTGCTGCGGGTGGCCGGTGCGCCGGCTGCCCGCGAACGGCCGATGTGGACGAGTCGCGGCCCGCCACGGGGCTGCGAAGCCATGAGCGCGGGTCTTCCGCTGCCGTCCGCCGGGCCGCGCGTCTGGGCCGTCGGTGCCTTGTGCCATGCGATCGCCGACACGCTCGAGGCGCGCTTCAACCCCGTCACTGTGCGGGGTGAAATCTCCGGTTTTTCGCGCGCGGCCAGCGGTCACTGCTACTTCGCGTTGAAGGACGAGAGCGGCCAGCTGCGTTGCGCGATGTTCCGGCGCGCCGCCGGGCTGCTGGATTTTTCCCCCCGCGATGGCGACCAGGTCGAGGTGCGCGGTCGCGTCGCGGTGTACGAGCCGCGCGGCGACCTGCAACTGGTGGTCGAGAGCCTGCGCCGGGCCGGGCAGGGCGCCTTGTTCGAGCAGTTCCTCCAGCGCAAGGCGCGACTCGAGGCCGAAGGGTTGTTCGATGCCGCGCGCAAACGGCCCTTGCCGACCATGCCGCGCCGCATCGGTCTGGTCACTTCGCTCGGCGCTGCGGCATTGCACGACGTGGTGACGGCCCTGCGCCGCCGTGTTCCGCACATCCCGGTGGTGCTCGCGCCGGCGGCGGTGCAGGGCGCTGCCGCGCCGGGCGAGCTGGTAGCCGCATTGCGCGCGTTGTACCTGCTGGTACCCCAGGTCGACGTGATCCTGCTGGTGCGCGGCGGAGGGTCGATCGAAGACCTCTGGGCCTTCAACGACGAAACGCTAGGCCGCACGATTGCAGAGAGTCCGGTGCCGGTGGTGAGCGGCGTCGGGCACGAGACCGACTTCACCATCGCCGATTTCTGCGCCGACCTGCGTGCGCCCACGCCGACGGCCGCTGCAGAACTGGTCAGCGCGCCGCGCGACCTGTGGCTGGGCGCGCTCGACCTGATCGAAGAACGGCTGCAGGACGGCCTCTCGGCCCGCGTCGATGCGCTGGGCCAACGGCTCGACCTGGCCGGCGGGCGACTCGGGCGCCCGTCGGGCCTGGTGGCGCGCCAGCGGCTGCGGCTCTCGCACCATGCACAGCGCCTGCACTACGCGGTGCTCGCGAAAACGGAGCGCCTTGCCCAAGCCCACCAAGCGCGGGAGGCCGAGCTGCCCCTGAAGTTCGAGCGCGCGCTGGTGCGCCAGTGCGAACGGCTGGAACGCACCGGCACGCGCCTGCAACTGCTCGATCCGGCGCTGGTGCTGCAGCGCGGCTATGCGTGGCTGACCGACGCACAAGGACGCGCGGTCACTCAGGCGGCGCAACTGGCGCCGGGCGACGCGGTGTCGGCGCGCCTGGCGGACGGCAGCGTCGATCTGACCGTGGTGCCAGCCGGGGCCAAGGCCGAGCGTCCGATGCCCCCGCCATGATTACTTTCTAGAATGACCCATTCCCCAACCAACCCACGAGAGAAAAAAATGGAACACGTCCTGCCTCCCCTGCCGTACGCCCTGGACGCCCTGGCGCCCGAGTATTCGAAAGAGACGCTCGAGTACCACTACGGCAAGCACCACAACGCTTACGTCGTGAACCTGAACAACCTTCAAAAGGGCACCGAGTTCGAGTCGCTCACGCTGGAAGAAATCATCAAGAAGTCGACGGGCGGGATCTACAACAACTCGGCCCAGATCTGGAACCACACCTTCTTCTGGAACTGCATGAAGCCGCAAGGCGGCGGCGCCCCGACCGGCGCGCTGGCCCAGGCGATCGATGCCAAGTGGGGCAGCTACGACGCCTTCAAGGAAGCGTTCACGAAGTCGGCGGTAGGCAACTTCGGTTCGGGCTGGACCTGGCTGGTGAAGAAACCTGACGGCTCGGTCGACATCGTCAACACCGGCGCCGCGGGCACGCCGCTGACCACCGAAGACAAGGCGCTGCTGACCATCGACGTCTGGGAGCACGCCTACTACATCGACTACCGCAACCTGCGCCCGAAGTTCGTCGAGACCTTCCTGGCCAAACTGGTCAACTGGGACTTCGCGGCCAAGAACTTCGCCTGAGTTCGCGTCCCTGAATGAAAGAGCCGACCCATGGGTCGGCTTTTTTCATGGACGAATCGAATCGGGTCGGACAGTTCGGACGGGTCGGTGCGGCGCGGCGCGATCAGCGGGGCGCCGCGGCGAACACCGCGCCACCGAGTCGGGCCCCCTTGCGGATGTTCTTCTTCGCGAACCAGCCCTGGTTCATCTCGAGAACGTAGCGCACCGGCTCCTCGGAGCAATGCGATTGCTCCGACAGCGGCTGCATGTCGACCAGATTGACGATGCGCCCGTCGTCCGCTACGAACGCCGCGGTCAGCGGCAGCAAGGTGTTCTTCATCCAGAAGCACTGGACGGTCGGCTGCTCGAAGATGAACAGCATGCCTTCGGCCTGCGGCATTTCCTTGCGGAACATCAGGCCCACCTGCCGCTGCAGCGGCGTCTGCGCCACCTGCGCATCGATCTGGTACATGCCCGCCGTGAGCTTGACCCGCTGCAGGTCAAGCTGAGGCGACTGGGCCCATGCCGGATGAAACAGCGACAGGCAGAAGGCGACGAGGGCAAGGAAGCGCGGGGTCAGCGGCATGGGGATGGGGATTTTCGAAAGCGCTGATTTTCGTCCGATTCGGGGAAGGCACGCCCGGCGGCGGGTGGCGGGCAGCCGATTGATAATGCCGGCCTTCACGTCACCCTCTGCGGAGTCCTTTCCCCCATGTCCACCTACCAGCACATCCAGGTTCCAACCGAAGGCCAGAAGATCACGGTCAATGCCGACAACTCGCTCAACGTGCCGGACCAACCGATCATTCCGTTCATCGAGGGCGATGGCACGGGGCTCGACATCACGCCCGTGATGCTCAAGGTGGTGGACGCGGCCGTGGCCAAGGCCTACGGCGGCAAGAAAAAGATTCAGTGGATGGAGGTGTACGCCGGCGAGAAGGCGACCCGCGTCTACGGCCCCGATGTCTGGCTGCCCGAGGAGACGCTGCACGCCGTTCGCGATTGCGTGGTGTCGATCAAGGGCCCGCTGACCACGCCGGTGGGTGGCGGCATCCGCTCGCTCAACGTGGCGCTGCGCCAGGAGCTCGATCTTTACGTGTGCCTGCGCCCGATCCAGTACTTCAAGGGCGTGCCCAGCCCCGTGAAGGCGCCGGAAAAGACCAACATGGTCATCTTCCGCGAGAACTCCGAAGACATCTACGCCGGCATCGAGTTCGAAGCCCAAAGCGACAAGGCGAAGAAGCTGATCAAGTTCCTGCAGGAGGAAATGGGCGTCAAGAAGATCCGTTTTCCCGAGACCTCGGGCATCGGCGTCAAGCCGGTGTCGATCGAGGGCACGGAACGGCTGGTGCGCAAGGCCTTTCAGTACGCCATCGACAACGACAAGCCCAGCGTCACGCTTGTGCACAAGGGCAACATCATGAAGTTCACCGAGGGCGGCTTCCGCGATTGGGGCTACGCGCTGGCGGCCAAGGAATTCGGCGCGGAGCTAATCGACGGCGGTCCGTGGATGAAGTTCAAGAACCCCAAGACGGGCAAGGACATCACGGTCAAGGACAGCATTGCCGACGCCTTCCTGCAGCAGATCCTGCTGCGCCCGGCCGAGTACAGCGTGATCGCGACGCTCAACCTGAACGGCGACTACGTCTCGGATGCGCTCGCGGCGCAGGTCGGCGGCATCGGCATCGCGCCCGGCGCGAACCTGAGCGACACGGTGGCGATGTTCGAGGCGACCCACGGCACCGCGCCCAAGTACGCCGGCAAGGACTACGTGAACCCCGGTTCGGAAATCCTCTCGGCCGAAATGATGCTGCGCCACATGGGGTGGACCGAGGCGGCCGACCTGATCATCAGCGCCATGGAAAAGTCCATCGCCAGCAAGAAGGTCACCTACGACTTTGCCCGGCTGATGGAAGGCGCCACCCAGGTGAGCTGCTCGGGATTCGGCCAGGTGATGATCGACCAGATGTGAGGTCGGGTCGCCGCGCCGCGCGCGGATCCCGCGTTTGATTCGAAGACCGCCGCGCCCTCGGGTTCCGGCGGTTTTTTCATGCGCTCCGTGGCGTGGTTCACATCCGGGAAGACTTGATTGTCGGCCGGCCGCCACCAATTCCTCTCATGCCGGCATGGCGCTTGCACGCTCTATAGAATCATTTTTCATGGCAACCAGAATTCCCTCGACTCCCAAGACACCGCCGGTGCAAAAGCCGGGGCGGGACGACGGCGACTCGGTCGTCCTCGAGCGGCGTCCGCTGAAAACCGCGCCGCCGCAGATGTATCAGGTCGTCATGCTGAACGACGACTACACGCCGATGGAATTCGTCATCGTCGTGCTGCAGGAATTTTTCAGCAAGGACCGGGAGTCGGCCACGCAGATCATGCTCAAGATCCACCTGGATGGCCGGGGGGTCTGCGGCGTTTATTCGCGTGACCTGGCAGCGACCAAGGTCAATCAGGTGATGGAGGCGGCGCACCAGGCCGGGCATCCTTTGCAGTGCGTGAGCGAACCCGCGGAATGAACCTGTTGATATCTGCGATCTCTCACCCATCTGAGTTTTTATTTACAGCAAGGCAAAAGGAAATCTCATGATTGCCCAGGAACTGGAAGTCAGCTTGCACATGGCCTTTGTCGAGGCCCGGCAACAGCGCCACGAGTTCATCACCGTGGAGCATTTGCTGCTCGCTTTGCTGGACAACCCGAGCGCCGCAGAAGTTCTGCGCGCCTGCTCGGCCAACGTCGACGACCTGCGGGCGTCGCTCACCAACTTCATCAAGGACAACACGCCGCAAGTGGCGGGTACCGACGATGTCGACACCCAGCCCACGCTGGGTTTCCAGCGCGTGATCCAGCGCGCCATCATGCACGTCCAGTCCACCGGCAACGGCAAGAAGGAAGTGACAGGAGCCAACGTGCTGGTCGCGATCTTCGGGGAGAAAGATTCGCACGCCGTGTACTACCTGCACCAACAGGGTGTGACGCGCCTCGATGTGGTGAATTTCATTGCGCACGGCATCAAGAAGAGCGACCCGCCCGAAGCTGCCAAGGGCAGCAGCGACGCTTCGTCGGGCGAAGGCGAAGAGGGTGGCAGCGAGAAGAACGAGAAGGCTTCGCCGCTCGAGCAGTTCACTGTCAACCTCAATCAGCAGGCCAAGGACGGCAAGATCGATCCGCTGATCGGGCGCGACTACGAAGTCGAGCGCACGATCCAGATCCTGTGCCGCCGGCGCAAGAACAACCCGCTGCTGGTCGGTGAGGCCGGCGTGGGCAAGACCGCGATTGCCGAGGGCCTGGCCTGGCGCATCACGCAAAACGACGTGCCCGAGATCCTGGCCGAAGCGCAGGTGTACTCGCTCGACATGGGCGCGTTGCTGGCCGGCACCAAGTACCGCGGTGATTTCGAGCAGCGCCTCAAGGGTGTGCTCAAGTCGCTCAAGGACAAGCCGAACGCGATCCTGTTCATTGACGAGATCCACACGCTCATCGGCGCGGGCGCGGCGTCAGGCGGGACGCTGGATGCGTCGAACCTGCTGAAGCCGGCGCTCTCGAGTGGCCAGCTCAAGTGCATCGGCGCGACCACCTTCACCGAGTACCGCGGCATCTTCGAAAAGGATGCGGCCCTGTCGCGTCGTTTCCAGAAGGTCGATGTGGTCGAGCCGACAGTGCAGGAAACGGTCGACATTCTCAAGGGCCTGAAGTCGCGCTTCGAAGAGCACCATGGCGTGAAATACGCCGTCGCGGCACTTCAGGCTGCGGCTGAGCTGAGCGCCAAGTACATCAACGACCGTCACCTGCCCGACAAGGCGATCGACGTCATCGACGAGGCGGGCGCCGCCCAGCGCATCCTGCCGCCGAGCAAGCGCAAGAAGACCATCAGCAAGACCGAAGTCGAGGACATCGTCGCGAAGATCGCGCGCATTCCCCCGGCCAACGTCAGCAACGACGACCGCGGCAAGCTGCAAACCATCGAGCGCGATCTCAAGAGCGTCGTGTTCGGCCAGGACAAGGCACTCGAAGTGCTGGCCTCTGCGGTCAAGATGGCGCGCTCGGGCCTCGGCCGTGCGGACAAGCCAATCGGCTCGTTCTTGTTCAGCGGCCCGACCGGCGTCGGCAAGACCGAAGCGGCCAAGCAGCTCGCCTACATCATGGGCATCGAGCTGATCCGCTTCGACATGTCGGAGTACATGGAGCGCCATGCGGTGAGC
>SEGS01000112.1 GCA_004210915.1 Variovorax sp. | reverse complement strand
GAAGGCGTGATCACCGTGGAAGACGGCAAGTCGCTGGACAGCGAACTCGACGTCGTCGAAGGCATGCAGTTCGACCGCGGCTACCTGTCGCCCTACTTCATCAACAACCCCGAAAAGCAATCCGCGATTCTGGACAACCCCTTCGTTCTGCTCTTCGACAAGAAGATCAGCAACATCCGTGACTTGCTCCCGACGCTGGAACAAGTCGCCAAGGCCGGCCGTCCGCTGCTGATCATTGCCGAAGAAGTCGAAGGCGAAGCCCTGGCGACCTTGGTCGTGAACACGATCCGCGGCATCCTGAAGGTCGTGGCCGTCAAGGCACCTGGCTTCGGCGACCGCCGCAAAGCCATGCTGGAAGACATCGCCATCCTGACGGGCGGCAAGGTCATCGCTGAAGAAGTGGGCCTGACGCTCGAGAAGGTGACGTTGGCCGACCTGGGTCAAGCCAAGCGCATCGAAGTGGGCAAGGAAAACACGATCATCATCGACGGCTCCGGCGCTGCCGGCGACATCGAAGCACGCGTCAAGCAAGTGCGCGTTCAGATCGAAGAAGCCACGTCCGACTACGACCGTGAAAAGCTGCAAGAGCGCGTGGCCAAGCTGGCCGGCGGAGTGGCCGTGATCAAGGTTGGCGCTGCCACCGAAGTCGAAATGAAGGAAAAGAAGGCCCGCGTCGAAGACGCCCTGCACGCCACGCGCGCTGCAGTGGAAGAAGGCGTTGTGGCTGGCGGCGGCGTGGCACTGCTGCGCGCCAAGCAGGCCGTGGGCGACTCGGTCAAGGGCGACAACGCCGACCAGGATGCCGGCATCAAGCTGGTGCTCAAGGCCATCGAAGCGCCCCTGCGCGAGATCGTCAACAACGCCGGCGGCGAAGCCTCGGTGGTGGTGAACGCTGTGTTGGCCGGCAAGGGCAACTACGGCTTCAACGCTGCGAACGACACCTACGGCGACATGCTCGAGCTGGGCATCCTGGACCCGACGAAGGTCACCCGCACCGCACTGCAGAACGCAGCATCGGTTTCCTCGCTGCTGCTGACGACCGAAGCCATGGTCGCCGATGCACCGAAGGAAGAAGGCGGCGCCGGCGGCATGCCTGACATGGGCGGCATGGGTGGCATGGGCGGCATGGGGATGTAATCCCCGGCCGGCTCTCACCAGCCAAACGAAAAGCCCCGCGGCGCGAGCTGCGGGGCTTTTTTTATGGGGGGCGGAGTCCGTGAGGGCAGGCTCAGGGAGCCGCGCAGTGTTCTTGCGCGGCCATTGTCAGCACTTCGCGGTCCACAATCGTGCGGATGCTTGTGGCCGTGCACGAACTGCAAAACCCCTGGTCCGTTTTCACCGACGGCAGTGCCCTGCCGAATCCTGGGCGGATGGGCCTTGGCGCCGTGCTGATGGCACCCGATGGCGCGCAGCACACGCTCTCGCAAATGCCGCCCGGCACCGGCTGCAACAACGAAGCCGAACTGCGCGCGCTGAGCCTGGCGCTGCAGGATCTGAAAGCGCGGGGAGCGACCGACGTGCTCGCATGCAGCGACAACAGCGTGCTGGTGGATCAACTGGGCCGCACGGGTGCGCTACCCATTGCGCGTCTGGCCGCGCTCTTCGAGGAGGCGCGGATGCTGCTTACATCCTTCGAGCGCATCAGCTTGGTCTGGGTACCACGTCACCGCAATGGCGAGGCCGATGCGCTGGCCCGCGCTGCGCTCGGCATGGCGCCCAAGCGCGACGCGAAGCGAGCGAAAGGCCGCCGCTCAGCGCGGCCGCAGGCGCGCCAGCAGCCCGGCGGTGGAAGCGTCGAGCCCGGCCACGTCGCCTGAGGCCAGACGCGGCTCGATGTCCTTCGCCAGCACCTTGCCGAGTTCCACGCCCCACTGGTCGAAGCTGTTGATGCCCCACAGCGCGCCGCTGGTGAACACCCGGTGCTCGTACATCGCGAGGAAGGCGCCCAGCGCTTCGGGCGTGAGTTGCTCGAACACGAAGAAAGTGCTCGGGCGGTTGCCCGGAAAGTTCTTGTGGCCGCCCGCGTCCGCGTGGCCCTGCATCAGCGCCTGCGCCTGCGCAATGGCGTTGGCAAGCAGCTTGGCATGATGGCCTTCGAGGTCGTGCGCAGCGTCGCGCACCGCGAGGAATTCCAGCGGCGTGACGTCGGTGCCCTGGTGCAGCATCTGGAAGTACGCGTGCTGGCCATTGGTGCCGGGCTCGCCCCACAACACGGGCGAGGTGCCGAAGGGCAGGCGCTGCCCGTCGATGTCGACCTGCTTGCCATTGCTCTCCATCTCCAGCTGCTGCAGATAGGCTGGCAGGCGCTTCAGCGCGCTGTGGTACGGCGCGATGCTGCGGCTCGTGAACCGGTGGAAATTGCGATACCAGACATCGAGCAGACCGAGCCGGATCGGCAGGTTCTGTTCGAGCGGTGCGGTGCGGAAGTGTTCGTCCATCGCATGCGCGCCCGCGAGCAGCCGGCGGAAGTTGTCGGTGCCGATCGCCAGCGCGATCGGCAGGCCGATGGCCGACCACAGCGAATAGCGACCGCCCACCCAATCCCAGAAGCCGAAGGTCGTCTCGATCCCGAATTCGCGTGCGGCCTCGACGTTGGTGGTGAGCGCAGCGAAGTGACGCGCGACCTCGACGCTGCCCGACTGTTCGAGCCAGCGCTTGGCCGACCGCGCATTGGTCATCGTCTCGGTGGTCGTGAAGGTCTTCGATGCGACCAGGAACAGCGTGTGCTCGGGCGCCAGGCCCTTGAGCACGCCAGCCAGCTCGTGGCCGTCGACGTTCGAAACGAAGTGGAAGCGCTTGCCCGGCGCAGTGAACTCGGCGAGCGCCAGCACCGCCATCTGCGGCCCGAGGTCCGAGCCGCCGATGCCGATGTTCACCACGTCGGTGATGGTGTGGTCGGCGCGCACCGCATCGGCATACGCCAGCATCGCATCGAGTGTGGCCTGCACCTCGGCGTCGCCCGACGGATGGCGCAGGCGCACATGGCCCACGGCCCGGTCTTCGGTGCTGTTGATGTGCGCCCCGGCGAACATCGCATCGCGATGGGCCTCGAGGCCGCAGTCACGTGCCAGCGCGAACAGCAGGTCCTCGGTCGGCGCATCGATCAGGTTCTTCGACAGGTCGGCGAAGAGGTGCGGTGCTTCCTGCGTGAAGCGCCCGACGCGCGTCGGGTCGGCTGCGAACGCCGCGCGCAGGTCGAAGGCGCGCCCTGCGTCATCGAAGTGGGCCTGCAGTCGGGGCCATGCGGCAGTGCGGTCGCAGCGCGTCGGCATCAGACACGCTCCATCAGCTTCTCGAGCTTCACCGCGTCGGCAGCGAACGCACGGATGCCTTCGGCCAGCTTCTCGGTGGCCATCGCGTCTTCATTGAGCGCAAAGCGGAACGCGGGCTCGTCGAAAGACACCGCAGGAATGTCGAGCTTGGCGGCGGCCCTGGCGTCGAGCGCAGGCGTCAGCGGCGCCTCGCTGGCCGCGAGTTCGGCCAGCAGGTCGGGGCTGATGGTGAGCAAGTCGCAGCCAGCCAGCGCGGCGATCTGGCCGACATTGCGGAAGCTCGCGCCCATGACCTCGGTCCGGACACCGTGCTTCTTGTAGTAGTCGAAGATCTGCTGGACCGACTGGACGCCGGGGTCGTTCGCGCCAGCGTTTGCGGCTTCGTCCCATTTCGCGCCGGCCGACTTCTTGTACCAGTCGTAGATGCGCCCGACGAAGGGCGAGATCAGCTTCACGCCGGCCGCACCGCATGCCACCGCTTGGGCAAACGAGAACAACAGCGTCAGGTTGCAATGGATGCCCTTCTGCCCGAGCTGGCGCGCGGCTTCGATGCCTTCCCAGGTCGATGCGATTTTGATCAGCACGCGCTTTTCGGTATCAATGCCTTCGGCGCGGTACATGGCGACGATGCGCTCACCGCGCGCCACGGTGGCGGCGGTGTCGAAGGACAGGCGTGCATCGACTTCGGTCGACACGCGACCGGGAATGATCGAAAGGATCTCGGTACCGAAGCGCACCAGCATGCGGTCGATGACTTCGTCCAGTGGCTTGCCGTTGCGCGCCTTCACGGCCTCATCGAGGAGCGGACGGTAGTCGTCCTTCTGAACGGCTTTGAGGATGAGCGACGGATTGGTGGTCGCATCCTGCGGCTTGAAAGCGTCGAGTTGACGGAAATCACCGGTGTCGGCGACGACGGTGGTCCATTGGCGGAGTGCTTCGAGCTGGTTCATGAATTCATTATCCATCCGGGTTTGCCGAGGGCTGCCGCCGCCGCACTACAGGCGCTGTGGTCCGTGGCTGACGGCTTGCCGGGGTGCACGAGGCTACGCTCGGGTGTTGCCGCATCGCGCGTTCCATCAGCTTCCGATCGCGCACCGTCTCATCAAGGAGTGCCTACATGTCCCGCCACCATCGTTCCGTTGCAGATGCCGAAGTACCCAGCCGCGAGATGCGTGTGCGCCGCACTGGACCTTCCACGTCGACGCTGGCGACAGCCTTCGTCATCGGAGGCGCGTTGACGCTGGCGGCCTTCGGCGCCGCACGCACGGCCCGCGCGCAGACACCGGCAGGGCCGGCCGACGGCGCGCCGCTGATGCGCGCGCCGCTGCAGGTCGTGGCGCCGGTCGATCTCAAGCGTTACGCGGGCTTGTGGCACGAGCAGGCGCGTTTGCCCAACCGCTTTCAGAAGCAGTGCACAGGCCCCGTCACCGCCGAGTACACGCCGCAGGAAGACGGCACGATCGAAGTGCGCAACCGTTGCATCCTGGCCGACGGCAATTTCGAAGAGGCCGTGGGCCAGGCCCGGGTGATCCCGGTCACGGGCCAACCCGGCGCCGGCCGGCTCGAGGTGCGCTTTGCTCCTGCATGGCTCAGCTGGCTGCCGCTGGTCTGGGGGGACTACTGGATCCTCAAGCTGGACCGCGACTACCAGGTGTCGCTGGTGGGGACGCCCGATCGCGAGTACCTGTGGGTGTTGTCGCGCGCGCCGCGCGTAGACGAAGCCGTTCTGCAGACAGAGCTCGACTACGCCCGGACGCTCGGGTTCGACGTCGACAAGGTCGTTCGCACCGGCAAGTAACGCGCCAGTTGCGCCGCCAGCCTGTCGGGCGCGGTGCAGTGGATGGCGCGCCATCCGAACGCGCAGGCCGCCTGGACGTTGGCCGCCGCATCGTCGATGAACAACGTGCTTTCGGGTACCAGCGTGTGCCGCACGGCCAGCAGCTCATAAATCTCGCGCTGCGGCTTGATGAACTTCACGTCGCCTGAGAACACGCCGCCATCGAAGCGCCGCATGAAAGCGTGACGGCTTTCCAGTGCGCGCGCATAGGGTGCAGGCATGTTCGACAAGAAGTAGACACGCAGATCCGCCCCTGCGTCGCGGTCCGCGAACAAACCCTCGAGCAGTTTCACGGTCACGTCGATCGGCGCAAGGCGGCCGCCCAGCGGTAAGAGCATCGCGTCAAGTGCTTCGCGCGGCAGTGCAAGGCGCCGTGCCATCCGGAGAATGGTTTCATCGAGGCTGCGGGTGCCGCAATCGAAGCCCAGCCAGTCCTCATGATGGAACATGGCGCGGCCGAGCGCAGCCGCGGCAGTTTCGTCGGGTGCATGCAAAGGAAGATGCTCACGCACCAGGCGCGCCGGTGCCCAGTCGAAGAGCACGGCGCCCAGATCGAAAACCACATTCATGGT
>SEGS01000111.1 GCA_004210915.1 Variovorax sp. | reverse complement strand
GCTAATTACGAGGACGCGCGCGACGCTGCGCTGGCGTTGCAGAAAGCCATTGCCGCTTTCACCGCGGCGCCATCCGAAGCGGGCCTGGCAACGGCGCGCAAGGCCTGGCTGGACGCGCGCGAAGCCTATGGCCAGACCGAGGCCTTCCGCTTCTATGGCGGTCCGATCGACGACGACAACGGCCCTGAAGGCCGCATTAACGCCTGGCCGATGGACGAGTCCTATGTCGATTACGTGAAGGACGCGCCGACCGCCGGCATCGTGAACGACCGCAAGGTCGCGATCACGAAAAAGGGCCTGGCCGGACTGAACGAGCGCGACGGCGAAGAAAACGTGGCCACCGGCTGGCACGCCATCGAGTTCCTGCTCTGGGGCCAGGACTTGAGCGAGACCGGTCCTGGCAACCGCTCGTTCGAAGACTTCGTCGACGGAAAGCGGCCGAATGCCGACCGCCGCCGGCAATACCTGCAGGTGGTGACCTCCTTGTTGGTCGATGACCTGAACACGCTGGTGAAGGCCTGGGCGCCCGGGCAGCCCAACTATGGCGCGAAGTTCGCGCGCGGTGGCATCGAGTCGGTCCGCAAGATGTTCGTCGGGCTCGGCTCGCTGTCGCGCGGCGAACTCGCGGGCGAGCGCCTCGAGGTCGCACTGGCCAGCCAGGATCAGGAAGACGAGCACTCGTGCTTCTCGGACAACACGCATCGCGACGCCGTGACCAATGCCAAAGGCATCCAGAACGTCTGGCTCGGCCGTTATGTGCGCACCGGCGGCGCGGCCGTGGCCGGCCCTGCATTACGCGACCTGGTCGCCGCGAAGAATCCGCAGCTGGCCGAGCGCGTGACCACGCAGATCGCCGCTTCGGTGGCGGCGACCGAGGCCATCCAGGCGCCTTTCGATCGCGAGATCGTCGGCGGCAAGGACGCGCCGGGCCGCCTGCGCGTGCAAAAGGCGATCGACAGCCTCACGCAGCAGAGCAAGGATCTGGTCGAAGCGGCGGGTGCCGTGGGCATCACGCGCTTGACGCTGGTCAACCCGGAGTAAGAAGGCCCCGATGCGCCTTGCACGATGGTGGGTGGGTGCCGGCGTCACGCTGCTGGCGGTGGGCGCGCTGGCCAATGGGGAGAGCGCCGGTGGCGAAAAGACCGGCGGCGATACCACGGTGTTCGCGACGGGCCGCAATGCCTTTTCCTTTCCGGCCGCGAACCTCAGCGATCCCGAGCGCACGCGCTTCGTGATCGGCAACTCCTTCTTCAAGCGCAACTGGGTACAGGCGCCGGCGTCGACCAAGGCGCGCGACGGCCTGGGCCCGCACTTCATCGCGCGCTCTTGCGCGGGCTGCCATGTGCAGGACGGGCGCGGTGCGCCGCCCGATTTCACGAAGGGGCTGTCCGATCCGCCGGTGGCCCTGCTGTTCCGCCTCTCGGTGCCCGGCACCGACGCCGTGGGCGGGCCTTTGCCCGACCCGGTGTACGGCGACCAGTTCCAGAACTTCGCAGTGCGCGGCGTCAAGCCCGAGGGGCAAGTGGCGCTGCGCTACCACCCGGTGGAAGGGCGCTTCGCCGACGGTACGCGCTACACGCTGCAGCGGCCCACGTACAAGTTCAGCCAGCTCCACTACGGCCCGATGGCGCGCGGTGCCATGGTGAGTCCGAGGGTCGCGCCACAGGTGATCGGCGTCGGTCTGCTGGAAGCGATTCCGGACGCGGAGATCCTGCGCAACGTGCGCGACCAGGCGGCCGCCGGCGGCGCGGTCCGCGGCGTGGCCAACCGCGTGTTCGACGTGCCGTCGCAGCAGATGCTGATCGGCCGCTTCGGCTGGAAGGCCAACGTTGCGACGCTGCGACATCAGACCGCCTCGGCCTTCATCGGCGACATCGGCATCACGTCCAGCGTGTTCAACGAAGAGACCTGCACGCAGCGCCAGAAGGATTGCCGCGCGGCGCCGCGCGGTGCCGAGGGCGCCGGCCCCGAGATCGACGAAAAGACGCTCGACGACGTGATTTTTTATCAGGCCACGGTCGCGCCACCGGCACGCCGCGACATCGCTGATGCGCAGGTGCGCGCGGGCCAAGCGCTCTTCGCCAAAGCCCAATGCGCCACCTGCCATCGGCCGAGCTACACCACGGCCAGCGAAATGTTCCCGCCCCTCACGCCGCGCGGCACCAGCCCGGCGCTGTTCGGCCAGACCATCCATCCCTACACCGACCTCCTGCTGCACGACGTGGGCGAGGGGCTGGCCGACCACCGGCCCGACTTCCTGGCCACCGGTCGCCAGTGGCGCACGCCGCCGCTGTGGGGCATTGGCCTCATTCCGGCCGTCAACGGCCACCAGCGCCTGCTGCACGATGGCCGCGCCCGCGGCGTGCTCGAGGCGGTGCTGTGGCACGACGGCGAAGCGCGCGAGAGCCGCGATGCGGTGATCCGTTTCAGCGCTGCCGAGCGCGAGGCGCTGGTCAAGTTCGTGGAGTCGCTGTGATGCCGCTCCGCCTTCGAAGTGAATGCAAGCCGGCGTGTGGCGGCGCTGCGTTCGTGACACCTCAACATCGGATTTCCATGTCCTCCAGAACACGTTTCATCTCCGTCGCCGCCGCTTTTCTTCTGGCGGGTACCGTGCAGGCCCAGCCGACAGAAGCGCCGCCGGGCGCGCCGGCTTTGCTCGCACAAGTCTACAAAAACGAGTTCGCGCCGCGCGGCCAGGCTTTCGCCACCGAGGCGCGCGGTCTGCTGGCTGCCACCGACGCCTGGTGCAACGGGAGCGCGTCCGACGCGACGGCAGGGCTGGAGAGCGCCCGCGCGCAGTGGCGCAGCACGACCACGGCCTGGGACCGCCTCGCGGGGGTGGCCGTCGGTCCGCTGGTCAAGCGGCGCGCGCTGACCGCGCTTGACTTCAATCCGACGCGCCCGCCGCTGATCGAGCGCGCCATCACCACCGCGCCCGTCGGCGCCGAAGCCATGGAGCGCGTCGGCACGCCGGCCAAGGGCATCCCTGCGCTGGAGTGGCTGCTGTGGACGAAGAACCCGGCACCGCAATCGCCCGCCTGCCGCTACACGCAGCAGGTCGCGGGCGAACTCGCGCGCGAGGCCGACGTGCTGGCGGCGGGCCTGACCGAACTCGCGGCCGTGGACTGGGCCGCCGACCCGCGGCGCACCTTCCTCGCGTGGCAGGAATTGTTCAACCAGTGGCTGGGCGGCATCGAGCGCCTGCGCTGGGTGCAGATCGACAAGCCGCTGAAGACGGCAGAGACCTCGGCCAACGGCAAGCCCCCGGTCTTCGGCCGCGCCGCCAGCGGCCACACCGACGCGAGTTGGGCCGCGCAATGGAGCGCGGCACGCGCGCTCGCGGCACCGGTTGCGCAATCGCTCGCGGCCGCGGGCCAGCAGCCGCTGGCCGACCGACTGAGCGCGGCCTTCGCTGCTGCCGATGCCGCCATGCAGCAAGCGAAGGCGCAGCAGCCGGCCACGCTGCCGGCAGCCACGCGCGAGCTGGCCGCGGTCAAGAAGCTGGTCGAAGCCGATGTCGCGACGGCGCTGGACGTGACCATCGGCTTCTCGGACGGCGATGGCGACTGAAATGAAACCCACCCCCGATGCGCCTGCGGCGCCTCCCCCTCAAGGTGGCGCACCCAGCGGCCTGGCAAAGCCAGTTCCGCGGGTGCCCTGGCCTCGGCCGCGCCGGTTTCATGGCCTGCGGGTGGCGCGCAGCGCCATGGAGAACTGACATGCAAGCCTGGCCGTCGCTCGACCGTCGCCGTTGCCTCGCGGTGTTGGCCGCTGCGGCGGTCACCCCCTTCGCCATGGCGCGCGCCGCTGCACCGCTGCGCTTCGTCGCTGCCTGGCAGTCCGAGGGCGGCTACCGCGTGGGCGTGCTGACCGATGGCGCGCAAGGCCTGGCCGTTGAAGCAGCGCTCGAGGTGCCGACGCGCGCGCACGGCCTGTGGGTGGAGCAGGGCGGCACGCTGCTGGCTGCCGCGCGCCGGCCGGGCGATTGGCTGGTGCGCTGGCGGCCGGACGGCACGGCGTTGTCGTGGGGTTGGATCGAGCCCGCCCGCGCCTTCAACGGCCACGTGATCGCCAGCGCCGATGGCCGCCGGCTCTACACAACGGAAACCGATCTCGAGACGGCCCGGGGCCTGATTGGCGTGCGCGATGCGGCGTCGCTCGAAAAGATCGACGAATGGTCGACCCACGGCATGGACCCGCACGAGTTGCTGCTCGATGCCGATGGCAGCCTGCTGGTCGCCAACGGCGGTATTCCGACGCTGCCGGAAACGGGGCGCGTCAAGGTGCACCTGGACCAGATGGACGCCTCGCTGGTGCGCCTCGGCGCGGGCGACGGCGCGCTGCGCGGTCAGTGGCGCCTGGCCGATCGCCGGCTCAGCCTGCGCCACATGGCGTGGGGGGAGGGCGGCCGGCTCGGCATCGCGCTGCAGGCCGAGCACGATGCGCCCTCGGACAAGGCCGCGGCGCCGCTGCTCGCAGTCTTCGATGGCCTTGCGCTGAAAACCTTCGGCGCCGGGCACGCGTTGGCCGGCTACGGGGGCGATATCGCTTTCGGCGGCGGGCGTTTTGCGGTCAGTTGCCCGCGAGCGAATGGCGTGGCGCTGTGGCGCGCCGATGGCGCCTGGGACGGTTTCGCGCCGTTGGCGGAAGCCTGCGCCTTGGCCTCCTCAGCACCCGGCACGGTCTGGGCTGGTGGCCGCGATCGTGTGCGGGTGGTGGCCGGTAAAGCCGCGGAAGCCCCGCTGGCTTCGCTGCGGCTGGACAACCACTGGAACGTGCTGGGCTAAACCCACGATCGCGTCAAAGGCCAGCGGCAGCGCGCAGCGCAGCAGCTTGCGTCGTCGCTTCCCAGGTGAACTCCGGCTCTTCGCGGCCGAAGTGGCCGTAGGCGGCGGTCTTCTGGTAGATCGGGCGCAGCAGGTCGAGCATCTGAATGATGCCCTTCGGGCGCAGGTCGAAATGTTCGCGGACCAGCGCGGCGATCTTGTCGTCCGGGATCAGGCCGGTGCCTTCGGTGTAGACCGTGATGTTCATCGGTTCGGCCACGCCGATCGCGTAGGCCACCTGGATCTGGCACTGGCGCGCAATGCCGGCGGCCACGATGTTCTTGGCGACATAGCGCGCGGCGTATGCGGCCGAGCGGTCGACCTTCGACGGGTCCTTGCCCGAGAACGCGCCACCACCATGGGGGCAGGCGCCGCCGTAGGTGTCGACGATGATCTTGCGGCCGGTGAGGCCGCAATCACCCTGCGGGCCGCCGACGACGAAGCGACCGGTCGGGTTGATCAGGAAGCGCGTGTCCTTCAGCCATTCCTTCGGCAGCACCGGCTTGATGATCTCTTCGATGATGGCTTCGTTGAACGAGGCCTTCATCTTGGTCTGCGTCTCGCTCTGGTCGGGGTGGTGCTGCGTCGAGAGCACCACGGTGTCGATGCTGTGCGGCTTGCCGTCGACATAGCGCATCGTCACTTGCGACTTGGCGTCCGGGCGCAGGAAAGGCAGGCGGCCGTCCTTGCGCAACTGGGCTTGACGCTCGACCAGTCGGTGCGCGTAGTAGATCGGCGCGGGCATCAACTCGGGCGTCTCGTCGCAGGCATAGCCGAACATCAGGCCCTGGTCACCGGCGCCGGTGTTCAGGTGGTCGTCGCTGGCGTGGTCGACGCCCTGCGCGATGTCGTTGGACTGCTTGTCGTAGCAGACCATCACGGCGCAACCCTTGTAGTCGATGCCGTAGTCGGTGTTGTCGTAGCCGATGCGCTTGATGGTGTCGCGCGCGAC
>SEGS01000110.1 GCA_004210915.1 Variovorax sp. | reverse complement strand
ACCGCAACGCCGCGCACCGCTTCGCTGAAATCGTCGTAGCGGGCCTTGAGCAGGGCCGCGTTCGCGTCGAGCTGCAGCGTGTCGGTGAGCGCCATCGACACGGTCGCCTCGATGCCTTTGGATGAGCGCTCGCCGACCTGCACGCGCAACGACGGGTTGGCCCCATCGCGTGTCAGCAGGTTGTTCTTGGTGATCGAATAGGCCGCGAGCGTCCAGTCGCCTCGACCTTCGCCGAACGATTGCTTGAGGCCCACCTCGACCTGCCTGCCGGTCGAAACATCGAAGGCGCTGTTGGCGGCCGACAGCATCAGCAGCCCGCTCACGGGATCGGCCGCGCGGGACACTTGCGCATACAGCGCGAGCGTCGGCTGCAGCTGGTAAACCGTGCCCAGCCGCCAGCCGGTGTTCGCATAGGTCCGCTCGAAGACGGGTGTGTTCTCGACCAGGTCGGTGCGCGCGAGCCGCGCATGGTCGAAGCGGACGCCGCCGACCAGCGACCACCTGTCCGTCAGCTCGAGCCGGTCTTCCGCGAACACCGAATACTGCTCGGCCTTGTTGCGATAGCGCGGGATGAACGGCACCGTGCTTCGGTACAGGCCCGGCACCGGGTTGAAAAGATCGACCGGCCCGGAGCTGCCGGTGTAGGTGTTGTTCGTGTGCTGGAACGCGCTGGCGTTGACATCGAAGCCGACTGACAGCTGATTCGCGCGGCCGAACAGGGTGCCGGTCCACGTCAGGTCGGTGGTGTTGCCGGTCTGTGCCTGGTCGTGCGCGATCTCGGTGTTGTCGGCGCGGTCGATTCGGCCCGTGGCCGCGTTGTAGCTGTAGCCCTCGGCGTTGCGCCAATAGCGGTCGCTCTGCACGTGGTACAGCTTGCTGCGCACAACCAGCTGGCGGCTCGGCGACCATTGCGCGGAAAGTTCCGTCCAGCGGTCGCGGTACTGGATCGTGCTGTCGGCGACGTTGTAGTTCTTCTCGCGCAGCGCGGGCAGCTGCTGCCCGTTGACCAGCGGCGTGCCGAAGTAGCGCATCGGTTTCTGCTTGCCCTCGGCATGGCTGAGCTTGAGCTGCAGGTCGCGCGAGACATCGAATTGCACCGCGCCCGAGAGCGTGTGCTGGCGCGACTCCCCGCGATCGACCCAGCCGTCGGCACGGTCGCCGCTCACGTCGAGGCGATAAGACAGGCGCTCGCTGATCGCACCGCCGCTGCCGAAGGCCAAACCGCGCTGGCCGTCGGTGCCGAGGGTGGCCTGCACCTCATTGCGGATCGGGCCGCGCGTGGGCTTCTTCGGCACCACGTTGACGACACCGCCGATGGCGCCGTCGCCATGGATCACCGAGGCCGGGCCGCGCAGCACCTCGATGCGCTCGACCGACCAGGTGTCGAAGGGAAAGCTCACGCCCACGCCGCCGTACTGGCGCGTGCCGTCGTACAGCCGCATGACCGAGGTGGTGTCGGTGAAGCCGCGCGCCGCCAGCGAACTGCCGCTGTTGCCCGGGTGCGCGAGGCTGCTGATGCCTGCAGCGCGCGTGACAGCGTTGACCACCGAGGTGTCGCCGCGCGCATCCAGTTGCGCACGCGTGAGCACGTCGACGCTGGCGGGCGTCTGCATCGGCGTGAGATCGAGAAGGGTGCCGGTCGATGCGGGCCGCTCGAGGCGCGGCGTGTCATCGGCAGTGACGGTGAGCGTGGGCAGCGTGGCGGGCGTTGGCGTCTGCTCTGGCGGCGACTGCGATAGAGATTGCGATTGCGCCAAAGGCGCGGCCAGTGCGAGCGGGAGCGAGGCAGACACGCCGGCGATGGCGCGTGCGATGCGGGATGCACGGTGCGAAGTCATGGCAAGAAATTGCGTCATGGGTGTCGGTCGAAAAAGGGAAGAAGAAGGAGCGACTCAGCGCCGCGCCAGGCGACGTGCAGCGAACCGTGAAACCAGCAATCCGTCGAGCGCCAGCATCACCAGCAGCGACACGCCGACCAGCGGAAATGCGATGCCGCCGAGCGCGAGCAGCGCCAGCACCGTGCGCAGCGTGCGGCGGTCGGCCGGCAGCGGTGGCACGCCCAGCCCGCCGGCGGGTCGGCGCTTCCACCACATCGTCGCGGCGCTCACGCACAGCAACACGATGAAGAGGCAAGCGAGTACCAGGAGCGCCTGATTCGGCACGCCGAACTCCTGGCCCAGATGCACGTTGATGCCCCATTCGAGCCAGCGCGCCAGCACGCCGTAGTCGACGTAGCGCATGTCGACGAGCGGCGTGCCCGTATAGCGGTCGATATGCACCACGCGCTGCTGCGCCAGGTCGTGCGGATAGACCGAAGCGGTGTACACGCCCGTCGCTCCGCGGGGCGGGTTCACGGTGTACCCGGCCGCGAGCCCCAGTCGTTCGAACACAGCCATGGCGGCATCGAGGTCGAGGCCATCATTGACCGCCGCCTCACCCGTCCGCGCGGTGGCAGGTGGCGCACCGTGGTCGGCATGGTCTTCGTGCGACGCATGGGCCTCCTGGTTCCCATGGCGCTTGTCCGCCGAACGTGGCAGCTGCGCCTGTGCCAGCGACCAGGCGGTCTCACCGCCCGTCGCCAGGCGCTGTTGCGACATCGGCACCTGCACGCGCACGCCGGCCGGATAGCCGAAGTTCTGGCCGTTGGCCCACTGGTTGACCTGCGCGCCCCAGAACACAGACCACGGCATGCCGGTGATGGCGAGGAACACCAGCGCGGCGCCGACGAACACGCCGGTCACTGCATGCAGGTCGCGCCAGAACAGGCGCTGGCGCGGCCCGCCGCGGACCGAGACCACGCCGCCGCGGCGCCCGCGTGGCCCCCACAGATAGACACCGGTGAGCACCAGCAGCACAGCCCAGCCTGCCGCGATTTCGATGGCGCCGCGCGCCACCGTGCCGAAGTACTTGAGGCTGTGCAGCCGGCGGATGGTCCAGGCCACGCTGCCGCCGTCGGGCAGCGCGCCCAGCACCTGCGCGCGGTACGGGTCGACGAAGACCGAGAGCCGCTCGCCGCTGGTCGTGGCAATGCCCACCTCGGCCGATGCGGTCGGCGACGCCGGCACGGTGTACTTGCGCAGCGTGCCCGGGTGCGCCGCGAGTGCCGCGGCCACCGCGGCGCCGTGCGGCTGCAGGGCGCCTTGCGCCGCAGGCACGACCATCAGGTCGCGGTGGAAGTAGCCATCGATGTTCGCCTTGAACACATACAGCCCGCCCGTCACCGCCAGCCAGATCAGGAAAGGCAGCACCAGCAGGCCGGCATAGAAATGCCAGCGCCACACGGCGCGGTACAGGTCGCCAGACGGTGGCGGGTGCGCGACGGCGCGCGCGGGGGATTCGGAAGAACTCACGGACGACTCCTGATGAGCTGCGCGCGCAGGCGGCAGCACGTGGGCCGGCGCCGCGCACCTGGGCGCAGGCCGGGCTCTGTCAAACAGGCGTCGTCGAAGGGGGGCCGCGCGGTTGCGCGGGTCGCCATGGAGGCGCGAGGATCTGGCTGGGCGCCGCCCGGCGCGCCGGCGTGATGTGCGGCAGCGTGACCCGCTGGGCAAGGCCGCTGTCCGCGGGCGGCAGGGCCAGGCCGGCCTGCAGTCGGCAGTGGGGGCAGTCGGCGGTCGCGGTCGCCGTGTCGTCGTCGGACACGCCGGGCGCAAAGGTCGCGTCGACCTGCACGCGCTTCATTCCGAGGCCGGTGCACACCTCGATCCAGCGGCCGTCGGTCGGGTGCAGCGCCTGCGCTAGGCGGGGTGCGAGGATGCCCCACGCCAACGCGAACACGACCAGCCAGGCACAAGGGCTGCGCCAGGATCGTTGGACGGTTGGACGGAAAACGCGGGGCATGGGCGAGACGAAGGGTGCAGGCCGGTCAGTGCTTGCCGTGGCCGCCGTGACCGCCATGAGTGGCCGGCGCGGCGGTGGCGTTGAGCGCGCGCACCGGCGCCTTGACCTCCACCGTCTCGCGCTGGCCGTCCTTGCCTTCGAAGACCAGCGTCAGCGGCACGGTGTCGCCGGCCTTCATCGGCTGCTTCAGGTCCATCAGCATCACGTGGTAGCCACCGGGCTTGAGTTCGACGGTCTTGCCGGCGGGCAATTCGACGGCCTGCACCTGCCGCATCTTCATGACGTTGTCCTGCACCGACATCTCGTGCACCTCGGCGACCGGCGTCACGGGCGAGCTCACGGCGACGAGCTTGCTGTCCTTCGCCGCGCTCAGTTGCATGAACGCGCCGGTGCCCTTTTGCTGCGGCACGGTGGCGCGCACCCAGGCGTCCTTGACGGTGACCTGGGCCTGTGCGGCGGTGGTGGCCAACAAGGCGGCAGCCAGAAGAAGGGTGTGGGCGGTGGTCTTCATGGGAATCTCCAGAGCGGGTTTGAAATCGGTCCTGCGAGGCGCCGGCGCATGCGGTGTATCGCAGGGAGTGCCGGGCCGGCGCCGCACGCACGCTTCGCGTGCGTGCGCCATCACGGCAAGGGGTCGGGGCGGCCGCGAGGACCGCGGCGCTTCAGGTCCGCAGCGCGCGCGGGAAGGTGGCGTGCGCCCGATCACGACGGATCCGAGGCGGCAGCGCCGGCGCTCAGGCGTTGTGCGGGGGCCCGCGCGCGGGCAGCGGCGCACCGACGAGGGCGGCGATGTGGGCCGCGACCTCGGGCTTCAGGGCATGCGCCAGGGGCTGGGGCAGGACCGAGGCGGTGTGCGCTTCAGGCGGCGGCACGGTGGCTGCCAGACACAGCGAGCAATCGAGCGTGTGCGGGCTCGCTTCAAGCGCCTGGCTGTCGTCACCGACGACGATTACCTTCATGCTGCCGCCGGCTGCGCACACGATCTCCAGCGCCTGCGGATGCACGATGGGCGATGCGCCCGCCACACCCATGGCCAGCACGAACCACGCCATGACAAGGCGGGCCAGCAGGGACGAGGTGCGCAGGGCGTGCATGGGTGCGGATTATCCGTGATGCGGTTTTCAGTGATCCAGATCCACGCCATCGGCGGCCAGCTTCTGCTGCAGCGCGCCGGCATCGATGTCTGCAAAGCGCGCGGCGCCGAGCGTGGCCGCTGCGGTGCCCGCGGCCTGCCCCATCACGAAGCAGCCGCCGCTCGCGCGCGCCGCCGACTGGCCCTCGTGCGTCATCGCGGCGCAGCGGCCGGCGACCAGCAGGTTGCTCACCGTGCGCGGCACCAGCATGCGCCAGGGCAGCTGGTTGAAGGTGCGCGCGTCGTCGCGCGGGAACGCCCATTCGATCTTGCCGTCGGCATGCATCTCCATCGGCCAGGCGTTGATGCCGATGCTGTCGTCGAACCGCGCCGACGAGAGGATGTCTTCGCCCGTGAGCGCGTACAGCCCCTCGATGCGCCGCGTCTCGCGGATGCCGACCTGCGGTGCGATCTCGACGATCGCCGCCTGCGCGAAGCCCGGCACCTCGGCTTTGAGGAAGCGGAAGTAGTCGGCGATCTGCCGCCGGCCTTCGAGCTCGCCCGCGCTCAGCTCGCGCGCATCGACGCCGTTCATCGCGCGGCCCTCGGCGTTGCGGATCTGCGTGACGTTGGCGCGCCATTCGCGCGGGTCGATGTTGGGACGCAGGATCGCGCCGTCGCGCGGGAAGCGATAGACACCGGGCTTCTCCGCCTCGGCCTTCGCCATGAAAACGTTGATGGCCTTGAACTCCCCCACCGCCGCGAGCGCGGCCTCGGCATCGACCTGACCGATGCGGAACATGGTGGTCGGAAACAGGCCGCTGCCCTGGCCGTCGCCGACTTCGAACGGGACACTCGCGAAGGCCGCCACGTCGGCGTCGCCGCTCGCGTCGATGAAGGCGTTGGCGCGGATCGCCTGGCGGCCCGACTTGGTCTCGACCACCAGCGCCTCGACGCGCGCGCCCTGCATCACGACGGCCGCCGCAAAGGCGTGGAACAGCAGCTCGACACCCGCGTCCTGCA
>SEGS01000054.1 GCA_004210915.1 Variovorax sp. | reverse complement strand
GATGCCGAGATCTTCGCCAAGGTGATCGTGCCGCTGACCATCCCGCACATCCTGACCGCCATCCGCGTCGCGCTCGGCGTGGCGTGGGCCACGCTGGTGGCCTCCGAACTCATCGCGGCGCAGCAGGGGCTCGGTGCGCTGATCCAGAACGCGTCGGCGTTCTTCCAGCTCGACATCATCTACGTGGGCATCATCTGCATCGGCTTCATCGCGCTGCTGATGGACCTCGCGCTGCGCCTGCTGAGCCGGCGCCTCGTGGCATGGCAGGACCGGATCGCATGAACGAATCGCCCATCCGCATCTCGTTCGACGGCGTGTCGGTCGAGTTCCCCACCGCGCAGGGCCCGATGCGCGTGCTCGACGATGTGAGCTTCGACATCCGAGAAGGCGAGTTCGTGTCGATCATCGGTCCCTCGGGCTGCGGCAAAACCACGCTGATGAACATGCTCGGCGGCTTCGTCAAGCCGACCGGCGGTGCCGTGCTGCTCGACGGCAAGCCGGTGGCCGGGCCCGGGCCCGACCGGGGCGTGATCTTCCAGGAGTACGGCGTCTTCCCCTGGCTCACGGTGCGGCAGAACATCGCGTTCGGACTCAAGCTGTCCGCCAGCAAGGTGCCGGCCGGCGAGCGCGAGGCCATCGTCCAGCGCTACATGGGCCTGATGGGGCTGGCCGATTTCGCCGACCATTTCCCCAAGCACCTGTCGGGCGGCATGCGCCAGCGCCTGGCGATCGCGCGGGCCTACGCCGTGCGGCCGCAATTCCTGCTGATGGACGAGCCCTTCGGCGCGCTCGACGCGCAAACGCGCAGCGCGATGCAGGACCTGTTGCTCGAAGTGTTGCGGGCAGAAGGCAAGACGGTGATGCTGATCACCCATTCGGTGGAAGAGGCGATCTACCTTTCGTCGCGCATCGTCGTGGTCACGGCCCGGCCGGCGCGCATCCGCACCATCATCGACGTGCCCTTCGGCTATCCGCGCGCCGAGAACGTGCATGACGATCCGCGCTTTGTGGCGCTCCGCTCGCAGATCCGCGAGCTGGTGATGCAGGAATACGCGGCGCAGGCGCGCCAGGCGGTCCGGCTTTCCGATTGACAAACCCAGGAGACAAACCCATGTCCATGCATCGCAGAACCTTCATGCGCCACGGCAGCGCGGCCGCCGCCGTGGCTTCGATCGGCCTGCCGGCCTTCGCGCAGGCGAAGACCAAGGTCAAGGTCGGTTACCTCCACACCCCGGCTGTGGATGGGCACATCTGGCTGGGCCAGCAGATGGGCGCCTTCGCGAAGCAGGGGCTCGACCTCGAGATGATCCAGTTCACCACCGGGCTGGAACTGTTCCAGGCCATGATCGGCGGCAGCCTCGATGTGCTGGCGACCGGCGCGGTGTTGTCGAACTTTCCGGCGCGCGGACAGGGCAAGGTGTTCCTGATCAACAACATCGAGTACGCGACGGCGCAGCTGTGGGTCCGCGAAGACGCGGGCATCAAGACGATGGCTGACCTCCGGGGCAAGCAGATCTCCACCACCACCGGCACCACGGCGCATGTGTTTCTCGACCGCGCGCTGCGTTCGGCCCAGCTCGACCCGGCCAAGGACGTGCGCATCGTCAACCAGCGCATGGCCGAAGCCGTGACTTCGTTCATCTCGGGCGCGGTGCCGGCAGTGGCGTTGTGGTCGCCGTTCGATTCCACCGTGCGCCAGAAGGCGCCGGGCGCGCGCAAGCTGATCGATGCATCGGCCTTCTTCCCGCAGGCCGCGATCATGGGCGGCTGGGCCGCGCGCAACGACTACTATGAGAAGAACAAGGCGGTGCTCAAGCGGCTAATCGCCGCGTGGGTGCCGGTCAACGACCACATCATCAACAACCCCGATGCGGCTGCAGAAGCATTGCAGAAGTCGAACTACAAGGAAGTGCCGGTCGCGGACTTCAAGGAGCAGTTCAAGGCTTCGAAGTACTACTCGTCGCCCGACTGGCGCGTGAAGTACGCCGACGGCACTGCCACGCGCTGGCTGCAGCAGGTGACCGATTTCTTCGTCTCGAACGCGAACATCGCCAACGCAGTGAAGGCCGAGCAGTACTTCGACCCGACGCTGTTCGCCGAGGTCGTCAAGGCGTGAGCCGTCGCGACAGTTGGGATTACGTCATCGTCGGTGCCGGCTCCGCAGGGTGCGTGCTGGCCAACCGGCTCAGTGCCGATCCTGCCTGCCGCGTGCTCCTGCTCGAAGCCGGCGGCGAGGGCCGCAACTTCTGGCTGCGGCTGCCGGTCGGCTACTTTCGCAGCATCTACGACAAGCGCTTCTCCTGGCAGTTCGATGTCGAGCCGCAGGCCGAAACCGGCGATCGCGCCATCGTCTGGCCGCGCGGTCGCGTGCTCGGGGGATCGAGCGCGATCAACGGGCTCATCTACATCCGCGGCCAGCATGCCGATTTCGACGACTGGGTGCGCGCCGGTGCCGCGGGCTGGGGCTACCGCGAGATGCTGCCCTTCTTCAAGAAGTCGGAGCGCTACGCGGGCGGGGAAACCGAATACCACGGCGGTGCGGGCGAACTGGGTGTTTCGGACCTGCGCAACGACCATCCGTACTGCGCCGCATGGCTGGCCGCCGGGGCAGAGGCCGGCCATCCGTCGAGTCCGGATTTCAACGGCGCGATCGACCAGGGTCTCGGCACCTACCAGCTCACGCTGAACGGGCACTGGCGCAGCAGCGCGGCCAGCGCCTTCCTGCATCCGGTGCGCGGGCGCACGAATCTCACGGTACGGACCGGCGTACAGGTCACGCGCGTGCTCATTGAGAGCGGCCGCGCAGTCGGCGTCGAGTGGTTGAGGAATGGGCAGCGCGAGACGGCGCGCGCCGATGCCGAGGTGATCCTGGCTGCCGGCGCGCTGCAGTCGCCGCAGTTGCTGCAACTGTCCGGCGTCGGGCCGGCCGCACTGCTGCGCGAGCATGGCGTGCCGGTGTTGGTCGATGCGCCCGGCGTGGGCGCCAACCTGCAGGACCACTACCAGGCCCGCGTCATCGTGAAGCTGCGCGAGAAGCGCTCGCTCAACGACCAGGTGCGCAGCCCGACGGGCCTGGCGACGATGGGCGCCCAGTGGCTGTTCGGCCAGCGCGGCCCACTCACCGTGGGTGCCGGGCAGGTCGGTGGCATGGTGCGCACCAGCGTGGCCACGGATGCGCGGGCCGATGTGCTGTTCAACGTCATGCCGCTGTCGGTCGACAAGCCGGGCGATCAAGGTGCTGGTCGAGGGGCTGAAGATGCTGCGCGACATCTACCGGCAGCCGGCGTTTCGCGACCTGGTCACGGACGACGAGTACCTGCCCGGTGCGGCCACGGGCGACGACGCGGCACTGGCCGAATTCGCTCGCCGCAAGGGCGGCACCGTGTTCCACCCGGTCGGCACCTGTCGCATGGGAAGCGATGCCAAGGCGGTGCTCGACCCCGAATTGCGCGTGCGCGGTGTCGAGCGCTTGCGCGTGATCGATGCCTCCGCGATGCCCACCATGACCTCGGCCAACACCAACGCGGCGGCCATCCTGATCGGGGAGCGCGGGGCGGCCCTGCTACGTGCCGCTGCCTAGTGCGAATGCGGGGATGCGGTGGCCGCGCTGACCAGTTCGGCGCGCGCCTGCCGCAGCACCGACCAACCACCGCTGATCGCCAGCCACGCCATCACGGCCGCCACGGCCAGGTCAGGCCAGGCGGTGCCGGTGCCGAACACGCCGAGCGCGGCCAGCATCACGGCCACGTTGCCGATCGCGTCGTTGCGCGAGCACAGCCACACGCTGCGCATGTTGGCGTCGCCCTCGCGGAAGGCATAGAGCAGCACCGCCACAAACACGTTCACCACCAGCGCCATGGCGCCGATCACACCCATTGTGAGCGCCTCGGGCGGCACGCCCCGGGTGGCCGACCAGGCCGTCTTGCCTGCCACGAACACGCCGAAGGCCAGCATGCTGGCGCCCTTGAGGAAGGCGGCGCGGGTGCGCCACGCGAGGCCCATCGACAGCACGGCCAGCGTCACGCCGTAATTGGCCGCGTCGCCGAAGAAGTCGATCGCGTCGGCCAGCAGCGACACCGATCCCGAGCGGAAGCCCGCACCGATCTCGACCGCGAACATCGCGGCGTTGAGAACGAGCGCAACCCAGAGGATGCGGCGGTAGCGCGGCGTGTCGGCGGCGCTCAGGTGTTGGTGGTCATGGGAATGGCTGCAATGGGCTGACATGGTTTCTCCTGCGATGCCATCATTGGAAAGGTTGAAGTCACTTCAAGGTCAAGCCATGGCACCCACATACCCACTCACCGCTCAGGGCTACCGCATCGGCGAGGTGGCGGCGCGCAGTGGCGTGAGCGCCGCGAACATCCGCTACTACGAGAAGGAAGGGTTGATCGCGCCGCAGGGTCGCAGCGACAACAGCTACCGCGTGTACGGCGATGCGGACATCCACACCCTGCGCTTCGTGCGCCTGTGCCGCGCGATGGACATGTCACTCGACGAAGTGCGCACCTTGTTGGCGCTCGATCTGCGCAGCAAGGCGGATTGCGCCACGGCGCGGGAGGCGCTGGATGGGCATCTGGGCCATGTCAGTGCACGGCTGGCCGAGCTTCAGGCGCTGGAGAAGGATTTGAGGCGGCTTCGCGATCGATGCGATGGGAGCGATGGGCATTGCCACATCATCGAGGCGCTGCATGCGCTGGCTGATGCACAGCCGGCAGCCAAGGAGCGCGGCAGTTCCGCGCACCGGCACGTGTGAATTTTCAGACGCGCTGAAACTGGAAGCGCCCACGCGAGCGCGGTGCGGCCGACTGGCGCAGCAACTGCATCTGCCGCGTCTCTTCGGCATCCCGAAGGCTCTTGGCGGCACGCGCTGCCACATAGGTCACGAACATCGATTCGATCTGCGCACCCCACTGCTGTGTGGCGGTGGCCTCCGCATCACCGCCGCCGGCGGTCGGCGCATCGGGAACGGTGAACCCGGTCTTGCGAAGGATGACGGCTTTTTGTTCGGTGGTGAGCATGGTGGAGGTGTCTCGCAATTTGCGCACCAGCGTAGCCGGCGCGCCGCGGGTCCCCCATAGGTCTCACGGCGTATGCAGGTGTAGGTCAGCGCCGCATCGTCAGGGCGTGCGGGCGGCCGGGGCGGATGGGCCGCTCGGCACGGGAAGCGGCAGGCCGCGTCCACGGATCACTTCGCGCAGCAGGTTCGGGTAGTCGGTGATGACGCCGTTCACGCCCCAGCCGAGGGCCGTCGCCATGTCGGCCGGTTTGTTCACCGTCCAGGGCACCACCTGCATGCCGAGCGCTTGCGCCTCTTTCACAAGCGCGGGCGTCAGCGTGGCATAGGCGGGCGACCAGGTCAGCGGCCCGCTACCGCTGCCGGCGGCGGCCTTCACAAGGAGCGGTACCGAGGCAAAGCTCGCTGCCTGCAGGCCGGCCGTCCAGCGGCTGTCCTGCAGCGTGCGGGCACTGGTCAGGTAGGCGCGCGGCAACTGCGGCGCCAGCTGGCCGACCAACGCCAGCGTGCGCCAGTCGAAGCTCTGCACCGTGACGCGCGCGCCCATGCGCGCCTTGTCGATCTCGGTCAGCAGCGCGCGCACCATGGCCTCGGGCGCGGCGGTCTCGCCGGGTTGCAGCGGGCTGATCTTGGTCTCGATGTTGAAGCGCACGCGCGCATCGCCGCGGGCCTCGACCAGCGCGAAAAGCGACGCGAGCGTGGGAATCCGCTCGCCGTCGCGCGGCACCTGGGTCGCGAACTGCTGGCCGTAACTGGTGGCGGGATTCAACCGCCCCACGTCGTAGCGCTGCAGCTGCGCGAGCGTCAGCGCATGCACGGCCGGGCTCGGCGCTGGTTTGGCGGGCAGCCAGGCGCCGCTGGCATCGCGCGTGAAGTCGGCATTGAGTGTCGGGTCGTGGTGGATCACCACCATGCCGTCGGCGCTGACGCCGATATCAAGCTCGAGCGTGGTCACCCCCAGCGACAGCGCCTTGTCGAAGGCGGCGAGCGTGTTCTCGGGTGCGAGCCCGCGGCCGCCGCGATGCGCCTGCAGGTCGACCATGGCGCCGGGGCCGGACGGCGGCGCAGCGCAGCCCGCCGGCAGCAGCGTGCCGACGAGCAGGGAAGAGAAGAGGGAAGAGAAGAGGGAAGAGCGGAGGGAGCTTTTCATGCGTGCCTTTCGACTATTTGAGTTGGACCTTGATGCCGTCGTCCAGCACCGTGATGTCGCCGATGTCATAGGTCTTGCGGCCGACGGTCAGTTCTTCCGCGGTGAAGGTGCGCAAGGCCTGGTCGCGCAACAACTCCTGGGCGACCACGGCGCCGATCTGCTGCAGCCGTTCGGCGTCGCGCCCCGTCAGGCCCTGGAGTTCGAGCCGCTCGGCGCGCGGCTGATCGAGCCGCAAAGCGCGCGTGGGTGCGTCGTAGCGCAGCGCGCTGCTCACCGTCACGATGCCTTCGGTCGAGGCCGGCCGCAGCAGCGGGCTCGCAATACTGAGCACGGCCGTGATGGCCGCGCGGTTGCCGCGTGCATCAAGCAGCAGTTGCGGGTCGCGCAGGCCGACCGTGAAGATCTCCGCGTAGCGCTGCTGGACCGGGAAGCGGCGCGCAATCTGCGCCTGCAGTTCGTCGCGCGACGCGGTGTACTCGCTGGTGAAGAAGTTGAATCCCGCCAAGGCGCTGGCGGGCAGCGCGGCCGCGAGGGCCGCCGCGTGCGCGACGAAGCGGCGGCGAGCGAAGGATGTCGGGCTTGCATGGGCCATGGTGAACGGGGCGGTGGGTGCGGGGCAGCGTCGGATCGAGGCTGTACGTCCTTCATTGTGCAAGGAGAGCCAGCACCGCCGCGCACCACGGGCACTGCGGTTGTGCGTCATGATCAACGGTTCCCTCCGTCTCCCGCACATGACCACCATCCAGTCCCGGCGCAAGCTCATCGTCATCCTTCTTCTTGCGGTGGCGGTCGCCGGCGCCGTGATCCGCTGGCGTGCCGATTCGGCGTCAACACTGCACGACGTGGGCACGCTGCTGATGGTGATGTGGGTGCCGATCATCGGCAACGTGATCGCTTGGGCTATCCGCAAGCTGCGGCGGCCGGCGGTCGAGGTCCCGAGCTTCGGGCCGGCCAGCGCGTTCCGCACCGACCTGCGCGTGTCACTGACCCTGCGCGAATCGCAGCTGCCCGCCGGCAACGGCCCCTTGCCCGCGGGCGAGTACCGCGCCGCGCTGGTGCTGGGCACAGAGGGCTTCAACGCCCGATGGTGCGTGCCGCCTGGAGAGTCGCTGGTGCGGGGTCAGGCCGCGACGCTGGACATCGAGTTGCTGTCGCCCGCGGTGGCGCTGCCGCGTTTCGCGCCCGGCACGCCGTTTCGCGTGCTGACGGGCGATTCCTTCATCGGCGATGGGGAAGTGCGGCAGGTCCTGCACGCGCAGCCGGCGCTGCCGGACGCGCCCCGCGCATGACAGGCGCATGAACCGCCTTGGGGTATGAAGTGGCGCATGAGCCGGCGGCTGTCCGGTCTTATGGTCCGAACCGTGCTTCGATTCCCCGCCGATCTTCCCTTTTCCTTTCGCCTCCCCATCGCGCATGACCAAAGCCCGCCAAAAAAAATCCTCGCCCACCCCCTACCTGCGGGTCGCGCAGAGCGGCGTGCACGGCCTCGGCGCTTTCGCCACGCGCGACCTGCCGGCCTTCTCGTTCCTCGGTCTCTACGAAGGCCGCCGCTATTCGCCCGCCGAGATCGCGGCGCGCGACTGGAACGACCAGCTCACCTACCTTTTCACGCTGTCGAACGGCGAGACCATCGACGGCGCCAAGGGTGGCAATGGCACGCGGCACCTCAACCATTCGTGCGAGCCGAACTGTGAAGCGGTCGAGGAGTACGACGAAGCCGGCCGGCTGCTGTTGAAGTTCCAGACGCTGGTCGCGGTGGAGGCGGGCGACGAACTGTTCATCGACTACTGCCTCACCGCGGACGACGGTTCGCCCGCCTCGGCCTACCCCTGCCATTGCGGCGTTTCCCATTGCAGGG
Organism: Variovorax sp.; assembly: GCA_004210915.1. GTDB lineage: Bacteria > Pseudomonadota > Gammaproteobacteria > Burkholderiales > Burkholderiaceae_C > Variovorax. Next base: position 19,442 of record SEGS01000054.1, on the reverse strand, counting down.
GCTCGATGCTGGCGCCGGTCGAGGCCGAAACCGAAGTCGAGGCGGCGGTCTGCGCCAGCACCGATGAGGATGGCCTCCGCGCATGACGATGGGTTGGCCGGAGCGCGCTGCGCGCGCCGGCGGTTTCAGGCGCGCAGCGTGGCCTTCAGGGTGATCTCGGGCACGCTGGCCAGCGCCTTCGACAGTGGGCACCCGGCCTTGGCGCCTTCGGCGATCTGCTGGAACTTCGCCTCGTCGATGCCGGGAATGGCCGCGTCGAGCGTGAGCGCGATGCGATCGATCTTGAAGCCGTCGCCGTCCTTGGCCAGACGCACCGCCGCCTTGGTGTCGAGCGCGGTGGCCGCCAGCCCTTCCTTCTCGAGTGCGAAGGCGAAGGCCATCGTGAAGCATGCGGCGTGCGCGGCGCCGACGATCTCCTCGGGGTTGGTGCCGCGGCGGTCATCCTCGAAGCGGCTGGCAAAGCCGTACGGGTAGTCCTTCAGCGCCCCGGTCTCGGTGCTGATCTGACCCTTGCCGGTCTTGCCGGCGCCTTCCCAATGAACGCTTGCGTGCTTCTCTGCCATGTGGATTCCTTCAGTGATTGAACGTTGGATGTGCCGATCCTTTTTACGGCGCGGGCCGCGCGGCGTCTGTCGGCCAGCAACGCGAACGGCCGGGTCGCCAACGCGACCGGCTCGGTGCTTCCCCGATGGGCCGCGGTGGCGCCGCCGCGTAGGCTTGTCGTCACTCTGGAGACTCCATGGACCGCCCGCACTACAAGTTCTGGCCACAGCGCCTGCCCCGATCGATCACCGTTCCCGCCACCTCGCTGTGGCACAACCTGGCCACCTCGGCCGCGCGTTTCCCGGACAAGGCCGCGCTGGTCTTCTTTGGCACCGTCATCAGCTACCGCGACTTCCTCGCGCAGACCGAGCAGCTTGCCGGCACGCTGCACGCGCTGGGCGTGAAGCGCGGCGACCGCGTGATGCTGGCCATGCAGAACTGCCCGCAACTTGTGATCGCGCACTTCGCGATCCTGCGGGCCAACGCGGTGGTTGTGCCGGTCAACCCGATGAACCGGGCCGAGGAGCTCAAGCACTACATCACCGACCCCGACGCGAAAGTCGCCATCACCACGGGCGATCTCGCGGCCGAGATCGCCAAGGCCAACAACGCGCTCGACCCGAAGGAGCGCCTCGCGCACCTGATCGTCACGCAGTTCACCGATGCCTTCGACGCCGACGTGAGCGGCGACGAAGCGCCCGCCGCGGCCTGGCGCGACTGGCTGCTGACGCGGCATTCGTTGCCCACGCTCGACGGTGGCGAAGTGATGCACTGGACCGACGCGATGGCTGCGGGCCACACGCCACCGCCGCACACGGTTGGCGCCGACGACATGGCGCTGCTGCCGTACACGAGCGGCACCACCGGCCTGCCCAAGGGCTGCATCCACCACCATTCGAGCCTCAACCACAACGCCTTTGCCAGCCAGCTCTGGGGACTTGGGTCGTCGGAGGCCGTGGTGCTGACGGTGGTGCCGATGTTCCACATCACCGGCGTGGTGAGCGTGCTGCACACAGCCATCGTGTTTGGCGGCACGCTGGTCATCATGCCGCGCTGGGACCGCGACGTGGCGGGCCGCCTGATCTCGCGCTGGAAGGTCACGAGCTGGACCAACATCCCCACCATGGTCATCGACCTCATGGCCAGCCCCAACTTCGCAAGCTACGACCTCAGCAGCCTGATGTACATCGGCGGCGGCGGCGCGGCGATGCCGCAGGCCATCGCACAGCGCCTGCTCGAGCAGTACGGCCTGAAGTACCAGGAAGGCTACGGCCTCACCGAGACGGCCGCGCCCTCGCATGCCAACCCCTTCGAGAACCCCAAGCAGCAGTGCCTGGGCATCCCGTACATGAGCACCGACTCGCGTGTGGTCGATCCCGACACGCTGGTCGAAATGCCCATCGGCGAATCGGGCGAGATCATCACGCGCGGCCCCGAGGTGTTCCAGGGTTACTGGAAGCGGCCCGACGCGACGGCGGCAGCGTTCGTCGAATTCGAAGGCCAGCGCTTCTTCCGCACCGGCGACATGGGCCGCATGGACGAGGACGGCTACTTCTTCATCACCGACCGGCTCAAACGCATGATCAACGCGAGCGGCTTCAAGGTCTGGCCGGCCGAGGTCGAACTGCTGATGTTCAGGAATCCCGCGATCCAGGAGGCCTGCATCATCTCGACGAAGGACGCCTACCGCGGCGAATCGGTCAAGGCCGTCGTGGTGCTGCGCGCCACGCACAAGGACACGACCGAGCAACAGATCATCGACTGGTGCCGAGAGAACATGGCGGTCTACAAGATCCCGCGCCAGGTGCAGTTTGTCGACGCATTGCCCAAGAGCGGTGCCGGCAAAGTGATGTGGCGGCTGCTGCAGGAGGCGGAGGCCAAGGCCGCGACACCCTGAGCGCACGGCTCCGGGCGGCCCTGCTGGCTCCTCACGATTCGCTTCGCGGCCCCTTGCCGTCTCTTGCGCTGTGGTCCGTCACCACCCGCGCATTTCGCCGGAAGCTCCAGTAGGCGCTGGCCCAGTCCATCAGCACGACGGTGCGGTTGCGAAAGCCGATGAGGAAGTAGACGTGCGCGAACAGCCAGAACAGCCAGGCCGGACGGCCGCTGAAGCGCAGCGGGCCGAAGGGTGTGTCGAGATCGACGACGGCTGCGTTGCGGCCGATGGTCGCGAGGTTGCCGTAGTCGCGGTAGCGGAACGGCCGCGTCGGCTGGCCGGCGATGCGGCGGATGATGTTGGCCGCCGCGGTGCGGCCCATCTGCTTGGCGGCCGGTGACACGCCGGGCACCGGCTTGGGCGGCTTGCCGGGCAGGTGGCTCATCGCCGCGGCGAGGTCGCCCACCACGCTGATCTCGGGGTGGCCCGCCAGGCTCAGGTCGGGCTCGACCTTGACGCGGCCGGCGCGGTCGCATTCGGCGCCGGTGGTGTCGGCCAGCAGGCGGCCCAGCGGCGAAGCCGCGACGCCGGCGGCCCAGACGATGCAGCGGCTGTCGATGCGGTAACTCGGCGTGGCGGCGCCATCGGGGCCGGCGGCGGCTTCCACCTGCAGGCCTTCTGCATCGATGGCGGTCACCTTCGCGTTCAGCCGCACCTCGACGCCGAGCTTTTCGAGTTGGCGCAGCGCCTTGTGGCTCAGGTCTTCAGGCATCGCCTGCAAAACGCGCGGGCCGCCTTCGATCAGCAGGACTTGCGCGCTGCGCGGGTCGATGCGGCGGAATTCGCCGGCCAGCGTGTGACGGGCGATCTCGGCCAGCGTGCCGGCCATCTCGACGCCGGTCGGGCCGGCACCGATCACCACGAAGGTGAGCAGGGCGCGGCGCCCGGCTTCGTCGTCCAGGCTTTCGGCCGCCTCGAAGGCCATGAGCACCCGGCGCCGGATCTCGAAGGCATCCGACAGCGTCTTGAGCCCGGGCGCCACGGGCGCCCATTCGTCGTGGCCGAAGTAGCTGTGGCCCGCACCGGCCGCCACCACCAGGTGGTCATAGCGAATGCGCGCGCCATCGTCCAGCTGCACCTGTCGCGCGGTCGTGTCGATGCCGGTGACCACGCCCATCAAGGTGGTGATCGAGGGCTGCCCACGAAACAGCACGCGCACGGGCGCTGCGATCGACGGGGCCGCCAGGCCGGCGGTCGCGACCTGGTACAGCAGCGGCTGGAAGAGGTGGTGGTTGGTGCGCTCGATCACGGTGATGTCGACCGCCGCATCTTGCAGCGTGCGAGCGGCTTCGAGGCCGCCGAAGCCGCATCCGACGATCACCACATGCGGGCGGGAAGCAGGGGCATGGGCGTTCATGCCGCGATTATCCGGCGCGTGCCGGCGCGGGAAGACGCCGCGCCGTCGGCCCCGGGCGCCGCGCGGGCTTGTCCTACGGGGCTGCATCCTGCGCCTCGGCTAAAAACAAGGGCCCGGCGCATTCCATGGAGACCGCATGACCCCGACCCGCTCGATCGCACCCGCGACCGACGCCCTCCGCGCGCGCTTCGCTGCGGTCCGTGCCCACAGCGCCGCCCTGGCTGCACCGCTTTCCGCCGAGGATCAGTGCATCCAGTCGATGCCCGACGCCAGCCCGACGAAGTGGCACCTGGCGCACACCACCTGGTTCTTCGAGACGGTGCTGTTGCAGCCGCATGCGACCGGCTACGAGGCGTTCGATCCGCGCTTTCACTACCTCTTCAATTCGTACTACGAGGCGCTCGGGCCGCGGCATCCGCGGCCGCAGCGTGGTCTGCTCACGCGGCCGTCGGTCGATGAAGTGGCTGCGTATCGCCAGCACGTGGACGACGCTGTGGACGCGCTGCTTGGCCAGGCCGACGAAGCCCTGTGGCGCGTGATCGAGCCGATCGTCACGCTCGGCCTGCATCACGAGCAGCAGCACCAGGAGTTGTTGCTGACCGACATCCTCCATGCGCTCTCGTGCAACCCGCTGCTGCCGGCCTACCGGCCCGCCGCGGGTCCGGCGCTGCGCTTGGCATCGGTGCCGCCGGCCATGCAGTGGCAGGCGCAACCGGGCGGACTGGTCGAGATCGGCCATGGCGCGAGCGCTGGCGACACGGCCGTTGCCGATTTTTCCTTCGACAACGAGACGCCGCGCCACACGGCCCTGCTGCAACCCCATTCCATCGCCGACCGCCTGGTGAACTGCGCCGAATATGCGCAATTCATCGCCGATGGCGGGTACCGGCGGCCTGAGCTTTGGTTGTCCGAAGGGTGGGCGGCGGTGCAGGCACAGGACTGGCGATGCCCCGCGTACTGGCTCGCGCCCGACGATCCCCGGCTTGCGCCACATGGCGTGGGCCATGCGGGCTGGCAGGTGTTTGGCTTGAGTGGCGTCAGACCGCTCGAGCCCGACGCGCCGGTGGCTCACCTGAGCTTCTACGAAGCGGCGGCCTATGCCGAATGGGCCGGCGCACGGCTGCCGACCGAGTTCGAATGGGAGGCGGCCTCCACGTTGCCCGGCATGCGACAGCTCACTGGGCACGTGTGGCAATGGACGCGCTCGTCCTACGACCCATACCCCGGCTTCCGACCGCTGCCGGGGGTGGCTGCCGAATACAACGGCAAGTTCATGGTCGGGCAGCTTGTTCTTCGCGGGGGCAGCGTGGCCACGCCCGAAGGTCACACTCGGCCGAGCTACCGCAATTTCTTTCCGCCGGCCGCGCGCTGGCAATTCACGGGGCTGCGGCTCGCGAAGGATCTCTGATGCGCAACCCGCTCTTTCAACTGGACCCGGTACCCCGCATGCCGCCCCGGAACGCGCCGGACAGCGCGCCGGTTTCCGAGTTCGGCCGCGCAGTGCGGGCCGGGCTCGCGGGCCGCCCGCGCAGCATTTCGCCCAAGTTCTTCTACGACGCGGCCGGCTCGCAGCTGTTCGACCGCATCTGCGAACTGCCCGAGTACTACCCGACGCGCACAGAGCTCGGCATCCTTGAGGCGCGTGCCGGCGACATCGCGGCGCACATCGGCCCGAACGCGGAGATCGTGGAGTTCGGCGCCGGTTCGCTCACCAAGGTGCGGCTGCTGCTCGATGCACTGGAGACGCCGCGCCGCTACCTGCCGATCGACATCTCCGGCGAGCATCTGGAAGGCGCCGCAGCGCGCTTGCGCGCCGACTACCCGCAGCTGGCCGTGCAGCCTATCGTGGCCGACTACACCATGCCGCTGGTGCTGCCCGCGGCGGCACCGGGTGCGGGCTCCCGCGTGGGCTTCTTCCCCGGCTCCACGCTGGGCAACTTCCAGCCCGACGAGGCACTGGCCTTCCTGCAGCTGGCCGCGCGCTTGCTGCGGGGCGGCGGGCTGCTGATCGGCGTCGACCTTGTGAAAGATCCGGCGCTACTGCACGCCGCCTACAACGATGCAGACGGCGTCACGGCGGCCTTCAACCTGAACCTGCTGCGCCGCGCGAACGAAGAACTCGGTGCCGATTTCGACCTGGCGGGATTCGCGCACGCGGCGTTCTACAACGCGCCGCGTCAGCGCATCGAAATGCATCTGGCAAGCCTGCGGCCACAGACCGTGCGCATCGGCGAAGAAGCCTTCGTCTTCGAAGAGGGCGAGACCCTGCACACCGAGTACTCGCACAAGTTCACGGTCGACGGCCTGCGTGCACTCGCGGTGCGCGCGGGTTTCCGGCCGGCTGCCGTGTGGACCGATCCGGACCGGCTCTTCAGCGTGCACTGGCTGGCGGCCTGATCCGCGTCATGGCGGCGGTTGCACAATAGCGCTGCCCGCGCGACGCGCGAACGGGGTGCGTTCCGTGCCCCCGGGATCTGGAGATTCAAGATGAAAGCAACCTGGAACGGCGCCACCATCGCCGAGAGCGACGACACCGTGCTCGTCGAAGGCAACCACTACTTCCCGATGAGCGCGCTCAACCGCGATCACGTGACCTTCAGCAACCACAAGACCACCTGCCCGTGGAAGGGCACCGCGAGCTACTACTCGCTGCTGGTCAACGGCGAACTCAACACCGACGCCGCCTGGTACTACGCCGATCCCAAGCCCGAGGCCGAGTCGATCAAGGACCGCGTCGCCTTCTGGAAGGGCGTGAAGGTCGCGGCCTGATGCGGCCCCGCCTGCCGCCGTCGCCGCATCCCGCGCTATGACGGCGGCCGCCTTCTCGCCGCCCTGGACGGCGCCCGCCGGGCTGCACGCCACCTTGCGCGACCAGGGCTATGCCGTCGTCGCTCCGCAGGATGTGGCCGCGTGGCTGGGCATGCCGCTGTCCGCGCTCGAGGCGCTGCATCCCGATTGGGACGACCTGCCGCCCGATGAATATCTGAAAGACGGCGGCCGCTACCGCACCCGGCGCCACGCCTGCTTCACGGTCGACGGTGCGCGGTTGCAGCCGGTGCCGCACCGCGCGCATTGGCAGCCTCTCGAATACAACGCGCTGCATGGCGGCATGCAGCGCTGGTTCGCGCCGATGGCCGATAAAACGGTCGCGCAGCCGGTCTGGCAGCGGCTGATGCAGCGGCTCGGCGAAGCGGCGAGCGCGTTGCGCGGGCCGCAGCCGTGGTACGTGGAAGCGCACCAGTTCCGTATCGACACCGCAGGCGGCATCGGCCGCCCGACGCCCGAAGGCGCGCACCGCGACGGTGTCGATCTGGTGGCCGTGGCGCTGGTGGGGCGCCAGGGCATCAAGGGCGGTGAAACGCGGGTCTTCGAGGCGGCGGGCCGTCGCGGCGAGCGCTTCACCATGACCGAGCCCTGGACGCTGCTGCTGCTGGACGATGCGCGAGTGATCCACGAATCGACCCCGATCCAGCCGCTGGTCGAGGGCAAAGGCGGCTGGCGCGACACGCTCGTCGTGACCTGCCGGGCCGGCGCGTTCCAGGGCGAATGAAGCCCCGGCGGCGGCGGGGGGCGTCCTACAAGCCGGTGCGGGTCATGGGGTTACATTGAAGGCCCGGTCCGCCACGGCGCGGACCCTGTGCCCGTGAAAGAAAGAAAGCGAGGATCGCCATGTTCAATCACATCCTGGTTCCCATCGATGGTTCCGAAACCTCGATGCTCGCCGTCAGCAAGGCCAGCGGCCTGGCCTTGGCTTTCGGCAGTCGCATCACCCTGATCCACGTGATCGACAACTACCCCTTCATCGGCGTTGGCGCCGACTACGCGCTGGGCCAGAACGAATACCTGGCCGCGGCCACGGCCAGCGCGAACGCGGCCCTGGCCCGAGGCGTCGCCGCCCTGGCCATTGAGGGCCTGCACAGCGACCAGCGCGTGATCGACGGCCATGTGGTGCATGAAGGCATCGTCGACACCGCCAACGCCATCGCGGCCGACCTGATCGTGATGGGCTCGCATGGCCGCTCTGGCATCGAGAAACTGCTGCTCGGCAGCGTCACCCAGCGCGTGCTGCAGGAAGCATCGATGCCCGTGCTGGTGGTGAAAGGTTGATCGGAGGCTGATCAACCGAAGGGCGCGGCGCTCGCGAAGCGCATCGGTTCCTGCGAGTCCGGGTGCGCGAAGGCAAGCTCGGTGGCGTGCAGCCACAGGCGCGGCGCACGAGCCCTGATCGCTTCATCGCCGTAGAGTGCATCGCCCAGAATGGTGTGGCCGATCGCCATCAGGTGCACGCGCAACTGGTGGGTGCGACCGGTCAACGGTTCCAGCAGCAGGTGGCTCGCGCCGCGTTCGGGCAGCGCGCGCAGGGTGCGCCATCGCGTGACGCTGGGCTTGCCCGCCGCATCGACTTTCTGCAACGGCCGGTTCGGCCAATCGGCGATCAACGGCGCATCGATCTGCGACCACGCATCGCCTGGCGGCAGCACGCCGTCGACGATGGCCTCGTAGCGCTTGTGCACGCGTCGGTGCTCGAAAGCCTCGCCCAGCGCGCGCTGCGCGGCCAGGCTGCGCGCCATCACCACCAGCCCGCTGGTCGCCATGTCGAGCCGGTGCACGACCAGCGCATCCGGCCAGCGCGCCAAGGCCCGCGCGCTCAGGCAGTCTTGCTTGTCGTCCCCGCGCCCCGGCACGCACAGCAGGCCCGCGGGCTTGTCGAGCACCAGCAGGTGCGCGTCTTCGTGGATCACGGCAAGGTCGGACATTCGGGGAGCGAGTCTAGGGCTTGGATGCGGGCGCTCCGATATCCTCGGGCGCATGCCTGCCGTCGCGCCCACGTTCTCCGATCTCACGCGCGAGCGGCCGTTCATGCAGCTCTGGGTGGCGCGGCTGTTCGGCACGGCGGCCTCGCAGATGCTGCTGGTCGCGATCGGCTGGCACATGTACGAACTCACGGGCAGCGCGTGGGACCTGGGGCTGGTCGGCCTCTACCAGTTCGTGCCCGCGCTCCTGCTCGCCCTGTTGGCCGGCCATGTCGTGGACCGACACCACCGGGGGCGCATCGTGGCGATCTGCTTCGCAGTGCAGGGCGCGGTAGCGCTGGCGCTGTGGATCGCTTTCAGCGGTGGGCATGACGACCGCGCCTTGCTGCTGGGCCTGTCGCTGGTGCTCGGTGCCGTGCGCGCGTTCCAGATGCCGGCGCAGCAGGCGCTGACGCCGCTGCTGGTGCCGCCGTTGATGCTGCCGCGTGCCATGGCCTTCAGTTCGGCGGGGCTGCAAGGCGCAATCATCGGCGGGCCGGCGCTCGGCGGCCTGCTGTTCATCGCGGGCATGGGCGTGGTGTACGGCGCCAGCGTGCTGTGCTTCGCGATCGCCTGCGGGCTGGTGCTGCGGTTGCGCTACGCGTACACGCCGGCGCCGCGCGAGCCGGTCACGCTGGCCACCGTGTTCGCAGGCGTCGACTTCATCTGGCGGCGCAAGCCCGTGCTCGGCGCGGTGTCGCTCGACCTGTTCGCGGTGCTGCTCGGTGGCGCGGTCGCCTTGCTGCCGATCTATGCGAAGGACATCCTGCACACGGGTCCGTGGGGGCTGGGCCTGCTGCGCAGTGCGCCGGCCGTGGGCGCGCTGGCCATGTCGATCGTGCTCACGCGCCGCCCGGTCGAGCGCCATGTCGGGCGCACGCTGCTGCTGGCGGTGGCGCTCTTCGGTATCTGCATGGTGGTGTTCGGCATCTCGCGCAGCTTTGTCGTGTCGCTGGTGGCGCTGGCGGTGTCGGGCGGCGCGGACATGGTCAATGTCGTGATTCGCCAGACACTGGTGCAGCTCGAAACGCCCGACGCGATGCGCGGCCGCGTCAGTGCGGTCAACTCGATCTTCATCGGCGCGAGCAACCAGCTGGGCGAGTTCGAGTCCGGCGCGACGGCCGCGCTGCTGGGGCCGGTCGGCTCGGTGGTGCTGGGCGGGGTCGGCACCATCGTGGTGGCGCTGGCATGGTTCCGGGTGTTCCCGTCGTTGGCACAGCGTGACCGGATCGCGGCGCCCGACATGCGCCGCTGACGCGCCCGGCGCGCGCCGCGCCGGAGGGAGCGGTCAGAGGAGCGGTCAGAAGAGCGTCAGAACAGCGAGCGCGCCAGCGGCACGTCGAGCCGCACGTCGCCCAGCGGCTCGGCCACGCAGGGCAGGATCCAGCCTTCCTCTTTCTCGTCGACGCTCACGCCCGGCCACTCGATGCGGTAGCGGACCTGGCCCGAGGTCAGGCGGCAGAGGCAGGTGCGGCAGGTGCCATTGCGGCAGGAACTGGGCAGCTCGATGCCCGCGGCTTCGGCTGCCTGCAGCAGCGTGTGCCCGGGCTCGGCGTCGAAGTCGAGGCCCGCGGGCGCGATCCGGACTTTCACTGCCCGTCGGCTTCGCGCGCGTCCCGGCGTTGCTCGCGCAGCATGAAGAGGTAGAGGCTCTCGACTTTCTCGCGCGCCCACGGCGTCTTGCGCAGGAACTTGAGGCTCGAGCCCACGCTCGGGTCGTGCGTGAAGCAGCGGATGTTGATCTGCTGGCCCAGGCTTTCCCAGCCGTAGTGGTCGGCCAGCGCCGTCACGATGGCTTCGAGCGTCAGGCCGTGCAGCGGGTTGTGGCGCTGCGGCGCCGGCGTCGTCACTTGTTCTTCAGCTTGCCGCGCGGGATGACCGCGGTGGTGATGACGGTGCGCACGGGCTCGAGGCCGGGCGTCAGCGGCTTCGGCGGCGACGTGTCCTTCTTGGGTTTCTTGGCTTCCTTGGTGCTGCGCTGCTGACTTTTGGCCATGGTGACTCTCCGGATTGAAACGAATGCGGCGGCCAGTTTAGCGGCGCAGCGACAATACGCAGCTTTACTGCTCGTTCCCGCTTTCCATGTCCGATTACGAAGTCCGCCCCGCTGAAATGAGCGACGCCAAGGCCGTCGCCGAAGTCCACGCCGCCGCCGCGCGCGCTGCCTACGAGGGCATCCTGCCCGAGGCAGAACTCGACGCCCTGGCGCCGGTCACGCGCGAAGCCAAGTGGCGCGAAGCCATCGAGTTCGCCGAGCCTCAGGTGCATGTGGCCACGCGCGGTGGCAAGGTCGTCGGGTTCGTCGGCTTCGACCGCTCGCGCGATCCCAAGACCAAGTCGACCACGGGCGAGATCTGGTCGATCTACGTCCTGCCCGAACACTGGGACAAGGGCGTCGGCGTGCTGCTGTGGGACGCCGCGCGCGACGGCCTCGAAGAAGAGGGCTGCACCGAAGTCACCGTCTGGGTGCCCATCCGCAACGAACGCGCGCTGCGCTTCCATGAACTCGCGGCTTTCAAGCGCGACATGAAGACCCTCAAGACCACGGCCGTCGGCTCCGTGAAGATCGAAGAAATCCGCCTCAAGCGCGCGGTCTGAGAAAGAATTTCCCATGGCCACCAGCCTGCTCCTGCTGCTCGACGACATCGCGGCCGTTCTCGACGATGTCGCGGTCCTGACCAAGGTCGCTGCCAAGAAGACTGCCGGCGTGCTCGGCGATGACCTGGCGCTCAACGCGCAACAAGTCTCGGGCGTGAAGGCCGAGCGCGAACTTCCCGTGGTCTGGGCCGTGTGCAAGGGCTCGATCGTCAACAAGCTGATCCTCGTGCCGGCGGCCCTGGCCATCGGGACCTGGCTGCCCTGGCTGGTCACGCCGCTGTTGATGGTCGGCGGCGCCTTCCTGTGCTTCGAGGGTTGCGAGAAGCTGGCGCACAAGTTCCTGCACAAGGAAGCGGCCGAGGCCAGCAAGGCGCAGCACGTCGAAGCGGTGATCGATCCGGCCATCGACGTGGTCGCGATGGAAAAGGAAAAGATCAAGGGCGCGGTGCGTACCGATTTCATCCTTTCGGCCGAGATCATTGCGATCACGCTGGGCACGGTGCAGGGCCAGAACTTCACGACCCAACTCGCGGTGCTGGCCGGCATTGCGGCCATCATGACCGTGGGCGTCTACGGCCTCGTGGCGGGCATCGTCAAGCTCGACGACGCCGGGCTGTACCTGAGCCAGCGCGCCAATGCGGGCGCACGGGCGTTGGGTCGCGGCATTCTGGCGGCAGCGCCCTGGCTGATGAAGGGCCTGTCGATCGCCGGCACGGCGGCCATGTTCCTCGTGGGCGGCGGCATCCTGGTGCACGGCGTGCCCGCGGTCGGCCATGCGGTCGAGGCCTGGGCGCAGAACGCGGGCGGCCTGCTCGGCACGCTCGGTTCGATGGCGGCCAACGCGGTGGTCGGCATCGTGGCCGGCGCGATCGTGCTGGCTGTGGTCGAGCTCGTGAAGAAGATGCTGAAGAAGGGCTGACGGCCGGGCCGTCGTGGCCCTCGCGACGCCGCTACTTGTTCCGCGACCGGGCGCGCTGCACCAGATCCACTGCGATGAGCGCGACGCCCATCACCAGGGCGAACCAGCCCACGGCCGAGGCACCGGCGATGGTCGCGGCCAGGCCCGAGTTGCCCAGGAAGCGCGGTGCCAGCAACACGGCGGCGCCGATCAGGAGGCAAAGGATGCCGCGCTCGTAGGTGTGCGGCGGTCGGGAAGGTTTGCGTGCCATGCGGTCGATGTCAGAGTGGGTGGGCATTGTCCCGCACCGGCGGCGTCGGCAGCCGTTGCAAAATCGCCGCCTGCCCTCGACTCCTGCCGCCGCCATGTCTTCGACTTTTTTCTTTCGTTTCGCGCCGCAGCTTTCACCCGCTGCATTCCTCCTGGCCGCCATTTGCCTCGTGGGCGCTTCCGGCGCCACGGCGCAGCAGTCCGCGGCCGAGTTCCCTGCTGCGGCGGTCGGCTTCCTCGGCAAGGAACTGCCACAGATGGAAGCGGCTGTCTCGGCGCGTGACCGCGACTTCTTCGAGCAGTCCATGGGGCGCATGGTCGAGTTCTCGGAGCGCTGGGGCTTCAAGTCGCTGAGCAACCCGGCGCTGACCCCGTACCGCGCCTGCACCGAAGCCGTGATGGACTACAACGTGGTCGGCCTCTGTCGCCTCATTCCCGCCGGCGATGTGTGCGAGCCGCGGCTCGCCCCGCGCTTCGAAGACAACCTGCGCCAATGCCGCGAGCTCGCGGCCCGGCGCTGAACGCCCTGACGCCATGCCCATGGACTACGCCCGCTACCAGACCCTGGCCATCACGCGCCGTGGTGCCAACAACGCCGTGCTCGACATCCAGATGCGTGCGCTCAACGGCAAGCTGCCCACGGCCGGCCACGACGGGCACCGCGAAATCGCCGAGATCTGGCGCGATGTCGCCGCCGACGACACCGTGCGCGTGGCCGTGCTGCGTGGCGAGGGCCTGGGCTTCTCGGGCGGCGGCGATCTGGCGATGGTCGAGGCCATGACCACCGACGACAGCGTGCGCCAGCGCGTGTGGAAAGAGGCGCGCGATCTGGTCTACAACCTCATCAACTGCGACAAGCCGATCGTCAGCGCCATGCACGGCCCGGCCGTCGGCGCGGGCCTGGTGGCGGGGCTGCTGGCCGATGTGTCGATCGCATCGAAGACCGCGAAGATCGTCGACGGCCACACGCGCCTGGGCGTGGCCGCCGGCGACCATGCGGCCATTGTCTGGCCGCTGCTGTGCGGCATGGCCAAGGCCAAGTACCACCTGCTGTTGTGCGAGCCCGTGAGCGGCGAGGAGGCCGAGCGCATCGGCCTCGTATCGCTCGCGGTCGACGAAGCCGACCTGCTGCCGCGCGCCTACGACATCGCCGACCGGCTCGCGGCTGGCAGCCAGAGCGCGATCCGCTTCACCAAGTACGCGCTCAACAACTGGCTGCGCCAGGCCGGCCCGGCCTTCGATGCCTCGCTGGCGATGGAATTCATGGGCTTTGCCGGCCCCGACGTGCGCGAAGGCGTGGCCTCGCTGCGCGAGCGGCGGGCACCGAATTTCGGCTGAAGCGGCGCCGAGCGCGCATCCCGCGCCATGGCGAACGACGAAGCGGTGTACCGTCCAACGTACGGATGAACCAGGAACCCGACTTCTTCGCGCATCTGCGCAGCGAGCTTTCGAACTGGCGCACATGGCTGGACAGGGCGATCGTGCTGGCCTACGCCGTCGCGGCTGGCGGCTTTGTCGTGGTCTTCACGCTGGTCAGCGAGTGGGCGTCAGCCGGGTTCATGGCGCTTTTTCACCGCCATCCCTGGGCTTGCCTTGTGGTCACGCCGGCCATCACGGCCACCATCGTCTTCGTCACGCGCCGGTGGTTCGCCAATGCTGCGGGATCGGGCATTCCCCAAGTCAAGGCCGCGCTGCACAACGACGTGCCGCGCCATGAGCAACACCGCTTCGTCTCGCTGTGGCTGACGCTGGCCAAGATGGGGCTGGCGGTGGCGGGGTTCGCGGCAGGCCTGTCGATCGGGCGTGAAGGTCCCTCGGTCCAGGTCGCGGCCGGCGTGATGCAGCATGCGCGCCGCTGGCTGTCGCCCGACACGTCCATCGACGGTCGCGGGTTGCTGCTGGCCGGTGGCGCGGCGGGCATTGCCGGCGCCTTCAATGCGCCGCTGGCCGGGGTCGTATTTGCCATTGAAGAGCTTTCGGGACGCATCGAGTCCCGCGCGAGCGGATTGATCATCACCGCCATCGTGTTGGCGGGACTGGTGGCCGTTTCGGTCTTCGGCAACGCGAGCTATTTCGGTGTGATCAGGGTGCCGACACTGACGTGGACGGCAGTGGGCCCGGGGCTGCTCGTCACGCTCGTGTGCGGCGTCGCCGGCGGGCTGTTCTCGCGCCTGCTGATCGCCTCGCTCACCGGCGCGCCGGGACGGTTCAGTGCATGGCGGGCGCGGTTCCCGGTGCGCTTCGCTGCGGCCTGCGGGCTGGCCATCGCGGTGATCGGCCTGGTCACCGGTGGCGTCACCTTCGGCTCGGGTTCCGAAGCGGTCAAGGAGATGCTGCAAGGCCACGTCGAATTGACGCCGCTCGCCACGCTGCTGAAGCTGGTGGCCACCTGGTTGTCGGCGTGGTGTGGCGTGCCGGGCGGCATCTTCGCGCCCTCCCTGTCGGTGGGCGCGGGCATCGGGAACGCCATCTCGCAGGCCTTCGATGCCACGCTTGCGCCGGCCCTCATCGCGATGGGCATGGCCGCATTTCTGGCGGCCGTGACCCGTGCGCCGCTCACGGCTTTCATCATCGTGATGGAGATGGTCGACGGTCACTCGATGGTTCTGAGCCTCATGGCCGCGGCGATGCTGGCTTCTCTGGTGTCGCGGATGATCACGCGCCCGCTTTATGACACGCTGGCCGAGCACATGGTGGCGGTCGCAGGTCTGCCGCGCCAGGGCGATGCGGCCAGCGGCGGGCCGGCCGCGACCCGCC
The DNA here is from genome assembly GCA_004210915.1 of Variovorax sp. Classification (GTDB taxonomy): domain Bacteria; phylum Pseudomonadota; class Gammaproteobacteria; order Burkholderiales; family Burkholderiaceae_C; genus Variovorax. Next base: position 4,290 of record SEGS01000054.1, on the reverse strand, counting down.
AAGCCTAGGCAGACGCCACCCGCAGGCTGCTGAACGATCCGCGTCAATACTGCTTCGTGTCCCACGCGCCGCCGACGACCTGAGGACTAGCCTCTCCGATGACCACGTCCCCTCAAAATGAACGCCAGATTTCGCAAGCTCTTCAGCCAACTCGGCGACACCTTCTGGCTCGTCCCTGCGGCCATGGTCCTGGCAGCCGTCCTGCTGGCGATCGGCTTGCTGGAACTGGACCGCAGCGATCGCTTGCCCGATTGGCTCACTGAAAGCGACTGGTTCTACAACGGCGGAGGTACCGGCGCGCGAACCTTGCTTGGTGCCATTGCCTCTTCGGCGATCGGCGTTGCGGGGACAGTGTTCTCCATCACCATTGCCGCGTTGTCCCTGGCAGCCGGGCAGATGGGGCCGCGCCTGCTGCGCAACTTCACCAGCGATCGTGGCGTGCAGATGACGCTCGGTGCGTTCCTCGGAACGTTTTCCTACGCCCTGATGGTGTTGCGCAGCGTCAGAACCCAGGAAGAGGGGCCTTTCACGCCGCACCTGGCGTTGAGCGTCGGCATCCTGCTGGCCTTTGCCTGCGTGGCGACGCTGGTTTATTTCGTGGCCCACATGGCCAACCGCATCAACGTCGACACGGTCGTGGACCTGGTCAGCGCCGACGTTCGCAGCGCCATGGCTTCGACGGTCACCGACCAGATGCAGCCCGAGCCACCGCCGCCAGCGTTCTGGTCGAGCGCCGTCCCCATCGTCGACGCACGCCGGGGCTACCTGCAGCAGCTGGACGAGAAAGGCCTGGCGGAATGGGCTGCCGGGAAGGGCACCGCGATCCGGTTGCTCGTGCGAAAGGGCGACTACGTGTTTCCAGGCGCGCCGATCGCCGTGATGTCGGTGCAGGTGCCGGAGGCCGAAGAGGCGGTGCGCCGCGCCACGGCGCTGGGGGCGGCACGAGGCAGCGGCGGTGACGCCGAATACGCGGTGCGGCAACTGGTGGAAGTCGCTGTGCGCGCACTGTCCCCGGGAATCAACGATCCGCACACTGCCATGAGCGTGCTCGACCGGCTGGGGGCCACGTTGTGCGACCTGGCGGGAACTCACCTGCCCAGTGGCGTGACGGTTCACGACGGCGCGGTGGCGCTGGTGGTCCCGAGCGTGAGTTACCGCAGCCTGGTCGATGTCATGTTCCACATGATTCGCCAAAATGCGGCGGGCAGCACGGCCGTGATGATTCGCATGCTGGACGTGCTGACCGCGGTCATCGCGCGCGAAAGTGATGCAGCCCGCCGGCAGGTGCTGGCGCGCCACGCCGACCTGGTCTGGGCCGATGCGCAACGCGAAATCGGCAATGAAGACGATGTGGCCGATGTCGGCGGCCGCCATGCCACGCTGCGGCGCACGTTGACGCACGGCGTACTCGGCGCCATCGGCGCGCGCGGTCTGTGAGCCGCCTGCCGCGCCGGCTGGCTACATCGAATCGAGCTGGTAGGTCAGCATCAGGCTGAGCCGCGGCTTGCGAGCCGGGTTGGTGGCCGCGGCATCGCCGGTCGGCTTCGCGACGGCGATGTCCAGGCTGTAGTGCCGGGCGTCCGACAGGCGCACGCCGAGCGCCACCGAGCCCAGCTTTTCAGGTGCGGGCGTTCCCTCCTGGTTGGACACCCGCGCGGCTTCGACCAAAAGGTAGGGCTCGATCTGCTTGAGCCAGGTGCCCTCGCGGCGGAACAGCCGGTTCAGCTCCAGACCCACGCCCCATCCCGAATCGCCCGCCGCGTCACCGGCGGCATAGCCGCGGCCGAAGCGCGGGCCGCCGAAGGAGATCCGCTCGGACGTCGCGAGCGTATGGCCGCTGTACTGCGCGCCGAAGGACACGGCCGTGCCCCACTGGTTGGCGAACCGGTCCCGCTGGCTCGCGTCGAAAGCGATGCGCGTGAAATCGAGCTTGGCGACGCCGGGACCCGAGAGGCCGTTGATGTTGCTGCGCACTTCGGCCATTGCACCGGTGCCATCAAGCCCCTGGGCCAGCAGCACGCTCGCGGTGCGGCTGCGGTCGGGGCGGGCGTCGGCATAGGAAAGCTGCGCGAACAGCGCGCGCACGCGCGTGTCGTCGATCAGGCGGCCGCCGGTGGCCGCTTCGCGGTAGTCGTCGATGTTGTCGACCGCGTAGAAGCCACCGTTCAGCGTGAGGCTGCTGGTCGCGCTCAGGTAGAGCGGGTAGCTGGCCGACAGCTCGAAGCGCCGGTTGATGTTGAAGCGTGCCAGTTCGTCGTCGCGGCCGAACTGCTCGTCCGGGTAGCCGCGGTAGTGGGAGAAGCTGGTCTTGAATTGCAAGCCGTCGGCGCCGACCAGCTGCGTGTAGCCGACGGTCAGCAGCTTCTCGCGCTCGAAGTTGCCGATCAAGGTCGAGGCGCTCAGTTGCCCGCCCGATGCAAAGGGGTCGTTGATCACGCCGCTGAGCACGGCGCGGGAGGTCGGCTGGCGCAAGTCGGCGCCCACCGAGAGGTTGTAGGGCTGGCGCTTGACCTGGAGCACCAGGGTGGTCGCACCATCGGTGGTCTGCGGCAGCGAGGCCGTGGCGTCGACCTTCACGCCGGGCAGGCGCGCGAGCAATTGCGTCACGCGCTCGAAGGTGGCCTGCGTCAGCGGCCGGTCGGCTTGCAGGCGCTCGGCGATCTCGCGCAGTTTGGGCTCGGCGCCGCCGCTGTCACCCTCGATGCGCACGCTGGCGATGTAGCCCTCGACCGCGACGACGCGCACGACCCCGCCATCGAAGGTCTGGTCGGGCACGAAGACGAAGGACAGCGGATGCCCGCGCTCGCGGTACAGCGCCGTGGCCTCGCGCGAGAGCGCCACCAGGCGCTCCACCGTCACCGGCTGGCCAGCCAGCGGCGCGAACAGATTGGCGACTTCGTTGAAGGGGATCGCCTGGACGCCTTCGATGTCGAACCGGGTCGGCGTCACAGTGCGCGCCAAGCCCGGTTCTGCGGGTCCGGCGGGCGTTTGCACATCCACCGTGGTGCGCGGCGCCGGGCCCGGCTCCAGCGGCCGGCTCGATGGCAACTGATCGAGGGGGTTGCCGCCGCCGGACTGCGCATGCAGCCCGGTGGCGGCGGTGGCCAGCGCCAAGGCCACCGCAAAACTTACATGGCGCATCGAGAACCCTGGCACATCGTTCATCGGCGACCGAGCCCCCCGAGGCCGAGGCCGCCAATCAGACCCCCTGCCACACCGCCGACACCACCCACAACGGTACCGACGGTGCCCACTGTCCCGCCGACAACGCCGCCGACCGCGCCGGTCGCGCCCTGGACCACGCCACCGACCACTGAACCTGCGGTCCCGACGACTGGCGCCGCAGTCTGCACGACCGTGCCGACCACCGGCGCGACCGCGGCCACGACAGGGGTCAGCACTGGCGTAACGGTTCCGATGACCGGTGAGAGAACCGGTACGACGCCAGTGAGGGGCGCGGTCAGCCCGGCCACGGCACCCACACCCAGGCCTGCGCTGACGCCGCCGGGTCCCGCCGAGACACCGGCGCCAGCGCCGACACCCAGGCCCGTTCCACCGCCGATACCGCCGACGGCCGACGTGAGCCCGCCGACCAGACCGCCGCCCAGACCCGAAGGTGCGCCGCCGGGTGCGTGGACCAGGCCACCCACGGCAGCCACCGTATTGCCCACGCCGGCTCGCAGGCCAGTTGTGTTGTCGCCGCGAATGCTCTCGCCGATGCCATTGGTCAAGCCGGCGACTCGCGGGCCCAGACCGGTGCCGTCGCCGATGCGCTGGGTCAGCGTCGTCACGCCTTGGTCGATCGAGTTCACGGCCCTCGTGGCGGTCCCTGTCACCCGTCGCACGGCGCCGTTGTCCGTCACGTTGCCGAGCTTGTCGGCGATGCCACTGACGCTGTCACCAACCTTGTCGACCAGGCCGCCTGCGAGCCCTGTAACGGGACGCAATGGCGTATTGCCGCCGATGTTGGTGACGAGCTGGCCGGCGCTCGAAACGGTCTTGCCGCTGTTGTCTACGACGGCAGGCAGACCGCTCAAGGTGTCGCCGATTGCGTTGCTGCCGGTGCCCAACTGGCCCAGTCCGGTGCTGACAGCGGAGCCCGCGCTACCGATAGTGTTGCCGGTGTTTTGCAGCACGCCGCCCGCCGGCGTGTTTTGCCCGAGGCCGCCAACCGTGCTGCCGACGCCGCTTACCGTCTGGCCAACGCCGTTCAGCAGGCTGCCGGTCGCAGAGGCGCTGAGCGTGTTATTGCCTTCACCGCCGCCTCCTCCGCCTCCTCCGCCTCCCACG
>SEGS01000109.1 GCA_004210915.1 Variovorax sp. | reverse complement strand
GCCCCTACAACTTCTCCGCCGGGCCGGCCGCCATGCCGGAGGCCGTGCTGCAACGTGCGGCGGCGGAGATGCTCGACTGGCATGGCAGCGGGCTCGGCGTGATGGAGATGAGCCATCGCGGCAAGGAGTTCGGGGAAATCCTCGGACAGGCAGAAGCCGATTTGCGGCATCTGCTGGCGGTGCCCGAGCATTTCCATATTCTGTTCATGCAAGGCGGGGGCTTGGGCGAAAACGCCATCGTGCCGCTGAATCTGTCGCGCGGCGTGGCGGCGGATTTCGTCATCACCGGCAGCTGGAGCACCAAGTCGCACAAGGAAGCGCAGCGCTACTGCGCGGCGAGCATTGCCGCCAGCAATGCCGACGGCGGCCATTCGAGCCTGCCGGATCCAGCCAGCTGGCAACTCAATGCCAAGGCGTCGTACGTGCATGTCTGCACCAACGAGACCATCAACGGCGTTGAGTTCCAGCAATTGCCGGACCTCGCCGCGCTCGGCAGTTCGGTGCCGCTGGTCATCGACTTTTCGTCGCACGTGGCCTCGCGCCCCGTGGCATGGGACCGCGTTGGCCTGGCCTTCGGTGGCGCGCAGAAAAACCTCGGGCCTGCCGGCCTGACCATTGTGGTGGTGCGTGACGACCTGCTGGGCCATGCGCTCGACATCTGCCCCAGCGCCTTCAACTACAAGACCGTGGCAGACAACCGGTCGATGTACAACACGCCGCCGACCTGGGGCATCTACGTGGCCGGGCTCACCTTCCAGTGGCTGCGCGCACAAACCGAAGGCGAATTGACGGGTGTCGAGGCCATGGCGCGGCGCAACGCGGCCAAGGCGCATCTGCTGTACAGCTTCATCGACGATTCCTCGTTCTACCGGAACGAGGTGTCCGTGGACTGCCGCTCGCGGATGAACGTTCCCTTCTTCCTGGCCGACGAAAGCCGGAACGATGCGTTTCTGTCAGGTGCGCGCGAGGCGGGCTTGCTGCAGCTCAAAGGCCACAAATCCGTCGGTGGAATGCGGGCCAGCATCTACAACGCCATGCCGCTGGAAGGCGTGCAGGCCCTGGTGAACTACATGCGAGAATTTGAACGATCGCATGTCTGACACCGCACCGCACTCCCCCGCTCCTCCCCCTGAAGCCTCTGCCGGCCTGGCCGATCTGCGCGTGCAGATCGACGCGCTGGACCAGCAGTTGCTGACGCTGCTGAATCAACGCGCCCATGTGGCCGAACAGGTCGGCGAGATCAAGAAGCGGGAAGGCACCCCGTTCTTCCGGCCGGACCGCGTCGCGCAGGTCATCGACAAGATGGAGCGCAGCAACCAGGGTCCGTTGAAAGCGCCGCATGTGGCAGCGATCTGGCGCGAGATCATGTCGGCTTGCCTGGCTCTGGAGTCCCCGCAGCGCGTCGCAGTGCTCGGACCCGAGGGCACCTTCTGCGAGCAGGCTGCAGTCGAGTACTTCGGTGGCGCCGCCGATCTGATCTATTGCGCCAGCTTCGACGAAGTCTTCAACGCCACCGCCGGCGGAAGCGCCCAGTACGGCGTGGTCGGCGTCGAGAATTCGAACGAAGGCGTTGTCACGCGCTCGCTCGACATGTTCCTGCATTCGCCGACGCACGTGGTCGGCGAAGTCAGCTTGCTGGTGCGGCACAACCTGCTGCGCCGCGAGAACTCGCTCGACGGCATCGAGGTGGTGCTGGCGCATCCGCAAGCGTTGGCCCAGTGCCAGAACTGGTTGACCAAGCACCTCCCCAATGCGGAGCGGCGCGCCGTGTCGAGCAACGCCGAAGGCGCGCGGCTCGCCGCCTCGAACCCCGCATGGGCCGGGCTGGCGAGCGAACGTGCTGCGACCCGTTTCGGCCTGCACATCGTGGCCCATGCGATTCAGGACGACGCATACAACCGCACGCGGTTCGCGATCATTTGCCTGCCGCAAACGCTGGCGATGCCGCCGGCGTCCGGCCGCGACTGCACCAGCCTCGTGGTGTCGGTGCCGAACCGCCCCGGCGCCGTGCACGACCTGATGGTGCCGCTGAAGAACCATGATGTGTCGATGACGCGTTTCGAGTCGCGTCCGGCCCGCACCGGCCAGTGGGAGTACTACTTCTACATCGATCTCGACGGCCATCCATCGCAGCCTCACGTGGCTGCAGCGCTCGCCGAGTTGCGATCGCTGTGCGCTTTCTACAAGGTGCTTGGCGCCTACCCTGTCACGGCCTGAACCCAGCAGAATGTTCGAGCAACTTGGACTGATCGGCTGCGGCCTGATGGGCGGATCGTTCGCACTGGCACTCAAGAAAGCCAAGCTGGTCAAGCGCGTCGTCGGCTACAGCAAGTCACCTTCGACTACCGAGCGCGCACGCAAGCTCGGCGTGATCGATGTGGCGGCCCCTTCGGCCCTGCTCGCCGTATCCGGCGCAGACCTGGTGCTGGTGGCGGTACCAGTCTCCGCGTCAGAGGCGACCTTCAAGTCGATCCGTCACGGCATCACGGCGGAGACGCTGATCATGGACGTTGGCTCGACCAAAACAGACGTGGTCGAGGCTGCACGGCGCGGGCTGCAGGAACTTTTCACCTGCTTCGTGCCGGCGCATCCGATTGCGGGCAAGGAAGTCTCGGGCATCGAGCACGCCGAGGCCGCCTTGTTCAAGGGACGCCAGGTCGTCTTGACTCCTGTGCGTGCGACTTTGCGCTCGAACCTGCAGCGCGCAAGCCGGACCTGGACAGCGCTCGGCGGCAACGTCGTCCAGATGTCTCCCGAAGCGCACGACAGCGCGTTTGCGGCCGTCAGTCATTTGCCGCACCTGCTCGCGTTCGCGTTCATCAACGGCATCGCGAGCCAGCCGGAGGGCAAGCACTTTCTGGAACTGGCTGGCCCCGGTTTTCGCGATTTCTCGCGCATCGCGGCGAGCGACCCCGCTGTCTGGCGCGACATCCTGCTGACCAACCGGGAACAGGTGCTGGCACAGACGCGTGATTTCCGTGAGGCGCTCGAGGCGCTGGAGTTGATGGTCGCCACCGGCGACGCGCCCGGCCTGGAAGCTGCGATCGAATCCGCCCGCAAGGTACGCGCCGGATGGCAGTCCGCTCAACCGACGGACTGACCATGTTCTCCACCCACTTTCTCGATCTTCCGCCGTTCGATGCGGCCGCAGGCACTGTGCAATTGCCGGGCTCCAAGAGCATCTCGAACCGCGTGCTGCTGCTCGCCGCCCTGGCCAGTGGCAAGACCACGGTGCACGACCTGCTGGATTCGGACGACACCCGCGTCATGCTCGCGGCACTCACCGAGCTCGGCTGTTCGATCGCGCAGGGCGAGGGCACGTTGACGATTCAGGGCCTAGGCGCCCAACGCCCCACGGCAGAAGCGAAGCTGTTCCTCGGGAATGCCGGCACGGCCATGCGTCCGCTGACCGCAGCGCTGGCCCTGCTGGGCGGCGAGTTTGAACTGAGTGGCGTGCCGCGCATGCACGAGCGGCCGATCGGCGATCTGGTCGATGCGCTCACGCAACTGGGTTGCCGCATCGACTACCTTGGCAATCCCGGCTACCCGCCGCTGCGCATCCATCCGGTCGACCACGCGCAGCTGCGGCTGGACGACCCGATCCGCGTGCGCGGCGACGTGTCGAGCCAGTTCCTTACCGCGCTGCTGCTCGCACTGCCGCTCGCATCGGCCCGCGACATCACCATCGAAGTGATCGGCGAGCTGATCTCCAAGCCCTACATCGAGATCACGCTCAACCTCCTTGCGCGATTCGGCATCGACGTTCAGCGCGAGGGATGGCAGCGTTTCACGATCCCGGCGGGGAGCCAGTACCGCTCGCCCGGCGAAATCCACGTCGAGGCCGATGCGTCATCGGCGAGCTACTTCATCGCACTCGGAGCGATCGCCAGCAGCGAACAGCGCACCTTTCGGATTGAGGGCGTGGGCGCGGCCTCGATCCAGGGCGACATCCGCTTCGTCGAGGCGGCGCAGCAAATGGGTGCGCGCGTCGAGAGCGGTGCCAACTGGCTGGAAGTCGCACGCGGCGCCTGGCCGCTCAAGGCCATCGAGCTCGATTGCAATCACATCCCCGATGCCGCGATGACGCTCGCCATCATGGCCCTCTACGCCGACGGGCCGAGCACGCTGAGCAACATCGCCAGCTGGCGCGTCAAGGAAACCGACCGCATCGATGCGATGGCTTCGGAGTTGCAAAAGCTCGGTGCACGGGTCGAAGCCGGTCCGGACTTCCTGCGCGTCTGGCCGCTCGCGCCCGCCGACTGGCGCGCCGCCAGCATCCGCACTTATGACGATCACCGGGTCGCAATGTGCTTCTCGCTCGCCGCGTTCAACCCTGCGTCCCTGCCTGTAAGGATCCTTGATCCGCAGTGCGTCGCGAAGACCTTTCCCGACTACTTCGAAACGCTGTTCTCCGTGGTGGAGCCCCATGCGGTGCCAGTGATCTGCATCGACGGGCCCACGGCTTCCGGCAAAGGCACCCTGGCTTTGGAAGTGGCGCACGCGCTGGGCTACCACTACCTCGATTCCGGGGCGCTCTACCGCGTGACCGGGCTGGCCATGCGCAGGGCCGGGCTGGTGGCGGATCCCTCCCATGCGGAACGCATCGCGGATCTCGCCCGCACCTTGCCATTGCGCTTCGCCGCCGGTCGCGTGATGCTGGCCGATGAAGACATTACCGAGGCCATTCGCAGCGAGGCCGCGGGCATGGACGCCTCCCAGGTTTCGGCGCTGCCTGCCGTTCGGCAAGCGCTGACGACGCTGCAGTTGAGCTTTCGCACGCTACCGGGCCTGGTCGCCGACGGGCGCGACATGGGCACCGTCATCTTCCCGGACGCGGCCCTCAAGGTCTACCTGACGGCCAGTGCCGCGCACCGCGCCGAACGGCGCCATAAGCAGTTGATTTCAAAGGGTATTTCGACTACACTCGACAGTCTTCGCGCCGACTTGGAAGCACGCGATGCGCGGGACTCGTCCCGCAGCGTCGCACCCCTCAAGCCGGCACAGGATGCCCGCCACCTGGACAACTCCAGCTTGTCGATCGCGCAATCGGTCGATCAGGTGTTGGACTGGTGGCAGCAAGCACAGCCTTTCGGGTCCGCCTGACAGGCGTTTCGTTCCAGCAAGCTCCTCTCGCGCGACAGCGCACCGGCTTGCTGGTTTAGCAATCAACCGGGCCCCAGCCCAAACCAACCGCCGTCTCCAGACCCAGTGCAGTCGCAATCGTGCGCCCGCCAACCCTGCCTGACGGAAGGAAAAAATCAATGTCTGAATCTTTTGCCGACCTATTCGAAGAGTCCCTCAAGCGTTCCGAAATGCGCACTGGCGAGGTCATCACGGCCGAAGTCGTGCGTGTTGAACACAACCACGTCGTCGTCAACGCCGGTCTGAAGTCCGAAGCGTATGTGCCGATCGAAGAGTTCAAGAACGACAAGGGCGAGCTCGAAGTGCAGGCCGGCGACTTCGTTTCCGTTGCCATCGGCAGCGTCGAAAACGGCTACGGCGACACCATCCTCTCGCGTGACACGGCCAAGCGCCTCGCCTCGTGGATGAGCCTGGAGAAGGCCCTCGAATCCGGCGACTTCGTCACTGGCACCACCAGCGGAAAGGTCAAGGGCGGCCTCACGGTGCTCGTCAACGGCATCCGCGCGTTCCTGCCGGGCTCGCTGATCGACACGCGTCCGATCAAGGACCTGACCCCGTACGAGAACAAGACCTTGGAATTCAAGGTCATCAAGCTCGACCGCAAGCGCAACAACGTCGTGCTGTCGCGTCGTGCCGTCGTCGAAGCCAGCATGGGCGAAGAGCGCGCCAAGCTGATGGAAACGCTGAAGGAAGGCGCAGTCGTGCGCGGCGTCGTCAAGAACATCACCGAATACGGTGCGTTCGTGGACCTCGGCGGCATCGACGGCCTGCTGCACATCACCGACATGGCATGGCGCCGTGTGCGCCACCCGAGCGAAGTCGTTCAGGCCGGCCAGGAAATCACCGCCAAGATCCTCAAGTTCGACACCGAAAAGAACCGTGTGTCCCTGGGCCTGAAGCAGATGGGCGATGACCCGTGGATGGGCGTGAGCCGCCGCTACCCGCAAGGCACGCGCATGTTCGGCAAGATCACGAAC
>SEGS01000053.1 GCA_004210915.1 Variovorax sp. | reverse complement strand
GCGCTACGCCGATGCGCCACGGGGAGGGCAGTCGCCCGGTGGTCTCGCGCCGCGGCTGGCCGGTCGACAGCACCAGCTTCACGCCGCGCCAGTCTTCGCCCGTGGCCTGCGCCACCAGCGCCTGCCGCTCGATCCGCAATCGGCGCGTGGTGGTGTCGAGCAGCGCGCGGTAGGTGGGCGTCCAGCCGGGCCCGTTGACCTGGTAGCTGAGCTTCACGTCGGCATCGGCCGTGGCGGCCAGCGTCACCGTGACCATCGACACGTTGCCGCCCGAGCCCTGCGCGCGCGTGCGCTCGGCCAGCAGCGGTTTCAGCTCGCGGTCGATGTCGTCCTGGCGGCGCTTGAGCTGGTGCTGCTTCTGCAGCGAATCCTGGCCCGTGCGGCGCAGCGCATCGGTGACGGCGGCGATGCTGCGGGCATCGACCGCGGCGCGCCGGCCGGCACCGTCATCACCAGCGCCCGACAGGCCCTTGAGGTAGCCGGTCACCAGGTCGAGTGCCTCGCTCTCGGCCTGCAGCCCGGCTTTCTGGTCTTCCAGCGTGCGAATGCGGCCGTCGAGCGCGCTGGTGGCGCAGCGCGACGACAGCGCGCGTGGCTCGGTCAGCACCGAGGTCTCGCCCACGCGCACCGAGGCATCGGCCGACACCTGCAGGCTCTGCACGTTCAGGCCCGCGGGCAGGCAGGCAAAGGTCAGCGTGCGGCTGCCGGCCGCGACCCGCGCCACGCGCTCGACCGTCGCGCTGCCCGGATAGACCTTGACCTGCGTGATGCGCGAGTCGGCCGACTGCGCCGAGGCCCCGGCGGCCGCGCCGAGCATCAGTGCGGCGGCGACGGCGTGGCGCAGGGGAGCGAGAGGAGCTGTATGCATGGCGGTGCCTTGAAGAGGAAGTGAATCGACCTCTGCTGATACGGGCTGCGCCGCCGTTCGGGGTTAGCCCCGTGCAGAAATAAATCGGCGGGGCAGGGCACACTGGCAGTCTCTTTTTCCTGCACACCTGCCATGACCGCCGTTCTGCCCGTTTCGCCTGTCCCGCTTGCTGCCCCTGTTAACGCCGAATCCGTCGCCATCGAAGTCGTTCAGGGCGACCTGTCGGCCTACCGCGAAGGCAACACCGGCATCGACTACGTCCACCGTTTCGAATCGGGCCGGCCGGGCCCGCACGTGCTGATCAACGCGCTCACGCACGGCAACGAGATTTGCGGCATGGTCGCGGCGCGCCACCTGCTCGACACGGGCGTGCGTCCCCTGATCGGCACGCTCACCGTGAGCTTTGCGCACGTCGAGGCGTATGCCGCTTTCGATGCCAGCCAGCCCTTCGAGAACCGGCAGATCGTGCACAACCTCAACCGCGTGTGGTCCGACGAGTGGCTCGACGGCCCCGAGGACAGCCCTGAACTGCGCCGCGCCCGCGCGATGCGCCCGGTGGTGGCCGCGGCCGACCACATCCTCGACATCCATTCGACCAGCCAGGACGTGGTGCCCTTCTGGGTCTACCCGGCCTATGCGCGCAATGCCGCGGTGGCCCTCGCCATCGGCCAGCCGGCCATCCATCTGGTGATGCCCAGTGGCCTGGGCTCGGGCACGCCGCTGATCCAGCACGGCCGGCACGGGCAGGACCAGAGCACGGCCGGCGCTGCGCTGGTGGTGGAGTGCGGCCAGCATTTCAGGCAATCGGCCGCCGACCTGGCGACAGCCACCGCGCTCGAATTCCTCGTGCACTTCGGGCTCATCGCGCGCGACGGGCCGGCCCCCGCGCGCGCGCCGCAGCGCCGCTTCGAGTTGCTGCAGACGCTGATGGTCAAGACCACCGAATTCCGCTTCACGCGGCCGCTGATCGGCTTCGAGACTTTCGCGAAGGACGAGCTGATCGGCACCGACGGCACGGACGAGATCCGCGCGCCTTGCGACGACTGCACCATCTTCATGCCGACCCGCGCGCCCATCGTCGGGCGCGAAGCGGTCTACCTCACGCGCCCGATCCGTCCTTGAGCGTGATCTTGCCGTCGGCCACGTACTCGTCGAACTGGGTGCGCGGAATGGCGGTGGAGCCGACCACGCGGTCGGCTGCTTCCCAACTGAGCACCGCGCTGTCGGGCGCCAGTTCGACCTCGACCGGCCCGCGCGGAATGACCATCGGCGCGCCGTCGCCCGGCGTGTAGGTGACGTGGCCGGCGATCGTGGCAATTTGGGGCATCGGAGATTCCTGAGGTAGGTTGCAGAGGCGGGCGCGGGGCGCCCGTGACGACGCGAGTGTGGGCCCTCGCGGGCCGCGCTGCCGTGACCGCGTGCAACAGCCCCGGCGGTTCAGGCCTTTGACGGGCCCGGCAACGCCGCCGGGTCGAACTGCGCCGCGTACTCTGCGCTCGGCGGAATGGGCTTGATGATGTCGATCAGCACGCCATTCGGATCGCTCGTGATGAAGTGGCGCTGGCCGAACGCCTCGTCGCGCAGCGTCAGCAGCACCGGCAGGCCGGCTGCCTGCACCGCGGCGTAGACCGCTTCGGGGTCTTCCACCTCGAAGTTCAACAGCACGCCGCTGGCCCGGCCGCGTGCCACCTCGGGGATCGTGTGGTGCTGGCCGTCGAGGACGGCAAGGTTGACCGAAGGGTCGTCCTGCAGTTGCAGGTGCACGTACCAATCACTGGTGAACAGCGCCGTGAAGCCGAAGTGCGTGGCGTAGAAGCGGGCGGTGCCGGCGACGTCGGACGTCATGATCACCGGGTAGTAGCTCGTCACTTTCATGGGGATCCATCCTTTCAATTAACATACAGGCTGCATGTTTGATTGATATTAACGTACAGACTGTATGTATGCAAGCTGCTGCCATTCCACGCACCAACCGTGACCGCACCGAAGCCACCCGCCACGCGCTGCTGGAGGCGGCGCGCAGCCTGTTCGTGAGCGAGGGCTACGGCGGCACCTCCACGCCCCAGGTCTCTGCCGCGGCGGGTACCACGCGCGGCGCGCTGTACCACCACTTCGTCGACAAGCGCGACCTGTTCCGCGCCGTGCTGCTGCGCGAGAGCCAGGCGGTCGCGGCCGAGATCGAAGCCGCTGCCCCGGCCGACTTGTTACCGCGCGACGCCCTGGTCGCCGGCGCCGACGCCTATCTGGCCGCGATGTCGGTGCCGGGCCGCACGCGGCTGCTCTTGATCGAAGGCCCGGCCGTGCTGGGCATGGCGGAACTGATGGCGATGGACGAGGGGAATGCCGCCGCCACCCTGCGCGAAGGCCTGGCCGCCGCGGCGCCCGCCAGCGAAGGGGTGCCGATGGACGCGCTGGCGCGGCTGCTGTCGGCCGCATTCGACCGTGCCGCGCTCGAGATCGATGGGGGCGCCGACGCAGCGGAAGTCCGCGCGGCGGTGATCTGGCTGTTGAAGCAGGTTTGCGGCTGACCGGAGCGCAGGGCAGCGCGTCGCGCGGTGCGCTGCGCTGCGGTCTCAGGCGTCGATGAACAGCGCCGGATCGACCATGGCGCGGTTCAGCATCACCGACCAGTGCAGGTGCGGGCCCGTGACGCGGCCCGTCGCGCCGACGGCGCAGAAGCGCTCGCCGGTGCGCAGCACATCGCCCACCTTCACGTCGACGCGGCTCAGATGGCAGTACATCGACAGCAGGGCGCCGCCGTGGTCGAGCCACACGGTGCCGCCGTTGAAGAAATAGTCGCCGACGTCGATCACGCGGCCCGGCAGCGGCGCCACGACGGGCGTTCCGGTGGCTGCAGCAATGTCCATCCCGCTGTGCGGATTGCGCGACTGCCCGTTGAAGACTCGGCGCAGCCCGAACGAGCCCGAGCGGCGGCCCGGCGTCGGCACCTGCATGCGCAGCACGGCTTGCGGCGACAGCTCGGTGAAGGCGGTGATCACGGTCGCGTTGTGCGCGCGTTCGCGGTCGAAGCGAGCCTCGTCTTCGGGCGACAGGTCGACCTGACCGGGCGCCACCTTCAGCCGCTGTTCGGCATAGCGCTTGGGTGTCACGCTGTACGTGAATGCGCGCGGTGCGGCGCCGCCGGCCGAATCGACCAGGATGCGCGCGTCGCCTGCGTTTGCCGCCAGCGGAATGCCGACCAGCGCCGTCCATTCGATCGGATCGCCGAGCACGAGCAGCGCCAGCCCTGCTTCGGTGCGCGCGGCGGGCCGCGCGGCCGCAGGACCGAGCGACAGCCGCGCGACACCGCCGGGTACCGCGGCGGGCCGCGGCCACACCCCCGCATCGGCGCGCGGGCCGGTCGTGGCCAAGGCACGCGCGGCGGGGAAGGCCAGCGTGCCGGCGCCAAGAACGGTCAGGAGGGCCGTGCGCCGCGACGCAAGCGAAGAATAGACGGCAGGTGGAGCGATGGAGACAGTGGTGCGATCAGGCATCCGGCAAGTCTAGCCACGCCATTCGCCGCTCTCTTCACCCATCCAGAACTTCACATGGTCGGCCACGACCTGAATCAGTACCAGGCCCGGCGTGTCGATCCCCTGCTCGAACCAGTTGTCGAGGTCGGGCACCCAATGCGCCTCGAAGGAGTCTTTGTCGCGCACCAGATTCGCCTTGCCAGACACTGCGATATGCAGGCCGTCCATGCCTTCGAACGCCAGCGACACCTTCGGGTGCGCCTCGATATCTGCAACCAGGCGCGTCTCCTCGTTCGTGAAGTACCAGGAGTTGCCGTCGTAGGCCACATCGCCGTTGTTGCTCATCGGCCGGCTGGCGAGCGCGCCGCCTTCGGTCACGGTGGTCAATGCGCAGATGTCGAGCGCGCGCATCTTCTTTGCAATCGTTTCGAGATCGACCAGGGGCGTGTCGTCGTCACGGTGCAGGGTTCTCGCCATGTTGCTTCTCCATCGGATGAAAGTAGAAGCCCGCAGAGTGCCGCGCTGTGGCACTGGCCGTGTAGGCGCAAGGGCCGAGCGCGCGTCGAACCCTGCAAGTGCAGTGTGAGTGCAGACCGGAGCACGCGTCTTTACCGGCGCGTTACCCGCGCCCTCAGCCGCGCCAACTGCCCGGTGCCAACCCGTCGATCTTGTGCGGCCCGATCGCAGCGCGAATCAGCCGCAGCGTCGGATGGCCGACCGCGGCCGTCATCCGGCGCACCTGCCGGTTGCGGCCTTCCTTGATCGCGAGTTCGATCCAGCTGTCAGGGATGGAGGGCCGGACGCGGATGGGCGGATCGCGCGGCCAGACAGCCGGCGCTGCATCAAGTCGGCGTGCCCGCGCCGGGAGCGTGAGGCCGTCGTTGAGCGTCACCCCGTTCTGCAAGGCCGTCAGCGCCGCATCGTCGGGAACGCCCTCGACCTGCACCCAGTACACCTTTTCCATCTTGAAGCGCGGATCGGCAATGCGCGCCTGCAGCCGGCCGTCATCGGTGAGCAGCAGCAGGCCTTCGCTGTCGGCATCGAGCCGGCCGGCCACATAGACACCGGGCACATCGATGAAATCCTTGAGCCCGCGCCAGCGGCCCTCGGGCGTGAACTGGCTGAGCACGCCGTAGGGCTTGTTGAACTCGATCAGACGGGGTGGGGCGGCGGGCGGCATGGGACGGGCAGCATAGCGCCGAGGCCGCGCCGGTTGCACGCCGGTCAGGCGCCGGCCACGCCGCCCTCACAGAATGATGTTGTTCTTCGGTCGCAGCAGCGGCGGCAGGTCGGTATCGCCGAGCATCTCCCGGATCTCGACCTCGGCCATGCGCGCGATCTGCGCGATCGGCACGTCGTTGGCGCCACCCTCGAACGGGTTCTCGGTGCTCGCGCCCACCTGTTCGAGCGAGGTGTACATCCACGAGACCAGCACACTGAAGGGCACCACCAGCCACACCAGGCCCAGCGCGGCAAAGTCCTTCAGAAGGCCGAAGGGCAACAGCACGCAGAAGCTGCGGATGAAGATCGTGCTGATGATCGCGTACTGCCGCGGGTACGGGAAATTCTTGATGCGTTCGCTGCGGCCCTGCAGGTCGAGCAACTCCTTCAGCGCCTTCTCCATCTCGATGAAGAAGTTGATGACGATGCCGCCGCTGGCATGCAGTTCGCGCAGTGCCGCGCTCTGGCGCGCCATCAGCGCCGTCGGCTTGTTGCGCGACGCGAGCACCGTTTGCACCTCATCCGCGGACAGGTACTTGCCCAACTCGGCTTCGAGCGTGGCCTCGTGCTCGGGCACGCAGTAGCGCGCCTGGTACTCGGCATTGGTGCGGCCGATGGTGCTTTCCCATCGGCGGTGCCGGCGCAGCTGGTAGCGCAGCGCCGTCAGCCACGCGAAATGCCGGTTGACCAGCCGCCGCGTCGCATCGCCGTCCTTCAGAAAGTCGCGGCTCATCAGACCCCACGACTTGCTTGCGTTGAGGATCGAGGTCCACACCTGCTGCGCCTCGGCCGTGCGGTTGTAGGTCTGCGTGTTCTTGAAGGCCACGATGAACGCGGTGGCCGTGCCGATCAGCGCCACGACCGTCCACGGGATCGCGAGGAAGCGCCAGCCCGAGAGTTCGTACAGCGCCACCGGCGCGACCGCCATGGCCAGCAGCACGTAGAGCTCGCGCCGCGTCCAGACGAGGAACTCGCGCAGGCGATACGACTTGCCGACGTTCATGGACTACTTGCGCGGCGCCGGCCTGGGCATCGCCATCCAGCGCGCGTAGTCGATGGTGCCCAGGCGCGGATGGTCGGCCGGCGTGAGCGGCTCATCGTTGAGCTCGACGCCGTAATACGGCGCCCTGGCATCGGGCACCACGGTGCGCGTATCGCCCGTGTCGCGCAGGTAGCGCTGCACCAATGCGGCCAGGCTTACGCGCTCCGGTCCCGCGATCTCGACCATGCCGTTGACCGCCGGCCCGAGCGCGAAGTCGGCCACGGCCGCTGCCACGTCGTCCGACGCCATCGGCTGCACCATCGCGGGCGACAGGCGCACCGTGTCCGCGTCGGCGCCCGACTGTGCGATGGCGCCGAGGAACTCGAAGAACTGCGTCGCGCGAACGATGGTGTACGGCACCGGGCTTGCTTCGATCAGTTGCTCCTGCGCGAACTTGGCGCGAAAGTAGCCGCTGCCCAGCAGCCGCTCGGTGCCGACCACCGACAGCGCAACGTGGTGCTGCACGCCGGCCCTGGCCTCCGCGGCAAGCAGGTTGCGGCCCGAGGTCTCGAAGAAGTCGAGCACCGCCTTGTCTTCGAACGAGGGCGAATTGGCCACGTCCACCACCACTTGCGCACCCTTCAGCGCGTCGGCCAGGCCTTCGCCGGTGAGTGTGTTGACGCCCGTGTTGGGCGAGGCGGCCAGCGCCTCGTGGCCGCGCGCGCGCAGTTGCGCGACGAGCTTGCTGCCGATGAGGCCGGTGCCTCCGATGACGACGATCTTCATGGTGTGTTCCTGCATTTCTTCGTTGATGCGTTAATCGTAGGCATGGAACAATGTGGCGGAAATGACCAAGAACCCTGAATTACTGCCAAGTGAGGCGAAGGCACGGCGCGTGCTTTTCGTGGCTTTCGACGACGTGGGCCTGCTCGACCTCAGCGGTGCGCAGACCGTGTTCTGGGCCGCCACCAAGGCGATGGAGGCGCGCGGCCTCAAAGGCTACGAGCGCGTGACGGCCAGCGTCGACGGCGGCCTGGTGCGCAGCGCCGAGGGGCTGGTGCTGCAGACCGATGCGCTCGGCAAGTACCGCATTGGCACGGTCGACACGCTCATCGTCCCCGGCTCGCCGCACATGGCGTCGGTGCTCGACCGCTCGGCGCCGCTGGTCAAGTGGCTGCGGCGTGCATCCGGCAAGGCGCGCCGCACCGCGTCGGTGTGCAGCGGCGCTTTCATGCTGGCCGCGGCCGGGCTGCTCGACCACAAGCGTGCCACCACCCACTGGTTGATGTTCGACCTGATGAACCAGCGCTTTCCCAGCGTCCAGATCGACCGCGACGCCATCTTCGTGCAGCAGGGCGCGGTGTGGACCTCGGCCGGCGTCACCGCGGGCATCGACCTCGCGATGGCGCTGGTCGAGGCGGACTGTGGCCACGACGTGGCAATGGAAGTCGCGCGCGAACTCGTCGTCTTCCTCAAGCGCCCGGGCGGGCAGTCGCAGTTCAGCGGGCTGCTGCAGGCGCAGGCTGGCGACACCGACACCTTCGACGAACTGAATCTGTGGATCGCCGGCAACCTGGAGAGCCCGGGCCTCAGCGTCGAGCGCCTGGCCGAACGTGCCCACATGAGCCCGCGCCACTTCGCCCGCGTCTACAAGCAGAAGACCGGCCGCACGCCGGCCAAGGCGGTCGAGGTCTTTCGATTGGAGGCCGCGCGGCGCCTGCTCGAAGACTCCGCGCGCAACGTCGACCAGATCGCGCAGCTGTGCGGTTTCGGCGACGAGGAACGCATGCGCGTGACCTTCCAGCGCAACTTGGGCGTGGCGCCGCGGGACTATCGGAAGCGGTTTGCGGCGAACCGCAGCGATCAGGCTTCGCCCAGTTCGTCCAGGAGTGCCGTGACCTGAAGAAGCAGGGTGGGCAGCGACGTCTGCACGACATTCCAAACGGTGCTGATGTTCACGCTGGCGTAGCCATGAATGAGCAGATTCCGGAACGCGACGATCTGTCCGAGGTCCGTAATTCGGGTTGCAAGAACCGCGTCAAGCTTGGCCAGCTGGTTGAGCGCCTCGCCGATGATTTCAAACTTGCGCTCCACCGCGGCCTGCGCCATCGGGTTGCCCTCGTACGCCGCAGCGTCCATGCCGCTCACGAAGCCCTGAATCTGCCCAGCAGCTTCCCGGGCGTCCCAGAGGAAGGCGCGCGCGTCACGCTGCATACACGGGTTCTCTGCTGCGATGGATGCTGGCCAGCACGAAGGGATTGCGGACAGCGCCCGGTTCCACCAGATCAACGCCTCTGCCCAGCAGGCTCTCCAGTTCTGTCTTGACGCCGAAAAAGGTGGACAAGCCCACGGGCGTGTCCGGTGCGAACTCAACCAGAAAGTCGGCGTCGCTGTTCTGTGCATCGAAGTCTTCAGCCCTTGCGGCCGAGCCGAACACGTCGAGCCTGCGGACGCGATAGCGCTGGCAGATGGCGGCAATGTCTTTGCGGTGTCGGGCGATCAAGGGGTGCATGGGCGAAGTTTAGTGCGCAGCCTTCAAGCCGCGCCGCGAAAACAGGACAGCCCCCATGGCGTGAGCTTGACCGGCAGGTGGTAGTGCTGCGACAGGTCGGCCAGGCCGAAGCGGAACACCTGCACTTCCATGAAAGCCGGCTCGGGCAGCGGATCGAGCGCCGGGCGCGCCCGGTAGTAGTTGGCCACGTGCAGCCGCATCTCGTACTCGCCGACGTCGAACAGCCGTTCGCGGCCATTGATGTCGACCAGGCCATTGCGGCCGACCTCGCCGGTCACGACGGGGGCCCAGCGCGGCTCGGCAGCACTGCCCTCGTTGCGCACGATGTCGACGCGCATGCCGGCGGCGACCACGCCGTTGGCAACATCGACCACATGGATGGAAACGGCTTGCATGAACGTTCTCCCTTGCTGTGCGGCGAAGCATAGCCGCCAGCCGAAGGTCCAGGCGCCCGCGCGAACGAGCCGCAGCGCCGGATGAACGATGGCGGCCGTCTTGGTCCATTCGCCGCGCCAATTCTTGGGTCTACCGCGACCGGGCACCGCTGCCTAAAGTCGCCGCATGACCTCTTCGAACCCTTCCTTCGACACCGACATCGACAGCGCTGGCAGCGCCGCGCTGCGCCATGCCGAGACCGACGCCGAGTTGCGCGCCTGCTGGCCGGTGATGCAGCAACTGCGGCCGAAGCTGACGAGCGCCGACGACTTCATCGCGCGCGTGCAACGCATGCGTGGCGAGGGCTACCGCCTGCTGGCCGCGTGGCAAGGCGACACGGTGCTGGCACTGGCCGGCTACCGCCTGCAGGAAAACCTGGTGTACGGCGGCCGCTTTCTCTACGTCGACGATCTCGTGACGCACGATGCCGCGCGCAGCGCGCAGTGGGGCGCCCGGCTGATCGAGGCGACCCGGCGCATCGCGCAAGACGCCGCGTGCGGCCATCTCGTGCTCGACACCGGCCTGGCCAACGCACGCGCCCAGCGCTTCTATTTCCGCCAGGGGCTGCTGACCGAAGCCATCCGCTTCCGCTGCGCACTGACGCAAGGAGCCACTGCATGAACAGCATCCTTCACATCAGCTGCAGCGCGCGCGCCGAGGGCTCGCACAGCGCACGCCTGGCCGCGCAGATCGTCAGCCGCCTCGTCGCGCAGTATCCACAGGCCGAAGTGCGGTTGCGCGACCTCGGCCGCGCGTCAATACCGCACCCCGACAGCGACTACGCGTACAGCCTGGCGGGCGCGACGCGCGAGGGCGCGACCGGCTCGCTTGCTCACTCCGATGAACTGATCGCCGAGCTCGAAACGGCCGACACCATCGTGATCGGCACGCCGATGCACAACTACACCGTGCCTTCGTCGCTGAAGGCGTGGATCGACCACGTGCTGCGCATCGGCCGCACCTTCATGCCCGCGCCCGAAGGCAAGCGCGGCCTGCTGCACGACCGCCCGGTGTACATCGCGGTCGCATCGGGCGGGCTGTACCTGGGCGAGCAGGCGCGCCAACCGGACTTCCTCACGCCGTACCTGCAGGCCGCGCTGGCCACCATCGGTCTGCGCACGCTGCACTTCTTTGCGCTGCAAGGCACGGTGCGCAGCGACGACGCCGTCGCTGCCGAGTGGCGCCACGCCACGGCGCTGCTCGACGCGCAGTGGCCGCCGCCGCCGGTCGCGATCGCGGCCTGAACACCTTCGTCCTTCTTTTATTTCTTCTTTTCTTCTGGAGCTCCTCATGTCCCAACGCATCGATTTCATGAAGGCCTCGCCCAACGCGGCCAAGGGTTTTCTTTCCACCAGCGCCTTCCTCACGCAATGCAGCGTGCCGATCACCATCATCGACCTGGTCTACCTGCGCGTGTCGCAGATCAACGGCTGCGCCTACTGCATCGACATGCATTCGCGCGACCTGCGCAAGCACGGCATGAGCGTCGACAAGCTGATGCTGGTGTCGGCGTGGCGCGAAGGCGGCGCGCTGTTCGATGCGCGTGAAGCCGCCGCACTGGCCTGGGCCGAAGCGCTGGCGGTGCTGCCACCGGGTGGCGTGGCCGATGCCGACTTCGAAGCCGTGTCTGCGGTGTTCGACGAACGCGAAGTGGTCGACCTGACCGTGGCCGTCGGGCTGATGAGCGCCTTCAACCGCCTGGGCGTGGGCCTGCGCCTGACGCCGGCGGCGGTCACTGCGGCCGCGAAAGAAGCCGCTGCCGCCTGACGGCGCTGCTCAGGTCATCCGCGCGATCAGCGTGCGCAGTTGCTGCACGCGCGCGGCGGCTTCGCTTTCAGGCACGTTGGTCGCGCCCAGCATCAGGCCCGTTTGCTCGGGCGCGGGCTGCGCGTACCAGAGCGAAAAGGGCACAGGCGCGAGCCCTTCCTGGCGCGCGGCGTTGGCCAGCGCCAGGTCCGGCGTGCCGGGCGGCAGGCGCAGCAGCAACGCGAGCCCGGTGCGGCGGTAGGTCATGCCCGCGGCATCGAGCTGCGCCGCCACGGCATCGCGCCGCGCCGCGTAGAGCCGCTTCATGCGCCGCAGGTGCCGCAACTGGTGACCGCCCTGCATGAAGGCCGCGACCGCGTGCTGCACCAGCGGCGCCGGCGCCGAGCCCAGCTGCACGGCCGTGTCGTCGAAGCGCTGCGCCAGCGCCGGCGGCACGACGAGAAAGCCGAGCCGCAGCGTCGGGCTGATCGTCTTGCTGAAGGTGCCGATGTGCAGCACGCGCCCGGCCGGGTCTTGCGCGGCGAGTGAAGGCGCGGCGCGACCCTGCAGTTGCAGCTCGCTCAGGTAGTCGTCTTCGACGACCCACGCGCCGGTACGCGCAGCCCAGTCGAGCAAGGCCGCGCGGCGCACTGGCGACAGCACCACGCCCAGCGGCGCCTGCTGGCCGGGCGTGACCACGGCCAGCGCCGCATCGGGTGCGCGCGCTTCGCCGGCCGCCACGTCGAGCCCTTCGGCGTCAACCGGCACCGGCACGGTCGCGATGCCCAAGGCGGCCAGCACGCGGCGTGTGGTCGGGTAGCCCGGGTCTTCGGTCCACGCGGTGCCGCGCAAGCCAAGCGCTTGCACCGCCAGCGAGAGCGAAGCCGCATGCCCGCTGGTCACGAAGATCTGCGCCGGGCTGCAAACCATGCCGCGCGCGACCGCGAGGTACGCCGCGATCTGCGCGCGCAGATCGGGCACGCCGCGCGGGTCGGGGTAGTGCAGCGGCGCTGTGGCCGCATCGCGCGCCGCGCGCACCAGCATGCGCGACCACACCGCGGTCGGGAACGCGTCCTGTGCAGGAACGCCCATCTGGAAGATGCCGCCCGTGCGCGGGTGGTTGTCGAACGGGTCGCGCGCCACCGCCGGCGTCAGCGGCTGCACGTCGTCGCGCGGCAGCGGCGGCATGCGCCGTGCCACGTGCGTTCCCGCGGCGCCCGAAGAGACGATCAACTGCTCATCGATCAGCGTCTCGTAGGCGGCGCGAACCGTGCCGCGTGCCACGCCCAGCTGCGATGCCAAGTCGCGCCACGATGGCAGCCGCGTGCCCGCGGCCAGCCGTTCTTCGCGGATCGCCGCGCGCAGGCCCGCGCTGATCTGCTCCGTCACCGGCAGGGCGATATGGCGGCGGATGTCGATGTGCGGGTCGGTCATGGCGCGATGTTGGCACGGCGCCCGCCCGCACGCCGTGCCCGCCCGACGCCACGCCTAGCGGTCGCGCAGGTTCTTGGCGATGTGGTGGGGCTGCTCGTACGGCGAGCTGCCATCGCTGGTCGACTCGCCGACGGGTTTGTCGGCATCGCGCACGCGGCGCTCGTCGGAGGGGTTGTTGGCAGCCGGGCCCACCGGATCGGAATCCTCGTTTTCGGGCACTGGCCGCATCTTGGACGGTTGCTTCATCGCCTTCTGGGCGGGTGTGGTGTTGCCTGCGTCGGTCGGATCGTCGTTCATGGTTCGGCTCCTGATGGGTTGCATCGACCGTGCACCCCCACCGCCGCGCGCACCGTAGGAACGAACGGAATCGCCTGTCAGCCCACCGAGCAGGACAGCACGCCTCGGCGCGTGGTCGAGGCGATGCGCGGCCGCCCGGCTGTGGCGCCGAAGACCACGCGCGCCTGCGTGACCGTGTAGCAGGTCGACCCGCTTTGGGCCGCCTCCGTGCAATCCTTGCCATCGACCGCCGTCAGCTGGAACACATGGCGCCGCTGCGGGTCGGCCACGTCGATGCGCAGGCGGCCTGGCTCGCCGCTGTAGACGTTCCCGCGCGCTGCCGCAAACACCACTTCGCGCCCCGCGTACGCCACGCGCAGCGGGAACGCGCGGCCTTGCTCCGTCGACTGGATCTCGGTGGTCAGCAGGCCGCGGCCGAGCTTCAGTTCGCATTGCTCGGCAAAGGTGGCCGAGGCGCCCGTGGGCAGCAGGGCGATCAGCACGAAGGCGGCGTTCCGGAGGGGCAGGTCGAGGCGGGGCGTTGCGGGCGATCGCATGGGCTGTCAGGATAGCCCCATGCACGGCACACCCCCAGCCCCTCTTTCGCGCTGGCAAACCGCCGCGCTGGCCTTCGTCTTTCTGTGGTTCGCCATCGGGGGCGTGGCGCACTTCGTCTATGTCGAGGCCCAGATGCGCATCGTGCCGCCGTGGATCCCGTGGCCACGCGCGGCTGTGCTGGTGAGCGGCGTGTTCGAGCTGCTGGGCGCGGCCGGCCTGCTGTGGCGGCCGACCCGGCGCGCCGCCGGCATCGGCCTGTTGCTGCTGACGCTGGCCGTGACGCCGGCCAACGTCCAGATGCTGCAGCAGGCCGCGGACTACCCGGCCGTGCCTTACTGGGCGCTGGTGCTGCGGCTGCCGTTGCAGGTGGTGCTGCTGGCGCTCATCGCGTGGAGCACCGGCGTGTTCCGTGCGGCGGGCGGTGCACGCAGGGCGAGTCGCGCATGAGGGCCGTGCGTTCTCAGCGCATGCGCTCCGACTCCACCACCATGTCGAGCACCAGCGCGTGGCTCGGCGCATCGGCCGGCAACTGGCCGTTGCGCGCCATCGAATAGCGCTGCACGCGCAGCACGTTGCGAATGCCCGCCTCGTGCCGGTAGCCTTCGATGCCGCCTTGCAGGATGCGCCAGTCGCCCACCACCTGCTTGCGGCCGGCGTCGTCCAAGCGCAGCTCGCGCACGCGCAGGCACGTGGCATCGCGCATCAACGGGTGGTTGCACGCGACCTGCTGCGGCGCGACCTCGAAGAAGGCCCGCTCGCCCGCGGAGCCGTAGCGCGTGGCCGGCGTCGGCTGGCCCAGCAACTGCCAGCGGCTGCCATCGGAAAAGCGGAGCGCGAGTGTCGGCTTGCCGGTAGGTTGCGCGGCGCCCAGCGTGTAGGCCTGCGCGCGCGGCAGCTGGGCCGCGACGCGCTGCTCCAGCGCCATGAGCCCGGGCTCGGCGCACGCCTTCTTCGTCGACATGGGCTGGCCCACCTTCATCGTCGCGCCATCGAGCGCGTAGGCCGCACCGACGACGTTGCACAGGTTGCGCACCGCGAGGCGCTGTTCCTGAAAGTCCAGTTGCAGCACGGGCCGGTCGGGCTGGCGCCAAGTACGCACCGGTTGCCCGTCGGCGTCGAAAGCGGCGATCAGCTGCCAGTGGTGGCCTTCGAGCACGCGAACCGGATCTGCCGCTGCAGGTGCGGGCACGGATGCGGGCGCGGGCTTGCCGGGCGGCGCAGCGCTGCAGGCGGTCATGAGCGCAGCAAGGAACAGGGCAGGGAGGACATGGAGGGCGCGGCGGACGGTGGGTGACATGCAACAGGCTCGACGATGAAAACGGAGGCGGCCACCTTAGCAAAACGCGCCGCCGCAGCGGCATACTTTCGCCCATGACACTCGGCACCTACCTCCTCTATGTCGCGGCCGTCGCGCTGCTCGTGGCCACACCCGGCCCCACGATGCTGATGTGCATGACCAACGCACTCAACCACGGCCCGCGCCGCGCGATGACCGCGGTGGCCGGGTCGATTGCCGCGCAGCTGCTGGTCATGCTGCTGTCGGTGATGGGGCTGGGCGCGCTGCTCGCCGCATCGGAAACCGCCTTCACCACCGCCAAGGTGGTCGGCGCGGCCTACCTGATCTGGCTCGGCATCAAGACCTTTCGCAGCGGGGCATCGGCGTTGAGCGTGGAGGGTGGTGAACCCGCCGATACACCGCGCCGGTCCTTCTTTCTGCAGGGTCTGCTGGTCGGCGCGAGCAACCCCAAGGCCATCCTGTTCTTCGCCGCGTTGTTCCCGCAGTTCCTGAACCCCGCCGCGCCGATGGCGCCGCAGTTCGCGATCCTCGCGCTCACCTTCATGGCCTTCGAATTCGCCGTGCTCACCACCTGCGCCCTGAGCGTGGCGCGCCTGGCGCCGATGCTGCGCAAGCGCGGCCCGGTGCGCTGGATCAACCGCATCTGCGGCGGGCTCTTCACGCTGATGGGTGGCTTGCTGTTGTTGACGCGGCGCGCGGCCTGATTCAAGCCAAATGGGGCTGAACCCCATGTGGGGCGCTGGGTTTCAGCTATCGAAAAGATAGCTAAACCGACTCAGTGCAGCCGTGCTTCCATCGACGCATCGAAGATCCGGTTGCGCTGCACGATGTACGCCCCCAGCGCCGTCATCACCTGTCCGCCGAACAGCCAGCCCGACACCGTGCGCACCCGCGTCTCCGAGTGGTAGCGCAGCCGCAGCGACGAACTCAGCGCGTGCATGTCAAAGTGCTGCACGACCGACACCACGCCCTGGATCGGCACCTCGGTGTCGCGCAGCACGCCGCGCACGATCACGCGGTCGGCATGCACCTCGATGCGGCGGCGCGCCAGCCAGGCGCTCGTGCCTAGCTGCACCGCCAGGATCGCCAGCGGAATGCCCACGACGGCCGCCCAGATGTCGGGCGTCCAGGCCGCCACCTGCTGCTGCATCAGCTCGCGTTTGTTGATCCAGCCGGTGATCGGCGCAAATATCGCGATGGCCCACAGGCCCCAGACCGCGAGGGAGAGGATGCCGAACGGCGCGAGGTAGGCGCAGGGGCGGCAGGCGGGGATCACGTCGCCGGGCTGGACGGTGACGGGCGGGTGGAACCAACTGGAACGGACGAGGCGGGCGGGGGCGAGGTTGGGCATCAAATCGGGCTTCAGCGAGCGTGGCGCGGGCGGTTCATGCTATCAAGAACGTAGCAAGATGCGTTTGAATACGGCGTCACGCCGAGCGCGTGGCGAAAGTCGTTTTGCACCTCGGATAGTTGCTGCAGCCCCAGAACTTGCCGCCATCGCGCTTGCGCTCCCGCTCGACGGTCTTGATGCCGCAACTCGCGCAGGTCGGCTTCCAGTACTCGCCCTCGTGCGCGACCGCCAACAATGCAGCCCGCTCCTCCGGCGTGCGCTGGCCGATCAGCTTGAACAGCGCTGCGCTGCCTTGAACTGGATGCCGTTCCGCAGATGATCCAACGCTATGACGTCACAGAAATCGCGAATCTTCTCACGCGGGCCAAACGGCGGCTCAGCTGCGCGTCGACCCAGTATGTTGGTAAAGACAAACCTCCTTGTACGTAGGTGATATAGACCGCAGCGCCCTAGTCTGCATTAACTGGTGCGAGGGATATTGGCGACAGCGGCAAGGACCTCACCTAGGCAGCACGAATTTGGTCAACAAAAGACTTTAGGCAAGGCGTTGCTTCGCATGCTGCTTCAAGAATTTTTTTCTTCGAGAATTTCTTGGAAATAGAACTATAGTTCTTGTACGTTTTCGCAGTTCTTGATTTTAACGTGGCCGAGAGTCTTTTTTCGCAATTGTTGATGGTGTTTTCATTGTGCGCGTAATTATTTTGGTGTAAAAAAATCAACCAGCACTCAGTGCTTAAAACCGGGATTGCAAAAAAAATCCTGGCCAAGTTTTCGGGCGTTGCATTTACTCCTAATCTATTTTTGAGTATTTCGCTGCAGTCACTGATTGTTCGGTTGATCGGAATTCTTTCTCCATTTTCGTGAAGGCTGAGCCCAAAGTTCTCATGTTCGCCAGCGTCCGTATCGATTTGCACTATTAGATAATCATTTGTATCAAGAGCGGTTTTAACTTGGTCGCTGTCAAGGTACTTTAGCACCAGCTCCCAGTTGGAAAACGTGTTGTCTTTAGCAATACTGGAGTCTGTCGCATCTCTCAATGGCATTAAAGGATTTACGGCGGCATCATTGCCAAATACACCATCGATTATTCTCTCAATTACTGCGACATCTGTCATGCCTTCTGCAATTAGTGCAAAAGTCTTCATTAGATCCCCTTCGGAAGGGCGCCGATATGCCCTCGCAGGAATGCCTCGGAAAGCTTAGTCTTAGATTCTGGCGCTGCTACTGGCTTTTTGTACGCAGAAGCTAAGGTATGACCTTCGCTATTACGGCGAACGACCACCAAAGATTGGTTTTTGTTGTTGAGATCAATCGCATCAAGTGCAGCAGGATTATGGGTCGTCACAATTGCTTGCTTACTATATTTCTCCCCAAGTTTTATGAGTTGCTTTATTAGTACTTCGCAGAGGCGTGGATTCAATGCTGTATCTATATTTTCGATGGCGAATGTCTGCGGCGTATCCGGAGAGCAAAAAATCGTCAAATAAAAAAGCACATAAAGAAATCCCTCGTTGACAGAACTGCTACTAATTTCAAGGCCTTTCGCTCGAACGTATCGATCGCTTACGAGAAGCTGTGGCAGTTCTTTCTTCATTTGCGCTTTTGTGGGTACTTTTATTGCCTTGTACCATCCAAAAAGATCTAAAGAATCAGTTATGTCTTTAAATCTATCGGGATTGTTTTCTTGCAGTGCTGATAGAGCAGGCAAAAGTCCTTCCCCATGTGATCCAATTGGAAGCGTCTGCGCTTCTGAGTTGGGATTTCGCAAAACTTCATAGGTTGGTGCGTAGACGGTAAAGCGCTCAAATGAAAACTTCCCCATATAGTTTCCGAATAACTTCCGAATGATTATATTGTTAAGTGGAAACTGTAGCTTATGTTCATCACCCTTTGCATTTTTTTGATTTGAAGCTTGAATGAACTCCTTCATCTGCTTCATTAGATTTTTTAATTCTCTGTCTGCTTGGGGATCTTTTTGCGTTTGCTTCAGCAACTCCTTGCTGGCGAGGTCCTGACTAAATAGAGGGAAGTCTGATTTGGGATCTATGGCCCATCTGCCTGCTCCTGTATTGTCGTCATAGTGCAAAATAAACTTGTATACTCTATTCTCGTCTTCGTGCATAGGATTGCTTGCACAAATATTGATGACAATGGGTTTTAGTTTCGTGCTTGAATTGAATGCGCTTTTCATCAGCCGTGACCCAGCTAATCGCACTCCGCGCGCTCCGAGATACTCCAAATCTAATTTGTCTGAAGCTGCTGCTGCTGCAACGACCAATGCCTCCAAAATATTGCTCTTGCCCGCACCGTTTTCGCCGATCAATACCGTAAATCGGGTTAGCTGAATTGACGCATCCAGAACAGACTTGTAGTTTTTTACTGTGAATTGTTCAATCATTTGATTTCAATCAATCTTGTTCAATACTTGGGCCAGCCGTCCCTCATGCCACATACTCTATTAAATAAATGAGCTTGTTTTGGATGAGATTTGGGGTCCACCACAAAGTACCCATGCCGCTCGAACTGAAAGCCCGCGCCGCCGGGCGCAGCGCCGGCCAGTGACGGCTCCACGAACGCCGCGCACTTCTCCAGGCTCGCGCCGTTGAGTTCGTCCAGCAGCTCGCCGCTGCCCGGCTTTTCCGCCGCAAACAGCCGCTCGTACAGGCGCACCTCGGCGGGCAGCGCATCGGCCACGGCCACCCAGGTAATGTTCCCCTTGACCTTCACCGCATCCGCGCCGGGCGTGCCGCTCTTGGTGTCGGGCACCAGCGTGGCTTGCACTTCGAGCAACTTGCCGTTGGCGTCGCGCGTGGCGCCCGTGCATTCGATGACGTGGCCGTATTTCAGGCGCACCTTGCTGGCGGCGATCGCCTGGCCGCTCGCGTTGGTGTGGGCCGGGAACAGGCGGTTGAAACCCTTGGGCGGCACGTCTTCGTAGTCGGTGACCTCGATCCACACTTCGCGGCCGATCTTGAAGCGGCGTTCACCGGCCTCGGGGTCGCGCGGGTTCAGGGGGGCGGTGCAGTCGTCGAGCACATCGTCACCACCCATGAGTTCGCCCCAGTTGGTGATGACGAGCTTGACCGGGTCGAGCACGGCCATGGCGCGCGGGGCGATGGGGTCGAGGGTGTCGCGCAGCGCGGCTTCGAGGCTCGCGTAATCGATCCAGCCGCCGGACTTGGTCACGCCGCTGCGTTCGCAGAAGAGCTTGAGCGCTTCGGGCGTGTAGCCGCGGCGGCGCAGACCGGCCAGGGTGGGCATGCGCGGGTCGTCCCAGCCGTCGACGTGGCCTTCTTCGACCAGCTGGCGCAGCTTGCGCTTGCTGGTGATGACGTGGGTGACGTTCAGGCGCGCAAATTCGTACTGGCGCGGATGCGGGCTGGCGATGAGGCCGCCTTCGGCCAAGCGGTCGAGCAGCCAGTCGTAGAACGGCCGCTGGTCTTCGAATTCCAGCGTGCAGAAGCTGTGGGTGATCTGCTCGAGCGCGTCTTCGATCGGGTGCGCGAAGGTGTACATCGGGTAGATGCACCACTTGTCGCCGGTGTTGTGGTGGGTCGCCCGGCGAATGCGGTACAGCGCCGGGTCGCGCATGTTGATGTTGGGGCTCGCCATGTCGATCTTGGCGCGCAGCACGGCGGCGCCATCGTCGAGCTGGCCGTCGCGCATGGCCCGAAAGCGGACCAGGTTCTCGTCGACGCTGCGGCTGCGGAAGGGGCTGTCGGTGCCGGGCGTGTTGAAGTCGCCGCGGTTGGTGCGCATCTCGTCGGGCGTCTGCTCGTCGACGTAGGCCATGCCGGCCGAGATCAGGTGCTCCGCGGCGCGGTACATGAAGTCAAAGTAGTTGCTCGCGAAGTACTCGTGCGGCTGCTCGCGCGGCGTGGCGCAGGCAGCGCTTTCGGGCGCCATCGCATCGGCGAAGGTGGTGTCGTAGCCGAGCCAGCCGACCATCTCGCGGATGGAGTCGACGTACTCCTGCTCTTCCTTCTCGGGGTTGGTGTCGTCGAAGCGCAGGTGGCACACGCCGCCGTATTCCTTCGCGAGCTCGAAGTTCAGCCAGATGCTCTTGGCGTGGCCGATGTGCAGGTAGCCATTGGGCTCGGGCGGGAAGCGCAAGCGCACGCGCGCCGGGTCGCGCAGGCCGGCCGCGTGGTGCTGGGCGTCGCCGGGGGAGCCGCCCCATTCGCGGCGGCCGTAAGTGTCTTTTTCGAGGTCGGCCTCGATCACATGTCGTAAAAAGTTGCTTGGCGCGGCAGGCGCAACCGCCGCGGCATTCGGCGCTTTGGCGGGCGTCTTGGCGCCGTCTTTCGGGGTCGGGGAGGTCATCGACCGATTCTAGGGCGCCCCCTGTTGAAGTTACTTTTGGCAACGA
The DNA here is from genome assembly GCA_004210915.1 of Variovorax sp. GTDB lineage: Bacteria > Pseudomonadota > Gammaproteobacteria > Burkholderiales > Burkholderiaceae_C > Variovorax. The sequence goes on along the minus strand of SEGS01000053.1, from coordinate 4,130 downwards.
TCTTCACACGACCGGGTACACCGGATTTACAGCTGCCGCGTTCAATAGCGCATGGCCGGCTCAAATCGAGGCGGCCCGCAACCGGAGACCCAATCATGAGCCTCACACGTTCGACCTTCTACAAATGGGCTGCTGCAGGTGCAGTGGCCGCCGCCGCACTCTTTACGGGTGCATCCGCCAACGCCAACGGTGTCAGCTGGTCCGTGGGCGTCAATGTGCCCGGAGTGACGCTCGGCGTCGCAGCGCCACCGGTGTACTACGCGCCGGCGCCGGTGTACCACGCACCGCCGCCTGTGTATTACGCGCCGCGCCCGGTGTACCGCCCGGCCCCCGTGTATTACGCGCCGGCCCCGGTCTATTACGGCCCGCCGCGCGGCTACTACCGTGACCGCGACTACGGCCACCGCGGCCATGGGCATGGTCACGGGCACGGTCATGGCCACGGCCATCGCCGCTGATCAGTTTTCGCTGTCGCGCTCCCGAAAAGCCGGCCCGTTTGACGGGTCGGCTTTTTCTTTGGGCAGCCGCGCTACATCGCGCGGAACAGGTGGGCGTAGAGCCGGCTGACCGGAATCTTCTCGCTGCGACCGCGCAGGGCCAGGTGCAACTTGCCGGCCTCGTCGCGGTGCACCGACTCGATGGCGGCACTGCGCACGACCACTGCGCGGTGCACCTGCCAGAACGCATCGGCGTCGAGCTGCGGCATCAGCTGCTTCAACGGCGTGCGGATCAGATATTCCTGCGTGGCGGTGAGCACGCGCACATATTTGTCGGCGGCCTCGAAGTACAGCACCTCGTCGATGGGCACCATGCGCACCGTGGCGCCGCCCGCGTCGCTGGCGGCTATGAACTTGAGCGGGGCGGTGGCGACCGTCCCAGTGGACCCGGCGCCGGCGCTGGCCGCCGCGAGGAGTTGCCGCCACTGGGCCAGGGTTTGCTCCAGCGCGGCATCGGCGTGCGCGGCGGGTGCGTCGGGAAATGCAGTCGCACTGCGCTCCGAAGCTTCCGCCAACGGCTGCGCGGCCAGCGCCTGCTGCAGCCGCGCGACGGTCTTGCGCAACCGAGCGGCCTGCACGGGCTTGAGCACGTAGTCGACGGCCTGCGCATCGAAGGCGCGGATCGCGTACTCGTCGTAAGCGGTGACGAACACCAACTGCGGCATCGGCGCCTCGTCGGTGGGCCAGGCGTCGGCCAGCTCGGCCGCTGCGCCCAGGCCATCGAGCCCGGGCATGCGGATGTCGAGAAACAGCACGTGCGGCAGGTGCGCCAACGCTTCGCGGACCGCGCTGCGCCCGTCGCCCGCCCGCGCCACCACCTGGAGTTCAGGCCAGGCCGCGGCCAACTCGGCCTCGAGCGCCTGCGCCAGCAGGGGTTCGTCTTCGGCGATGAGGGCGGTGGGGCGGCGCATGGCGTGTCAGGCGGCGAGGCCGGGCTGGACCTGCGTGGCCTGCGACCAGACCACTTGCCAGGCGCCATCGCGCTTCTCGTAGAGATCGGTGTGCCAATGGTCGGCACGCGGCACGTGATGCGCGCCGAAGCGGACCTCGAGGCTCGACAGGTAGCGCAGCGCCGCCGTCTCGCCGTACAGGCGCACTTCGATGGTCTTCGGCTCCCACGCGATGTAAGCGAGCTGGCCTGCTTCGATGGCGCCGAGGTATTGCGCCTTCGACAACGGCATGCCGACGGGTGTGATGAGCTGGAAATCGTCGGCATGCAGCGTGCGCGCCGGGGCAATGTCCTTCTGCACGAGCGCCTGCAGGCGGGCGCGCTCCGTGGTTCGGAGCTGCTCGCATTCGAGGGCGTGGGAGGTGGTGTTCATCAAGGTGTTCTCAAGGAGGGTGCAGGCGCGGAGGGCAAAGTGACTTTGGCGCAGGTGCCGCCCGCCGGCGAAACGGCAAGCACCAGCGCACTGCGGTCGCCCCAGGTCGCGGCCAGGCGCTCGCGCACTTGCGAAAGCCCGAAGCCGCTGCCGTCGGACGCCGGCGCTGCACCGAGACCGACGCCGGTGTCGTTCACTTCGATGGCGATCTGCGGCTGGCCGTCGGCCCCGGTCTGGCGACGCGCACGCACGGTGATCTCGCCGCCATCGACCTTCGGCTCCAGCCCGTGGCGGATCGCGTTCTCCACCAGGGGCTGCAGCAGTAGCGGCGGCACGGGCACGTCGCGCAGATCATCGGGCAGCTCGAGCGTGTACGCGAGGCGCGGGCCCATTCGGATGGCCATGAGTTCGAGGAAGTCGCCGAGTCGCGCGAACTCGGCCGACAACGGGTGCGCCAGCGCGCGCGAGCCGGCCAGCGTGACACGCAGGTAGTTGTTGAGGTGGTCGAGCATCGCGATGGCGCGCGGCGGATCGACCTGGATCAGCGCGCGCAGATTGGCGAGCGTGTTGAAGAGCATGTGCGGCTCGAGCTGCGTCTCGAGCAGCTTGAGCCGGGCCTCGCTGGCATCGCGCTCGGCCGCGATGATCTTCGCGGCCAGCGCCGACGCCTTGCCCTTGGCATGGAAGTAGAAGCTGGCGACGGCACCGGCCGCCACCGTGATGACCAGGCTGATCCGCGTGTCGCGCGCATTGACGCTGCTGGTGTGGCCGAGCAAGCGGTCGGCCAGCGGGTCGCCCAGCATGAAGCCGCAGCCGATGCCGACGGCCGTGAGCAGCAGCCCGCGCCACCCCTTGGGCCAGCCGTGGCCGCCGCCCAGCGCGGGATGGCAGTGCCTTGCATCGAAGAAGTAGCGGCCGAACTCGATCACTGACCAGGTGATGGTGCCGACCGTCAGCGAGTAGCCCACTTGCAGGCCATAACCCTTGCTGGGCCAGATCAGCGTGGTGAGCACCGCCACCACGCAGCAGAACGCGATCACCTGCAGGTAGTGCCGTGCCGCGTCGCGCCATCCGATGTTCATGGCGGCCGATTCTGGACGAAGACGGTCGGCGCGCTCACCAGCGGTCGCCGTGGGTCGCCGCGCGGTTGAGCTGCGCGCGCTCGCGTTCGACCATGCGGGTCATCAACCCGCCACCGGGCTGGAACACCCAGACCGCGAGACCGTGGAAGAGCAGGCCTACGCCCCAGCCCAGCAGCGGGAACACGGCCCAGTGCCGGCCGTCCGCCAGCGACAGGGCCACCAGGCCGATGTTCACGACCACATAGACCGCGGCGTGGCTGAACCAGCCGAGCTTGGCGCGGGCGCGTCGCAGGGCGAGGGCATCGATACGGGAGTCGTCGGGGGTCATGTCAGTCTCCTGGCAGTGGTGGATGAGAAGTGGGAAAGGGCCAGTCCGGCATCAGGCCGGCCTTGCAGCGCGCAGGTCGGCAGCAGGGCGCAGCGCCAGCTTCCACAGCCGCAGCGCGCGGGCCGCGAAGATGCCGCTGAAGGCGCCGTAGAGCGTGCCGATGGCCACGGTAAAAGCGGCGTGGTGCACCAGCGCCGGGTGCATGGCCAGCTGCACGGCGACGGCGTACTTGGCGAAGAAGATGCCCATCATGAGCAGCAGCGGCACCGCGCTGCCCGCATGGGCAAAGCTGCGGGTCGCTGCGTCGTAGCGCGTGCCGGCCGGCGTCGGGCGGCGCAGCACCCACGCGGCCGTGAGGGCGGCAGCGGCGGCCCATGCGGCCAATGGCGCCGGTGCGCTGCCGAAAGCCGAGCCCACGCCGTAGATCGACAGGCCCGTCATGGCGACGGGCAGCAGGCCGACGCGCCAGAGGGCAGTGCGGCCCGCGCGCAACTGACGGCCGCCCAGCCAGAGCAGCAGGGCGAACAGGCCGAAGACCCAGGTGGGCGTGTGTTGGAGTATTTGCAGCAGCATGGTGGTGGTCTCGCAAAGGGTTGGATAGCGGAGCGGGAAGCGCGGTGTGATGGCACTGTCGCGCTGGCGGCCCGGCCCCGCCATGCCGATGCGACGAAGTGCGCCCACGCGGCGCGAACGGCAGCGCCGGGGCGCGAGCTGCAGTCGCGCTGCGCCATCCTGCGAGCGCCAGATGTGACAGCTTTACCCCCGCTTTACGGGCCGGAGGGCAGGCACGCTACGATGCGGCGCTCCAATAGCGGCACCCCCCAGCGCAACCGCCACGCATCGCCCCACACACCCGATGGACTCCCCCCTTCCCGAGCCTTCCCCCGGCGCCACGCCCTCG
>SEGS01000052.1 GCA_004210915.1 Variovorax sp. | reverse complement strand
CGCTCGTTGTCGTCCGCCGCGATGGCCAACGCCTCTGCCGCGTTCAGGCCCATGTTCTTCCACTTGCTGATGGTCCACTGCCAGATGCGCGCGGTGGCCGCGTCGGTGGTGCCGCCCGCATCCTTCAGGATCTTCGTGACGTCGTCGGAATCGAGGATGCTGAACTGGGGCTTGAGCCCGAGCACCGCACCGTCTTCGCGCATCATGCGCACGCCCAGCGCATGGAAGGTGCACACCACCACCTGCTTCGCATCGCGGCCGATCAGGTCTTTTGCGCGCTCGCGCATTTCGGCGGCGGCCTTGTTCGTGAAGGTGATGGCGGCGATGCTTTTCGGCGCCACGCCCGACTGGATCAGCCGGCCGATCTTGTGCGTGATCACCCGCGTCTTGCCCGAGCCCGCGCCCGCCAGCACGAGGCATGGCCCATGGAGGTAGTTGACCGCTTCTTGTTGCGCGAGATTGAGACCGGAAGACATGGACGAGCGGGGAGCGGAGGCGCAAAGCGGGCAATGATACGGGCCGCCGTCGGACGCCGGCGCCTGTTGCATGGTGTTAGACCTGTCAGCTGGTGTGATTGCCTGCTTCATCATGAGAAAACCAAAAAGTCCGCTTGCCATTGCCTTCTGGACCGCCCTCGCGACGGTGATCGCCACCTTGCTGGTGCTGAACCTGATGCCCGGCGAGCGCCGGATCGAAGAACGCATCGAACGTGCCTACGGCCTGCACGATCCGCAATTCCGCCGCGCCATGGGCGTGCTGCTCGGGCCGTCGGTCACCGGCGGCAACCGCGTCGAGACGCTGCTCAATGGCGATGCGATCTTTCCGCCGATGCTCGAAGCCATCGCCAAGGCGCAGCACAGCATCACCTTCGAGACCTACATCTACTGGTCGGGCGACATCGGCAAGGCCTTTGCGGACGCGCTGGCCGAACGCGCCCGCGCCGGCGTGAAGGTGCATGTGCTGCTCGACTGGGTCGGCAGCGGCAAGATCGACGATGCCTTTCTCGAAGGCATGGAGTCCGCCGGCGTGCAGGTGCGCAAGTTCCACAAGCCCACTTGGTACGACATCACGCGCATGAACAACCGCACGCACCGCAAGCTGCTGGTGGTCGACGGCCGTGTCGGCTTCACGGGTGGCGTCGGCATCGCGCCCGAGTGGACCGGCCACGCACAGGACGCCGACCACTGGCGCGATACCCACTTCAAGGCCGAGGGCCCGGTCGTGGCGCAGATGCAGGGCGTCTTCATGGACAACTGGATCAAGGCCTCGGGCGATGTGCTGCATGGCCAGCGCTACTTTCCGGCCATCGCGCGCAGCGGCAACAGCGAAGCGCAGATGTTCAGCAGCTCACCCTCGGGCGGCAGCGAAAGCATGCACCTCATGTACCTGCTGGCGATCACGGCGGCCGACCGGTCGATCGAGCTGTCGAGCGCGTACTTTGTGCCCGACGCCCTGACCCGCGACGCCCTGGCGGCGGCCGCCAGGCGCGGCGTGCGGGTGCGCATCATCACGCCCGGGCCGATCATCGATGCCAAGACCGTGCGGCGCGCTTCCCGCGCAGCCTGGGGTCCGCTGCTCGAGGCGGGCGTCAAGATCGCGGAGTACCAGCCGACGATGTACCACTGCAAGGTGCTGGTCGTCGACGATCTTCTGGTGTCGGTGGGCTCGACCAATTTCGACAATCGCTCGTTCCGACTCAACGACGAGGCCAACCTCAACATCTACGACGAGACCTTCGCCAAGCAGCAGGTGGCGGTCTTCGAAGACGATCTCAAGCAGTCGAAACCGATCTCGCTCGACGCGTGGAAGGCGCGGCCCTTGCGGGAAAAGGCCATGGAGCACCTGGCCTCGTTGCTGTCGGCGCAGCTCTAGCGGCCATCGGCGCGCAACGACAATCGCCGCGTGCTGCAGATCTTCTTTGTCACCTTCCCGTTCTTCGCGCTGATCGCCGCCGGCTACCTGGCGGCGAGAGCGCGCGTGTTGCCGCTCGAGGCCATTCCGGGGCTCAACACCTTCGTTCTCTATTTCGCGTTGCCTTGCATGCTGTTCCGCTTCGGCGCCGGCACGCCCATCGCACAGCTGCTCGACGGCAGCGTCGCGCTGGTGTGGGGCGTGTGCGCGCTCGCGGTGGTGGCGGGCGTGGTGGGCTTCACGCGCAACGCGCGCATCGGCTGGAACGACGGCGCCTTCGGTGCGCTGGTCGCCGCCTTCCCGAACACCGGCTTCATGGGCGTGCCGCTGCTGGTCGCGATCCTCGGCGCGCAGGCGGCCGGGCCGATGATCATCACCATCGCGTTCGACTTGCTCGTGACCTCGTCGCTGTGCATTGCGCTGTCGCGGCTGGATGGCGCCGACGAACACGGCGCGGCCCGCGCAGCGCGGCAGGCCTTGCGCGGCATCCTCGTCAACCCGATGCCATGGGCCATCGTGCTGGGCGGGGTCGTGTCCGCCGCGCGGGGCGCGTTGCCGGGTCCGCTCGAGCGCACGGTCGCGATGCTGGGCGATGCGGCGTCGCCGGTGGCGCTCTTCACCATCGGCGCGGTGCTGGCGCGCTCGGCGCTGGTGGCGCGCGAACACCGGGCAACCGCCGCAGTCGCCGTAGCGCTGGGCTCGGCGCATCAGCCAATGGCGCCAGCGCCGCTGGCCGACGTGCTGCCCATCGCCGTGGTGAAGCTGGTGGTGCATCCATTGCTCGTCTGGCTGGCCGGGCGGGGTGCCATCGCGCTCGGCCTGCCGCTGTCGCAGGATGCGCTGGTGGCGATCGTACTGGTCGCGGCGCTGCCCAGCGCAAGCAACGTCGCCATGCTGGCCGAGCGCTTCGGTGCGGACAACGGCCGCATTGCCCGGATTATTTTGTGGACGACGACAGCGGCCTTTTTCACCTTTCCCGCCGTGGTGGGTTGGGTGCGCTGAAGGGCGGATGGCATCCGGCTGCCGACGGATTGAGAAATTGGCTGACGTCGCAGTTGGCCCGCTTGGCAAATAGTTACGTTTTCGGACTTGGTAGTGCGTTTGGCCGGTGGGGCTGGGCGGGAGGCGCTGCTAAAGTGATTTCATAACGGTTGGCAAGCGGGGGGTCGGATGACAACAACGGTACGAATGGCGCTCTGGCTCGGATGGCTGGGCGCGGCGGCTTCGCTCTGGAGCCTTGGTTTCATCGGCACGGCCACCGCGTGGGCGGTCGGCGCACTGAGCCTGGCGGTCTTTGCCTGGCCGGGCACCACGACGCGGCGACGAAACCGTTCGCTGCAGTACGTGGAAATGGGCAAGCAGCCTGTCGGTTCGCCCTGATCGCCTGATCCGATCGCCCCGCGGCGGCGGGCTCAGATCTGGTGGGGATCGACATCCACCAGCCAGCGAATCACACCTTTGCCCTCGGGCGTTCGCCGCAACCCGTGCAGCAGTGGCTGCCACCCGGTCAGCAGACGCTGCAACGCGGCGCGCGATCCACTTTCGACCAGCAACTGGGCCCGCTCCACGTTCGCAACGCGTTGAATTGCCAGTGGAACTGCGGGGTAACGCATCACGGTTGACGCATCCTCCAGCGCATCGGCAGCCAGCGCGGCTGCGTTGAGGAAGCCCTGCGCCGCTTCCTGCGTGCGCGCATCGGCCCGCAACAGCGCCTGAAAGGCGAAAGGCGGCATTCCGGCATCGCGCCGCTCGCCAAGTTGCTGTTCGGCGAAGGCCGCGTAGTCGTGCCGGCGCAGCGCCGCGAACAGCGGATGCTGCGGGTGCGAGGTCTGAACCCACATTTCCGCGCGGCTGCCCTGCGCGGCCAGGTAAGCGGCATCGCGCCCGGCACGGCCGGCCGATTGCATCAGCAAGCCGAACAGCCGCTCGGGCGCGCGGAAATCGCTGGAGAACAGCGCGCCGTCGGGGTTGACGGCCGCGACGAGCGTGATGCGCCGGAAGTCGTGGCCCTTGGCGATCATCTGCGTGCCCACGAGGATGTCGACCTCGCCTGCATGCACGGCGGCCAGTTGCGATTCGAGCGCGCCTTCGCGCCGCGTGCTGTCGGCGTCGATGCGCGCGATGCGCACGGCGCTGCCGTCCGGGCGCTTGACGTCGGCGAAGAGCTCGGCCAGATGCTCCTCGAGCCGCTCGGTGCCGCGGCCCACGGGCGCGATGTCCGGGTTGCCGCAGGCTGGGCAGGCGCGCGGCACGCGCTCGGCAAAGCCGCAGTGGTGGCAGCGCAGGCTGCGGTCGATCTTGTGGAACACGCGGTACGCGCTGCAGTGCGGGCATTCGCTCTTCCAGCCGCAGTCGCCGCAGGCCAGCACCGGCGCGTAGCCGCGGCGGTTGAGGAACACCATGCTCTGCTCGCCGCGCGCGATGCGTTCGCCGATCGCCGCAAGCAGCGCGCCCGACAGCACGGTTTTGGGCGGCTGCAGGTTCATGTCGACCAGGCGCACCGCGGGCAGTTCCCCCGCACCCCCGCCCGCGCTCCCGCCGGTCCCGACGCGGGACGGCATCGCGAGCCGCAGGTAGCGCCCGCCAGGGTCGTCGCCTGCGGCCGGCCGGCTCTGGTGCCAGCTCTCCAGGGATGGCGTGGCCGAGCCGAGGATCACCTTCGCGCTCTCGCGCTGGCCGCGCCACACGGCGAGATCGCGCGCCGAGTAGCGGGCGCCTTCCTGCTGCTTGTAGCTCGGGTCGTGCTCTTCGTCGACCACGATGAGCGCAAGCCCCGGCATCGACGCGAACACCGCCATCCGCGTCCCGAGCACGATGCGGGCCGCACCGCTGTGCGCGGCCAGCCAGCTGGCGAGCCGCTGCGGGTTGGTCATGCCGCTGTGGAGCGAGACGACGGCGTCGCTGCCGTGCACGGGGCTGAAGCGCGCCTTGAAGCGCTCTTCGAGCTGCGGCGTGAGGTTGATCTCGGGCACCATCACCAGCGCCTGCGCCTTTGCATCGCGCGCCAGCAACTCGGCCACCGCGCGCAGGTACACCTCGGTTTTGCCGCTGCCGGTGCTGCCGAACAGCAGGAACGGGCCGGTTTCGGCGCGGATCCGGCCCAGCGCAGCATCCTGTTCGGCCGTCAGGGCGATGGCGTCGACCGTTGCGGCTGCCGCGGTGCTGTCAGGCGCCGAGCCAATCGGCGTGGGCGCCTTCTTCCGCTTGAGGCGTCGCGCCAGCTGGACGCTGCTCAGGTCCCGCAGCTGCGGCGGCAAGGCAGCCAGCGCAATCTCGCCCAGCGAGCGCTGGTAGTAGCGCGCGGCGAACGCCACCAGGTCTCGCCACGCCGCGCCGAGCGGCGGCAGGGCGTCGAGTGCAGCAGCGATCGGCTTCAGCGCCACCGCGGGGTCGGGCGCCTCGCCGTCGTCCGCCGGGGCGCAGTGCCATGCGACGCCCAGCACCTCGCGCTTGCCGAGCGGCACCCGCACCAGCGTGCCCGGCACCAGGGCTTTGGGGCATTCGTAACTCAGCCAATCGCCCAGCGCGGTGTGTGCGGGCGTCTGCACGGCGACGTCGAGGCGCCAGCTCATGCTGCAGTCCTGTTGCGAACGGTTCTTGATGTGAAGTGGAGCAAAACGGCTTAAGTGGTTGATTTGCTTGCGGTTTGCAATCCGTCCAGAGTTTGTGTGGATAACTTTGTTGATATCCTGCCCTGACACGCCGCCAGCCCTTGAAAATCAAGCGATCCGCTGGAATGCCCGGAAAAAAAGCAAAACGCGAATCCTATGCAAATCAATGACTTAGGCGCGCTATCGCTTTAGGAGCGCCCAAGCGTCGCCATCGGATCTTTTGGCGCACCGCAGCAACGCTTTTGTGCATAAGTCAGTCACTGCTTTGCTTTTCGGGGCTTGACAAATTTCGCGAAGGCGTTTTTTCTTACAAGCACTCACAAGTAAGTCGTTACCTACGCAACAGGCGCGATTGGCTGTGCACGGCGTTCACCAGCGCCACCACGTGTTCGGGCGGCGTGAACTGGCTGATGCCGTGGCCGAGGTTGAAAATGTGCGTCGGACCTGTGGTTTCCGGGTCGGTGTGGGGTTTTCCGAACGCCTGCAGCACCTTCGCGACTTCGGCCTCGATCTGCGCTGGCGGCGCGAACAGCACGTTCGGGTCGATGTTGCCTTGCAGCGCCTTGCCGTCTGTTCCTTCACCGACCTGGCGCCGCGCGGTGGCCAGGTTCACTGTCCAGTCGACGCCGAGCACCTCGCAATCGAGGTTGCGCATGGCGTCGAGCCACAGCCCGCCGCCCTTGGTGAACACGATCCGCGGCACCGGCGTGCCATCCGCGCCCTGGCGCTGGAGCTGCGCCAGCACGCGCGCCGTGTAGGCCAGGCTGAATTCCTGGAAGGCGCCGTCGGCCAGCACGCCGCCCCAGCTGTCGAAGATCATCACGGCCTGCGCGCCCGCATCGATCTGCGCATTCAGGTAGGCCGCCACAGCGTCGGCGTTGACCGCGAGGATGCGGTGCATCAGGTCGGGCCGGCTGTACATCAGCGTCTTGACCAGCCGGTAGTCGCTCGAGCCAGCGCCTTCCACCATGTAGCAGGCCAGCGTCCAGGGGCTGCCCGAAAAGCCGATCAGTGGCACGCGCCCGTCGAGCGCGCGACGGATCGAGGTCACGGCGTCGAATACGTAGCGCAACTTGTCGAGGTCCGGCGCCTCGAGCGCCGCGATGGCGGCTTCGTCGCGCAACGGACGGGCGAAGCGCGGGCCTTCGCCGGCTTCGAAAGACAGGCCGAGACCCATGGCGTCGGGCACGGTCAGGATGTCGGAAAACAGGATGGCGGCGTCCAGCGGGTAGCGCGCCAGCGGCTGCAGCGTCACTTCGGTCGCGTAGTCGACGTTGGTGGCCAGCCCCATGAAGCTGCCGGCCTTGGCGCGCGTGGCGACGTATTCCGGCAGGTAGCGCCCGGCCTGGCGCATCAGCCAGACGGGGGTGTGGTCGGTGGCCTGACGCCAGCAGGCGCGAAGGAAAGTGTCGTTTTGTAGGGGAGCGAAGGGGGCGGAAGGCATCCCGCGATTGTCGCAGGGCGCCCGCCGTGGATGGCTCTTGTCAGCTCTTGTACTTGATCGAGCAGCCGTAGGCTTTGGTAGCCGACGCGGTGATCGGCTTGCCGCCGAAGGCCTCGCCCAGCGCCTGATTCACGTAGTTGGTGGCGGTCTTGATGTCGTCCACCCGTGCCGAGGGGATGCTGTCGATGCCGCCGGCGTACACCAGCGTGCCCTTGGGGTCGATGATGTAGAGGTGCGGGGTGGTGCGGGCGCCATAAGCCTGGCCGATCACGCCGTCTTCGTCCATCAGCGTGGCGGTCGGCGCGGCGGACTGCGACTTCATCCAGGCGTCGAGCGCGGCCGGCTTCAGGTAGTCGCTGGCGGCGCGTTCGGTCGAGTTGACGGCGAGCCACACCACGCCCTTGGCGGTCGCGGCTTTCTGGGTGGCCGGCATGTTGCCGCTGCCGTAGTGCTTCTGCACGAAGGGGCAGCCGGGATTGGTCCATTCCAGAACCACGTACTTGCCGGCGAAATCGGACAGCTTGTGCTGCTTGCCGGCCGTGTCGACAGCGACGAAATCCGGCGCGGCCTGGCCGACGGACGGCGCGGCGATGGCGTTCGCGCCCATCAGGAAGGTGGCACCCAGTGCGACGGCCGCGGCCATCACGGCGCGGCGCGAAGCCCGGTCGAGGGCGGCGCGGGCATTGCGTGCGGCACGAAGAGAACGCGATGCGGACGATGGCAAGGAAGGCATGGTCGGCTTGATCTCCAATAAAAACGAACAACGGCGACAGCTTAGAGGGCTTTTTTCATGTCGACGTGACAACCCGTAGACGAGGAGGGTGAAGCATCGACCAGGAGTGCCGATCAGAGCCTCGCCAACGCGTCGCGCAATTCGTCCTTGCCCAGGATTTCGGTCAGCACCACCGGAGCCTTGCCCGGTGCCTGCAACACGTACACCGGCACGCCGTTGCGGCCCAGCGCGGCCAGCGCGGCGGTGATGGCGGGGTCGCGACGGGTCCAGTCGGCGCGCAGCAGCGCGACCTGCCGGGCATCGAAGTCGGCCAGCACGGCAGGATCGGCCAGCGTGGTGCCCTTGTTGTACTGGCAGGTCACGCACCAGGCGGCGGTGAAATCGACGAAAACCGGCCGGCCTTCGGCGGCGAGCGCTGCGGCGCGCTCGGCCGACCAGGGCTCCCAGCGCTGCCCGGCGGCCGCCACGGCGCCCTCGGTAGGCGCCGGCTGCAGCACGTGACGGCCAATGGCGCCGGCCAGCAAGGCGGTACCGGCGATCAAGACCGAGGCCAGCACCCAGCGCGTGCGCCCGCGCAGCGTCAGCGCCCAGACCACCGCCGCCAGGCAGACCAAGAGCGCCAGCAGCGCACCCGCGCCGTTGATGCCGCTTTGCTGGCCCAGCACCCAGACCAGCCAGACCACCGTCGCGAACATCGGGAAGGCCAGCAGGCGCTGGAAGGTCGCCATCCACGGGCCAGGTCGCGGCAGCAGGCGCGCGACGCCGGGCACGAAGCTGGCCGCCAGGTAGGGCAGCGCCAGACCGAGCCCGAGCACCGCGAACAGCAGCAGGGCCTGCGCGGCCGGCAAACCGATCGCGTAGCCGAGCGAGGCGCCCATGAAAGGCGCGGTGCAGGGCGAAGCGATCAGCACCGCGAGCACGCCCGAGAGGAAGTCGTTGGCCACGGGGTGCTTCGCCTCGGCCGTCGCCAGCGCGGAAGGCGCCATGCGCCCGAACTCGAACACGCCCGACAGGTTGAGCCCGATCAGTGTGAACAGCGCCGCCAGCGCCGCCACCACGGCCGGGGACTGCAACTGGAAGCCCCAGCCCAGGCCGGCGCCCGCGGCGCGCAGCGCCAGCATCACGCCGCCGAGCGCCAGGAAAGACACGATCACGCCGGCCGTGTAGGCCAGGCCCGCCACCCGGTGGGCGCCGCGCTCGCCGGCGTGCGCATGGCGCGTGAAGCCCAGCACCTTGATAGCGAGGATCGGGAACACGCAGGGCATCAGGTTGAGCAGCAGGCCGCCCAGCAAGGCGCCAAGCAGCGCGGCCAGGAAGGTCGTGCTCGCCTGCGGCACCGGCGCAGCAACATTCGCAGCCAGCGCCGCCTGCAGCGCCGGCGAAACCTCGGCGCGCGGCGCGGTGACCGGCCAGTCGCCGCGGACCGGGGCTTCGGCGCGCCAGGCGAACGGCTGGCCGGCCGCGCGCGCGGCCTGCTGGTCGGGGCCTTGCAGCGCCACCACCACCGGCATGAAGTCGGGGCTCGCGCTGCGCTGCGCGGCCAGTGGGATGGTCGCGGTCCAGGCCGCGCCGTCCCAGGCCTGCGTCCAGTCCTTGCCTTCCACCGCAGCCGTGTGGATGACCTCGCTGGTCTCGGGGAAGAAAGCGAGTGTGCGGCCCTGTACGGCGGCGGGCAGTCCCTCGAGCCGGACGCGCAGCGCCGCGCCTTCCACTGCGATCGTGCCGCTTCCGCTGGCGAGCGGCGCGGGCTGCGCCGCGCGCGCGCCGTCGAAGGCGGCCTTGTGCAGCGCGGTCGATCCCTGCACCGGGAGGCGCAGCGCGAACTCGCCCTCCTCGGGGATGCACTCCTTGCGGCAGACCAGCCAGTTCGCTTTGAGGCGAATGTCGATGGCCTCGGGACCGGTCAGCGCGCTGCCGGGTTCGAAGTCGGCGGCCACGGTCAGCGGCACCGGCAGCAGCACCGTGTCTTCGTAGCCGTAGTTGGCGAGGTTGCCGATCGGGATCTTCTTCGGCACCGGCCAGGCGATGTCGCCGGCCGACACGCCGGCCGGCAGCGTCCACGCCAGCTCGGTCGGCAGGCCCGAGTCGCCAGCGTTCTTCCAGTAGGTGTGCCATTCCGGCTGGTGCGTGATCTGCAGGCCGACCTGCAGCGGCGCGCCAGCGCGAACGCCCTCAGGCGCATGCGCGACCAGTTCGGCGCGCACGTACGGCGTGGTGACCACGGCCCCGGGCTTCGTCAGCATCTGGGCGGCGGCCGGGAGACCGCAGGCGGCGCCCAGCGCGAGCAGCAGCGCGGCGAAAGTGGAGCGGGAGAAGGTCATGCGCAAAGTCGGAGCGGTTGGCGCCGGACAAGTTCCGGCCGGTCGCCGGCTCACGCGGCCCAGCCCAGCACCACGCGGCGGCTGTTGGCGCTCTTCTTCTCGATCTTGGTCACGACCACCGCGCCAATCTCCGAAGTGTTGGCGACGTGCGTGCCGCCGCAGGGCTGGAAGTCGATCTGCGCTTCGCCTTCGACTTCGCCGCCGATGCGGATGGTCCGCACCGTGCCCGTCCCGCGCGGTGGCTGCACGCTCATGCTCTTGACCAGCGCCGGGTTGGCGTCGAGTTCGGCGTCGGTGATCGCGCCCACGACCAGCGGATGCGCGGCGTCGATCAGGCGCGCGAGGCCGGCGGTCAGCGCCTCCTTGTCGAGCGGCTCGGTCATGTGGAAGTCGAGCCGCGCGTACTCGGGCGTGATCGAGCAGCCGTTCACCGGCTGCGGCACCAGATGGCAGAGCAGGTGCGTCGCCGTGTGAAAGCGCATCAGCTTGTGGCGGCGCGTCCAGTCGATGCGCGCGGTCACGGTGTCGCCAGGTTGCAGGCTCGCGATCAGCTCGGCCTGATCGGGCGCCGGCAGGTGAACGATCTCGCCGGTTGGCTGGCCCTCGGCATCCTTCGCCTTGCGCGTATCGGCAATCGTCACTTCGCGCCCGTCGGCCAGCTGCAGCGCACCGCTGTCGCCCGCCTGGCCGCCGGCCAGCGGATAGAACACCGTGCGGTCGAGCACGATGCCGCTGTCGTCGATGCGCACGACGCGCGCCTCGCAGGTCTGCAGGTAGGCGTCGCCGCGAAACAGGTCTTCGGTCATCCGGCGATGGTACCGGCGCAAGTCCACGCGTCCCCGCGGCTGCGGGTGAACCCCTCCGTGGGCTGGGCCCACGCCGAAAAGCGCCGCAGACCGACACACGGTTTCGAGGGCGGGCCGATCATCGTGGGCATCGATCCCGGGCAGCGCAGGCCGCGACCCGGAACACCCTCCGAGACATCACCCAGACCATCACCGGGATAGACCATGACGCCCATCCGCTCCCTCCTTCGCAGCCCCCGCCGCGCCCATGCCCGCGGCACGCTGGGCCTCGCGCCGCTCGCCGCGGCCTTGCTGCTGGCGGCCTGCGGCGACACCGCGCGCCTGCCGCCCGAAGCCACCGTGGGCCCTTCGCCGCAGTTGCCCGCGCCGACGACTTCGTTCATTCCCACGCTCAAGATCGCGCCGGCCGTCGGCTGGACCGACTCGGCCGCGCCGACGCCGGCGCAGGGCTTCGCGGTCACGGCGCTGGCGCGGGGGCTCGACCATCCGCGCTGGGTCTACGCGCTGCCCAATGGCGACGTTCTGGTAGCCGAAAGCAACAAGCCGCCCAAGCAGGAAGGTGCGCAGCAGGCCAGCAAGGGCCCGTTCGACAAGGCCAAGGATTTCGTGCGCGGCAAGGTCATGGCGCGCGCCGGCGCGCAGGTGCCGAGCGCCAACCGCATCACCTTGCTGCGCGATGCCGACGGCGACGGCGTGGCCGAGGTCAAGCAGGTGTTCATGCAGGACCTGCAGTCGCCCTTCGGCATGGCGCTGGTCGGCAACGAGCTGTTCATCGCCAACGCCGACGCGCTGGTCAAGGTGCCGTATGCCGAGGGCCAAACGACCGCCAGCGGGGCGCCCGTCAAGGTCACCGATCTGCCGGCCGGCCTCAACCACCACTGGACGAAGAACGTCATCGCCAACCGCGAAGGCACGAAGCTGTACGTCACCGTCGGCTCGAACAGCAACATCGGCGAGAACGGGATGGACATCGAGGAAGGCCGCGCGGCGATCTGGGAGGTCGACGTCGCCAGCGGGCAGAAGCGCCCGTTCGCCAGCGGCTTGCGCAATCCGAACGGCATGGGTTGGGAGCCCGACACCAACGTGCTCTGGACCGTGGTCAACGAGCGCGACGAGATCGGCAGCGATCTCGTGCCCGACTACCTGACCTCGGTCAAGGACGGGGCCTTCTACGGCTGGCCCTGGAGCTACTACGGCGGCAACGTCGACGTGCGCGTGCAGCCGCAGCGACCCGACATGGTCGCCAAGTCGGTGTCGCCCGACTACGCGCTGGGCTCGCACGTCGCGCCGCTCGGCATGACCTTCTCGCATCCGCGCGGCATGCCGCCGGAGTTTGCGAGCGGCGTTTTCATCGGCAACCACGGCTCCTGGAACCGCAAGCCGCTGTCGGGCTACAAGGTGGTGTTCGTGCCCTTCATCGGCGGCCGTCCGAGCGGACCGCCGGTCGATGTGCTCACCGGCTTCCTGAGTGCGGACGAGAAGGCGCTCGGTCGCCCGGTCGGCGTGGCGCTCGACAAGAGCGGCGCGCTGTTGGTGGCCGACGACGTCGGCAACGCGGTGTGGCGGGTTGCCAAGGCACGCTGACGCCGGATGTCAGCCCGCCTTGGCGCGCAACCGCAGCATGCCCAGGCCGAGCAGTACGAAGGTGCCGCCGCAGAGGCGGTTGAAGAGCCGCACGCGCCGCGCATTCGCGAAGCCGCGCTTCATGCCGCGGGCGAGCAGCACGTAGAAACCGTGTGAAAACACCGAGCACGCCGCGAAGGTGGTCGTCAGGACGAAGAACTGGCCCATCAGCGGCGCGCCCGGCGTGAGGAACTGCGGGAACAGTGCCGAGAAGAACAGGATGCTCTTGGGGTTTGTCACCGCCACCGTCACACCGTGACCAAACAGGCGCATCGAACTGTGGCCGCGGTCGGACGCGCCACCGGCCGGCGCCGCAAATGCGTTCGCGCTGCTGCGCCATTGGCGCACGCCCAGGTAGATGAGGTAGCCCGCACCCAGCACCTTGAGCACCACGAACGCCGTGGCCGAGGTGGCGAGCACCACGCCGAGCCCGGCCATCGACACCGCGGACACGATGAACACGCCCGCCGCATTGCCCAGCGAGCCCAGCATCGCACGGCCCGGGCCGACGGACACCGAATTCGAGATGGCTAGCAGCACTGCCGGGCCAGGTGTGAAGGCGATCAGCAGCGTGGTGCCGGTGAAAAGGAGCCAGGTCGTGAGTTGCATGTCGTGCACCGAAGGGTGGGTCGGTTATCGGGGGAGGCTCAGAAGCCGCTGAGCACCACCTTGCCTTGCGCCTTGCCACTCTCGATGAGCGCGTGCGCGCGCCGAAGGTTGGCCGCGTTGATCGTGCCGAAGCTCGCGTTGGCGGTGGTGCGCACCTTGCCTGCATCGACCAGCGCCGCGACCTCGGCCAGCAGCTTGCCTTGTTCCGCCATGTCGGGCGTTTCGAAGCGGGAGCGCGCGAACATCATTTCCCAGTGCAGCGACAGGCTCTTGGTCTTGAGCGGCATCACGTCCAGCGTCGGCATGTCGTCGATCACGCCGATCGCGCCTTGCGGCTTGAGCGCTTCGATGATCTGCGCGTAGTGCTGCTGCGTCTGGGTCAGGCTGGCGACGAAGTCGACCTGGCCGAGCCCGGCCGCCTGGAGTTCGGCTGCCAGCGGCTTCGCATGGTCGATGACAGCGTGCGCACCAAGGTCCAGGCACCACTGGCGCGTTTCGGCGCGCGAGGCGGTGGCGATGACTTTCAGCTGCGTGAGCTGGCGCGCGAGCTGGATCAGGATCGAGCCCACGCCGCCGGCGCCGCCGACTACGAGCAGGCTCTGCCCCGCGCCGCCGCCTTTGGCAACGCCCAGACGGTCGAACAGAAGCTCCCAGGCGGTGATGGTGGTCAGCGGCAGCGCGGCCGCCTGTGCATCGTCGAGGCTCGTGGGCGCGAGCGCGACGATGCGCTCGTCGACCGCGTGCAGTTCGCTGTTGGCGCCGGGCCGCGTGATCGAACCGGCGTAGTACACGCGGTCGCCCACCTTGAAGTTCTGCACCTCGGCGCCGATCGCCTCGACCGTGCCGACCGCGTCCCAGCCCAGCACCTTGGCCTCGCCGGCTTCGGGCGCGGCGTTCTTGCGCACCTTGGTGTCGACCGGGTTCACCGAGATTGCCTTCACGCGCACCAGCAGGTCGCGCCGGCCGGGCGTGGGTGCAGGCAGGTCGAGGTCTTGCAGCGCGGCCGCGTCGTCGACGGGGAGGGGCTGGTAGTAACCGATGGCTTTCATGGCGAAGTCCTGTCCAGAAGTGATGGCTGAACTGTAGGATGCCAAACAAGGTTTGATAAGGTGGCTTCCTAAACCATCTCTTTCAAATGGCAATTGAAAATCTCTCGGATCTGCAGGTGCTGGTGCACACCGCGCGCGGCGGCACGCTGACGGCTGCGGCGCGTACGTTGGGCCTCACGCCGGCGGCCGCCAGCGCCACGCTCAAGCGGCTGGAGGCGCAGGTCGGCGCGCGACTGTTCGAGCGCTCGACCCGCGCGATGCGCCTCACGCCGCAGGGGCAGACGCTGCTCGACTACGCGAGTCGCGCCTTCGAATTGCTGGCCGAGGGCGAATCGCTCGTCAGCGCGGACCGCGGCGCGCTGCTTGGCACGGTACGCGTGGCGGCGCCGTCGGACCTCACGCGCCGCGTGCTGATGCCGTGGTTCGACGAGTTCCTCTCGCTGCACCCCGGCGTGCAGCTTGCGCTGTCGGTCGGCGACCGGCCGCTGGATGTGATGCGCGATGAAGTCGACGTGGCGCTGCGTTCCGGCCCGCTGGCCGATTCACGGCTGGTGGCGCGCCGCCTGGCCGACAGTCGCCCCGTGCTTTGCGCCTCGCCCGACTACCTGCGCCGACATCCCGCGCCGCGAACGCCGCAGGATCTGCTGCAGCACAACTGCCTGACCTTCCACCGCGCCGGCCGAAGGCAGCGGCTGTGGCGGTTCTTCCGCGACGGGCAATGGACGGAAGTGCGCGTCGACGGCGACCGCACGGCCGACGACGCTTCGCTCGCGCGCCAATGGGCGCTGGCTGGCGTGGGCATCACCTTCAAATCGGAACTGGACGTGCGGCAGGACGAAGCCGCTGGCGCCCTGGTCCGCCTGCTGCCCGAGTGGGACACCGAGCCCTACCCGCTGCACGCCTTGCTCCCGAGTGGCCGCTTCGTGCCGGCGCGGGTGCGGGCGCTAGTCGACTTCCTGGCCCTGAAGTTTGGCTGACGCGCGGCGAGGTCGACCGCGTGCACAGACGCGCTTGGGCCTGCGCATCGCCTCGGACTGCAACCCGCCGGAAAGAATGTTAATGAATGTGACAATCTTCCTCGCGCTGCGGTACCCCTCTCCCCACAATGCCCCTCATGCGATTGCCCTTCGCCCGTCACCCCCACGCCTGGTGGAAAACCCGATTCGATGCCACCGAGCGCGGGGCGCTGGCTGCTTCGTGGCGTCGCGCGCAACAGGCGAGCTCGACCCGTGGATGGCGGCGCGCGGCACTGCTCGCCATGCTGGCGATCACCTTGCCGATCCTGCTCCGTGCGCTGCCGTCCTGATGGGCGAAGACGACCTTCACCTGACCAGACTCAGCCCCGACCAGCTTCACGACATCGCCCTGTCGCTCCGCCTGAGGGCGCTGCGGGGCGACGCCAATGCGGACCTCGTTGCCGCGGCGATCGATGGCGTGGTTCGGCGGCGGCGCGCGGCCGCGCGCATGCAGGCTGCGCGTCGCTTTCTGATGCGCTGGCGGCGGTGGCGGCGCCATCGCCACGGCGATGCGCCGGCGACGGTCCCCGCCAACCTGCCGCCGCGCTGAGTCAGGCCGGCTGCCGATCGCGCCGCCGCTGCGCGCGCAGGGCCTGGCGCGATTCCTGCCAAGCCACGGCACGCGCAACGCCGTAGAGCCCGCCATACACCGCAATCATCAGGATCACATCGCCCCACCAGGGGCGTGCCGTGTGGCTTCCGCCGAAAGTGGCCAGCACCAGCAGCACGGCCACCAGATGCGCGCAAAACACCGACAGCGAAGCCGACCCCATCGTCTCCAGCCAGCGCGGGCGCGGCAGCCGCTCCAGCAGCGCCGGCCCGAAGCGCACCGCCACGATGCTCAGTGCCAGCAGATTGATGAGGCGGAACGGCCCCAGCCGCCATTTGTCGAACAGCAGGTTGAGAGGGCCGTTGGCACCGAACGGCGCCTGCCCTGTCGGCCCGTAGTGGCGCCAGTAGATCCCGTACAGCGCCACCACCGCAGCGGCCAGCAGCAACCACTTCGGAAAGTGCAGCGGCCGCGCGTCGGGCGCAGCGCGGTTGGCACCCAGCCACAGGCCTGCGAACCAGAGGAACTGCCAGCCGAAGGTATCGAAGGCGCCGGTTTCGTTGAAGGGCACCGGCACGCCGAGCAGCGCGACAGCGCCGCTGTACACCCACCCCGTGAAGCCGAACTGCGCCAGTGCCCAGAGGCTGACGCTGACGATCATCACGCGGTCCCATCCATGGCGCATGCCATAGGCCATCACCCAGGGGCTCAGCAGCATGAACAGCACGTACATCGGCAGGATGTCGAGCAGGGCGGGCTGGTACACCAGCAGCAATGAATAGAAGAAGCCCTCGCGGGGATAGACCAGGTAGTACTTGAGCAGGCTGGTCGCGGCCTGCTGGTCGAAGCGCAACCCCAGCGCCGTGATGATGGTGAACAGGAAGAGCAGCAGCGCGGCCTGGCTCATGTAGACCTTGAGCGCGCGGTCCCAAAAGGCATGGCGCATCGCTTCGACGCCCTGGCCATGGCCGATGCGGCTGTAGACCAGCCCGGACACGAAGGCCGACAGCAGCACGAAGCCCTCGGCAGCCGAGACGAAGCCGAAGGGCTGGCCCAGTGGATCGGTCAGCCGGCTGGGCACGTGCGTGGCCGTCATCAGCACCAGCATGAGGCCACGCAGGGCGTCGATTTCCCAGTAGCGCTTCATCGCGCCGCTGCCTTGCCGGCCCGCAGCGGCGATCTAAGATCGCAGTCATGACCGCCTCCCCGCCCCGCTTCTGGTCCGAACTGACGACGCGCGATGTTGCGCAGCTCGATGCCGCCGGCACCGTGGTCGTGCTGCCCCTGGGCGCGACCGAGCAGCACGGTCCGCACCTGCCGCTGGGCGTGGACACGCTGCTGGTCGACGGCATCGTGGCCGCCGCATTGCCCTTGCTGCCCGCAGCGCTGCCGGCGCTGTTCCTGCCGACGCAGGCCATCGGCCTGAGCCCCGAACATGCGCGCTACGCCGGCACGTTGACGCTCTCTGCCGACACGCTGATCCGCCTCTGGAAAGACATCGGCGCCAGCGTCGCGCGCGCGGGGTTGCGCAAGCTGGTGCTCTTCAATGCGCACGGCGGCCATGTCGGCGCGATGGACATCGTCGCGCGGGAGCTGCGCGCCGACCACGGCCTCATCGTGTACAGCGTCAGCTGGTTCCATCTGCCGCTGGGCGAGGCGGGCGCGCAATTCACCGCCGAGGAACACCGCTTCGGCGTCCACGCGGGCGAGATCGAGACATCGATGATCCTCGCGCTCGATGGCAAGCTGGTGCAGATGGACGCCGCGCAGCACTTCCGTTCCACCGCCGAGCAACGCGCGGCCGACTACCCGATCCTCGGCAACGGCAAGAGCGCCAAGCTCGGTTGGGCGATGGAGGACTACAACGTCCACGGCGCGGCCGGCAATGCGGCCGCCGCGTCGGCAGACAAAGGCCGGGCCGTGATCGATGCCGCCGCGCAGCAGCTCGCGTTGCTGCTGGCCGAGGTGTCGCGCTTGCCGCTGGACACCGTTCGACGCGAGCTCTGACCCTGCGTCCATCTCAGCCCGCCACGAGGGGGCCGGCCGGCGCGGCGTCGTCGAGCGGGATGCGTCCGTCGGGCCGCTCACAGGTGCCGATCAGCAGGCCGCTCGCGATGGCATGCGCGCGCAGCGCATCCACCACCTCGTCGCGCCCCGGTGCCTCGGAAAAATCCGGCGCCGCATCGAGTGCAAACACCTGGAAGGCATAGCGGTGGACGCCATGGCCCGGCGGCGGGTCGGGTGGAAGCCACTCGGTTTGCAGGTACGAGTTGCGTCCGACGTGCAGCCCGTTGCCTTCATGGTCGTCGCGCGGCAATGCCGCTTCGGCCAGGCCGCCTTCGAGCACCCCGGCCCCGGCGGGCAGGCCCACCACGATCGCATGCACCAGCGGGTTCGGCGTGGGCGAATCCGCGTCCTCGACCAGCAGCACCACCGAGACCGCGTTGGCCGGAAGGCCCGACCACTGC
This sequence comes from Variovorax sp., assembly GCA_004210915.1. GTDB lineage: Bacteria > Pseudomonadota > Gammaproteobacteria > Burkholderiales > Burkholderiaceae_C > Variovorax. The sequence continues at coordinate 6,745 of SEGS01000052.1, read as the reverse complement.
AGCGGGGGCGATCGCCCTTCGCCATCGGCGGTGTAAGGCGGCGGGATCGGCGCATGGTCGGCGAAGGCCAGGCTGGTGACCTGGATCGTCGCCATGCCTTCACGCAAGCCGAGGGTGTTGAAGACGATGGCGTCGAGCCCGGCGCGCACATCGTGCAGCGCGTGGCCGATCACGTCAGGGAGTTTTTCAAGCATCGGACAGGTATATCGCCGATGGGCTGACGCCGATGTAGGACGGGGCACGACAGGCGGCGCGAGAGCGAAGCGGCACACTGCCTGCGTGGCGTCGGGAGAGGCCGTGAGCCCGCGAGCGCGGTCGCGATGCCATGTACGCTGTTGATCGCTCCCGGCACAACGACGAAATAAAGAATCAAGGAGAAGGAAACCCTCATGCAGCCGTACACCGCTTCCACCCCGCGCGCCCAGGAGCGCGCCGTCACCGGCATCGTGGGCCTCGACAACGTGTTGGGCGGTGGCTTGCCGCGCGGTCACCTCTATCTGGTCGAGGGCACGCCGGGCGCCGGGAAAACCACGTTGGGGCTGCAATTCCTGATGGAGGGACGGGCGCGCGGCGAGAGCGGGCTGTACGTCACGCTCTCCGAGACGCAGGACGAGCTGGGCATCGTGGCCGGCTCGCACGGCTGGAATCTCGACGGCATTGAGGTGTTCGAACTCGTGACCGAGGAAGGCTTGAGCCCCGAGTCCGAACAGTCGATCCTCTATCCGGCGGAGGTGGAGCTTGGCGAGACCACGCGCGGCATCATGGCCGCGGTCGAGCGGCTGAACCCCAAGCGGCTGGTGTTCGACAGCCTTTCGGAGATGCGCCTGCTGGCGCAGGACCCGCTGCGCTACCGGCGCCAGATCCTCGCGCTCAAGCACTTCTTCGCCTCGCGCGATTGCACCGTTGTCATGCTGGACGACATGACCTCGCAGCACGGCGATCTGCAATTGCACAGCATCGCGCATGGTGTGCTCGGCCTCGTCCAATCGATGGCCGACTACGGCCCGGTTCGGCGGCACCTGCGCATCGTGAAGCTGCGCGGCGTTCGCTACCGGGGTGGCGAGCACGATCTGCATCTCGACACCGGTGGCATCCAGGTCTACCCGCGCCTGATCGCGGCCGAGCACCGCGCCGACTTCGTGCCGTCGACCGTCGGCACCGGCACCGAAGCGCTCGATGCGTTGCTGGGCGGCGGGCTCGCGCGCGGCAGCAACACGCTGCTGATCGGCCCCTCGGGCGTGGGCAAGACCACGACGGCGATGTCGGCCGTGACGGCGGCGCTGCGCCGCGGCGAGAAGGCGTCGTATTACTTGTTCGATGAAGGGCTCAACACGCTGCTGCAGCGTTGCGATGCGTTGGGCATGCCGATTCGCGAGTTCATCGACAACGGGCAGCTCGAAGTGCTGCCGCTCGACCCGGCCGAAGTCTCGCCGGGCCAGTTCTCGAACATGGTGCGGCACGCGGTGCAACAGGCCGGTGCGGGCATGGTCGTGATCGACAGCCTGAATGCCTACCTGCAGGCGATGCCGGGCGCGAAGTTCCTTCAGCTGCAGATGCACGAACTGCTCAACTTCCTGAACCAGCAGGGCATCGTGACCCTGCTGGTGCTCGGGCAGCACGGCATCGTCGGCGACGTGCGCAGCGACCTTGACCTGAGCTATCTGTCCGACGCCATCCTGTTGTTCCGCTTCTTCGAGGCGCGCGGTCAACTGCTCAAGGCCGTTTCGGTGGTCAAGAGCCGCACCAACCGCCACGAGCTGACCATCCGCGAGTTCCGGCTCGGGGATCAGGGCGTGGAGATCGGACCGGCGCTGACCGATTTCGAAGGTGTTCTGGGGGGCGTGCCGTCTTACCGCGGCGAGATTCCCCTGCTCGGAGATGGCACGTAAGCGGCGGTCTGAAATGGAGCGCCGTGTTCTGATCCACGCGCCGCGCGGCCGTGATGCCGAGGTGGTGAAACGAGTGGTCGAGGGCATCCGCCTGGTGGCCCTTGTCTGCGATTCGGCCGACGAGCTCATGTCACGCCTCAGCGAAGGCGCGGCAGCGGCCATCGTGACCGAGGAGTCGCTGTTGCAGGTGCCCGAGGGGCCGTTGCGGGCTTGGCTCACGGCGCAACCCAGCTGGTCGGATTTCCCTTTCATCGTGCTGGCAGCGCGCCACGCGGGCGGGCGCACGCGGCATGCGCTGTCGGTGCTGCAGACGCTCGGCAATGCCTTCCTGCTCGAGCGGCCGGTGCACGCCGAGACGCTTGCCCGCGCGGCCGACGCGGCGGTGCGGGCGCGTCGACGACAGTACGCGACGCGCATGCATCTGGAGCAGCTCGACGTGGCGCGCGACGACGTCGAGCGGCTGAACCGCGAGCTGGAAGGTCGCATCGCAGCCCGCACGCATGAACTGGCCGGCGCCAACGACCGGCTGATGAGCGAGATCGCCGAGCGGGAAAGGGTGCAGGCCGCGCTGATCCAGGTCCAGAAAATGGAAGCGATCGGGCGGCTGACGGGCGGCATCGCGCACGACTTCAACAACCTGCTGCATGTGGTCAACATGAACCTCGACCTGGTCGCGCGGGTGGCGAAGGACGAGAAAGTGCTGTCGATCGCCGCGCGCGCCAAGGGCGCGGTGGGCAAGGGCGCGAAGCTCACCGGGCAATTGCTGTCCTTTGCGCGCAACCAGTCGTTGCTGCCGCGGCTGACCGATGTCAACGCGTTGCTGGTCGGCATGCAAGAACTGGTGGCGATCTCGGTCGGGCCATCGATCCAGGTCGAACTGGCACTGACCGACGCGCCGGCCTGGGCCGTGCTCGACGCCAACCAGCTGGAGATGGCGGTGCTGAATCTGGCAGTGAACGCGCGCGACGCGATGGCCGCTGGCGGACGGCTGTCGATCTCCACCTGGTTGGCGCCGCTGCCTGCGGCGTTGGGGGAGGGCAAGGGCGAAAGCGGATCGGGCCGACAGGCCGTCTTCGTGGCCGTGACAGACACCGGGGTGGGCATTCCGCCGGCCTTGCTGAACAAGGTGTTCGACCCGTTCTTCACCACCAAGCCGGTGGGCAGCGGCACCGGCCTGGGCCTGAGCCAGGTCTACGGTTTCGCCCAGCAGTCCGAAGGCCTGGCCACGGTGCGCAGCCAGGTCGGGCAGGGGACGGTGGTGGAGATGTGTTTTCCCGCGTCGAACGAGCGGGGCGGCGCGGAGGTGCCGGCACCGGTGCTGGCGCCCGACGACGGCGCGTCCAAACGGCGACGGGTGCTGGTGGTGGAAGACGACGCCGAAGTGCGGCGCGTGATCGTCGAGAGCCTGACCCTGCTCGGCTACACCGTGAGCGAGGCGCCCGACGGCGCGAGCGGCCTGGCCGCGCTGGAGGCCGGACCGCATGACCTGCTGGTGGTCGACTACGCGATGCCCGGCATCAACGGTGCCGAAGTCATCGCCCGGGCGCGCGAGATGGTGGGCGACATCCCCGTGATTCTGGCGACCGGCTACGCCGACATGGCCGAGGTCGGGCGCGTGCTCGGCACCCAGTCCATCCTGATCAAGCCCTTCGATATCGCGACGCTCGGCAGCGCGGTGGCCAAGGCGCTCCCCCAGTCGCCTCCGCTATCATGAAAGCGGCCCGCCGTTCGGCAGGTCCATGCTGTCACCCACTTCCCAACACTCTTCACTCCAAGGCATCGCCATGAGCATCATCTGGACCATTCTGATCGGCTTCGTCGTCGGCCTCGTGGCACGCGCCGTCAAGCCCGGCAACGATTCCGCGGGCTTCATCGTGACGACCCTGATCGGCATCGCTGGCTCCTTCCTTGCCACCTACCTGGGGCAGGCGATGGGCTGGTACACGGTGGGCGAAGCGGCCGGCTTCATCGTCTCCGTGCTGGGCGCGATCCTGTTGCTGGTGATCTACGGGCTCATCAAGCGCAAGGGCTGATGGCGACGGTTCGTCGCGGAGCCTGACATGTCGGGCTGGATCATCGGGTTCATCGAGCAGTACGGCTACCTCGGCGTGGCCGCGCTCATGATGCTGGAAAACGTGTTCCCGCCCATCCCGTCGGAGCTCATCATGCCGTTCGCCGGCTATGTGGGCGCGCGCGGCACCCTGAGCCCCTGGGGCGTTCTGTTCGCCGGCGTGGCCGGCTCCATTGCCGGCACGCTGCCTTGGTACTGGCTCGGCCGACGCGTCGGCCGCGAGCGGGTGCTGCGGCTGGTGGCGCGCTACGGGCGATGGCTCACCGTGTCGACCGACGACCTGCTGCGCGCCGAGCAGTGGTTCCAGCGGTGGGGCGTCCATTCCGTCCTGCTGGGCCGGCTGGTCCCCGCCGTGCGCAGCGTGATCTCGCTGCCGGCCGGGATCGAGGCGATGCCGCTGCCGACCTTCCTTTTCTGGTCGACGCTCGGCACCGCCGCGTGGACCGCGCTGCTGCTGGGGCTGGGCTTCGTGCTGGAAGACAACTACGAGCAGGTCGCGCGCTTTGTCGATCCGATCAGCACCACGGTGGTCGTGGGCTGCGTCGTCGTTTACGTGTGGCGACTCGTCCGGGGCCGCGGCAAGCCTGCCTGAGGCCGCGACCATGCCGAAGAAGGCTGCGCCTGCCGGCGCTCCCCGCGCGGCGCCCCGCCAGCCGCGCAGCCACCACTACCATGTGTACGTCGTCGAACTGGGCCCCCTCGTTTGGGACATCCCGCGCTTCCGGCGCGCCAATCCGGGCTATGTCACTGGCCAGCCCTTTGTCTATGTCGGGATGACGGGGTTGGACCCCGACGTCCGCTTCGACAAGCACAAGGCAGGCATGCAGGCGAACAGTTTTGTGCGCGACCACGGGATGCGGCTTCTGCCGGCGCTGTACGAGCGCTACAACCCGCAGCCGTATGCTGCGGCGCAGGATCTGGAGATCGAACTGGGCATCCGTCTGCGTCGTGCCGGCTACGGCGTCTGGCAGGCCTGACGAACCGACGAACCGACGGGCCGACGGGCCGACGGGCCGACGGGCAAGGCGCGACGTGCGCTCAGGCGTAGGTGATCCAGTCGGCGTAGGCCGGGCCGTCGAGGTGCGGCAAGGTGTTGTACGTCACGAGCATGTGGCGTTTGGGCGTGAAGGCGAACTCGGTGACCGAGGTGTTGCGGATGCGCAGGTTCAACTCGATCGTGGTCTCGGCGCTGGTGCCCAGCACATGGCCGACAGCGGTGCTGATCGGCCCGCCGCTGGAAACCACGAGCACCTTCGCGCCGTGGTGGCGGTCGCGCACATGGTCGAGCGCCGTGGTCACGCCGGCCAGGAAATCGATGTAGCTCGGCATCCCGGCCGGTTCCGTCCGCCCCTGCATCCAGGCGCCCAGCCCGTCGCGCAACAGGCGGAAATGGTGGCGGTACATCTCCGGGGAATCGGGCTTGGCCAGTTTTTCCGGATGGATGGTGGCGATGATCGCCTCGCTGTCGTATTCGTTCAGACCTGGCCAGGGGAGTACGTCATCTCGGGTCAACGCCAATCCTTTGGCAATGCCTTCCCACGTCTGCCGGTGGCGCCTGAGGGTGCCGGTGATGACGGCGTCGAAAGTCATGCCGCGCTCGCGCCAATACGCGCCCAGCCGCTCGGCCTGCCGATGGCCAAGATCGCTCAGATTGTCGTAGTCCGCCGCGCCGAAACTGGCTTGGCCATGTCGCACAAGGTAGAGGGTTCCCATGCCGCGGATTTTGAACAACAAGCGCTCAGGCGGTTGTCCCGGCTGCGACGAGTGCTACGAAAGTCATAGCACTTCCCGGCAAATGAAGAGCAGGGTGATGGGGCCATTCCCGCTTTCGGGGATTTCCCCAGCGCCGGGGCCTTCAACAGCCTTCGGTGAGTGTGTAACACTAACGTACTCACACCTTTTTCTTTTCGCCACGCCGCGCTGCGGGGTGGCGAGCACCGCAATCTCAGGGAGCACCCGCAAGCATGAACACGTCGTATCGCAGCATCTGGAATCCCGCACTGGCCGCTTGGGTGGCCGTCTCCGAGGTCACGCGCGCGCGCGGCAAGTCGGCAACGCGTGCCGTAGGCATTGTGGCTGCCGTGCTCAGCCTCAGCCTCGGCGTCGTACCGGCCATCGCTGGCGATGGCGGTACCGGCGGTGATCCCGCCACGATCACGACCCTCTACGGTGGCAGTGGCGGTGCCGACAACATCGGCGGTGCCGGCGCGACCAACGATATTGAAAGCAACGCCTTCGGGGGCGCGGGCGGTTCCTCCAACGCCGCTACCGGCCCGACTGCGGGCGCCGCCGGTAGCGCGGGCATCTACGCAGGACAGACCCCGGGATCGGATGGCGCCGGCGGCGCGGCGGGAACCTTGCTAGCACGTGATGGTTTGGCCGGACAGGGATTCAATATCAACAGCCGGGACGATCAAGGCTTTGGCGGCGGTGGCGGCGGCGCCTATTTCGGCAGTGACGGCATTTCCGGGACGAATGCGGGAACCGTCCTCGGCGGCACCGGCGGTGCCGGCGGAGCAGGCACCTGGGCCGGTGGTGGCGGTGGGGCCGGGGGCTACGGCGTGATGCTGGCACCTGCCACGGCAACCTTCCTGAACAGCGGCAACATCACCGGCGGCGCTGGTGGCGCTGGCGGTGCCGCCTTTGCGCAGGGCGGTGGCGGTGGCGGTGGCGGCAGCGGTCTGTTCCAAAGCGCGGGTGCTGTGACCAACACCGGCGCGTTGCGGGGCGGCGCGCCGGTGTTGGTCACAGCACCCGCGCTTTGGAACAGACCGCTGCCGCCACC
>SEGS01000108.1 GCA_004210915.1 Variovorax sp. | reverse complement strand
TGAGCGCGCGCACCCGGTCAGCGTAGGCGAGCATTGCGCCCAGCGGGCCCTGCGTCATCAGAGTGAACAGGGAGGCCTGTTGCGCGGCTGGTGCGATCGTCCCGGTGGAGGCCGAGCCGATCGCACCAGCCGCGCAACAGGCCTCCCTGTTCACTCTGATGACGCAGGGCCCGCTGGGCGCAATGCTCGCCTACGCTGACCGGGTGCGCGCGCTCAACAGTGCCGACCTGAGCGCGGAGCTTGCGCGACTCGGCGAGCCCGGCGATTCGCCCACCGCGCAGATGCAAGCTGCCCTGGTGCTGGCGCAGACGCGCAACCCGGCCGATCTGGCGCGCGCGCTGGGCCTGCTGCAACGCGTCAATGCCAGTGCGTCACCCGAGGCCCGGCCGCTGCAGCCGCTTGCGCGCGCGCTGGCGTCGCGCTACCTCGAGCAGCGCCGCGTCGAGGACGACCGCGATCGCCAGGCCAACCAGGTGCGCGACGCGCAGCGCCGCATCGACCAGTTGAACGACCGCATCGAAGCCTTGCGCGCCATCGAGCGCAGCTTCGCGCGGCCCGGCAATCCTCCCCCCGCTGCAGCGCCAGCCAACGGCGCCAAGCCGCCGCAATGAAAAAGCCGGTGATGTCCATCTCGTCCCATAGCGCCGCGCAGCGTCGCGCGAGGAGCGCACCGTGAGCGAGAAAGGCGCGCGGCTGCTCGTGGTCGATGACGACCCGGACATGCTCCGGCTGCTGTCGATGCGGCTGAATTCAGCCGGCTACCAGGTCACTGCCGTGACGTCGGCCGAGACCGCGCTGACGCAGCTCGAGATCGAGCATCCGCAACTGGTGCTGAGCGACGTGCGCCTGCCCGGCCGCGACGGCCTGGCGTTGTTCGACGAGATCCGCAAGCGCCACCCCTCGCTGCCGGTGATCTTGCTGACCGCGCACGGCACCATTCCCGATGCCGTCGAGGCCACGGCGCGGGGCGTTTTCACGTACCTGACCAAGCCCTACGACGGCCGCGAACTGCTCGAGAAGATCGCGCAGGCGCTCGCGCTCGGCGCCCCGAGCCATGCCGCGAGCAAGAGCGGTGGCGACGAGAGCTGGCGTGCCGAGATCGTGAGCCGCAGCAACCGCATGGCCGAGGTGCTGGCCGAGGCGCGGATGATTGCGCAGTCCGATGCCAGCGTGCTGCTGCGCGGCGACAGCGGCGCCGGCAAGGAACTGCTGGCGCGCGCCATCCACCGGGCCAGCGCGCGTGCGGCCAGGCCCTTCGTGGCCGTCAATTGCGGCGCCATCCCCGAGGCGCTGCTCGAATCCGAACTCTTCGGCCATATGAAGGGCGCCTTCACCGACGCCCACGCCAACCACAAAGGGCTGTTCCAGCAGGCCGACGGCGGCACGCTGCTGCTTGACGAAATCGGGGACATGCCGCCCGCGCTGCAGGTCAAGCTGCTGCGCGTGCTGCAGGAGCGCGCAGTGCGCCCGCTGGGCGCGAGCCAGTCGATCGAGGTCGACGTGCGGATCATCTCCGCCACCCACCGCGACCTGGACGTCGCGATGGAAGCAGGCCAGTTCCGTGAAGACCTGTACTACCGCCTGAACGTCGTCACGCTCACGCTGCCGCCGCTGTCGGCGCGCCGCGAAGACATCCCGCTGCTCGCGAACCATTTCCTGCAGCGCCTGTCGACGAAATACGGCAAGCGCCTCTCCGGCTTCGCGCCCGAAGCCTTGAAGGCGCTGGCGACTGCGCCCTGGCCCGGCAATGTGCGGCAGCTCTTCAACGTGGTCGAGCAGGTGTGTGCCTTGTCGAGTTCCCCGCTGATCCCGCTGTCGCTGGTGCAGCGGGCGCTGCGCGTGCCGAGCGTCGAAGTGCAGACCTACGCCGAAGCCAAGCAGCGCTTCGAGCGCGATTACCTGGTCGGCCTGCTCAAGCTGACCGACGGCAACGTGGCCGATGCCGCGCGCCTGGCCGACCGCAACCGGACCGAGTTCTACCGCCTTCTGCAGAAGCACGAGCTCACGCCGGGCCACTTCAAGGCGGACCCACCGTCGCCCGCCGGCGAGGCTGTCGCCGACGAGCGACGTGGCTAAGCCTTTGATTTGATTAGATATTTTTCGACGGACCCGATGGCTTGTCGGGATCTGGCGACAAATTCAGGGGTTTGACCCGGGTTTTCACCAATCCGGAGCGCCCCAGACCGAAAAAATCGCCTTAAGTCGTTGCTGCGCAATGGCTTTTTCATGCTGGCACAGGCTTTGCCCCTGTAGCTGCATGAATGCTCTTTCCAGCCCATCTTTCGCACTGCGTCGGCAGCGCGACGGCCTGCGTCAAAAGCAGTTTTCCCTCTCACGGCCGCGCGGCTTGGGCCATTCGCCCATGTCCGCCGACATGGCCACCGGCATTGCGCCCGAGTGCGTAGTCAAACGCCTACCGGCGATTGGCGACACGCCTGCCCTCCACAAGCAACGTTGGTAAGGACTCTCATGAAGCCCAACGACTTCTCCCAATTGAACGTGCTGACCGAAGCCGATTTTTCACACCGCAGCCCGGTGCGCGAAGAGCGCCACCCGAACGCGGTGACCGCGCCCCCGATCAATCGCGGCTCGATGACGCCTCGCCCGTGGCGCGGCTTCTGGAACAGCCTGGGCACGGCGATGCTGGTCAAGCTGGGCGCCGGCGGCGTCCGCAAGGCCCAAGCCACGCCCGCGGCGGAACAACCGTGGCAGCGCGCAGGCGCGAACCGGCGGTCCGCTTTCATCGCGCTGACGCTGTTCAGCACGGTCATCGCCTCAATCCTGTTTGCCCGCGTGCAGCCCGACTACGACAACCTCTGGCTCGAATACGGCCAGATCGCGCTCTACGGCCTGCTGTCGGGTTGGGTCGTGACCGGTTTCGTGACTGCGCTGATGGGCTTCTACGTGTCCGTCCGGGGTGACAAACACGCGCTGTCGGTCAAGCAGGTCGCCGACCACGCAATGAACCCCGAAGCGCGCACCGCGATCATCATGCCGATCTGCAACGAGGACGTGGCCACGGTGTTCGCTGGCCTGCGCGCCACCTGCGAATCGGTCGCTTCCACCGGCCACGCAAAGCAGTTCGACGTGTTCGTGCTGTCCGACAGTTACGACGCCGAAACAGCCAAGGCCGAGCGTGCCGCTTGGGAAGACCTGCGCGCTGCGCTGGCCACCAGCCCGAACCAGCCGCAGGTCGAGGTCTACTACCGCCTGCGTACCCGTCGTTCGCACCGCAAGGCCGGCAATGTCGCCGACTTCTGCCGTCGCTGGGGCAAGGACTACCGCTACATGGTCGTGCTCGACGCCGATTCCGTGATGAGCGGCGACTGCCTGACCTCGATGGTCAAGCTGATGGAAGCCAACCCCACCGCTGGCGTGATCCAGACCGCGACCCAGGCCATCGGCCATGTCACGCTGCACGCCCGCGCACAACAATTCGCCTCCCGCGTGACGGGCCGCCTGTTCACGTTGGGCATGCAGTTCTGGCAACTGGGCGAATCGCACTACTGGGGCCACAACGCAATCATCCGCGTCCAGCCCTTCATGGACCATTGCGCACTGGCGCCAATCAAGGGCACCGGCGGCATGTCGGGCGGCATCATGTCGCACGACTTCGTCGAAGCCGCGCTGATGCGCCGTGCCGGCTACCACGTGTGGCTGTGCGCCGACCTCGTTGGCAGCTACGAACAGCAACCGCCGGACCTGCTGTCGGAACTGCAGCGCGACCGCCGCTGGTGCCAGGGCAACCTGCAGAACGCCCGCCTGATGGCCGAGCCCGGCATCCACCCGGTGCACCGCGCGATGTTCGTGACGGGCACGATGGCTTACGTGTCGGCACCGCTGTGGCTCGCCTTCCTGACGCTCGGCACCGCGCTGTGGCTCAGCGGCTCCAGCCTGGTGACGAGCTGGGCCGTGCTGCCTTCGGAATTGATCGGCCTGTGGCTCTGGACCCTGTCGCTACTGTTCCTGCCGCGCTTGCTGGGCATCGCCGCCGTGCTGATGCGCGGCGAGCAACGCCAATACGGCGGCGTGTGGGGCATCGCCAAGAGCTCGATGCTCGAAAGCGTGCTGGCGATCGTGCAAGCCCCAGTGCGGATGCTGGCCCATTCGCTCTTTGTGGTGGTGGCCCTCACCGGCATCAAGCTCGACTGGAAGTCGCCTCCGCGTGAAGCCGCTGCCGTGCCATGGAAGATCGCCGCCACGCAACTGGCGCCGATGACGCTGGTGATTGCCGCGCTGGCTGCCGGTATCGCGATGATCGACCCGAGCGCGCTGATCTGGCTCATGCCAGTGGGTCTGCCGCTGCTGCTGGCCATCCCGCTGACGGTGCTGACCAGCCAGATCGCGCTGGGCACTGCCCTGCGCGACCGCGGCTTCCTGCTGATCCCTGAAGAATCGCGCTCACCCGCCGTGCTGCGCCGTGCCTGGATGCATGCGCTGCGCCTGGCCCGTCCGGCGCTGGCCACCGCTTGAGGGCTTGCCCCGCGCCATTGAAAAAGCCGCCTACGGGCGGCTTTTTCAATGGCGCTTCAAGCGCAATCCGAAGGGCTGCATCCAGGTCCGAGCATCAGCCGCCCGACTGCGCGCGGTGGTACGCGACCAGTGCATTGGCATGGCCATGGCCCAGCTGGTGCTCACTCTTGAGATGCGCCACCTGATCCATGTGCTTCATGTCTTTCAACGTGTCGAGCACCTGCAACCAGTGCGCAATCGGCTGGCCGTAGGTTTTCTCGATGGAGGGAAAGTAGGAGGCCGGTCCTTTGACCTTCGCTGTGTCAGTCATGGTTCACCTTCTTGGGGACTTGATAGCGCAACTCCGCGAAACCCGCACCGACCTGCCGGACCGACACCAGCGACAGTGGCGGGCTTGTGAGCCGGCGCGGAAACAGCGGCTTGCCCTGGCTCAACGTGACCGAGCCAACCTGGACCAGCAACTCGTCCAGCAGACCGGCATCGTGGAACTGCCCCGCCAGATCGCCGCCGCCGACGATCCACAGGTTCTTGCCCGCCGCGGCCGCGCGCATCGCCGCGTGGACCGGCCGCACATCGCCCCGCACGAAGTTCAGGTCGGCACCCGGAATGGCCGGCAGATCGCGCGTCGAGAACACCCAGGTCGGCTGCGTGTAAGGCCAAGCCGCACCGGTTTCGGCCGAGACCTTCTGCGCGTGGCGCAGCATCCACTCGTACGTGACCGAGCCCATCGCCAGCGCGCCCACCTTGGCGATGAAATCCGGGTAGGCCGTGTCGTTGATGTCGCCGAGCGGGAACAGCCATTCGAGCGAGTCGTCCTCGGTGGCGATGAAGCCGTCGAGGCTGGTGGCGGTGAAGTACTGGGTTGTCATGGTCTGTCCTGCTGGTTTGGCGAGCGATTGCACCCGCTAGCGCTGGCGCTCGGCGTTGGGCTCCGCCGCTTCGAAGGCCTCGCATACGCACACCTCGATGCCGCCGCCCAGAAACCTCCCTGTATGGGCAGTGGGATGCTTTGCAGCGATATCCACTGCCTCACTGATGTCCTGGGCCTCGACGAAGAAGAACGCTCCGATACGGTGCCCGCCGGGTAGAAAGGGCCCATCCGTAACCAGCGGCTCGCCTTTCGCGTTCCCCGGGGGGGGTCAGCAGGGCGAATCGTTTTCCAACTCTGAGGATCGGAGAGGGCCCCGATGGCTGCGAATTTCCCGGATTGCTCCCATGCCTCGTAGTGCGGCTTGCAGGCAGCCGCCAGCGCTTGCGTTTCGGCGGCAGATAAAGCGTTCGCAACGGTGGCGTCGTAGTAGCAAAGACACAAGTACTTCATTCACTCTTCCCCATCTCAATTGAGTGTTCGTGATGCCTGGCGCCTGAATGAAGCGGCGTTGGCTCTCACGAATGGTCAGGCCCGATGCCGCGGAAATTTGGCTCGGACGGGTCAGATCCAGGCGCCAGAGAGCTGTTCGCAATTGTGCGTTCGCCAAATCTCTTCTGCAGGCAGGCTACGACGCCCGCATCCCGCCGGAGTTGCCAGGTCACGCCGATGTCGCGACACCTTGATCGCAAGGTAAGCGGCGGCGTGGCGCCCAGCCCTCTGGACGCGCTCACGGCCACATAAAATGCAGTTCCCCCGCGCGACCCACATGGCAGCACTACTGCCGCGCACTCCCTTCCCCTGAAAGCGCCTCCCACATGTCCGCCCAGCGCAAGCTCTTCGTCACCACCGCCCTGCCGTACGCCAACGGCAACTTCCACATCGGCCACATCATGGAATACATCCAGGCCGACATCTGGGTGCGGTTCCAGCGAA
>SEGS01000139.1 GCA_004210915.1 Variovorax sp. | reverse complement strand
GGAGATCCCCGAGTTCCTCCGCAACCTGCCGCCGGCCCCGCCGCCTGCGCCGCGCCCGCCGCCGCCACCGCCCGCGCCCGTCGCGCCGCCCGTGGTCGATCGCGCCAACTGGCTCGGCAAGCTGAAGACCGGCCTGCGCAAGACCGGTACCGGCATTCAGGCGGTGTTCGTCAACGCGCAGATCGACGATGCGCTCTACGAAGAGCTTGAATCGGCGCTGCTGATGGCCGACACCGGCGTCAAGGCGACCGAGTTCCTGCTCGACGACCTGCGCGGGCGCGTCAAGCGCCAGATGGCGACCAACGCCGGCCAGGTGAAGGTGTTGCTGGCCGAGGCCATCGCCGACCTGCTCAAACCGCTCGAGAAGGCCCTGGTGATCGGCGAGTACACGCCCACCGTGATCATGGTCGCGGGCGTCAATGGCGCAGGCAAGACGACGTCGATCGGCAAGCTCACTGCGCACCTCGCAACCGAAGGCGCCTCGGTGCTGCTGGCCGCGGCCGACACCTTCCGCGCAGCGGCGCGCGAGCAGTTGCTGGTCTGGGCCGACCGCAACACGGTGGAAATCGTGAGCAACGAGGGCGGTGATCCGGCCTCGGTCAGCTTCGATGCGGTGAACGCCGGCAAGGCGCGCGGCAAGGACGTGGTGCTGGTCGACACAGCCGGCCGCCTGCCGACGCAGTTGCACCTGATGGACGAGCTCAAGAAGATCAAGCGCGTGGTGACCAAAGCCGATGCGACGGCGCCCCATGAAGTTTTGTTGGTGATCGACGGCAACACCGGGCAGAACGCACTGGCGCAGGTCAAGGCCTTCGACGAGACACTGGGCCTCACGGGCCTGATCGTCACCAAGCTCGACGGCACGGCCAAGGGCGGCGTGCTCTGCGCGATCGCGCGCGAGCGGCCGATCCCGGTGTACTTCATTGGGGTGGGCGAGAAGCTGGAAGACCTCGAAACCTTCGACGCACGCGAGTTCGCCGAGGCGCTGCTGGGCCAGGACTGAGCGCAGCCCGCTTGCGCGGCGGCCGCGCGGCAGGCACCATCACCGGAAAACGCTGCAACGAGGCCGCACCGACGGCGCATTCCGGAGACACCATGCACACTGCCCACGCCCCGCTCGCCGCCGAGTCCGGCCGCAAGGTCGATCGCCTGCTCGCCCATTACGGCGAAAGCCACCGCCACCCGACCAACGAGGCGATCCACCTGGTCGCGATCCCCGCCATCATGCTGAGCATCGTGGGCCTGTTGTTCGCGCTGCACCCATGGGTGGCCTATGTGTTCCTGGCGGCCAGCCTGGTTTATTACGCGCAGCTGCGGTCGAT
>SEGS01000051.1 GCA_004210915.1 Variovorax sp. | reverse complement strand
GGTGGCACCCAGCTTGCTGGCCGCTTCGGGACTGACGAGCGCGCCGGCCCCCGCAGTGAAGGCCGCCACGCTCGTCAGTCCCGAAGCGGCCAGCAAGCTGGGTGCCACCACGGTGAGCTTCGACTGGCTGCCAACCGGCGCCGACGAATACCAGCTCACCGTCGAGCAGGCCGGCGTCAGCGCCCCCCTCCATGACAGCAAGACCACGGGCACCAGCGTCAGCGTGACGGGCTTGCCGGTCGATGGCAGCGCCCTGACCGTGCGCTTGCGCACCCGCGTGAAGGACGCCTGGCTCGATCCGATCGACTACCGCTTCACCGCGGCTGGCTACACCGCGGCGCAATCGACCGCGGCCGCCGGGCCCTGGAGCGACGTGATTCCGCTGCCGTTGGTGCCGGCTTCGGCCGCCAACCTGCCCGACGGCAAGCTGTTGATGTGGTCGGCAGGCAGCCCGACCACCTTCGGCGCCAACCGCGGCCTGGCCACGCACACGACGGTGTTCGATCCCGTCACGCAGACCGCCGGGCCCCGGCGGGTCGTCAACCCCGGCCATGAGATGTTCTGCGAGGGACTCAGCATGCTGCCCGATGGCAGCGTAATGGTGTCCGGCGGCAGCGATGCGGGCATCACCTCGATCTACGACCCCGTCACGCAGAACTGGGCGCAGGGTGCCACGCTCAACATCCCGCGCGCGTACCACTCGACCACCACGATGTCCGATGGGTCCGTGTTCACCGTCGGTGGTTCATGGAACGGCGGCCTCGGCGGCAAGTTCGGCGAGGTGTGGTCGGCGACGACCCAGACCTGGCGCACGCTGTCGGGTGTGCCATCGAACATGCCGGACGCGAGCAACACGGCCGAGCCGCCGCTCAACGGCCCCGACATCCGGGGCTTCTACCGCGCCGACAACCACATGTGGCTGTTCGGCATGGCCGACGGGTGGGTGTTCCAGGCCGGGCCGAGCGCGGCCATGCACTGGATCGACACGCGCGGCAGCGGCAAGATCGTGCAGGCGGGCCTGCGCGGCGACGACCCGTACGCCATGACGGCCAGCGCCGTGATGTACGACACCGGCAAGATCCTCAAGCTCGGCGGCGCGCCCAATCACGACAGCGGCCAGGCCTTCAAGACGGCCTACATCATCGACATCAACGCCGGCGCGCCGAACCCCGCCACGGTGCGCAAGGTCGCGCCGATGGCGTACGGCCGCACGTTCGTCAACAGCGTGGTCCTGCCCAACGGTGAGGTGGTGGTGATCGGCGGGCAGACGCAGCCCGCGGGCTTCTCCGACGCCTACGGCGTGCTCGCGCCCGAGCTGTGGAACCCGGTGACCGAGACCTTCGTGACGCTGCCGCCCATGCAGAAGGCCCGCAACTACCACAGCATCGCGCTGCTGCTGATGGACGGCCGGGTACTCTCGGGCGGCGGCGGGCTGTGCGGGTGCGACGGCGACCACCCCGACGCGGAGATCTACACGCCGCCGTACCTGCTCGCGCCCGACGGCTCGCCGGCGCCGCGGCCGGCGCTCACCGCCGCGCCCGACAGGGCGACGTGGGGCGACACCGTGGCGGTCAAGACCGATCGCGCCGTGAGCCGTTTCGCGCTGGTGCGCATGGCATCGACCACGCACTCGGTCAACACCGACCAGCGGCGCATTCCGGTTGAATTCACGGGCAGCGCGGGCGACTACCAGCTCTCGATTCCGCGCGACCGCGGCATGCTGCTCACGGGCAACTACATGCTCTTTGCGCTCGACGCCCAAGGCGTGCCCAGCGTGGCGCGGACGATCAACATCCGCTGAAGCATGCCGCCCACCGAAGTGCCCGCCAACGGCCCGCGCTGGCCGCTGATCGCCGCGGTCGTCGTGCTGCTCGGCGCGCCTGCGATCGCCTGGTTCGGACCCTGGCGGCACGCACCCGAACCGGCGGCGCATGCGCGCGGCGCACGGCTCTTCGACGGCACGGAGGCGCTGGCCGGCACGTTGGTGGGCCACACCGAGGCGATGCCTGCGGACACCACGCGCTGCGTGCAATGCCACGCGGGCCCGAAGTCCGCGAAGGGCGCGCTGCCGCCGCTGGGCCCGACGCTTGACCGGGCGCACCTGCTGCAGGTCTTGTCGCGCCGTGGCGGCCCGCCCACCGCCTACGACCTGACGGCCTTCTGCCGCGCGATGCGCCGCGGCATCGATCCGGCCTACGTGATCCTGCCGGCCGCCATGCCGCGCTTCGCGATCGACGACACGCGCTGCGCCGCGCTCTGGAACTACCTCATACAGGAACCGGGTCCATGAACCGCCGTCGATGGCTCGCCGCCGCCACGGGAGTGGCGCTCGGCTTCGGGCTCGGCCCCGCCAGCGCCGGCATGGACGTCGGCCTGGTGCGGCCGCGCCGCGAGGCGCCCGATGTCCGCCTGCTGCGCCACGACGGCCGCGCGATCACACTGCCTGCGCAACTGCGCAGCGGCTTCACGGTGGTGCAGTTGATGTTCACGGGTTGCAGCGCGATCTGCCCGATGCAGGGGGCGCTGTTCGCTTCGCTGCAAGGCGTGCTGGCCGCCCAGGCCGAGGCGCATGACGTGCGCCTGCTGTCGCTGAGCATCGACCCGCTCGGCGACGATCCCAAGGCGCTCTCGGCCTGGCTCAAGCGCTTCGGCGCCGACGCACGGTGGAGCGCAGCGGCGCCACTGCCACAAGACCTTGATCGCATGCTCGATCAACTCGGCCAGCGCGGCACGACGACCGGCGACCGCCACACCGGCCAGCTGAGCGTGTTCGACCGCGACGGCCGCCTGGCGTGGCGCACCAGCGAGCTGCCGCCCGCGCGCGAGGTCAGCGACGCGTTGCGGGCGCTGCGTTCGCGGTCGTAGCGCAGGCCCGGCACAGCATCAGCGCGAGCCGTTGCAATGCCTGCCAGCCGCTGGCGGGCCAGTCGGGCTGCTTGAGCCCTTTCACGATGCCATCGACCGTGTGCGCGGCTTTCAACAGACGCGCCAGCTGTCGGTCGTCGAGCCGCGGCAGCACGCGCTCGAAGGCGCGCTCGCGCGGGCCCCAGATGCGGTTCTCGCGCAGCGCCATCGGCAGAGGGCGACCCGCGGCCATCGCGTCCTTCACGCGCTTGAGCGCACGGATGTCCTCGGCCAGCGTGTAGTGCACCAGCACCTCGGCTTCGCCTTCGGCCTGCAGGCCATCGAGCATGCGCGCGACACGCTGCGGGTTGCCGGCGAGCACCGATTCGGACAGCTTGAAGACGTCGTAGCGCGCCACGTTGTGGACCGCGCCCTCGACCTGCGCCCACCCCAGCTCACCGGCCGGATGCAACAGCGCGAGTTTCTGGATTTCCTGATGGGCGGCCAGCAGGTTGCCTTCGACCCGGTCCGCGAAGAACTGCAGCGTGCGCTGGCCTTCGTCGCCGGCCTTCACCCGTTGGCCCTGCAGCGCGAGACGTTGCGCGATCCATTGCGGCAGCGCCGCGCGGTCGATGGTCTCGACCTGCAGGCTCACGCCGTTGTTCTCGAGCGCCGCGAACCAGGCGCCCGTGCGCGTCGCCTTGTCCAGACGCGGCAGATGCACCAGCGTCAGCGTGCTGTCGTTGCCCGCGGCCGACGCGGCCAGCTGCTGCAGTGCGACGCTGCCGTCCTTGCCCGGCTTGCCCGAGGGAATGCGGACCTCGACGATCTGCTTGTCGGCGAAGAGCGAGAGCGAGCCACCGGCCGCGAGCACGGCGCTCCAGTCGAAGTGCGCGCCGGCCACGGTGTACGAACTGCGCTCGGTGTAGCCCTGCGCGCGCGCCGTCGCGCGGATCGCGTCGGCCGCCTCCTGCGCAAGCAGCGGCTCGTCGCCGTGGATCGTGTAGAGCGGCTTCAGCCCCTTTTGCAGGTGCGCGGTCAGTTGCGCGGTGGACAGTTGCATGGCGGCGCCAAACGACGGTGCAGTCGCCCGATCAGAGCGATTGAACGGCGGCCAATCGCCGCATCAGCTGCTGCGCGATGTCGGTCTGCATGTCGCGGTAGAGCAGATCGGTCTCGCCTTCCTTGGCCAGCGCGTTGGTTTCGTTAAAGCTCAGGTCGCGGCTCTGCTCGACGGTCGAGACGGGCAGCAGTTCCTTGCCGCCGGGCGTGCGCAGACGGAAGCGCACGCGCAGGCGCAACTGCAGCTCGCGCACCAAGCCCGACGAGTTGGTCGAGACGACGAGCCGGTCGCGGTCTTCGCCCAGGATTTCGAGGATCGCGTCGGCCGTGTCGCGCTCCGCTTCGGGCACCAGGCGCACGTTGCCTGCAGCGCGCAGGTTGCGGCGCACCTGGTTGATGAAGAAGGAGTTGCCCTGCAACGCCAGCGACTTGAACGCGAAGTCCGGCGCGCGGCGCAGTTCGAAGCCGCAGGCCGACAGCCCCAGCGTGGCGGCCAGCGCGAGAAAGCCGCGACGCGGCAAGCCCTGTTGCATACGCGCGCTCATGCTGCCACCACCACGTTGACCAGCCGGCCCGGCACCACCACCACCCGTTTCACCGCCATGCCCTCGGCATACTTGACGAAGTCGTCGCTGGCCAGCGCCAGCGCCTCGATCTCGTCCTTCGATGCGGTGGCCGGCACGCGCACCGCGCCGCGCAACTTGCCGTTGACCTGCAGCATCAGTTCGACCTCGTCCTGTACCAGCGCCGCCACATCGACCTGCGGCCAGGGCGTGTCGAGCAGGTCGCCGCTGTCGCGGGCATAGCCGAGCGCATCCCAGAGCTGGTGCGTGATGTGCGGCGTGGCCGGATACAGACAGCGCAGCAGGATGCCGAAGCCTTCACGCAGGGCAGCCGCGTCGCCGGCGCTGCCGTCCGGCTTGAAGCCCTCGAGCGCATTGAGCAGCTTCATCGACCCGGAGACCACCGTGTTGTATTGCATGCGCTGGTAGTCGTAGTCGATCTGGCGCAGCACCGTGTGCACCTCGCGGCGCAGCGCCTGCGCACCCTTGCCATAGACGGGCGATCCGGCCGGCGCCGCAGGCTGCTTCGCCTGCGCTGCACCGAAGTTCCACACCCGCTTGAGGAAGCGGTAGCTGCCTTCCACGGCCGCGTCGTTCCACTCCAGCGTGGCTTCGGGCGGCGCGGTGAACATGGTGTACAGGCGCGCGGTGTCGGCACCGTACTTCTCGATCAGGTCCTGCGGGTCGACACCGTTGCGCTCGCTCTTGCCCATCTTGCCGACGCCGCCGTATTCGACCTTCGTGCCGTCGGCCAGCGTGCCGCCGGTGATGCGGCCCGAAGCGTCGAGCACCGGCGTCACCTCGAGCGGCGGGTGGTAGTTCTTGCCACCCTTTTCGTCGCGGTGGTAGTAGATGTGGTTGAGCACCATGCCCTGCGTGAGCAGCTTGCTGAAGGGCTCGTCGACGGTGACCAGGCCCAGGTCGCGCATCACCTTGGTCCAGAAGCGCGCGTAGAGCAAATGCAGGATCGCGTGCTCGATGCCGCCGATGTACTGGTCCATCGGCATCCAGTACTTCGCGCCCTCGCCGACCATCGCCGTGTCGAGCTTCGGATCGCAGTAGCGCATGAAGTACCAGGACGAATCGACGAAGGTGTCCATCGTGTCCGTCTCGCGCCGCGCGGGCTTGCCGCAGACGGGGCAGACCACGCCGGCGTGGAAGCCTTCGTGCTTGTTCAGCGGGTTGCCCGAGCCGTCGGGTACGCAGTCGGTCGGCAGCACGACCGGCAGGTCCTTCTCGGGCACCGGCACCGCGCCGTGCTCGTCGCAATGGATGATCGGGATCGGCGTGCCCCAGTAGCGCTGGCGGCTCACACCCCAGTCGCGCAGTCGCCAAGTGGTCTGCATCTCGCCCAGGCCCTTGTGCTCGAGCGCGTGGGCGACGGCCGCGACGGCTTCCTTGAAGCCCATGCCGCTGAAGTTGTCGGAGTTGATGGTCACGCCGCGCTGTTTGTCGCCGTACCAGTCCTGCCACTGGTGGTAGTCGAAGTGCTTTTCCGGCGGCTTCAGGTCGTCGACCGTCACCACCTGGATGATCTCGATGCCGTACTTGTTGGCGAAGGCGAAGTCGCGCTCGTCGTGGGCGGGCACGCCCATTACCGCGCCGTCGCCGTAGCTCATGAGCACGTAGTTGCCGACCCACAGCGGCACCGGCTCGTCGGTGATCGGGTGCGTGACGGTGAGGCCCGTGTCGACGCCCTTCTTTTCCTGCGTGGCGAGTTCGGCCTCGGTGGTGCCGCCGTTCTTCGCGTCCTCGATGAAGGCGGCGACCTTCGGGTTCGTCCTGGCGGCGTGCAGCGCGAGCGGATGCTCGGGCGCGACGGCGCAGAAGGTCACGCCCATGATGGTGTCGGCGCGCGTCGTGAAAACGTACATGCGGCCGTCCTGGATCGGCTGGCCGTCATCGCCCTGGATGTCGTGCAGGAAGGCGAAGCGCACGCCCTCGCTCTTGCCGATCCAGTTTTCCTGCATGAGCTTCACGCGCTCGGGCCAACCGGGCAGCTTGTTCTGCGTGTGCTCGAGCAGCTCGGGCGCGTACTGGCTGATCTTCAGGTAGTAGCCCGGGATCTCGCGGCGCTCGACCGTGGCGCCAGTGCGCCAGCCCTTGCCGTCGATGACCTGCTCGTTGGCCAGCACGGTCATGTCGACCGGGTCCCAGTTCACGACCTGGGTCTTGCGGTAGGCGATGCCTTTTTCCAGCATCTTGAGGAACAGCCACTGGTTCCACTTGTAGTAGCCCGGGTCGCAGGTGGCGATCTCGCGGCTCCAGTCAATCGCCAGGCCCATCGCCTGGAGCTGGCTGCGCATGTAGTCGATGTTCTCGTAGGTCCACTTGGCCGGCGGCACGCCGTTCTTGAGTGCCGCGTTCTCGGCCGGCAGGCCGAAAGCGTCCCAGCCCATGGGCATGAGCACGTTGTATCCCGACATGCGCAGGTAACGCGCGAGCATGTCGTTGATCGTGTAGTTGCGCACGTGGCCCATGTGCAGTTTGCCGCTGGGGTAGGGCAGCATGGAGCAGGCGTAGTACTTCTTCTTCGGGTCGCCTTGTGCGTTGCGCGCGTCTTCGGTTACGCGGTAGGCGTCGGCAGCGGTCCACTGGGCCTGGGCGGCCGACTCGACGTCGCGGGGTTGGTAGCTGGGGTTCATGGCTGGCGTTCGGCAAGAGCCCGGCGCAGACAAGGAAAGGGGTGGCCGGGGGAAGGCGGATTATCGCGGGTGGCCGGCGCGCCCGGCGCCTTCCGCGGGCGCGGTCCGGTTTCGGCGTGCACTGGCCCGTTTTTCGCGTGCCACAATGAATTCGACCCCCGGGAGCCCGCACACATGGCCTTGCTGCCTGAATCCGATGTTCGCGCGCTGATGCGCGCCGAGCACACCGACCCCTTCGCCGTGCTGGGCCTGCACGAGACACCGCGCGGCATGGCGGTGCGCGTGCTGATGCCCGGCGCGCAAAGCGTCGCGGCCGTGCATGCCCGCAGCGGCTGGCCGCTGGCGGTGCTGGAGCGGCAACCCGGCAGCGATCTCTTCAGCGCCCTCGTGCCCGCCGCGCAGGCCCGCATGGGCTATGTGCTGCAGATCGACTGGGGCACGCACAGCTCGACGCTGGAAGACCCGTACCGCTTTCCGCCCGTGCTGGGCGACACCGACGTGTGGCTGCTGGCCGAAGGCACGCACCTGCGCCCGTGGGAGCGCCTGGGCGCGCACCTTCGCGAGATGGACGGCGTCAAGGGCGTGGCCTTCGCTGTGTGGGCGCCGAACGCGCGACGCGTGTCGGTCGTCGGCGACTTCATCAACTGGGACGGCCGGCGCCACGCGATGCGCCTGCGGCGCGAATGTGGCGTCTGGGAAATCTTCGCACCGCATGTCGCGGTGGGCGACGCCTACGAATTCGAGATCCTCTCGGCGCACGGCGAGGTTCTGCGCAAGGCCGACCCTTTCGCGTTCTCGGCGCGCCTGCGGCCCGACACCGCCTGCGTGGTGCAGCCGTTGCCCGCGCCCGTGCCTCTGCCCCCCGGCCGCGCCGAAGCCAACGCAAGCGACGCCGCGGTCAGCGTCTACGAAGTGCATCTGGGTTCGTGGCAGCGCAAGAACGGTCACGAATGGCTGACCTACCGCGAACTCGCGGAGACGCTCGTGCCTTATGCGCGCGACATGGGCTTCACGCACCTCGAACTGCTGCCGGTGAGCGAGCACCCGTTCGATGGCTCGTGGGGCTACCAGCCGATCGGCCTGTACGCGCCGACTTCTCGCTTCGGCACGCCCGGCGACTTCCGCCACTTCGTCGAGGCGGCGCACGCGGCCGGGCTCGGCGTGATCCTCGACTGGGTGCCCGCGCACTTCCCGACCGACGCGCATGGCCTCGGCAACTTCGACGGCACGCCGCTCTACGAATACGCCGACCCGCGCGAAGGATTCCACAACGACTGGAAGACCCTGATCTTCAACACCGCGCGCCACGAGGTGCGCAACTACCTGGTCGGCAACGCGCTCTACTGGCTCGAGCGCTACGGCGTCGACGGCCTGCGCGTCGATGCGGTCGCCTCGATGCTGTACCGCGACTACAGCCGCGAGCCCGGCCAGTGGATTCCGAACGCGAAGGGCGGGCGCGAAAACCTCGAAGCCATCGAGTTCCTCCGCCGCATGAACCAAGTGGTCGGCGTCGAGCGACCGGGCGCCGTGACGATCGCCGAAGAGTCAACCAGCTTCCCCGGCGTGACGCGTCCGCCGGAAGATGGCGGCCTGGGCTTCCACTACAAATGGAACATGGGCTGGATGAACGACACGCTCGCCTACGCCAGCACCGACCCGGTCCACCGCAAACACCATCACCAGCAGATCACCTTCGGCCTGATGTACGCGCACGACGAGAACTTCGTGCTGCCCTTCTCGCACGACGAAGTGGTGCACGGCAAGGGTTCGATGATCGGCAAGATGCCCGGCGACGACTGGCAGAAGTTCGCGGGCTTGCGCAACCTGTATGGGTACCTGTGGGCCTACCCGGGCAAGAAGTTGCTCTTCATGGGAAACGAGTTCGCGCAGCGCGCCGAATGGAATGCCGACCGCAGCCTCGATTGGCACCTGCTCGACGACCCCAATGGTCCGCACCGCGGCATCAGCCGATTGGTGCGCGACCTGAACAACGTCTACCGGCACTACCCCGCGCTGCACGAGCTCGACACCGAAGGCCCGGGCTTCGAATGGATCGTGCACGACGACGCCGACCAATCGGTCTTCGCTTTCGTTCGTCGAGCGCGTGATGGCGCGTTCGTGATCGCGGTGTGCAACTTCACGCCGGTGGTGCGGCGCGGCTATCGGCTCGGCGTGCCTGCCGTGGGAACGTATCGTGAAGTCATCAACACCGACAACCCGGTGTATGGCGGCAGCGGGGTGGGGAACGGGGAGGTTTCCAGCGACAGCGTGTTCTGGCATGGACATGGGCAGTCGATTGCTTTCGACGTGCCGCCGTTGGGGACGGTGATGTGGGTACTGGCTTGAATGCGACGGGTTGTTGTGTATGGGATGCGTCGGCGGGCGCCAAGCCTGCGGGCGGCTGGCGCCTGCGGTCCTTCGGACTTCGCTGCTGCTCCTCGCGAAAGACGGGGTCCGCGCAAACTCGCTACGCTCAAACACGCGCGGCCCTGATCCGTCTTTGGCTGCGGTGCTCGCCGCAGGCTGACGCTCGCCCGCAGGCTTGGCGCCCGCCGACGCTGGACGCGATCGTTGTGCATCCTCGCCCTCACCCCTGCCCTCTCCCAAAGGGCGAGGGAGTAATTCCACACCCCGGAGCCCGGCATGCGCTGTGTGCGCTGTCAGCCCTCTGCGCCGCCGAAGCGCGCAGCGCGGTCGGGCGCGCGTGCCGAAGGACACGCGCTTCGTTGTCTCGCTCGTCGCAGCTGTCTGAGCGCAGTGAACGAAGTGAACGCAGCGAGTTTTGCGACGGCCCGACTGCGCGAGCACTGCAGGGAAGCCGCCCAGCGGCCGGCGCAGTGGGCTGGCCGCGCACACAGCGCATGCCGGGCGGCCTGACCAGCGACAACGACACTCACAAGCCAGACGTGCCCGAAGCGCCTGCTTCACCTTCACGACCAGCGACCGAACCAAGAGCAACATGAACCCCGGCCACCCCTACCCCCTCGGCGCCACGATCACGCCCCAGGGCGTCAACTTCGCGCTTGTCGCCCCGCGCGCCGCCAAGGTCGAGTTGTGCCTGTTCGATCACGCCGGCCGAAGCGAACAGCAGCGCATGCAACTGCCCTGCTGCACCGATGGTGTGTGGCACGGCCTGTTGCCCAGCGGCAAAGCGGGGCTGGTCTATGGCTATCGCGTGCACGGGCCATGGGCGCCGCGCGAGGGGCAGCGCTTCAACGCAGCGAAGGTGCTGCTCGATCCGTATGCGCGCGAGATCGTCGGGCGTTACGACGGCAGCGATCTGTTCGCGGGGCACGACCCGGCCGATGCCTCGCAACCGGACAAGCGCGACAACGCGGCCGTCGCGCTCAAGGCGCGCGTCGCCGCACCGCTGCCGCCCATGACGCCGGGCCGCGCGCGCATTGCCGCGGGTGACCGCGTGCTCTACGAAGCGCACGTGCGCGGACTCACGCGGCTTCACGCCTCTGTGCCCGAAACGCTGCGCGGCAGCTACGCGGGCCTCGCGCACCCGGCCGTGCTCGACCACCTGCAAAGCCTCGGCGTCACCACGTTGAGCCTGATGCCAGTGCAACACCGGGCCGACGAGCAACGCCTGCTCGGCTTGGGCCTCTCAAACTATTGGGGCCACAACACCATCGGTTGGTTCGCACCCGAGCCGCGCTACTGGAGCGGCCAGGTCGGCACGACACCCGCGAGCGAGTTCCGCGCCATGGTCGATGCCGTGCACGCGCGCGGCATGGAAGTCGTGATCGACGTGGTCTACAACCACAGCGCCGAGACCGACGAGCTCGGCCCCACGCTCTCGATGCGCGGGATCGACAACGCGCTCTACTACCACCTCAGGCCCAACGACCGCGCGCTGTACGAGAACTGGACCGGCACCGGCAACTGCTTGAAGCTGGACGAGCCGCGCGTCGTCCAGCTCGTGATGGACAGCCTGCGCCACTGGGTCTGCGAGTTCGGCGTCGACGGCTTTCGCTTCGACCTCGCACCCGTGCTCGCGCGCAACGCCAGTACCGGCTTCGATGCACGCGCGCCCTTCTTCGCCGCGATCACGCAAGACCCGGTGCTCGCGCGCACGCTGCTCATCGCCGAGCCGTGGGACATCGGCCCCGGCGGCTACCAGCTCGGCGCGTTCCCGCCCGGCTGGCTCGAATGGAATGACCGCTACCGCGATACGCAGCGCGCCTGCTGGCTGCGCCAGGGCGAGGCCGATGGCACGGGCCTGGGCGACTTCGCGCACCGCACGCTGGCCTCGAGCGCGCAGTTCCGGCACGACGGCCGCGCACCGACCGCGAGCGTCAACTTCATCACCGCGCACGACGGGTTCACGTTGCGCGACCTCGTGAGCTACGACACGCGCCACAACGAAGCCAACGGCGAGAAGAACCGCGATGGCCATGGCCACAACCGCAGCCGCAACTTCGGTGTCGAAGGTCCGACCGATGACCCGGCGATCCTCGCAAACCGCATGCGCGCGCAGCGCGTGCTGCTCGCCGCACTGATGCTTTCGCAAGGCACGCCGATGCTGCTGGCCGGCGACGAGCTCGGTCATTCGCAACGCGGCAACAACAACGCCTACTGCCAGGACAACGAACTCACCTGGCTCGACTGGGCCGGCGCCGACATGGCGCTGGCCGTTTACGTCGGGCGCCTGGCCGCCTTGCGCCGCGAAGCACCGTGCCTGCGCAGCAACCGCTGGTGGCCCGCCGACACGGCGGACGGGACGCCGGGCATGCGCTGGCTGCGGCCCGACGGTGCGCCCATGACCAGCGCCGACTGGGACCAGGGCAGCGCCCTGGCAATCCTATTCGAGGCCGCAAGCCCCGGATCGCCGGCCTGGCTGGTGCTCGTCAACGCCGGTGCGGCGCCGGTCGATTTCACGCTGCCCACCGGTGACTGGCAATTGCGCCTGTCGAGCGACCCGGCGCAGGACCGGGAAAGCGGCACGCGCACGCTGGCACGCAGCCTGCATGTGACGAATTCAAGCATTTGCGTCGCGCGCACGTAGAGGCCGACGGCGCGCCCGGTGCTACGCTTCAAAAACACAAGAAGACCGCCTTTTTTCAGCCAGGAGACAACCCGATGGACACCCCGACGCCCACGTCACATTCGCCGGCGCCCGCGCCGCTGCAGTCTCACCAGCTGGTCCGCCGCACCATCGCGTTGGTGCTGGCCGGTGGACGCGGTTCGCGCCTGAAGCAGTTGACCGACCGGCGAGCCAAGCCGGCCGTGTACTTCGGCGGCAAATTCCGCATCATCGATTTCGCGCTGTCGAACTGCCTGAACTCGGGCATCCGGCGCATGGCGGTGGTCACGCAGTACAAGTCGCACTCGCTCATGCGCCACCTGCAGCGCGGCTGGAGCTTCCTGCGCGCCGAACTCAACGAGATGGTCGACGTGCTGCCCGCGCAGCAGCGCGTGGGCGACGAGCACTGGTACCGCGGCACGGCCGATGCCGTGTTCCAGAACCTCGACATCATCCAGACGCGCTCCACGCCGCACGACTACGTCGTCGTGCTGGCCGGCGACCACATCTACAAGATGGACTACTCGATCATGGTCAAGGACCACGCCGAGCGCGGCATGGGCTGCACCGTGGGCTGCATCGAGGTGCCGCGCATGGAGGCCACGGCCTTCGGCGTGATGGCCATCGACGACGACCGCCGGGTCACGGCGTTTCTTGAAAAGCCGGCCGATCCGCCCGCCATGCCGGGCCACCCGGACGTGGCGCTGGCCAGCATGGGCATCTACGTGTTTGATTCCGAGTACCTCTACCAACTGTTGGAAGAGGACAGCAAGAACCCCGACTCCGATCACGACTTCGGCAAGGACATCATTCCTCGCGCCGTGGCCGAAGGCCGCGCGCTCGCGCATCCGTTCGGCATGTCGTGCGTCACGCGCGCCTCGCGCGGACCAGACGCCGCCTACTGGCGCGACGTGGGCACGATTGATGCATTCTGGGCTGCCAACCTCGATCTGGCTTCGATCACCCCCGAGCTCGACATCTATGACAACGACTGGCCCATCTGGACCTACCAGCGGCAACTGCCGCCGGCCAAGTTCGTGCTCGGCCGCGACGGAAAGCACGGCGTGACCTACAACACCATCGTCTCGGGGGGGTGCATCGTGTCCGGCTCGAACGTGCGCGATTCGGTGCTCTTCTCGAACGTGCGCGTCCACTCCTTCTGCGACATCTCGCAGGCCGTGCTGCTGCCCGACGTCGAGGTGGGCCGCGGCGTGCGCCTGAGCAAGGTCGTGATCGACCGCGGCTGCGTGATCCCCGACGACATGGTGATCGGCGAAGACGCCGACACCGACGCCGCGCGCTTCGAGCGCACCGAAGCGGGCGTGACCCTGGTCACGCGCGAGATGCTCAAGCGGCTGCAAGCGGACGCCTGATGCGCATCCTCCAGGTCAGCGCCGAACTCTTTCCCCTGCTCAAGACCGGCGGACTGGCCGACATCGCCGGCGCTCTGCCGATCGCGTTGACGGCGGCGGGGCAGGATGTGCGTGTGTTGCTGCCTGGCTTTCCGGCGATCGTGGCGGGCCTTCGCGCGCCGACGCCCATGGCCGCGCTGCAGGCACCATGGGGCGAAGCCGCGCGCCTGCTGCGCGGGCAGATCGACATCCCCGGCGCGCCCGCGCTCGAGGCCTATGTGATCGATGCGCCCGGCCTCTACGACCGGCCCGGCAATCCCTACGAAGACGCGCACCGGCAGCCGTACGGCGACAACCACCGCCGCTTCGCGCTGCTGGGCTGGACCGCCGCGCAGCTGGCGCAAGGGCTCGACGCCGATTGGCGACCCGCCGTGGTGCACGCGCACGACTGGCACGCCGCGCTCGCCCCCGCGTACATGGCCTTCGCACCCCGCGCCGCCGGCCCGCGCGTGGGCAGCGTCTTCACGGTGCACAACCTGGCCTACCAAGGCGTCTTTCCGCCCTGGCACTTTGCCGACCTCGGCCTGCCGGGACCGGCCTTCCAGATGAACGGCCTCGAGTACCACGGCCAGCTCTCCTTCATGAAGGCCGGCCTTTACTTCGCCGACCAGCTCACCACCGTGAGCCCGACCTACGCGCGCGAGATCCAGACGCCCGAGCAGGGCCAGGGGCTCGACGGCCTGCTGCGCCAGCGCAGCGGCGCGCTCACCGGCATCCTCAACGCCGTCGACGATCAGGTCTGGAACCCGGGCCACGATTCGCAACTGCCGCAGGGCTTCAGCACTCCCGAAGGCCCGCGCATGGCCGGCAAGGCCGCATGCAAGGCGGCGCTGCAGAAGCAACTGGGGCTTGCGGAATCGCCCAACACGCCGCTCTTCGTCATCGTCAGCCGGCTGACCGAACAGAAGGGCCTGCACCTGGTGCTGAACGGGCTCGACGCGCTGCTTGCGCAAGGCGGCCAGCTCGCGCTGCTGGGCGGCGGCGAGGCCTGGCTCGAAGATGCCTTCCGCCAGCGCGCGGCGGCCGCACCGGAATCGGTGAGCGTGACCATCGGCTACAACGAATCGCTCGCGCACCAGCTCTTCGGCGGCGGCGACGTGACGCTGGTGCCTTCGCTCTTCGAGCCCTGCGGCCTCACGCAGATGTATGGCCTGAAATACGGCGCGCTGCCGCTGGCGCGCAGCGTCGGCGGGCTGGCCGACACGGTCGTCGACTGCACGCTAGAGAACATGGCGAGCGGCGAGGCCACCGGCTTCGTCTTCGGCCATTTCGACGACACCGACTACGCGCGCGCCGTGCGCCGCGCCTTCGCGCTCTACGAGCGCCCCGCCGATTGGCGCAGCGTGCGCGCCACCGCGATGCAACGCCGGGCCGACTGGGCCACCGCGGCGGCGCAGTACATCGCGGTTTATCAACGGGCCGTCTCCTGACGCCCTCCCGACACTTTTCCCCAGGCCCCCATGACCACGACCCCCCAGACTTTCGAGTACGACCATCCCGACCGCGACGTCGCTGCCTTCAAGCGCGCATTGGCCAACAAGCTGATCTACGCGGTGGGCAAGGACCCGGTCGCAGCCAGCCAGGACGACTGGCTCAATGCCACCGCGATGGCCGTGCGCGACCAGCTGGTCGAGCGCTGGATGACCACCACGCGCGCCAACTACCAGCAGGATCTGAAGCGCGTGTATTACCTTTCGATGGAGTTCCTGATCGGGCGCACCTTCACCAACGCGATGCTGGCGGTCGACCTGCACGACACCGTCCGCGAGGCGCTGGCCGACTTCGGTGTCGACATGGCCGCGCTGGCCGAACGCGAGCCCGATGCAGCGCTGGGCAATGGCGGCCTCGGCCGGCTGGCCGCGTGCTTTCTCGATTCGATGGCCACGCTCGGCGTGCCCGGCATGGGCTATGGCATCCGCTACGAGTACGGCATGTTCCGCCAGCGCATCGTCGACGGCCAGCAGGTCGAGACGCCCGACTACTGGCTCACGCGCGGCAACCCCTGGGAGTTTCAGCGGCCCGAGGTGAACTACCGCGTGCGCTTCGGCGGCCGCGTGCAAAAGCGCGAGGGCGCAGCGGCCGCATCGGGTGCCGCCGACTGGGTGGACACGCACGACGTGCTGGCCGTGGCCTACGACACCATCATCCCCGGCTATGGCACGCAGGCGACCAACACGTTGCGGCTGTGGTCGGCGCGCGCCACCGAAGAGATCGACCTCAGTGCCTTCAACAAGGGCAACTACATGGCGGCGGTGGAGAGCAAGAACCACTCCGAGAACGTCTCACGGGTGCTCTACCCGGACGACTCCACGGCTTCGGGCAAGGAACTGCGCCTGCACCAGGAGTACTTCTTCTGCAGCGCCAGCGTGCAGGATTTGCTGCGGCGCTACCTGCGCACGCACAAGACCTTCGACCAGCTGGCCGACAAGGTCAGCATCCACCTGAACGACACGCACCCGGTGCTGGCCGTGCCCGAGCTCATGCGCCTGTTGCTCGACGAACACGGGCTTGATTGGGACACCGCGTGGGGCCTCACGCAGAAAGTGTTCAGCTACACCAACCACACGCTGATGCACGAGGCGCTCGAGACCTGGCCGGTCGAGATGATGGGCCGCATCCTGCCGCGGCATCTGCAGATCATCTATGACATGAACGCGCGCTTTCTCGCGCTGGTGACGCAGAAGGCCGGTGACGACGCCGAGCTGCCGCGTCGCCTGTCGCTGGTCGACGAAGCAGGCGAGCGCCGTGTGCGCATGGCCTACATCGCGGTTCTCGCGAGCCATTCGATCAACGGCGTCTCGGGGCTGCATTCAGAGCTGATGAAGCAGTCGATCTTTGCCGACTTCAACAAGATCTTTCCGGAGCGCTTCAACAACAAGACCAACGGCGTCACGCCGCGCCGCTGGCTGGCGCAGGCCAATCCGCCGCTCGCGTCGCTGCTCGATCAGCGCATCGGCAAGGGCTGGCGCCGCGACCTCACGCAGCTCGAGGCGCTGCGCCCGATGGCCGAGCAGGCGGCGTTCGCCCGCGCTTTCCGCCACGCCAAGCGCGAGAACAAGCTGCGGCTGGCCAACTGGGTCGAGCAGCACATGGACGGCCTGGTGATCGACACCGACGCGATGTTCGACGTGCAGGTCAAGCGCATTCATGAGTACAAGCGCCAGCTGCTCAACGTGCTGCATGTGATCTCGCGATACCAGCGCATCCTCGACGCGCACGCCGCGGGCGGCGCGATCGACATCGTGCCGCGCGTGGTGGTGTTCGCAGGCAAGGCCGCATCGGCGTATGTGGCGGCCAAGCAGGTGATCCGGCTCATCAACGATGTGGCAGCGGTGATCAACAACGACCCGCGCGTGGGCAAGTGCCTGAAGGTCGTCTTCCTGCCGAACTACAGCGTGAGCCTGGCCGAAGTCATCATGCCGGCGGCCGACCTCTCGGAGCAGATTTCCACCGCGGGCACAGAAGCGTCGGGCACCGGCAACATGAAGTTCGCGCTCAACGGCGCGCTCACCATCGGCACGCTCGATGGCGCCAATGTCGAAATGAAGGAAAACGTCGGCGACGACAACATCTTCATCTTTGGCCGCACCACGCCGGAAGTGGCGGAGATCCGCGCCCACGGCTACCAGCCGCGCGAATTCTATGAAGGCAATCCCGAGCTCAAGCGCGTACTGGACGCGATCCGCGACGGCGTCTTCTCGCCCACCGAGCCCGCGCGCTACCAGGGCATCTACGACGCGCTGGTGAACTGGGGCGACCACTACCTGCTGCTGGCGGACTACGCGAGCTATGTCGAGACGCAGGCCCGGGTCGACGCCCTCTGGCGCGACCCGGAAGGCTGGACGCGCAAGACCATCCTCAACGTGGCGGGGATGGGCGCATTTTCTTCCGACCGCACCATCGCCGAGTACGCGCACCAGATCTGGCAGACCAAGCCGGTGCTGCTGCCTTCGCAGTGAGCCGGGCCGGGCCTGCCACGGCCCGGTCGTCGGCCGGCGCTGTCACACGCGTCTGGCAAGATCCCGCGTTTGCCCCGAAGAGTCGAGCCACCCTTGGACATCGCACGCGCCCCCTCGCCGTCATGGAAGACCGACATCGGTTTCCGGATGCGCCACCTCTTCCCGCTCAAGCTGGTCGGCACGACGGCGTTCACCTGCCTCTTCTTCGTCGCCTACTTTCACCTGCTGCGCAATCCGGCCTTCCCGGTGACGGTGATGCCGCTCACGCTGCTGGACGCCTGGGTGCCGTTCGAGCCGCTCGCGCTCATTCCCTATCTGTCGCTCTGGCTGTACATCGGCTTCGCGCCGGGGCTGCAGCGCAGCTTCGTCGAGCTCGCGGTCTACGGGCTCTGGATGAGCGCGATGTGTTTCACCGGCCTCGTGATCTTCTATTTCTGGCCAACGCAGATTCCGCCGCTGACGATCGCGGTGTCGCACTACGCGGGCTTCGCGATGCTCCAGGGCGTCGATGCGCCGGGCAACGCCTGCCCTTCCATGCATGTGGCCACCGCCATCTTCACGGCGATCCGCATCGACCATGTGCTGCGCCACGCCGGCACGCCGGTGGCGTTTCGCCTGGGCAACGGCGTATGGTTTCTGGCCATCGCCTGGTCGACCGTCGCGGTCCGCCAGCACGTGGTGCTCGACGTGGTGGCTGGTGCCTTGCTGGGCGCGGCTTTTGCGCTGCCTGCGCTGCGTTGGCGCGGCGCGCCGAAGGGGCAATGACCGTGCAGGGCGGCGCTATCATCGACCGATCATTGACTGGCGTGCCCACGCACGATGCACCATGAGTTCGCTGGGGGAATTGCAGGTTTTGATCCAGGAAAAATACGGCATCGATGCCGCATCGCTCGGCCCCGACGCGTCGATGCGCGACAGGGGCATGGACTCGCTCGCGCTGGCTGAATTCCTGTTCGCGATCGAAGACCATTTCGGCATCACGTTGCCCGACAACGATCCGAACATCGACACGCTGGGCCAGCTCGCCGTGATCGTCGACGAGGCCCGGGCCGCCCAGCCCAAGCCCCAGCCCGCCACGCCGTGAACGCGGTCGCCGTCACCGGCCTCGGTGTCGCGTCACCCCATGGCACCGACCCGGAGGCCATGTTCGCCGCGCTGATGCGCGGCGCCTCGGCCATCCAGCCCATCTTTCCCGAACTCCCCAAACCGGCCGCCGCTGCCACGGTGGATTTCGACGCGTCGCGCTGGTTCACCAAGCTGCAACTCGCCGGCGTTGACCGCGTCAGCCAACTCGCCGTGGCCGCGGCCGATCTGGCGATGCAGGACGCCGGCGCGGCGGGCGACGTGGAGTCCGAGCGCCTGGGTGTCTTCGCCGGTTGCGGCATGGGCGGCGCGGGGGCGCTGGAAGCGGCCTACCGCAGCCAGAACGGCCGCGTGCCGCCGCTCACCATCCCGGCCTTCATGCCCAACGCACCGGCCGCACACGTGGCGATGCGCCACCGGGCACACGGGCCGGTGCTCACCTACTCCGTCGCCTGCGCCTCGTCGGCCGTGGCGATCGCCGAAGCCGCCAAGGCGGTGCAGCGCGGCGAGATCGATGTGGCCATTGCCGGCGGCAGCGAGGCGCTGATCGTGCCCGGTGTCGTGCTGGCCTGGCAGGCGATGCAAACGCTGGCCGCTTTCCAGCCGGGCGACGCGGCCCGCTCGGTGCGCCCCTTCGCTGATGACCGTAGCGGCTTCGCGCTGGGCGAAGGTGCGGCCTTCCTCGTGCTCGAATCGGCCGAGCGCGCGCGCCGCCGCAATGCACGCAGTTACGCCACGCTGGCCGGATGGGGCCACAGCTGCGATGCCACCCACCTCACGCGGCCCGATGCCGAAGGCCAGGCCCGCGCGCTGCGCATGGCCCTGCGTCAAGCCGACTTGCAGCCGCAGGACGTCGGCTATTGCAACGCGCATGGCACCGCCACGCGCGTCGGCGATGTGGTTGAGGCCGAGGCGCTGGCGGCGGTCTGGGGCGATGCGCTCGGCGGCCTGCGTGTGAGTTCGACCAAAGCGCTGCACGGCCACCTGCTGGGCGCGGCCGGCGCACTCGAAGCGGTCATCACGGTGCTCGCGCTGCACCAGCGCCGGCTGCCGCCCAATGCGCATGCCGATGCCATCGACGCGGCCTGCGCCGGCCTTTCGCTGGTGCGCGAAACCGGGGCTGCTGCGCCGGACCTGGAAGCAGCGATCAGCAATTCCTTCGCCTTCGGCGGCACGAATTCGGTGCTGCTGTTCCGCCGCGCCTGAGCACCGGCCGGCGCCGGCCATCGGTTGCGTCGACGGTCATCGGCTAGGCTAGCGGCATGAACAGCCTCAACCCCAAAACCTACGACGCCACCCCTTCCGTTTCCACCGCTTTCCTTGGCCTGGGCGTGATGGGCTACCCGATGGCCGGCCACCTCGCGCTCGCGGGCCATGGCGTGACCGTCTACAACCGCACCGCCGCCAAATCGGCCGCCTGGCAAAAGGAACTGGAGGGCGCCGGCGCGAAGGCCGCGCTCGCCCATGCGGCCACGCCGCGCGAAGCGGTGGCCGGTGCCGACATCGTGTTCTGCTGCGTCGGCAACGACGACGACCTGCGCTCCGTGGTGCTGGGTGCCGACGGCGCTTTCGCCGGCATGAAGAAGGGCTCGGTCTTCGTCGATCACACGACCGCCTCGGCCGACGTGGCGCGCGAGCTCTCGCAGGCCGCGCTGCAGGCGGGCCTGCAGTTCATCGACGCGCCGGTCTCGGGCGGTCAGGCCGGCGCACAGAACGGTGCGCTCACGGTGATGTGCGGCGGCGATGCCGCCACCTTTCAACGCGTGAAGCCGGTGATCGCCGCGTTCGCCCGTGCCGTGACCTTGCTGGGTGAGAGCGGTGCCGGCCAGTTGGCCAAGATGGTCAACCAGATCTGCATCGCAGGGCTGGTGCAGGGCCTGTCGGAAGCCATCGCCTTTGGCCAGCGTGCGGGGCTCGACATGAACGAGGTGCTCGCCGTCATCAACAAGGGCGCGGCTCAGAGCTGGCAGATGGAAAACCGCGGCAAGACCATGATCGAAGGCAAGTTCGACTATGGCTTCGCGGTCGACTGGATGCGCAAGGACCTGGGCCTCGTGCTCGACGAGGCCAAGCGCAACGGTGCACGGCTGCCGGTGACCGCGCTGGTCGACCAGTTCTATGCCGACGTGCAGCAGGCCGGCGGCAGGCGCTGGGACACGTCCAGCCTGATCACCAGGCTGAAGTAGGCACCGTCAGCGTTCAGCGGACCGGCGTCGTCGTGACGCCGCCGGCCGCCGGCGCAGCCTGGCCGGGCGGTGGTGGCAGCGGTTCCATGGGCGGCAGCGGCACGCGCGAGTTGGACGAAGGCGGCGCGGGCGCGAAAGCCGGCGACGCGCCGATGCTGCCGGTGCCGCCGGACCGCGCGCCGTTGGCGAGCTCGCCTTCGGTCACGAGTTCGACCACGCGCACCACCTTCTGCACACCAGCGACGCTGCGCACGACCTCGGTCGCGCGCTCGGTCTCGCGGCGCGTGGCAATGCCCATGAGGTAGACCACGCCCTGCTCGGTCACGACCTTGAACGAGTTGCCGAAGATGTCCTTGGTGTCGATCAGCGAGGCCTTCACCTTGCCGCTGATGTAGGTGTCGTTCGAGCGCTGCGGGAAGGTGCTGCCCGGACCGACCACCACCTCGTTGATCACGGCGCGCACGTTGTCGACCCGTTGCAGGACTTCGCCGACGCGCTGGCGATCCGCCTCGCTGCCGACCGTGCCCACCGCCAGCACCTGGCGGTTGAAGCTGATCACGGTCACGTTCATGTTGTCGTTGGCGATCTCGCGAATGCGCGCGGCGCCGCGCAGTTCGATGCCCTGGTCGTCCAGTTGCGCGCCGGATGTGCGGCGGTCGGTGGCGACCATGCCGGCGCCGACCGCCGCCCCGCCCACGACCGCCAGCGGCACGCAAGCGGACAGGCCCGCGACCAGGGCGGCGCCGGCGGTAAGGGCGATCGCGATGCGTTGGGTCGATGTGGTCATAGGGAAACTTCCTGTTCTCCGAGTAGCTGGGCATCCACACCGTCGCACAGGCAATGCAGCGCGAGCAGGTGGACTTCGTGAATGCGCGCCGCACGCTCGTGCGACACACTGACCTGAACGTCGGTCTCGCGCAGCGCGCGGCCGATGGCACCGCCGCCGCTGCCGCCGGCCTGCCCGCTGCCGGCGTGGCCGAGCAGGGCCACCACCGTCATGTCGCGCGCGTGGGCCGCGAGCACCGCTGCCAGCACCGCCGCCGATTGGCCGGTGGCGCTGAGCACCAGCAGCACGTCGCCGGCCTGGCCGAGCGCGCGCACCTGGCGGGCGAAACGGTCACCGTCGATGGCTTCGGCCGTGTCGGCCGCGGGGTCGGCGAGGTCACCGGGCAGCGCGATGGCGCCGAGCTCGGGCCGGTCACGCTCGAAGCGGCCGACGAACTGGGCCGCGAATTGCGCCGCCAGCAGGCCCGAGACGCCTGCGCCGCACGCCAGCACCTTGCCGCCGCTCGTGACACATGCCAACAGCGCCTGCATGGCCTGCGAAATGGGTTTGCTGAGCAGGGGGCCGGCCTGGTATTTGAGGTCGGCACTGTCGATGAAGTGCTGCTGTATCCGTTGCTCGAGCATGGGGCGCGATGATAACTGCGGGGGCTGAAACAAAAGGTTTGGCAGGGTGGAGCACGGACAGCGAAAACAGTTCCGCAGCCGCTCGATCTTGCGGGTCAGCCGGCATCGAACGCGGCGCGCAGCCAGGTGATGCGGTCTTCGACGAGTACCACGTCGAAGCGACACGGCGGCCAGGTGCGCAAGCGGCTCAGGTAATGCCGGGCCGCGAACACGATGCGCCGCTGCTTGACCCCGGTGACGCTGCCTGCCGCACCGCCGTGCGTGCCGCTGGCGCGATGGCGCACCTCCACGAACACGAGCGTGCCGTCGCGCGCATCGCGCATGATCAGGTCGATCTCGCCGCCGCCGCGGCCCGGGGTTCGATAATTGCGCGCCACCAGCGCGAGACCGGCCTGCTGCAGATGCGCGAGCGCCTCTTCCTCCGCCGCATCGCCGCGTTGCTTGGTGGTTTGGCGCTCCGCCATCGTTGCCGTCCCTGTCGTTGTTGTTCCGGAGAAAAGCACTTGACCTCACTCGCTCCCGCATCCTTTGGTGCCGCCCTCGGGGCCGCCCGCGATGCCGCCGGTGGGCAGCATTATCCAGAGGGCACGCTCTATGTCGTCGCCACCCCGATCGGCAACCTGGCCGACATCACCTTGCGCGCACTGCATGTGCTGCAGCTGGTCAATGCGGTCGCCTGCGAGGACACGCGCCACACGCAAAGCCTGCTGCGCGCCTACGGCATCGACCGGCCCGGCGGCCAGCTGCTGGCCGTGCACCAGCACAACGAATCGGAAGCGGCGCAAGGCATCGTCGCGCGGCTCGCGCAGGGCGAGCGCATCGCCTATGTCAGCGACGCCGGCACGCCGGGTGTGAGCGACCCCGGCGCCCGTCTGGTGGCCGCGGTGCGCGCCGCGGGCCAGCGCGTGCTGCCGCTGCCCGGCGCGAGCAGCGTGACCACGCTGGTCGGCGCGGCCGGGCTGGTTGCGCCGGGCGATACCGCCAGTGCCTTCGTCTTTGCGGGGTTCCTGCCGACCAAAGCCGGAGAGCGCGACGCCGCAGTTCAAGCGCTCATGCAAGAGCCGCGTGCCGTGGTGCTGCTGGAGGCGCCGCACCGCATCGAGGCCGTGGCGCGCGCGCTCGGCGTGCTGGGCGAGCGCGCGGTCACCGTCGGGCGCGAGCTGACCAAACAGTTCGAAGAAATCGCGACCGTACCGGCGCACGCGCTGGCCGACTGGTTCGCAGCCGGGCGCGATCGAACGCGCGGCGAGTTCGCGCTCGTGCTGCATCCGGTCGCGGGCGCCGTCGACGACGACGCCGAAGGCGAGCGCGTGTTGCGGCTGCTGCTGGCCGAGCTGCCCGTCAAGACCGCGGTCAAGCTTGCGGCCGAGATCAGCGGCGCGCCGCGCAATGCGTTGTACGAGACTGCGCTGCGCCTGCGCGCTTCGTCAGACCGGGACGCGCCAGCGGCGGACGACTGAGCTCAGGCCTGGGCGCCCGCAGGCGCCGGCCCGCGCACCGCCCAGCCTGCCAGCCGCCATGTCGCCCACAAAAATCCGATCGGCAGCACCACGGTCTGCAGGATGAAGAGCGACAGCAGGCGCACGATCTTGTCGGTCCAGTCCGAGGCCATCTGCAGGATCGCGTCGTAGCCGGCCTTCATGCTGGGCAGACCTTTCCACCACAGCTCGAAACGACCGAGCAAGCCCTCGCCCGCCACCGGCGCCTCGGGCGCACGGCCCGTCACCGCGGCCGGCGACTGCTCGATGGTGGTCAGCGAGGCGCGGTAGTCGTCGGCCATGAAGGTCCGGTACAGCGCCTCGTTGGCCATCGCGCTCAAGGGCAGCGCGAAGCGCGCGAGCAGCAGCACGATCAGCACCGGCCGCAGCCAGTTCGCCGCTCTTGCGCTGTCGGCCCGCCAGCGCAGCACCAGCCATGCGAGCACAGCGGCCGACACCAAGACCGACGTCCAGGCGTGGGCGCCGATCTTCAGCAGGATCAGCTGGATACCGAAGGCTGCGCTGGCCGCGAGCATGACCGCGGCGAAGCGGTCGACCAGTTCGTTCAGCGGCTGCAGCGCCTGACCCGGCGCCAAACCGACGCCAACCCCTGCCGGCTTGACGTCGATCTGCGTGCCCTGCGCCACCGAAATGACCGCGCCCAACGTGCGTGCGACGGCGAACGCCGTGAGGGCGCGCTTGAGTCCGGCTTCCACGTCCTCGCGCGCCCCGCGGTCGACAGGCACCAGCCAACAGCCCAACAGGACGGCCGTGGCAAGCAGGATCAGGGAGATACGGCGCAGCGCGATAACGTTCATGCAGAAAGCTTAGCCGCGCATCGCCGGCGTGCCGTGCATATCCCCGGCATTGCCAGCCCTCTCGTCCATCCGCGGCGTACGACAGATATTGCTGCATTTATTACAGTCAGATGCACTTCGGGAATGCCAGGTGCGTTGGTTGAGGCGGGCTGCCTCTTCCAGATAAGCATGCGTCGTTGCGCGAACGAGCTGATGCAGTTCGTCGAGTACCTTGCGCTCGTGCTCGGCATCTTGCGGACTGGCAGCGTCCCGGCGCAACATCGAATATTGAAGCGCGAGGGTCACGCCCTGCAATCGCTTGCCGTGCTCTCGAAGAAAGGCGAGGTTGGTCAGCGGGTCCATCCAAGCTCTTCGGCAAGGCGGGCGCCCGTGCGCCACCGCGTCTGTGACGTATTTCACGAAAGCGCCGTCAGCGTGCGTGCGGCAAGGAGCCGGGCAAGAAGGGCGCACCGAATCCTGGCAACCCGTCCCGGCTTCGCGCGCCGATCCCCTCAGCGCAGTGGGCCAAAGCCGAACGCGCCACCCCTTCGCGGCGGCACAGGCGCGCTGCTGCCGCTGGCCTCCTCCGAGGCCTGGACTTCGCCCACCGTCTGCGGCCCTGTGTCCAGATCGTCGATCAACGCCTGCAAAGCCAGCAAGCCGTCTGCCATGGCATCGCGGTAGCGCGCGACCGGGGCCTCGGCCGCCGACAGCAGCTGCCAGTCATGCAGCCCGTCTTCGCTTTCCATCAGTTGCCACCGATACCCGTCAGACCGCGCACTGACCAAAAAAGCCGGACACCTTGAAGGTGTCCGGCTTGGCAATTGGTCCCGACGCCAGGAATCGAACCTGGATCTCAGCCTTCGGAGGGCCGAATTCTATCCGTTGAAATACGTCGAGCGGGATGCAGCGGGGTCGCTGCGAGCCTCCGATTATCGCGCATCAGGCGCCGGCCGCCTCCAGCGCATCGGGTTGCATCGAACAGGCACTGCGCGAGACGCCGAGACCGTCAAGGTACACGCGGAAGGTACGACGTCCGGTCGCCACCAGATCGAAGGCGGCGGGATTGAGCAACCAGTTCTGGATGAGGCCGCTGATCAACGCATGCAGGCCCTGCGCCGCGGCAGCCGCGGGGATAGGCAATGGCTGCCGGCTGCGACGCGCGGCGATCCGCAGGGCCCGCGTGAAATCGACCACGCACGCGTCGCGCGCATCCATGTGGCGCTGCTGCACCGAAGCCATGTCGTGCGTGTACTCGACCTTGTGCGTGGCGATGTCGAACACCCGTCGCACCTGTGGATTGGCCACCATCAGTCCGAGCGCATGGACCATGGCGCGCTCCAGTTCGGCCAGCGGATCGTCGTTGGGCCCCCGGGTCGCGGCCTGAACGGTCGCCTCGAGCGGCAGCGTGACGCGATCCATCATCGCGTTGAAGATGGCAGCCTTGTCCTTGAAGTGCCAGTAGATCGCGCCCCGGGTCGTCCCCGCCTGCTGGGCGATTTGCTGCAGCGAGGTTTGCGAGACGCCCTGCGCCTGAAACAGCACCTCGGCCGCGTCGAGCAGTCGCTCGCGCGTGGCAAGGGCCTCTTCCTTCGTGCGACGGACCACCGTGTCTCCTTCTTAGAATCTTCAAGTTCGCGAGGTCTCGACTATACATCCATGAATGTATGTAAACTACGGGGCCTCCGATTGACCCGACCGATGCCATGCCTTGCGCCAGCCGTTCGCCGGTCGTCTCCTGTTTCGCTTCAAAGGAATCGCATGCCTTCCCTGCATGGCTCTGTTCATTCGTTTTTTTCGCCGCGCCTGATGGCCGTGGCCGTCGTCGCCGTGATGACCCTGGCCGCCTGCGGCAAGGGCGATGCGCCCGCTGGCGGTGCTCCGGGTGCCCCTGGTGGCGCGGGCGGCGGCGCACCGCCTCCGCCTGAGGTGGGCGTGGTGGTGGCAACACCGGGCGATGTGGGGCTGGTGACCGAACTGCCGGGCCGGCTCGAAGCGTCACGCGTGGCGCAGGTGCGCGCCCGCGCCGCCGGGATCCTCCAGGAAAAGTTGTTCCGCGAAGGCAGTGACGTGAAGGCCGGCCAACCGCTGTTCCGCATCGATGCGGCGCCGTACGCCGCCGCTGCGCAGAGCGCTGCGGCCAGTCTCGCACGCGCCGAAGCCAATGCCGCGCAGGCCAAGGCCCTGGCCGAGCGCTACAAGCCGCTGGTCGAAGCCAATGCGGTGAGCAAGCAGGAGTATGCCAACGCCGTGGCGTCGCAGAAGGCGGCCGAAGCCGATGTGGCCGTGGGCCGCGCGGCCGTGGCCAATGCCCGGATCACCCTGGGCTACGCGTCGGTCACCGCACCGATTTCGGGCCGCATCGGCCGCGCACTGGTGACCGAGGGCGCACTGGTCGGCCAGGGCGACGCGACCGAGCTGGCCGTGATCCAGCAAATCAACCCGGTCTATGTGAACTTCACGCAGTCCGCGACCGACGCACTCAAATTGCGCCGTGCGCTGGCCGCGGGCCAGTACAAGCGGGCCAGCGGCGACGAGGCGGCCAGCGTGCGCGTGGTGCTGGAAGACGGCACCGACTACGCCCTTCCGGGCAAGCTGCTGTTCTCCGACCTCACGGTGGACGCGACAACCGGCCAGGTCACGCTGCGCGCCGAAGTGCCGAACCCGAAGGGCGAGCTGCTGCCGGGCCTGTACGTCCGCGTGAAACTCGAGCAGGCGCAGGCCAGCAACGCCATCACGATCCCGCAGCAGGCGGTCACCCGCACCGACCAGGGCGACTCCGTGTCGGTGGTCGATGCCGAAGGCAAGATCAGCAAGCGTCAGGTGAAGATCAGCGCCGCGCAGAACAACCAGTGGGTGGTGCTCGATGGCCTGAAGGCCGGCGAGCAGGTCATGGTCGACGGCTTCCAGAAGCTGCAGATGATGCCGCCGGGCACGCCCGTGAAGGCAGTGCCCTGGAAGCCGGCATCCGCACCGACGGCGGCTGCCCCGGCACCGGCGGCGCCAGCTTCGTCGGCCGCAGCGGCACCTGCCGCCAAGCCGTAAGGAGCGCGCCCGCATGGCCAAGTTTTTCATCGAGCGTCCCATCTTTGCGTGGGTGATCGCGCTCTTCATCATCGTGATGGGCAGCGTGGCAATCACGCAGTTGCCGATTGCGCAGTACCCGCCTGTCGCACCGCCCGCAATCCAGATCAGCACCGCCTACCCGGGTGCTTCCGCGCAGACACTGGAGGACAGCGTGCTGTCCGTCATCGAGCGCGAGATGAACGGCGCGCCCGGACTGATCTACATGGAATCGGTGGCCCAGGCCGACGGCACGGGCGCCATCACCATCACCTTCGAGCCGGGCACCGACGAGGACCTGGCGCAGGTGGAAGTGCAGAACCGCCTGTCGCGTGCCACGTCCCGCCTGCCCGCGGCCGTGACGCAGCAGGGCGTGCTGGTCGACAAGGCCCGCAACAACTTCCTGCTGTTCGCCATGATGAGTTCGGACAACCCGAACTTCGACACGGTGCAACTGGGCGACTACGCCGCGCGCAACATCCAGCCCGAGCTGCAGCGCGTCAAGGGCATCGGCAAGGTGCAACTGTTCGGCTCCGAAACGGCCATGCGCATCTGGATCGATCCGGCCAAGCTGCAAGGCTTCTCGCTGTCGGCGGCGCAGGTGTCGGCGGCCATCCGCGCGCAGAACGCGCAGGTGGCGTCGGGCACCATCGGTGACCTGCCCAATATCGCCGGGCAGAGCATCGCGGCCACAGTGGTCGTCAAGGGCCAGCTGTCGAGCGTCGAGCAATTCCAGAACATCGTGTTGCGCGCCAACGCCGACGGTTCCACCGTTCGCCTGAAAGACGTGGCGCGCGTGGAACTGGGTGGCCAGAGCTATGCCACCTCGGCGCGGCTGGACGGCGTGCCCGCTGTCGGCCTGGGCGTGCAGCTGGCGCCCAGCGGCAACGCCATGGAGTCGGCCCGGCTCACGCGCGCCAAGATGGAGGAGCTGGCCAGGTTCTTCCCCGAAGGCGTGAAGTGGAGCATTCCCTACGACAGCTCCGAGTTCGTCGACATCTCCATCAAGCAGGTCACGGAGACGCTCTTCGAAGCCGTGGCGCTGGTGTTCGTGGTGATGTTCCTGTTCCTGCAGAACTGGCGCTACACGATCATTCCGACGCTGGTGGTGCCCATTGCGCTGCTGGGCACGATGGCCACGCTGCTGGCGCTGGGCTTTTCGATCAACGTGCTGACCATGTTCGGCATGGTGCTGGTGATCGGCATCGTGGTGGACGATGCCATCGTGGTGGTCGAGAACGTCGAGCGCATCATGACCGAGGAAGGCCTGCCGCCGCGCGAGGCCACGCGCAAGGCGATGCAGCAGATCTCGGGCGCCATCATCGGCGTGACCGTGGTGCTGATCTCGGTGTTCGTGCCGCTGGCGTTCTTCGCCGGCTCGACCGGCAACATCTACCGCCAGTTCTCGGCGGTGATGGTGACGTCGATCGCCTTCTCGGCCTTCATGGCCCTGTCGCTGACGCCTGCGCTGTGCGCCACGCTGCTCAAGCCGGTGGAGCAAGGCAGCCACCACGAAAAGAAGGGCTTCTTCGGCTGGTTCAACCGCGGCTTCTCGCGCACGGCCAAGGGCTATGAAAGCGTGGTCTCGCGCATCCTGAAGCGCGCTGCGCGCTACCTGATCATCTACGCGGCCATCATCGGCGCGGTCGTCGTGATGTACCAGCGCCTGCCCACCTCCTTCCTGCCGGGCGAAGACCAGGGCAACATCCTGGTCAACGTCCAGCTGCCCCCGGGCGCCACGCAGGAACGCATGGTGAACGTGATGGAACAGGTCGAGGGCTACATCCTCAAGCAGCCCGAAGTGAAGAGCATGGTCAGCGTGCTGGGCTTCAGCTTCTCGGGCCAGGGACAGAACGCAGGCATCGGCTTCGTGACGCTGAAGGACTGGGACGAACGCAAAGGCCCCGGCGCGTCGGCAGAAGCGCTGGCCGGCCGCGCCTTCGGTGCGCTGTCGGGCATTCGCGATGCCTTCATCTATCCGTTGAGCCCCCCGCCCATCCCCGAACTGGGCGCCGCCAGCGGCTTCAGCTTCCGGCTGCAGGACCG
Source organism: Variovorax sp. (assembly GCA_004210915.1). GTDB lineage: Bacteria > Pseudomonadota > Gammaproteobacteria > Burkholderiales > Burkholderiaceae_C > Variovorax. The sequence goes on along the minus strand of SEGS01000051.1, from coordinate 6,950 downwards.
CGGCGGCCAGGGCCATCAGGCGCTGGTCAACGCGCGCAATCAGTTGCTGGGCATGGCCTCGCAGAGCAAGGTGCTGGCGCAGGTGCGACCGGACGGCCTGGAAGACGCGCCGCAGTTGCAGATCGACATCGACCGCGACAAGGCGCAGGCGCTGGGCGTGGGCTTCGATGCCATCAACAGTGCACTGTCCACCGCGCTGGGCTCGAGCTACCTGAACGACTTCCCGAACCGCGGTCGCCTGCAGCGCGTGGTGATCCAGGCCGATGCGCCCGCGCGCATGCAGCCCGACGATCTGCTCAAGCTGACCGCGCCGAACGCGCAGGGCCAACCGGTGCCGCTGTCGGCCTTCGCCGTGACGCGCTGGGTGACCGGTGCGCAGCAAACCGTGCGCTACAACGGCTACCCGTCGATGCGCATCAGCGGCGACGCCGCACCGGGCTTCAGCACCGGCGCGGCGATGGCCGAGATGGAGGCGTTGGCAAGCAAGCTGCCCACGGGATTCGGCTTCGAGTGGACGGGCCAGTCGCGTGAAGAAAAGCTCGCCGGCTCGCAATCGATCATCCTGTACGGCTTCGCGATCCTGGCGGTGTTCCTGTGCCTGGCCGCGCTGTACGAGAGCTGGTCGATCCCGCTGTCGGTGATCCTGGTGGTGCCGCTGGGCATTCTGGGGGTGCTGGGTGCGACCATGCTGCGCGGCTACTCGAACGACGTGTACTTCCAGGTGGGCCTGATCACGATCATCGGTTTGTCGGCGAAGAACGCGATCCTGATCATCGAGTTCGCGAAAGACCTGCAGGCGCAGGGCAAGAGCGTCGTGGCGGCGGCGCTGGAAGCCGCGCACCTGCGCTTCCGGCCAATCATCATGACCTCGCTGGCCTTCGGCCTGGGCGTGGTGCCGCTGTTCATCGCGTCGGGCGCAGGCTCGGCCAGCCAGCGCGCCATCGGCACTGGCGTGATCGGCGGCATGATCACGGGCACCGCGCTCGCGGTGTTCTTCGTGCCGGTCTTCTTTGTGCTGGTGCGCACGCTGTTCAAGGGCAGCAAGCGCCAGCAGGAACTCAACAAGCGCCATGCCGAAGGCGCCGGAATCGCCGAAGATCAAAGCCATGCCTGAGAACAGAACCATGCGAAAGCTCCCCCTGGCCCCCCTGGCGCTCGCCGCCGCCCTGTTTCTCAGCGGGTGCTCGCTGATCCCGACCTACGAGCGCCCGGCCGCGCCCGTGCCGACCACCTTCCCCGGTGATCCGGCACAACCCGCTGGCGCCGCGGCAGCGACCATCCCGTGGCAGACCTTCTTCACCGATCCACGCCTGGTGCGCCTGATCGAGACCGCGCTGGCCAACAACCGCGACCTGCGCATCGCCGCGCTCAACATCGAGCAGGCGCGCGCGCAGTTCCAGATCCAGCGCTCGGCGCAATTTCCGGCGCTGGGCCTGTCGGGCTCCGGCTCGCGCTCGCGGCCTTCACCACTGACCGGCGGGGTCTCGGAGAGCTACAGCGTCAACCTCGGCCTCACGGCCTGGGAGCTCGATTTCTTCGGCCGCATCGGCAGCCTGAAGGATGCGGCGCTGGCCCAGTACCTGTCGACCGAAGAAGCGCGCAAGGCCACGCAGATCAGCCTGATCGGCGCCGTCGCCAACGGCTGGCTGACCCTGCTGGCGGACGAGGAACTGCTCGAACTCACGCGCCAGACGCTGGGCACGCGCGAAGAATCGGTGCGGCTGACCAAGCTGCGCTTCGACAACGGCGTGGCCTCGGAGCTCGACTTCCAGTTGGCCAATTCGCTGACCGAATCCGCGCGCGCCTCCTACGCACAGCAGCAGCGCCTGCGCCTGCAGGACGAGAACGCACTGGCGCTGCTGCTTGGCGCCCCGGTGCCGGCCGACGCCATCGCGGGCGGCGCCAACCGCCTCGCGTCTGCATCGCCGATGCCCGAACTGCCCGCCGGCCTGCCCTCCGACCTCATGACCGAGCGGCCCGACATCCGCGCGGCCGAGCAGGACCTGATCGCGGCCAACGCCAATATCGGCGCGGCACGCGCAGCCTTCTTCCCGCGCATTTCGCTCACCACCTCGATCGGCACGGTGAGCAGCGAGTTCTCGCAGCTCTTCCACACCGGCACCAAGGCGTGGGCGTTCTCGCCGCAGATCACGCTGCCGATCTTCGACGCCGGTCGCAACCAGGCCAATCTGGATTCGGCCCGGGCTGGCCGCGAAATCGCGGTGGCGCGCTACGAGAAGTCGATCCAGACTGCGTTCCGCGAGGTCGCCGACGGCCTGGCTGGCCGCGCCACGCTGGGCGAACAGGTCCGCGCGCAACGCGCCCAGGCCGAGGCCGAGGCGGTGCGCTTCCGGCTGGCCGACCTGCGCTACCGCAACGGGGTGGCGAGCGCGCTCGACCTGCTCGACGCTCAGCGTTCGCTGTTTTCCTCGCAGCAGCTGGCCGTGCAGGCCCGCTTGCAGCAACTGCAGAACCAGGTGGTGCTTTACAAGGCACTCGGGGGCGGCTGGGCCAGCTGAACGCGCAAGGCCGGAGAGACGACCGGACGGTCGTCTCTATAATCCCCGGTTGATTTGAATCGCCCCCCGACGAGCCCCCGATATTGAGGACGCCATGAGCGCAGACCCGCACTACCAGGCCACAGAAGAAGCCCACACGGGCCCCATCAAGAACCCGAAACAACTGCTGCTGGCGGTCCTGTTCTCGTTCATCGCGCCCATCCTGATCATTGCGGGCCTCGTGGCGTACGTGACTTCGGGCACCAAGCCGGCCGGCACCGCCGAAGGTGACGGCATGGCGCTCTACGGCGTCTCGCAAGACGCACGGGAGCGTGAGATCACCGAGCGGCTGCGCAAGGTCGGCATGATCGAGATCCGCGATGCGAACCGCCCGCTGGCAGCCGGCGAGGCCGTGTTCAAGGCCCAGTGCGTGGCTTGCCACGGCGCGCCTGGCATCCCGGGTGCCCCGCACCTGAACGACGCCGCTGCCTGGGGGCCGCGATTGGCCCAAGGCTACGCCACGCTGCTTGAGCACGCCCTGAAGGGCAAGGGCGCGATGCCGCCCCAGGGCGGCGGTGACTTCGAAGACGTCGAGATCGGCCGTGCGGTGGTGTACCTGGCCAACTCCGGCGGCGGCAAGTTCCCCGTGCCCGATCGTCCGGCGGCAGCCCCGGCCGAAGGCGCTGCAGTGCCCGAAGGTGCCGCAGGCTCCGCGGCGCCCGCGGCCGCCGCGCCGGCCAGTGCCGCAGCACCTGCTGCTGCGCCCGCCGCGCCTGCTGCAGGCAAGTAAGCCAGGCGACACCCCGCCTCACCCAACAAAAAGCCGGCCTCGCGCCGGCTTTTTTGCGCGCGCCCGCGGCGCGGACCTCAGGATGCCGCGGGCATATTCGCCCTTCCCGCCTGGCGCGCGGCAGGGCTCAGCACATGACCGAACCGGTTCGGCAGCGTGCCGGCCTCGACGGTCTGCGGCACCCAGCGGCTTTGTTCGATCGCTGCGGCCGCGATGCCCACGTCCTGCGTGTGGACCAGGCCCAGCCCGAGCGTCGTGGCGAAGTAGAGCTTCCCCGCTTCGTCGAGCAGGCAATCGGTTGGCGTTGCAGGCACGCCGGTGTGCGTGCTGACCGCGAAATCGTCGTCGATGCGCCAGACCCACGGCGCGGCCTCGAGCTCCACATACACACGTTGCGGACCGTTCTGGAAGAACCATTGCCCTGCGTCGTCGTGCTCGTAGTTGCGCTGGATGAAATCGATCAGTTTGTCATGCTGCAGCAGCGAGCCCTTGGCCGCCGGGAACGCACCCATGGCCTGGGTCCGGTCGTCGCGCATGTACCAGTTGCCCCGGGCGTCGAGCCCGAGCCACCCATAGCAATCGGGAACGTTCGGCCACTTGGCCAGCGCTTGCTTGACGATGTCATCCATGACCGGATTCTGGCCTGTGCCGCCGGGCACGCGCGTCGGTCAAAGCCCTGCCTGGACTTTCAGCCAGCCGCCCACGCGCTCGGGCATGCCGCGCACATGGCCGGGCGGCGCGCCGAGCGGGAAGCCGACATGGCCGCCGTGCGCCGGCTGCCACAGCGTGACATGGTCGCCGACCTCGTTGGGCCGCGGCAGGCTGGCGGCCGGCACGAACGGGTCGTTGGTCGCATTCACGACCAGCGCGGGGATGCGGATCGCGTGCAGGTGCGGCCGCGCCGAGCCCCGCGCCCAGTAATCGTCGGTGTCGCGAAAGCCGTGCAGCGGTGCGGTGAAGACGTTGTCGAAGGCGTAGAGGTCGCGCGCCGCCAGCAGCCGGTCGCGGTCGAACAGGCCCGGGTGCTGCGCGAGCTTGGCCAGTGCCTTGGGCTTCATGGTCGACAGGAACATGCGCGTGTACACGAGGCGGTTGAAGCCGCGGCCGATCGCGACGCCGCCGGCCGCCAGGTCGAGCGGCGCCGAGATGGCGGCGACGGCGTTGACGACCTGGGCCGCGCTGTGGCCCGCCTCTTCGGCCCAGCGCATCAGCGCGTTGCCGCCCAGCGAGACGCCAGCGGCCAGCAAAGGGCCCTCGCGGCGCGCGCGCATGCGGCCGAGGATCCAGCCGATCTCTTCGAAGTCGCCCGAGTGGTAGGCCCGCGGCGCGCGATTCAACTCGCCGCTGCAGCCGCGGAAATGCGGCACCGCGAAGGCCCAGCCCTGCGCGGCGGCGAAAGCCGCGAAAGCCTCGGCATAGTGGCTGCGTGACGACCCTTCGAGGCCGTGGAACAGCACCAGCACCGGCGCGCCCGCGGGGGCATCGACAAAGTCGACATCGATGAAGTCGACATCGATGAAGTCGCCATCCGGCGTGTCCCAGCGCTCGCGCCGGTACACGGGCGGCGCGCCTTCGACCCTCCGCGCATAGAGCGCGGGCCAGATGGTCTGCAGGTTGCCCCCGGGCAGCCAGCGTGGTGCGGCGTAGTCCATCGATGCAGGGTCGGCGTCAGTGCAGCGTTTGCGGCGTGTCGAGGGTTTCGTCGGGCTCGCGCGCGCTGCCGGGGCTGGCATGGTGCGCCACCAGGCGCCAGCCTTGCGGGGTCTTGTGATAGACGTTGGTCGCCAGCACGAAGGCATGCCGCGCGCCCTCGGCTGTGAGCACCTCGATGCGTTCGAGCACGTTGTGCACCGCGCTGGCCAGCGAATCGATCCGGCGCACGCGCGCCGGCGTGGCGTGGATCGCGCCGTTGCTGAACATCTGCTCGAAAGCGGCGCGGATCGCCGCCGTGCCCACCAGCCTTGGGCCGCCCGGGTGGACGCAGAACACCTCGTCCTCGTCGGCCCAGCACGCCATCAACGCATCGATGTCGCCGCGCTGCAGCGCTTCGTAGAAGGCTGCCTCGATCTCGTCGGCGGTGCCGCCGAGCGCGGCGGCGCGAAGTTGGGTCTTGGACATGGCAGCCGCGATTCTGCCCTGCGCCGGCGACCCTCCGGCAGGTGCCGCGCCTGCCCTACGTGGCACCAGGGGCATCTATGCTACCTTCGGCTCCCTTTCCGTGGAGGCTCCTCAAATGATGAAACGCTGGCTCTTGATCCTCGTGGCGGCCGTGTCGCTGACCGGCTGCGGCTACAACGATTTCCAGCGGCTCGACGAGGCCAGCAAATCGGCCTGGAGCGAGGTGCTCAACCAGTACCAGCGCCGCGCCGACCTGGTGCCGAACATCGTGGCCAGCGTCAAGGGCGAGGCCAACTTCGAACAGGAAACGCTGACTCGCGTGATCGAGGCGCGCGCCAAGGCCACCTCGATTCAGGTCACGCCCGAGACGCTCAACAACCCCGCGACCTTCAACCAGTTCCAGCAGGCGCAGGGCGAGTTGTCCAGCGCGCTGTCGCGCCTGATGGTGACCGTCGAACGCTACCCGGAGCTCAAGGCCAACCAGGCGTTCCGCGACCTGCGCGTGACGCTCGAAGGCACCGAGAACCGCATCACCGTGGCGCGCAACCGCTTCATCGAAACGGTCCAGGAATACAACGTGCTCTCCCGCAGCTTCCCGACCAACCTGACGGCCATGGTCTTTGGTTATGACCCGAAGCCCAACTTCAGCGTGCAGAACGAAGCCGAAATTTCGCGTCCGCCGACGGTGGACTTCGAGAAGAAGTAAACGGCACCTCACCGATACCCGGCGCCGCAACCGATGCCCACGGCACGCCTCTGGCGGGTGCTGACTGCGATCTTCCTGATCGCAGCGGCCTTCGGCGCCTTCCTCGGCGCGGCTTACGCGCAGGCGCCGTTGCCTGTGCCGGCCTTGAGCGCGCGTGTCATCGATCAGACCGGCACGCTCGATGCCGCGCAACGCGGTGCGCTCGAAGCCCGTCTGGCGACGTTCGAGCAGCAGAAAGGTTCGCAGATCGTGGTGCTGATGGTGCCGACGACCGCGGGCGAGGACATCGCCAGCTACGCCCACCGCGTGGCCGACACCTGGAAGGTCGGTCGCCGCGAAGTGGGCGATGGCGTGCTGGTGGTTGTGGCGAAGAACGACCGGCGCATGCGCATCGAGATCGCGAAGGCGCTCGAAGGCGCGATTCCCGACCTCGCTGCCAGCCGCATCATCGACGGCGCGATGGCGCCGCGCTTTCGCCAGAACGACTACGCCGGCGGCATCGATGCCGCCATCGACCAGTTGGTGGCGCGCATCAACGGCGAAGCGCTGCCTGAAGTCACTGTCGAACACCAGCCGCGCGATGCAGGCGGCATCGGCAACGTCGACTGGGGCGAACTCGGTATCTTTCTCTTCTTCGGCGTGATCGTGGCGGGCCGCGCTGCACGCGCCATGCTGGGCAGCAAGCTCGGCCCGCTGGCGATGGGAGTCGGTGCCGGCGCCATCGCGATGGTGGTGACGTCGAGCATCCTGTTGGCTGTTGCGGCCGGCGTGCTCGCGCTGATCGTCACGCTGTTCTCCGGCGCGGTGGGCTTGCCTTCGGTCGGCGGCGGTGGCCGCA
>SEGS01000050.1 GCA_004210915.1 Variovorax sp. | reverse complement strand
ACCGGCACCTGCCCCGGGGCGGGAGCAGGCGCCGGTGCGCCGGGGAACGGAAAGGCCATGCCTCCACCGCCGCCCGACCCGCCTCCGCCTCCACACGAAGCCAGAATGCTCAACGCCGCGCACGCCGCGGCCACCCCTCCCCGGGGCAGGTGCCGGTAGTTCATAGCGAAACCTTTAGTACTAATGTGTGACAAGGCGTAGGTTAGCGAGGGCGCGCGTAGGACGCAAGAGTGGGAAAATGCGGGCATGAACGCGTTCAATGTCCACGAGCACATGCAGGCCCTCGGGCTGCAGGCCAAAACCGCTGCGTCGCTGATGGCGCGCGCGGATGCCGCAACCAAGATGAAGGCGCTCAAGGCGCTGGCGCGCCGGGTGCGCGAGGCCGGCCCGGAACTGGCGGCCGCCAACGAGCGGGATCTGGCGCGCGCGACCGCTGCGGGCCTGTCGGCGCCGATGGTCGACCGGCTCAAGCTCACGCCCAGGGTGCTGGCCACCGTGGCCGAGGGCTGCGAGCAGCTCGCCGCCATGCCCGACGTGATCGGCGAGATCATCGGCATGAAGCAGCAGCCCAGCGGCATCCGTGTGGGGCAGATGCGGGTGCCGATCGGCGTGTTCGGCATGATTTACGAGAGCCGGCCCAACGTGACGATCGAGGCGGCGAGCCTGGCGATCAAGAGTGGCAATGCGGCCATCCTGCGTGGTGGCTCCGAGGCGATCGAGTCGAACAAGGCGCTGGCGCAACTGGTCGGCGATGCGCTGGCCGAAGCCGGTCTGCCGCGCGAAGCGGTGCAACTGGTGCAGACGACCGACCGCGAAGCCGTCGGCCAGCTCATCGCGATGCCGCAGTTCGTCGACGTGATCATTCCGCGCGGCGGCAAGGGGCTCATCGAGCGCATCAGCCGCGACGCCAAGGTGCCCGTCATCAAGCACCTGGACGGCAACTGCCACGTGTTTGTCGACGAGACGGCCGAGTTGCCGATGGCGCTGAAGATCGTCGACAACGCCAAGACGCAGAAATACAGCCCCTGCAATGCGGCCGAGGGGTTGCTGGTGGCTGCGTCAGTGGCTGCTGAATTCCTGCCGCAGATCGGCGCGATCTTCGCGGCCAAGGGCGTGGAAATGCGCTGCGACGCGGAGGCCGGCGCCATCCTGCGCAAAGCGGGTCTGGCGGTGGTCGACGCGGTCGAGTCGGACTGGTCGGAGGAGTACCTGGCCGCGGTCATCAGCATCAAGGTGGTGGCGGGGGTGGACGAAGCCATTGCCCACATCAACCGCTACTCGAGCCACCACACCGACGCCATCGTCACGCGCGACCACGTCCACGCCCAGCGCTTCCTGCGCGAAGTCGACTCGGCCAGCGTGATGGTGAATGCGAGCACCCGCTTCGCGGACGGTTTCGAGTTCGGCCTGGGCGCTGAAATCGGCATCAGCACCGACAAGTTCCATGCGCGTGGGCCGGTGGGCATCGAAGGCCTGACCTCGCTCAAATACGTCGTGCTCGGCCAGGGCGAAGTGCGCAGCTGAGCGCGACTTGTCATCTGGGCGGGTGGCCCCAAATCTACAATCCCGCCCAGCTCTCCCAGAACAAGTCCAACAAGGCCGCCGCATGGTTCCGCATCTCGTCACCGCCCTGACCGGCCCGATCAATGAACTGGAACAACGGGTGCTCGACTCGATGCCGGCCATCGAGCGCTGGTTTCGCCTCGAGTGGATGGAGCACACGCCGCCGCTCTACAGCGCGGTCGATATCCGCAATGCCGGGTTCAAGCTGGCGCCGGTCGATACCAACCTGTTTCCCGGTGGCTGGAACAACCTGACCAAGGAAATGCTGCCCCTGGCAGTGCAGGCTGCGCAGGCGGCCATCGAGAAGATCTGTCCGGAAGCCCGCAATTTGCTGGTGATTCCCGAAAATCACTCGAAGAACACCTTCTACCTGTCGAACATCGCGCAACTGGTGCGCATCTTTCATATGGCGGGCCTCAATGTGCGCGTGGGTTCGGTCGACCCCGCCATCAAGTCGCCCAAGAAGATCGAGCTGCCCAACGGCGAAACCGTCTGCCTGGAGCCCGTGGTCCGCAGCAAGCGCAGGCTGGGCCTGAAGAACTTCGACCCGTGCACCATCCTGCTCAACAACGACCTGCGCGCAGGGACGCTGGGCATCCTGGAAGACCTGCACGAGCAGTATTTGCTGCCCCCGCTGCATGCTGGCTGGTCGGTGCGGCACAAGAGCAACCACCTGCACAGCTACGAAGAGCTTTCCAAGCGTCTGGGCAAGCTGTTGGGCATCGACCCCTGGCTCATCAACCCAATGTATGCGCGCGCCGAAGGCGTCAGCCTCGACGGCGGCAGTGCCGGCCAGGACGTGCTTGCGAGCCAGGTCGACGCGGTGCTGGCCAAGGTGCGGCGCAAGTACAAGGAATACGGCATCAACGAAAAGCCGTTCGTGGTGGTCAAGGGCGACAGCGGGCCCGGCGGCATCGGCGTGATGACGGTGCGGGACGTGAAGGACTTGGCGGCGTTGCCGCGCCGTGCCGCCGGCAAGCCGGTGGCAGGCGCCCCGGTGCTGCCCGCGGCGGCGGACCTGATCGTGCAGGAAGGCGTGCTCACCAACGAGCGCGTGCACGACGGCGTGGCCGAGCCGGTCGTCTACATGATGGACCGCTATGTGGTGGGCGGTTTCTACCGCGTGCATGCCGGCCGCAACCCCGACGAGAACCTGAAATCGCCCGGCGCCAACTTCGTCCCGCTGGCGTTCTCGGAGAGCGCGCACCTGCCGCAGCCGGGCGCCAAGCCCGGCGCCAGCGCGCCCAACCGCTTCTACATGTACGGCGTGGTGGGCCGTCTGGCGATGGCCGCGGCCAGCTACGAGATGGAAGCCACCGACCCGGACGCCGAAATCTACGAATGATTCACCGGGCGCGCGTGCACGGCGCTCTCGCGGCGGCAGAATAGCCACCCGCTCGCTTCCTAACGATTTCGTGGCCTCTCCCAAAACCTCCCAGGCCGCGCTCGTGCTCGGCGCCATCGGCATCGTCTATGGCGACATCGGCACCAGCGTGCTTTACGCCATCAAGGAGATCTTCGGCCACGGCCATGTGCCGTTCACGCACGAGAACGTGTACGGCATGCTCTCGATGATCTTCTGGACGATGACGGTCATCGTCTCCCTGAAGTACGTGGTGCTGGTGCTACGCGCCGACAACGAGGGCGAGGGCGGCCTGGTCGCGATGTTGGCGCTGGCCTCGCGCGCGGTGGCCGACAAGCCGAAGCTGCGCAGCGTGCTGCTGATGATCGGCATCTTCGGCACCGGCCTCTTCTACGGCGACGGCGTCATCACGCCGGCGATCTCGGTGCTGTCGGCGGTCGAGGGGCTGGAGATCATTTCGCCGCACTTCAAGCGCTATGTGATCCCGATCACGCTGGTGGTCTTGTTCTGCCTGTTCTTCGTGCAGAAACGCGGCACCACGGGCATCGGGCGCTTTTTCGGACCGATCACGCTGGCCTGGTTCCTCGTGCTGGCGTTGCTGGGCGTCTGGCAGATCACCACGCATCCGGAGATTCTTGCCGCGGTGAGCCCGCATTACATGCTGCGCTTCATCTGGGATTTCCCCGGCATCAGCTTCATCATCCTCGGGGCGATGGTGCTGTGCGTGACGGGTGCCGAAGCGCTCTACGCCGACCTCGGTCACTTCGGCAAGCGGCCGATCCGCATCGCATGGTTCACGGTGGTGATGCCGTGCCTCACGCTCAACTACTTCGGGCAGGGTGCGCTGCTGCTGGGCAACCCCGCGGCCGTCAAAAATCCGTTCTTCATGATGGCGCCCGAGTGGGCGCTGGTGCCGCTGGTGCTGATGGCCACGGCGGCCACGGTGATCGCCTCGCAGGCCATGCTGACGGGCGCCTTCAGCGTGACGCGGCAGGTCATCCAGCTGGGCTACCTGCCGCGCCTGCGCATCGAGCACACCAGCGTGCGCTCTACCGGGCAGATCTACATCCCGCTCGTCAACTGGGGCCTGTTCGTGATGATCGTGCTGGCGGTCGTGATGTTCCGCAACTCGAGCAACCTGGCCGCCGCCTACGGTATCGCCGTGACGGCCGACATGCTGATCACCACGGTGCTGACCTTCTTCGTGATCCGCTTTGCCTGGAAGTTGCCGCTGCTGCTGTGCATCGCCGCCACGTCCATCTTCTTCGTGATCGACTTCGCCTTCTTCACCTCCAACCTGCTGAAGGTGCCGCAAGGCGGCTGGTTCACCATCCTGATCGGCCTGGGCGTGTTCACGCTGATGATGACGTGGAAGCAGGGCCGCCAGCTCATGGGGCAGGCGCAACTGGCCGAGGCGATCGACCTGCGCAGCTTTCTCGATTCGGTGTTCGTCAGCCCGCCGGTGCGTGTCGAAGGCACCGCAGTCTTCCTGACGGCCGAGCCGGGTGTCGTGCCCAATGCGCTCTTGCACAACCTCAAGCACAACAAGGTGCTGCACGAGCAGAACCTGTTCGTCACCGTGCGCAACCACGAGGTGCCCTGGATCCCGATGGACAAGCGCATCGAGATGGAGCCGCTGGGCCACCATTGTTGGCAAGTGATCGTGCACTACGGTTTCAAGAACGAAATCGACCTGCCGCGCGCGCTCGAAAACGCACGCATGCGCGGCTGCCAGCTGGAGCCAATGACCACCAGCTACTTCCTTTCGCGCGACGTCGTGATCCCGACGCTGGGCAGCGGCATGGCGCCCTGGCGCGAGAAGCTCTTCGCGCAGATGCACCACAACGCGAGCGGTGCCGCGGCTTTCCTCGGGCTGCCGAACAATGCCGTGGTCGAGCTCGGCTCCAAGATCGAAATCTGATACCGGTTCGCCATCGAAGCGATAGCGGCGTTGCTTTGCCTTGCCGTGCGTTCGCACTGTCTGCGGCTTCGCGCCTTGCTCTCGCTTCGAATGCAAACCGGTATGCGCGGATCGCAGATTAATGAATATGTGAAATAAAAGCGCAAAACTCAGGGATTGCGCGGGGGTGGGCGCGCGGGAACCACGACAGAATTCGGGCGGCATCCACTCAGGAGACATCTGTCATGAAAAAGTACATTCCCTCGCTGGCGCTCGCCCTGGTCGCCGCCACCGCAGCCTTTGGGGCGCACGCGCAGGAAGTCACGCTCAAGGTCCATCACTTCTGGAACCCGCAGGCCATGCCGCCGATGAAGGTGTTGCAGCCCTGGTGCGACAAGATCGCGGCCGATTCCAACAACCGCATGAAGTGCCAGATCTTCCCGGCCATGCAGCTGGGCGGCACGCCGGCGCAACTCATCGACCAGGTGCGCGACGGCGTGGTCGACGTGGCCTTCACGCTCCCCGGCTACACCGCCGGTCGCTTTCCGATCATGGAGGTGTTCGAGCTGCCCTTCATGACCAGCTCGGCCGAGTCCGGATCCAAGGCCGCGTGGGACTTCTACGCCAAGCACGGCCAGAAGGAATTTGCGAGCGTCAAGCCGCTGATGTTCGCGGTGCACGACAACGGCTACGTGCACACGCGCGAGAAGCAGATCAAGACCATGGGCGACCTCAAGGGGTTGAAGATGCGCGCCCCCACGCGCATGACCAACAAGCTGCTCGCGTCGCTGGGCGCGACGCCGGTCGCGATGCCTTTGCCGGCCGTGGCCGAAGCGGTCAACAAGGGCGTGGTCGACGGTTTCCTGCTGCCGTGGGAAGTGATCCCTTCGGTGCGTCTGCAGGAGATGGTCAAGTTCCACTCGGAAACCGACGAAGCGCGCCCCGCGCTCTACACCTCGGTCTTCATCCTGGCGATGAATCCGGCCAAGTACAACGCGCTGCCCGCCGACCTGAAGGCCATCGTCGACCGCAACAGCGGCGCGGGCCTCTCGGCCGCCGCCGGCAAGATCTGGGACGAGAGCAAGCCGCCAGGCCGCAAGACCGCGACCGACCGGAACAACACGTTCTATACGATCCCTGCGAGCGAGCTCGACAACTGGATCAAGGCCTCGGCGCCGCTCAACGATGAATGGGTCGCCAACGTCGACAAGCTCGGCATGCCGGGCAAGGCGATGCTGCAGGAAGCGCGCGACCTGCTGACCAAGTACAAGTAAGCCGTTCATGTACGCCCTGCTGCGCGGCGCGGCGCTGCTGTTCGCGCTGGCGGGCGGCTTGTGCGCTTCGGCGGTCGCCTTTCTCACCGTGGCCAGCATCGCCGGCCGCGCCATCTGGTCCTCGCCCATCGCGGGCGACGTCGAGCTCACGCAATTCGGCGTCGCACTGGGCATCTCGCTGTGCCTGCCGTGGTGCCAGGTGCGGCGCGGCAACATCATCGTGGACTTCTTCACCGAGCGCGCCTCGACGCGCACGCAACACTGGCTCGATGGCGTCGGCGCGGTGTTGCTGGCCGCAATGATGGCGCTGCTCGCCTGGCGCACCGCCGTCGGCGCGCAGAGTTCGCTGGAAACCAGCGAGACATCGATGATCCTGGGCCTGCCGATGTGGATCGTCTACGCCGTGCTCGCGCCCGGCTTCGCGCTGACGATGGCCATTGCCATCTACCAGGCGGTCGCGCATTTCGCGCAGCGCCATTTGCCTGACGACGACGCGCGCAACGCGGAACTGCCAGCGACCGAGGGCACGGCACCATGACGGGCACCGAAGTCGGGCTCGCCATGCTGGGCGGCATGCTGCTGCTGATGGCCTTGCGCGTGCCAATCGCGGTCGCGATGTTCATCCCCGGCGCGCTCGGCTACTGGCAGATGACCAGCGACATGGCCGCGCTCAACATGCTCAAGGGTTCGGCCGTCGCGCGGCTCACGGTGTACGACCTGTCTGTCATTCCGCTGTTCCTGCTGATGGGGCAGTTCGCCACGCAGGGCGGCTTGTCGCGCGCCCTGTTCCAGGCCGGTGCTGCCTTCCTCGGCCACATCCGTGGGGGGCTGGGCATGGCCGCCATCCTCGCGGCCGCAGCCTTCGGCGCGGTGTGCGGATCGTCGGTGGCCACCACGGCCACCATCGCGCAGGTCGCCTATCCCGAGATGAAGGCGCACGGCTATTCCGGGCGCCTCGCCACCGGCCTGCTCGCGACCGGCGGCTCGATGGGCATCCTGATCCCGCCTTCGGTACCGCTGGTGGTTTACGCCATCCTCACCGAGCAGAACATCGCCAAGCTCTTCGCGGCGGCGTTCATCCCCGGCATCGTCGCGGCACTGGGCTACATCGTGGTCATCGCGCTCTTCACGCGGCTGCGGCCCGCGAGCGCGCCACCGAGCGAGCCTGTGCCCTGGTCGATGCGCTGGCGCGCGCTGGCCGGCATCTGGCCGATCGCGCTGATCTTCTGCATCGTGTTCGGCGGCATCTATGGCGGCCTCTTCACGCCCACCGAAGGCGCCGCCGTCGGTGCCATCGGCACCTTCGTGGCCGCGGTGGCGCGTGGCGAACTGGGTTGGCGCGCCATCGGCCGGTCCTTCCTCGGCGCGGCCGAAACCTCGGCAATGGTGTTCATGATCTTCCTGGGCGCCGACATGATCAATTCGGCACTCGCGCTCACGCAAATGCCGGCCAATCTCGCGCAATGGGTGTCCGGGCTCGCCGTGCCGCCGCTCGCAGTGGTCGCGGCGATCCTGCTGGGCTTCGTCATCCTGTGCGCTGTGATGGACGAGCTCTCGCTCGTGCTGCTGACCGTGCCGGTGCTGTTCCCGGCCATCATGGGCCTGGACCTGTGGGGCCTCGATGCGCAGGAGAAGGCGATCTGGTTCGGCATCCTGATCCTCACCGTGGTGCAGATCGGCCTGGTCGCACCGCCGGTCGGACTCAACGTGTACGTGGTCAACAGCGTCTGCAAGGGCGTGCCGATGGCCGAAACTTACAAGGGCGTGATGCCCTTCCTGGCGAGCGACGTGTTGCGGCTCGCCGCGCTGATGGCCTTCCCGGCCTTTTCGCTGGGGATCGTGCGCTGGCTGTTCTGATGCAGCGCTGAAGCGGACCGCGCGGGCGCGGCACAATTCAGCCCGCATGCGATTCTTCAAAGACCTGAGCCTCTCCGCCTTCACCGCCGGCTTCGTCGCCGTGCTGGTGGGCTTCACCAGTTCGGTGGCCATCGTGTTCCAGGCGGCGCTGGCTTTCGGCGCCACGCCGGAAATGATCGCCTCGTGGATGTGGGCGCTGGGCCTGGGCATGGGCCTGGCTTCCGCGCTGCCTTCGCTCTGGTGGAAGAAGCCCGTGATGATCGCCTGGAGCACGCCCGGCGCGGCCGTGCTCGCGACGGCCGGCGCGGGCTACGGCATGGGCGAGGCGGTGGGCGCCTTCATCGTCTGCGCGCTGCTCATCACCGTGGCGGGCGCCACGGGCTGGTTCGAGCGCGTGATGAACAAGATCCCGATGGCGATCGCTTCTGCGCTGCTGGCTGGCGTGCTCGCGCGCTTCGGCCTGCAGGCCTTCGCCGCGGCGCAGACGGCGCTGCCGCTGGTGCTGCTGATGCTCGGCACCTACCTGGTCGCCAAGCGTCTGTGGCCGCGCTACGCGGTGCCGCTGACCTTGCTGGTCGCCATCGTGTACGTGGCCGCGCGCGGCCAGTTGGCCTGGTCTGCGGTGCACTTCAGCCTCGCGATGCCGATCTTCACGATGCCCGTCTTCACCTGGCAGGCGGCCGTGAGCTTGGCGCTGCCGCTCTTCATCGTGACGATGGCCTCGCAGAACCTGCCCGGCGTGGCGGCGATCCGCGCGGCGGGCTACGACCTGCCGGTCAGCAAGCTGATCACGCTCAGCGGGCTGGCCACGCTGGTGCTCGCACCCTTCGGCGCCTTCGCGCTCAACCTCAGCGCGATCACCGCGGCCATCTGTATGGGCCGGGAGGCGCACGAAGATCCGGCGCGGCGCTACACGGCGGCCGTGAGTTGCGGGGCAATCTATGTGGTGATCGGCCTGTTCGGCGCCGCCGTGACCGGGCTGCTCACCGCGTTTCCGAAAGAACTGGTCGCTGCCATCGCGGGCCTCGCGCTGCTCGGCACCATCGGCGGCGGCCTCGCGGCCGCGGTGCGCGACGAGTCGCATCGCGAGGCCGCGCTCATCACCTTTCTCGTCACGCTCTCGGGCGTGACCATCGCCGGCATCGGCTCGGCCTTCTGGGGCGTGGTCGCCGGTGCCATCGCGCTGGCCGTGCAGCAGCTGGGCCGGCCAAAGGCCCCGCCCGACACGGCCATCGCAACTGCCGGCAAGATCACGCCAGACACCCAGGCCGACGCACCTGCGAACGCCGGAAAGACACCCTGATGCACATCCTCTTCGTTGCCGACCCGCTCGATCAATTCAAGATCTACAAGGACACCACCTTCTCGATGATGCGCGAGGCCCAGCGCCGCGGCCATCGCATCGCGGCTTGCCTGCCCCAGGACATGCAATGGGTGTCGGGCGGCCTCGTGACCGCCACGGTGCAGCAAATCACGCTGACTGGCGACGTCACCGAGTGGTACCGCGTCGACACCACCGAGCCGATGGCGCTGAAGGACTTCGACGCCGTGCTGATGCGCAAGGACCCGCCCTTCGATGCCGAGTACATCTACGCCACGCATCTGCTCGAGCAGGCCGAGCGCGAGGGTGCGCGCGTGGTGAATTCGCCCCGCGCATTGCGCGACCATCCGGAGAAGCTCGCGATCATGGAGTTTCCGCAGTTCGTCACGCCGACGCTTGTCACGCGCAGCGCACAGGCGGTGAAGGACTTCCACGCGGTCCACAAAGACATCATCCTCAAGCCGCTCGACGGCATGGGCGGCATGGGCATCTTCCGCGTCAAGGCCGATGCGCTGAACCTCGGCTCGATCATCGAGACGCTCAACAAGGACGGCGCCGAAACCATCATGGTCCAGCGCTTCGTGCCCGATGTGGTCGAGGGCGACAAGCGCATCCTGATCATCGACGGCGTGCCCGCGCCCTTCGTGCTGGCGCGCATCCCGCAAGGCACCGAGGTGCGCGGCAATCTGGCGGCGGGCGGATTGGGCGTGGCGCAACCGCTCACGCCGCGCAACCGCGAGATCGCCGAAACCATCGGCAAGGCGCTCGCGCCGCGCGGACTGCTGCTGATCGGGCTCGACGTGATCGGCGATGCGGTGACCGAGATCAATGTCACCAGCCCGACCTGCTTCCAGGAGATCACCGAGCAGACCGGCTTCGACGTGCCGGCGATGTTCATCGATGCGCTGGAGGCGCATTTGGCGCGGGCTCCGCGCGCCTGAACCTCCACGCGCCTAGGCTGACACCTTCGAGGCGAGTCGAGCCTTGCGCTTGCGCGCCCAGATGACGATGCCGGTGACCGAAAGGCCCGCGACCGCGATGCCCATGAACGACATCAGGATGCGCCCGGGCATGCCCAAGATGCGGCCCGAGTGCAGCGGAAACTGCAGCTGCACGAACACATCGGCCGCAGTGCCCTTCCACGGGATGTTCTGGCTCAGAACGCGACCGTCGTGGGCGTCCATGTAGAGGTTCGACAGGCCCATGCCGCCCGCGCCGTGGTCGGCACCGGGATGGAAGAAGGACACGTTGTAGAAGCCGTAGCGCGCCTCGTAGTAGATGCCGCCGAGCGGTGATTCGAAGCCGCGCTTCTTCGCCTCTTCACCGGCGCGCTGAACGATCTCGGCAAAGCCGAGCGTCGGTGCGATGGTGGTGCCCAGCGGCGCCATCGGGCGCGTCTCGTAGGGCCCTGGCGTGGTTTTCGACACCAGCGACAGCACGGGGTAGAACACCTCGCGGTACAGGTTCAGCGAGAACGAGGTGAACGCCACGATGACGATGAAGACCCACACCCAGAGCCCGCCGGCGCGGTGCAGGTCGAAGTTGAGCTTGTAGCCGCCCGCCCGGCAGCGGATCGCCCATGCGGGCATCCAGCGCGCCCACCACGTCGCGGGCTTGCGGTGCTGGACGGGCGCGCCTGCAGGCGTCTTCAGGCGCCGCGGCGTCGTCAGGTAGAAGCCGACGAAGCTGTCGATCAGCCACACCAGCGCGACCGTACCCATGATCCAGTAGCCGATGCGGTCGGTGCCCCACATCGCCGGGATGTGCAGGCTGTAGTGCACCGTGCGAAGGAAGGGCATCAGGCTCTCGCGCGAGAGCGAGACGGCGGTCGAATCGCGCCGCCCAACCACCCTGGCCGTCACCGGGTCGACGTAGACCTGGTTGTAGCCAAGTGCGTACGGTTTGCCGGTCACCGGATCGATGCGCGGCTCGACGAAGTAGCCCGCGTTGTGCCCCTCTTCGAAGTTGAGCGCGATGTAGCTGACTTTGGCACGCGGGTCGGCTGCCTCCACGGCCGCCGCCAGCTCCATCGGGTCCTTGAAGGGCCCGCGGCTGTCGGTGTCGTAGAGCGCGCTGTTGAGCCATTCGTCGAGCTCGTGGTCCCACGAGGTGACGGCGCCGGTGAGCCCGGAAACGATGAGGAACAGCGCGACGGCGAGGCCGAGCCAGCGGTGAACGACGGTGAAGAAGCCGCGCATGACTCAGGCTGTTTTCTCGCGGGGCCGCGCCGGTGCGGCAGGGCTGCTGCGGTGGGCGTTGACGACGCGGGCGCGCCGCTTGCGTGCCCAGATTACGATGCCCGTGATCGACAGCATCGCGACCAGCAGGCCCATCAACGACATCAGGATCCGGCCCGGCAGCCCGAGAATCCGACCGCCGTGCAGCGGCAGCTGCAGTTGCGCGAACACATCGGCCGCGGTGCCGTGCCAGGGTTGGTTGCTGCTGATGACGTGTCCGTCCCGGCCGTCGATGTAGAGGTTCGACAGGCCCATGCCATCGCTGTCGTCGTGCGTCGCGTGATCGAAGAAGGACACGTTGTAAAAACCGCCGCGCTGGTTGTAGAAGATCCCGCCCAATGGGGTGGTCCAGCCGCGGCGCTGTGCCTCGGCCTGCGCCAGCGCGATCGTTTCGCCGAAGCCGAGCGCGGGTTCGATGCGGGTGCCCAGCGGCGCCAGCGGGACCAGGGCCGACGGGCCGGGCGTCGTCTTCGACACGAGCGACAGCACCGGGTAGAACACTTCCTTGTAGAGGTTCAGCGAGAACGAGGTGAAGGCGATGACGATGATCAGCGGCCACATCCACAGTCCGCCTGCGCGGTGCAGGTCGAAGTTCAGCTTGTAGCCGCCCGCGCGCCAGCGGAGTGTCCATGAGGGCATCCAGCGCGACCACCAGGTGGCCGGCTTGCGATGCTGGGCCGGTGCATCCTTTTTTCGCGTTCTGAGCCGCCGTGGCGTCGTGAGGTAGAAGCCGACGAAGCTGTCGATCAGCCAGACCAGCGCGACCGTGCCCATGATCCACCAGCCGATGCGGTCGGTGCCCCACATCGCCGGCACATGCAGCATGTAGTGCAGCTTGCGCAGGAAAGGCATCAGCGTCTCGGGCTTCAGCGAGATCGCGGTCGAATCGCGCTGGCCGCGCACTTGCGCCGTCACCGGGTCGACGAAGACCTGGTTGTAGCCCAGCTTGAAGGGGCCGCCGGTGGCCGGGTCGATCCGTGGCTGCACGAAATAGCCCGCCGCATGGCCTTCTTCAAAGCCCAGCGGAAGGTACGCGACGCGCGCGCGCGGGTCGTGGGCTTCGACCGCGGCGGCCAGTTCCAGCGGCGGCCGGAAGGGGCCGCGCGCGGTCGTGTCGTAGAGCTCCCGGTTGAGCCAGCCGTCGATCTCGTGGTCCCACGAGATCACGGCGCCGGTCAGGCCCGAGACGATCAGGAACAGCGCGGTGACGAGCCCTAGCCAGCGATGGATCCGTGTCCAGAATTCCCGCATCGGTTTCCGTCGTCTCCGCGCGATCAGAAGTCCAGCGACGCCGACAGGGTGTAGGTGCGCGGCGTGCTCAGCACCAGATAGCCGCTGCCCGGATAGCCGCCGACCGACGACCAGTAGTTGCGGTCGCCCGCGTTCTCGACACGGGCGCGCAGCGTGACCAGCTTGCCGGCCACTTCGGTGATGTAGCGCACGCCCAGGTCCAGGCGCGACCAGCCGGGCACGCGCAGCGTGTTCGTCGCGTCGGCATAGCTGTGGCCACTGGCCACCACGCGGCCGTTGAGCGACAGGCCCCGGACGCCGGGCACGTCCCAGTCGAGGCCGATGCTGCCCTGGGCCTTCGGAACGCCGATCACGCGCTTGCCGTCGGTGGCCGCAGCGCCGGTCGAATCCTGTTTGGCACTGAGCAGTGTCGCGCCGCCCAGGACGCGCAGCCCCTTCGTGATTTCGCCGAACGCGGTCAGTTCCAGGCCCTGGTGACGGTCCTTGCCGGCCGCGACGAACTCGCCGGCGCCGTTGATGAGCGCGCGCGGCTTGTCGGTGGAGAAGAAGGCCAGGCCACCCCCGATGCGGCCGCCGTCGTACTTGAGGCCGATTTCCTTTTGCTTCGACACGTACGGGCGCAGCTGAGCGCCGGCGTTGACCACCGGCAGGTTGTTGCTCTGGCGCGCCGGCGCGGTCTCGCCCTTCGAGAGTCCTTCGATGTAGTTGGCGTAGATCGACAGGTCGTTGCGCGGCTTGAACACGATCCCGGCCATCGGACTGGTCCGGCTTTCCTCGTAGCCTGAGCGCGTGCCGCCTGCATTCGTCACGCGGCCGCCTGAAACGATGCGGTACGAGATGTCTTCGGTGCCCAGCGTCTGGTGGCGCAAGCCCAGCGTCAGCTTGAGCTTGTCGTCCAGCATCGACAGCGTGTCGCCAATGGCGAAGCTGCGCATCCGGGTCTTGCCGTTGAGCGCGGGGTCGTCGAGGTTGTTGCCCAGGTAGGTCAGACGCGTGGGCAGATGGCTGCGCGGCGCGTAGATGTTGGTGGCGAGGTTGTTGCCCAGGCTCATGCCGTAGGCATTGTCCTTTTCGAGCTGGTAGTAGGAAAACGCGCTCACCACTTCGTGGCCGACCGAGCCGGTGCGGAACTTGCCGCGCAGCCCGGCCTCGGCCGTGCGCGTGCGGTCTTCCCGCGTGTTGTCGAAGCGCGATTCGGTGCCGGCGCCCGTCAGCGCGTTGGTGAGGTTCAGGCCTGCCAGCGAGTTGGCTTCGTAGCCATGGCGCGCGCCCGCGGCGACCCAGGCGGTGACGTCGGCGCTGATGTCGTACTCGCCGCGCACCGACCCGAACACATCGCGCTCGTTCGAGAAGGTCCAGGGCTGCGCGTAGTTGATCTGGCTGTCGGGTGCGTGCGGAATCCGGCCGATGCCGGTGGGCGTCACGTTGGGGCGCGTGTTGCGCAGACGGTGGTCCTGGTAGCCGAGATCGGCGGAGAGGCGTGCATTGCGGCTGCGCCAGTCCACGCCGATCGACACCATGTCGAGCTCGACGTCTTCGCCGTCCACGGCCGTGCCGCCACTGCGGCGGGCCGCATTCACGCGGACGCCGGTGCTCTGGTCGGGGCCGAAACGGCGACCGATGTCGATCGCTCCATAGCCTTGCCCGCCCGACGATGCGCCGAGGCTGAACTGCGTCAGCGGCTCGTTCGATGCGCGCTTGGGCAGCAGGTTGATGTTGCCGCCGATGCCGCCGCCCGTGGGCGTGGCGCCGTTGAGGAAGGCGCTCGCTCCGCGCAACACTTCAACCCGCTCGAAGAGCTCGGACGAGATGTATTGGCGCGGCAGCAGGCCATAGAGACCGTTGTAGGCGATGTCGTCCGAATTCACGATGAAGCCGCGGATGAAGTACGACTCCTGGAAGTTACCGAAGCCGCGCGCCATGCGCACCGAAGGATCGTTCTGCAGCACGTCGGCGACACTCTTCGCTTGCTGGTCCTGGATCAGTTCGTGGGTGTAGCTGGTGCTCGAGAACGGCGAGTCCATCACGTCCTGCGTGCCCAGGATGCCGGCCCGCGCACCGCGTGCGACCTGTCCACCCGGGAACGGCTTGGCCAGCCCTTCGGCCGAGGCGTCGGCGCTCGCTTCGACAGTGATGGTTGTCAGCGCCGGCGCGGCGGCGGGGGCATCCACGGCCGGCGCGGTCTGCGCCGCGGCGCCCAAGGCGTGAAGAGCCAGCACGCTGGCCAAAGCGACGGGGCACAGGGAAAGGGGGGAAGCGGAAAGCGGCATGAACGGCTCTTGGAACTGAATGAGAACCGTTATTATTTACTCGTCCATGCGCCGTCCCCGTACGCACCGCCAATTTCTGTCGAATCGGCGCAGGGAAGCATCGAAATAGGCGCGGCGCTCAGCCTGTGTGTAGCACGCCCGCCACAAACACTTTCAACTCGCCGGACGCGAACGCCGTCCATGTTTCGTTCGTCGTGAGCGGCGCAGTGACGATCACCGCCACCCGGTCGTCCGGCGTGGTGTGCTGTGCAAAGTCGATGGCCAGGTCCTCGTCGGACAGCTGCGCCGTCAGGAAAGGATGCTGCCGTTCCACGTACCAGAGATGGGTCGAGGCATGCGCCCACAGCGCCTGGCCGTTCGACAGCATGAAATTGAAGGTGCCGTGCCTTGCAATGCGCGCGGCCAGCTCGCGCAGCGTGATGGTGAGCTCTTCGATGCTCGGCACGTCGGCGTGCGACTTGGCCAGCTCCTGCATCACGTAGCAGAAGGCGCGCTCGCTGTCGGTGTTGCCGACGGGGCGAAAGCTGCCGTGCAACCGCGGGTGAAAGTCCTTCAGGTCGCCGTTGTGCGCGAACACCCAATAGCGGCCCCACAGCTCGCGCACGAAGGGGTGGCAGTTCTGTAGATTGATCTCGCCCTGCGTCGCCTTGCGGATGTGGGCGATGACGTTGCGGCTCTGGATCGGGTAGCGCCGGATCAGCTCGGCCACCGGCGACTCGCAGGCCGGCTGGTGGTCGACGAAATGGCGCAGCCCGCGGTCTTCGAAAAACGCGATTCCCCATCCGTCGGCATGGTGGTCGGTGCGGCCGCCGCGCTGCGCAAACCCTGTGAAGCTGAAGGTCACATCGGTCGGCGTGTTGCAGTTCATCCCCAGCAATTGGCACATGCGGCTATTAGACCGCAGCGGGCTTTCGGTTTCCTTCGCGCGAACACCACGGAACCGGCTTTGCCGGGCCGCCGGTGTTGCCCCCTCAAGGGGGAGGCGGCGACACGCAGTGCGCCGTATCGGGGGTGGGCCTATTTCTGCCGGAGCTGCCACGCTGCCAGGATCGCCAGCGCACAGAGTGCCGCGAGCATCGCGAACACCTCGTCGAAGGCGGCCAGGCGCGCCGCACTGGTGAGCGGATTGGTCAGCGAATCGCCGTGCGCCGCCAGCCGCCACTCGAGCACGATCGCGCAGAGGCTCACGCCTGCCGCGCCGCCCAGCATGCGCACGAAGTTGATCGCGCTGGCGCCCTGGGGAATGAGCGCCGGCGCGAGGGGTCGCATCGCGCCCAGGTTGAGCGAAGGCAGGATGAAGCCGAGGCCAATGCGCCCGACGATGGCAAAGGCCACCAGCAGCCAGAGCGCGCTGTCCAGCCGCAGCACCATCATCAGCGCGAACGAAGCGGCGAGCAGCGCCAGGCCGATGCTCACCAGCAGCCAGGTCGGCTGCCGGTCGGCCAGGCGGCCTACCACCGGGATGGTCAGCGCCAGCACGATGCCGGCCGGCAACAGGATGGTGCCGACGTGCGAGGCCGACAGGTGCAGCCCGACCTGCATGTACACCGGCAACAGGTAGGTCGAGCCGAACAGCGCGGTGCCGTAGATGAAGGCGACGATGCTGCCCATCGCGAACGGACGGTAGCCGAACAGCGCCAGGTTCATCAGTGGCGTGCCGCCGGCGGCCAATTGCCGCCGTTGCCACCAGACGAAGCCCGTGAACGACGCCGCGGCCCCCGCCAGCAACGCGACCGCCTGCCAGGGCGTGTCGCTGCGCAGTTCGACCAGGCCGTTCAACAGGCACAGCGTGCCGACGGTGCCCAGGGCCAGTCCGCGCCAGTCGAGGCCGGTGGTGCGCTCGGCCGCCGCACCGCCCGGGGCCGTCGTCGGCAGGAACTTGTAGGCGAGCCAGATCGACGCCAGGCAGAA
Organism: Variovorax sp.; assembly: GCA_004210915.1. GTDB lineage: Bacteria > Pseudomonadota > Gammaproteobacteria > Burkholderiales > Burkholderiaceae_C > Variovorax. The sequence goes on along the minus strand of SEGS01000050.1, from coordinate 8,592 downwards.
AGGCACCACCATGAAAAAGATGGAGCGCCAGCCGAACAGGTCGACCAGCACGCCGCCGATGCTGGGCCCGATGGCCGGCGCCAGCACCACGCCCATGCCGAAGAGTCCGCTGGCGCGCCCTTGCTCGTGCGGCGCGAAGGCGCGCAGGATGATGATGGCTGGAATGGGTTGCACGACGCCGGCCGCCAGGCCTTCGGCCACGCGCGCGATCAGCACCAGCGAGAAGCTGTTGGCCACGCCGCCCGCGATGCCGCCGGCGAGCAGCAGCACCATCGTGCCGACGTAGGTGCGCCGGTAGCCGTAGCGCGCCAGCAGCCACGGGGTCGTGAGCATCGACACCGTCATCGCCACCATGAAGCCCGAGCTGACCCATTGTGCGCGCTCCTGGCCCAGCGTGAAATGCCGGCTCATGTCCGGAATCGCGACGTTGACGATGGTCGACGACATGATCGACGCCATCACGCCGATCATCACGCTCACGAGCAGGTACCAGCGGTAGCGCTCGCCGTAACGCGTCTGCAGGTGCGAGAGCGAGGGCGGTGCGGTCGTGGAGGCGGTGTCGGTCATTGGCGCTCGGATTGGCGGTGGGATGGCGGGTCGCCCGTCCTACAGGATATCGGCCTTTGCAGCGGCGGGCTGTCGTCTGCTGCGGCCTGCACAATCGCCGCACTGCCCGCCCGATCCCAAAGAAACACCATGCAATCCACATCCGGCGATCACGTCGACGCGCCGCAGGAGCCCTCGGCCTCTCTGGCCGCCGACATGACCGCACCGACGGTCACCCGTGCCTACCAGTGCCAATGCGGCCGCCCGATTTTCCTTGGCAACAGCCAGTGTCTTGCCTGCCAGACGCCGCTCGGCTATGTGGCCGAGCGCCTCGGTGTCGTGCCGCTGCAGCCCGCCGCATTCGAGGGTGCCGAGCCCGACACGTGGACCGTCTTCGGCGACACGAACGGCAAGGCCTACCGGCGCTGCAACAACCTGATGACCGCCGCCAGCTGCAACTGGATGGCGCCCGCGCCGCGCGAGGGCGACGACCCCTCGTTCAACGTCAACGGCCTGGCCGCGGGCTTCTGCCTCTCGTGCAGCGTGACGCGCACCATCCCTGACCAGTCGGTCGAGGGCAATGGGCGCCAGTGGCGCAAGCTCGAGCAGGCCAAGCGCCGCTTGATCTCGCAGTTGCTGGCCCTGGGTCTGCCGGTGGTCAGCCGCCACGCCGATGCGGTGCATGGCCTGGCCTTTGACTTTCTCAGCAACATGCCCGGCGGGCCGCACGTGCTCACGGGCCACGAGATGGGCGTGATCACGCTCAATGCCGAAGAGGCGGAAGACGCCGTGCGAGAGCGCATCCGCGCCGAGATGCGCGAGCCCTACCGCACCTTGCTGGGCCATTTCCGCCACGAGATCGGCCACTACTACTGGGACCTGCTGGTCCTGCCGACGCCCTGGATCGATGCGTTCCGCGCGCTGTTCGGCGACGAGCGCGCCGACTACGCGACAGCGCTCCAGCAGCACTACGAACAAGGCCCGCAGCCCGACTGGGCCAACCGCTTCGTCACCAGCTACGCCAGCTCGCACCCGTGGGAAGACTGGGCAGAGACCTGGGCGCACTACCTGCACATGGCCGACACCGCGGACACGGCGATGAGCTTTGGCGTCGACGCGACGCGCGCCGAACTGGCGAGCGACCTGTTCGACATGGCCGACCTGTGGCAGCCAGAGCACCCCGACGCGGCGAAGTTTCTGGACTTCCTCAATGGCTGGGTGCGCCTGACCAACGTGCTGAACGAGCTCTCGCGCAGCATGGGCCAGCCCGACTACTACCCCTTCGTGCTGCCGCGCGCGGCCGTCGGCAAGCTGCAGTTTGTGCACCAGGTCATCACGGAACAACGCCAGCGCGTCGACGCTGCAGTGTCCGAAGCGGGGGCGTCGACAGGCACGGCGCCACCGGGGCCGTCAACGTCCATGGACCCGGCGCCCGCACCTGAGATGGCGCAGATGCAGCAGCAGAGCACTTCCTCGATGCAGCAGGGCGGTAGCGATCAGCCTTGGGGTTTTGCGCCCGCCCAGCAACAGCAGAACCACAGCTGACACCGGCGGCACGGCCGTGCCGTGACCGGCTCCGGTCAGGCAGGCACGAAGGCCGCAAGCTTGCGGGCGATCGAGGCGTTGCGCAGCGTCACGTACACCGGCAAGCCGTCGTGGTAGGCCGGGTAGTCCTCGCCCTCGATCAGCGGCAGCAGGTAGCGGCGGCACGCTTCGGTGATGCCGAAGCCATCGGGGCTGATGAAGTCGCGTGGCATGAACTTCTCGTGGTTGGCCACCGCATCGAGCGGCGCGCTGCCCAGCGTGTACGCGTAGGGCTGATCGCTCGTGCGCTCGATGGTGGGCATCACCGCGTTCTCGCCGGCGATGGCCAACTCGACCGCACGTGCACCCAGCTCGTACGCCTGCTTCACGTCGGTGGCCGAGGCCACATGCCGCGCCGAGCGCTGCAGGTAATCGGCCACCGCCCAGTGGAACTTGTGCCCCAGCGCTGCCTTGACCATGTTCGCGACCACCGGCGCCGCGCCGCCGAGTTGCGCATGGCCGAAGGCATCGCGCGTGCCCTGCTCGGCCAGGAAGCGGCCGTCGGCATGGTGCGCGCCTTCGGATACGACGACAGTGCAATACCCATGCTGCGCCACCATCGCGTCGACCCGCGCGAGGAACGCCGCCTCATCAAAAACGATCTCGGGAAAGAGGATCACGACGGGAATGCCGTGGTCCGCCGCCAGGCCGCCTGCCGCGGCGATCCAGCCCGCATGCCGGCCCATCACTTCGAGCACGAAGACCTTGGTCGAGGTGGCGGCCATCGAGCGCACGTCGAACGAGGCTTCGAGCGTGGAGAGCGCCACGTACTTTGCCACCGAGCCGAAGCCCGGGCAGCAGTCGGTCAAGGGCAGGTCGTTGTCGATGGTCTTGGGCACGTGGATCGCCTGCAGCGGATAGCCCATCGATTGCGATAACTGGCTCACCTTGAAGCAGGTGTCGGCCGAGTCGCCGCCGCCGTTGTAGAAGAAGTAGCGGATGTCGTGGGCGCGGAAAACCTCGATCAGCCGCTCGTATTCGCGCCGATTCTTCTCGAGCGACTTGAGCTTGTAGCGGCACGAGCCGAAGGCGCCCGAGGGCGTGCTGCGCAGGGCGGCAATGGCTTCGGCGGACTCCTGTGCGGTGTCGATCAGGTCCTCGGTCAGCGCGCCGAGGATGCCGTTGCGACCGGCGTAGACCGTGCCGATGCGGTCGGCATGGCGGCGCGCGGTTTCGATCACACCGCAGGCGGACGCGTTGATCACGGCGGTGACGCCGCCCGACTGGGCATAGAAGGCGTTGAAGGGCGTTGTCATGGTGCGGGGGGCTCCGTCAGTGCGGCGGCCGCGGCCGCGCCTGCGCAGTTCGCGCAGATGCAGGCCAGGCCTCGTGCGTCAACCGGCACGCGTGCGCGCAGGTCGTCGGTGAAGGTGGCCGACATGCACCAGCACGGCGGCTGCGGCAGGCCGGTGTCGCGTGCGATCTCCATCGCGCACCCGTTGGTTGCGCCGCACAGGGGGCAACGCGTCGGGTCGGGCGGGGTAGGAATCGCGGTCATGCCTGCATTCTGGGGCCGTTGCCAGCCAGGAAAAAGCTCCGCTGCGCCCGATGCCGGCGCCCTCAGAGTCGTTCGACGATCGTCACATTCGCCATGCCGCCGCCTTCGCACATGGTCTGCAGGCCGTATCGCTTGCCGCGCTGGCCGAGCGCGTGCACCAGCGTCGTCATGAGCTTGGTGCCCGACGCGCCCAGCGGATGACCGAGCGCGATGGCGCCGCCGTTCACGTTGAGCTTCGCGGGATCGGCGTGCAGCGTGTCGAGCCAGGCGATCGGCACCGGCGCGAAGGCTTCGTTGACCTCGTAGAGGTCAATGTCGTCGATCGACATGCCGGCCTTCTTGAGGGCGCGCTCGGTCGCCGGCAACGGCGCCTCCAGCATGATCACCGGGTCGTGGCCCATCACGCTCATGTGGTGGATGCGCGCGAGCGGGCGCGCGCCGTTGCCCAGGGCCTTCAGGCCACGCTCGTTCACGATGAGCACGCCGCTCGCGCCGTCGCAGATCTGGCTGGCGGTCGCCGCGGTGCAGCGGCCGCCCTCGGCGATGAGCTTCACGCCCGCGATGCCTTCCAGCGTCGCTTCGAAGCGAATGCCTTCGTCGATGGTGTGTTTCTCGCCGCTCGCGCTGCCGTCGGCGAGGCGAATGTCGATCGGCACGATCTCGTCGTTGAAGAGTCTCTCGCGCGTCGCGGAGATCGCACGCTTGTGGCTTTCGAAGGCGTAGCGGTCGAGCGCGTCTTTGTCGATGCCGTAGTTCTTCGCGATCATCTCCGCGCCGGTGAACTGGCTGAACTCGATGCCCGGATAGCGCCGCTGCATGCCGGGGCTCATGTAGGTGCCCAGGCCCGCCTTCGCCGGCAGCGCGTTGGGCGTGAACATCGGCACGCGCGTCATGCTCTCGACGCCGCCCGCGATCACTGCGTCCATCGCGCCGCTCATCACGGCCTGCGCCGCGAAGTGCAACGCCTGCTGCGACGAGCCGCACTGCCGGTCGACCGAGGTGCCGGGCACCGACTCGGGCAGGCGCGACGCGAGCACCGCGTTGCGCGCGATGTTGGTCGCCTGCTCGCCGACCTGGCTCACGCAGCCGAGGATGACGTCGTCGACCGCGGCGGGGTCGATGCCGCTGCGCTCGACCAGCGCGTTGATGACTTCTGCCGCGAGATCGGCCGGATGCCAGCCCGCGAGCTTGCCGCCGCGCCGGCCGCCGGCCGTGCGCACGGCGGCGACGATGTATGCCTCTGCCATTTCGAATCCCTCGCTGGCACCGTGCCAGGCTGCTCGATGGTTCAGCGCGAAGGCGGCAAGGTCAAGCCGGCGACATCCCGTGGGTCACAGCGCGCCACGACCAACCGCCGCGCCGTGCGGGCGCGGCAGGCGCGGGCAGCGCCAGCGACACCGGCCGATCGAAGGACACGGCAATGCAGGCATCGTCGAGCGCGGAGACGAGTGCGCGCTGGTGCACGCCGCAGTCGAAGCGTGCGCCGGCCGCCAGCACGATGTCGCGCCGATCGTTGTCCAGCGTGATCCATACCGAGCCGCTGCGGCACTCGATGGTCACGCCAGCCGCGTCGGGCACTGCGAAGACAGTGCCCTCGTGCAGGCTGACTTGGATGCGGGTGGGTTCGAAGATGGTGATCATGGAGCGGCTCCTGTTGCATTCGCAATGGGAATGAATATAGTCAGGCCCACCTCGTGAGTCACACGGTCATTCGGAACTCGTTGCATGCGTATGGAGAATGCGAAAGACCTGTCGGGCTTGCCGCCGCTGGAGCTGTTGCGCAGTTTCGAGGCGGCGGCGCGCACGCTGAGCTTCACGATGGCCGCGACCGAACTCAGCCTCACGCAATCGGCCGTCAGCCGGCAGATCCAGCAGCTCGAAGCAAGCGTCGGCGTCCTGCTGTTCGAGCGGCGCCATCGCGCGCTGGCCCTCACCGAGGCAGGCGGCGTGCTGCAGCGCGCCGTGGTGGACAGCCTGGACCGGCTGCGCGACGCCACAGCGCATCTGCGCGCCGCGACGGCCTTGCGGCAGGTGGCGATCACCAGCACGCCCGGATTCGCGTCTTTCTGGCTCATTCCCAGGCTTGCACGCTTCACGGCCGCACATCCGGCGGTCGACGTGCGCGTTTCGGCCACGCTCGATGTGCTGGCGCTCGAGCGGCACCGGATCGATGTGGCGATTCGCTTCGTGCCCACAAGCCGCGGCACGGGGCCGGCGCTGTTTGAAGAAGCGGTGCTGCCGTTGTGCGCGCCGGCGCTGATGGAGGAAGGGCCGCACCCCTTGCGCACGCCGGCAGACCTGGTCCATCACACGCTGCTCACCATCGACTCGCACACAGGCATGGCGCCCACAGCGGAATGGGAACCGTGGCAGAAGATCATGAAGGTGCCGGAGGTGCGCACAAAGAACACCGTGCGCTTCACGCTCTATACCGATGCAGTCAACGCGGCGATCGCTGGTCAGGGCGTGGTGATCGGGCGGTTGCCGCTGCTTCAGGAGATGCTCAGGAACGGGCGGTTGGTGGCGCCTTTCGGGCATAGCGCCAGCACGCAGCGCGGCTACTACATCGAAACGTCGCGCCGCGCTGCAGCGAATCCAGACGCCCAGGACCTGGTGCGCTGGTTGCGAGCAGAGGCGGAGGCCGCACGCATCCCCGACGCAACCTGAAGTAAGGCGTCAGTCGCTTCGGGTGGCCGTGTCCAGAAAAGCGAAGCGGCCTTCAAGCGGGCCGGCCTCAGGGAGTACATACACGACGCCCTTTGCCGAGCCGAGTACCGGCTTGATGTGGCGGTCGTAGAAGGCAGCGGGCACGTTGATGCACCCGTAGGAAATTCGGTTGTCGGCAACGGTCGGCGTCGCGAGCCGCTGGAGCCGGCGTTCTTCCTTTTTGGTCGCTCGGACGCGGTGCATTGAGACCGCCGCGTTGTAGTCGATCCAGACGATGTCCTCACCTTGCAAATTGCGCCCCGGTTCGCTCACAAACCGACCGGCCGGCGTGGTGCGTTCCTTCGGAAGAATCTGCGCCATCGGACGCTCGCCAATGCCGGGAACTGAGTCATCGCCCTTGGCAAGGCCCAGTAGCACGGGAGATGAGGCCATCAACTTTCCGTCAGCGTCGAACACGTGAACTCGCGCGCCGCGCTTGTCGACGATGGCGAACGGATGGCCTTGCGTGTCCCGCGCCACGATGGCGGCTCGCGCCACGCGCAGCGCGTCGACGGACGCTTCAGCATGAACGGCGCCTGTCCAACTCAGCCCCAAGGCCAGCCAGACGGACGCCGCGATGGATGCGCCGGATGTGATCAGGCGCGCCGTCATCAGTTGCGGTCAGCGCGTGCAGGACGCATCGGCTCTGCAGCGGGTGCCGCGGGCGCCATGGTCGTACCGCTGTTCGTGTTGTTGGTCATGCCGCCCGTTGCGGGTGCTGCGGTGCCCGGGTTCTGCGCCTGCGTACCGGTGGTGCCCATTGGGCCACCCACAGGGTTCTGCTGGCCTGCGCCGAGTGCCGGATTGGCCGGTGCGGTGGTGGGTGGGTTGCCCTGCGCGAATGCGGCGCTGGCGGTACCGAGGGCGAGTGCGGCGAGGATCGATGCGTACTTGTTCATAATGGGTATCTCCTGAGAGTTCAAAGTCGGCGAGGCCGGCGGAACTGGCCTGAGACCAGTGAACTCAAGTTAGCGCGCTGTGTTTTGCATCGGGTCGTCTCTTCGCCCCAAGCCCTGTAGGAAGGGAGCGCCGGCCCTCGCAAGCGAACCTGCGAAGGCCAGAGCGCGGTCAGCCCGGCAGCAGCACCTTGTTCACGACGTGGATCACGCCATTCGACTGATAGACGTTGGCGATCGTCACGGTCGCAGTGCCTCCCTTGGCGTCGGTCACCATCACGTTGCTCCCGCTCATCGTCGCCGTGAGCGTGCCGCCGCTTGCGGTCTTGAGCGTCGCCTGGCCGCCGCCGGCTCTGATGGCGCTGGCGATGGCGGCACCGTCCATCCGTCCTGGCACCACGTGATAGGTCAGCACCTTGGTCAGCGTGGGCTTGTTCTCCGGCTTGAGCAAGGTGTCGACGGTGCCGGCCGGCAGTGCGGCGAACGCGGCATTGGTCGGCGCGAACACGGTGAATGGGCCGGGGCTCTTGAGAGTCTCGACCAAGCCGGCGGCCTTCACTGCAGCGACGAGCGTGGTGTGGTCCTTGGAGTTGACCGCGTTGTCGACGATGTCCTTGGTCGGCAACATCGCCGCACCGCCCACCATCGGGTTGGACGCCATGCCGCTGCCCGACATGGCCATTCCGTCGTTCTTCTTCATGCCCATACCGCCTGCGCACGCGCTCAGCAGGACAGAAACGCCAACGGCGATCACGAGTTTTTTCATCACAGTCTCCAGAGTTGATTGAGGAGACATGTTTATACCGTATTGATCAAATTAATACTAAATAGTTTTTCTATGACTGCGTGGTAAGTCTGCATGGTCTGACGGCTCGCATGCTGTGCCCACTCGCCGGCTCCGGGCGCCAGTGCTCATGCAAACGGCGCCCGAAGGCGCCGTTTGCTTTGCAAGTTGGATCGGCCTCTGACGACCACCGTGTGGGCGTCGTCAGCTCTCGAGACCTGGCATCCCGTTGCTCAGGCCTCGCCCTTCACCTTCAGCCGCCACGCATGCAACAGCGGCTCCGTGTACCCGCTCGGCTGCTCGACGCCCTTGAACACCAGGTCCTGCGCAGCCTGGTAGGCCGCGCTGGTCTTAAAGTGCCCGGCCATCGGCTGGTAGATTGAATCGCCGGCGTTCTGGCCGTCTACCACCGAGGCCATGCGCTCGAAGGTCGCGTTGACCTGTTCCTTGGTCACCACGCCGTGCAGCAGCCAGTTGGCGATGTGCTGGCTCGAGATGCGCAGCGTCGCGCGGTCTTCCATCAGGCCGACGTTGTGGATGTCGGGCACCTTGGAGCAGCCGACGCCCTGGTCGATCCA